>NZ_VCHX02000065.1 GCF_005768555.2 Streptomyces sporangiiformans
CCCGGGGCCTGTCCCGGGCCGGGCCTAAGCGGGGCGGACCCCAAGGAAAAACGAGGCGGAAGATCTCCTGCGATCGGCCGCCGGAGAAATGAAATAGACGTCTCACGATCCGGACGATGGGCAGAAAGTCCCGTTCGGTGGGTGAGACTGGACCAACCGTGACGGTATGAGGAAACGAGGTCGGATGATGCGTACGCGTCCGCTGAAGGTGGCGCTGCTGGGCTGTGGGGTTGTCGGCTCAGAGGTGGCGCGCATCATGACGACGCACGCCGACGATCTCGCCGCCAGGATCGGTGCCCCCGTCGAGCTGGCGGGGGTCGCCGTACGACGGCCTTCCAAGGTGCGCGAGGGCATTCCCGCCGAACTCATCACCACCGACGCGACGGCCCTGGTCAAAAGCGGGGACATCGACGTGGTCGTCGAGGTCATCGGTGGTATCGAGCCCGCCCGGACCCTGATCACCACCGCCCTCGAGCACGGCGCGTCCGTCGTCTCCGCCAACAAGGCGCTGCTCGCCCAGGACGGCGCCGCGCTGCACGCCTTCGCCGAGGAACACGACAAGGACCTCTACTACGAGGCGGCGGTGGCGGGCGCCATTCCCCTCATCCGGCCGCTGCGCGAGTCCCTCGCCGGCGACAAGGTCAACCGGGTGCTCGGCATCGTCAACGGCACGACGAACTTCATCCTCGACAAGATGGACTCCACGGGGGCCGGGTATCAGGAAGCCCTCGACGAGGCCACCGCGCTCGGGTACGCGGAAGCCGACCCGACCGCCGATGTCGAGGGGTTCGACGCCGCCGCCAAGGCCGCGATCCTCGCCGGAATCGCCTTCCACACGCGCGTGCGCCTCGACGACGTGTACCGCGAGGGCATGACCGAGGTCACCGCCGCCGACTTCGCCTCGGCGAAGGAGATGGGCTGCACCATCAAGCTGCTCGCCATCTGTGAGCGGGCGGCCGACGGGGGGTCCGTGACCGCCCGGGTGCACCCCGCGATGATTCCGCTGACCCACCCGCTCGCCTCCGTGCGCGGCGCGTACAACGCCGTCTTCGTCGAGTCCGACGCCGCGGGCCAGTTGATGTTCTACGGTCCCGGTGCGGGCGGTGCGCCCACCGCCTCCGCGGTCCTCGGCGACCTCGTGGCCGTCTGCCGCAACCGGCTCAGCGGCGCGACCGGACCGGGCGACTCCGCGTACACCCAGCTGCCTGTGTCCCCCATGGGCGAGGTGGTCACGCGGTACCACATCAGCCTCGATGTGGCCGACAAACCGGGTGTTCTCGCCCAGGTTGCAACCGTATTCGCCGAGCACGGTGTCTCGATCGATACGGTTCGCCAACAGGGCAAGGACGGCGAGGCCTCCCTCGTCGTCGTCACCCACCGTGCGTCCGACGCGTCCCTCAACGGGACGGTCGAGGCGCTGCGCACCCTCGACACCGTGCGGGGTGTCGCCAGCATCATGCGGGTTGAAGGAGAGTAACCAGCAATGACCCACCAGTGGCGCGGAATCATAGAGGAGTACCGGGACCGGCTGCCGGTATCCGACAGCACGCCGGTCGTGACGCTCCGCGAGGGCGGCACGCCTCTCGTGCCCGCGCAGGTGCTCTCCGAGCGCACGGGCTGTGAGGTCCACCTCAAGGTGGAGGGCGCGAACCCCACCGGGTCCTTCAAGGACCGCGGCATGACCATGGCCATCAGCAAGGCCAAGGAGGAGGGCGCGAAGGCTGTCATCTGCGCCTCCACCGGCAACACGTCCGCCTCGGCGGCCGCCTATGCCGTACGGGCCGGAATGGTGTCCGCCGTTCTCGTTCCGCAGGGCAAGATCGCGCTCGGCAAGATGGGCCAGGCGCTCGTGCACGGCGCGAAGATCCTTCAGGTGGACGGGAACTTCGACGACTGCCTCACTCTCGCGCGCGCTCTGTCCGAGAACTACCCCGTGGCGCTGGTGAATTCAGTCAATCCGGTGCGCATCGAGGGGCAGAAGACCGCCGCGTTCGAGATCGTGGACATGCTGGGTGACGCACCCGACATCCACGTCCTGCCGGTGGGCAATGCGGGCAACATCACGGCGTACTGGAAGGGCTACAAGGAGTACGCCGCCGATGGTGTCGCCGCGCGGACCCCCCGGATGTGGGGCTTCCAGGCCGCCGGTTCCGCCCCGATCGTGCGCGGCGAGGTGGTCAAGGACCCGTCGACCATCGCCACCGCGATCCGCATCGGCAACCCCGCGTCGTGGAAGCTGGCGCTGGCCGCGCGGGACGAATCGGGCGGTTTCATCGATGAGGTGACGGACCGTGAGATTCTGCGCTGCTACCGGCTGTTGGCCTCTCAGGAGGGTGTCTTCGTCGAGCCCGCGTCCGCCGCGTCCGTCGCCGGCCTGCTGAAGGCCGCCGAGCAGGGCAAGGTCGACCCGGGCCAGCGAATCGTCTGCACGGTGACCGGCAACGGCCTCAAGGACCCGGACTGGGCCGTCGCGGGCGCCCCGCAGCCCGTCACGGTCCCGGTGGACGCGGCCACGGCCGCGGAACGCCTCGGTCTCGCATAACCTGTCACCACACCTGACGGCTAACCTGGCACCACACCTGACGGCGGGTGCACGGGGGGCTTACGACACGCATCGTGCGCCTCCTGTGCGCCCTATGTCGCCACAGAACCTTCCTTCGATAGGCTGTAGGGAACCCGCCCGCCGCATATGCCGCGGTGCCGCGCCGTCCTTGCGGCCGCAGGGTCTTTCCGTGGTCTTCCGTTCGCCTCGCAGGATTTCGAAAATCTCGCAGCTCAAGCTCAAGGAGAGTCATCGAGCGATGGCCGGTCCAGCGTTCCGCGCCGCCGCCGTCCGGGTGCGCGTCCCCGCCACCAGCGCCAATCTCGGCCCGGGCTTCGACGCCCTCGGCCTGTCGCTGGGGCTCTACGACGACGTGGTCGTCCGGGTGGCCGACTCCGGGCTGAACATCGACATCGCAGGTGAGGGCGACGAGACACTTCCGCGTGACGAGAGTCACCTCCTCGTACGTTCCCTGCGTACCGCCTTCGATCTGCTGGGCGGACAGCCGCGCGGCCTCGAGATCGTCTGCGCCAACCGCATTCCGCACGGCCGCGGCCTCGGCTCCTCGTCCGCCGCGATCTGCGCCGGCATCGTCGCCGCGCGCGCCGTGACCATAGGCGGCGACACCAAGCTCGACGACGCGGCGCTCCTTGAGCTCGCCACCGAGATCGAGGGCCACCCCGACAACGTCGCCGCCTGTCTGCTCGGCGGTTTCACGCTGTCCTGGATGGAGGGCGGCGCCGCCCGCGCCATCAGGATGGATCCCGCCGATTCCATCGTTCCGGTGGTCTTCGTACCGGGGAAACCGGTCCTGACCGAGACCGCCCGCGGCCTGCTGCCGCGCACCGTGCCACACGTCGACGCCGCCGCCAACGCGGGCCGCGCCGCACTGCTCGTCGAGGCCCTGACCAGGCGCCCCGAGCTGCTGCTGCCCGCCACCGATGACCGTCTGCACCAGGAGTACCGCGCTCCCGCCATGCCGGAGAGCGCCGCCCTGGTGGAGCGGCTGCGGGCCGACGGAATCCCCGCGGTGATCTCCGGCGCGGGCCCCACGGTGCTCGCGCTGGCCGATGAAGCGGCCGCCGACAAGGTCTCCCGCCTGGCCGGCGAGGGCTGGGCGGCCAACCGGCTGAGCCTCGATGCCCAGGGAGCGAGCGTGCTGCCGCTTGCCACCTGACACACGGTTGCCGGATTTGGAGAGGGGGAATATTTGTTGGATCCGGTAGTGTTAACCTCAAGTCTGCACCCGACCCCACCATGGCGAGGTGCTTCGTGTCCCCGTCCGGGACAGACCTTCTTCCGGGAGCCCCCCAAACTGCTTTGTGCCACGCATTGGATGCTATGCGCTGAGCAGTACTGAGCACGCTCCGGAACCGGCGTCACCGAGCCGACCGACACCGAACCTGAGTGTCGCGGCCCCGGGAAACGCCGTCACCAGATATTCCCCTCCGCCTTTTGGCGGACCACCGCCCCGGCACGGTCCATACACAGACCAAAGCCGGACAGCACAAACGGTCGCCGAGCCAGACAGGCCGACGTCCGCTCCAGGGAAGGACCCTTCGTGAGCGACACCACCGATCTGATGGGCGCACGTGTCGAGGAGACCGCTGCCGCGCCCGCCACGGACGCCTCCGCCGCGCCTGCCACCGGTGCTTCGGGCTCCCGTCGGCGCCGCGGTACCGGCCTTGAGGGCATGGTGCTGGCCGAGCTGCAGCAGGTCGCATCCGGCCTCGGCATCAGGGGCACCGCGCGGATGCGCAAGAGCCAGCTGATCGAGGTCATCAAGGAGGCGCAGGCGGGAGGGGGTGCCCCGGCGAAGACCGCCGAGGCAGCCGCCGAGACCAAGCCGAAGCGCCGGGCCACCTCGAAGGCTCGTACGGGGGAGGAAACCGCGTCTACCGCGGGGAAGCCCGCCGAGAAGCAGGCCAAGCAGGACAAGCCGGCGGGCAAGGCCGAGAAGGCCGAGAAGGCCGTGGCCCAGCAGCAGATCGAGATTCCCGGCCAGCCCGCGAGCGACGACGCCCCCGCCGGGGAGCGCCGCCGTCGCCGGGCCACCGCCGAGGCGGGCGCCCCCGAGACGGTCGCCGCCGAGGCGAAGACCGAGCCGAAGACTGAGGCTCCGGCCCAGACGCAGCCTCAGTCCCAGGGCGACGCCGGTGACCAGGGCGGCGAAGGCCGTCAGGGCCGCCAGGGCCGTCGTGACCGCGACCGTGGTGACCGTGACCGGGGCGGCCGTGACCGCGACCGGGGCGGCCGCGGCAAGGGCGACGACCAGCAGAACCAGGGCGGCGGCGGCAGCCAGCAGCGCGGCCAGCAGCAGGGTGGCGGCCGCCAGGACCGCCAGGACCGCCAGGACGACGGTTACGACGACGACGGGGGCGGCCGCCGCGGCCGTCGCGGTCGCTACCGGGACCGCCGTGGCCGCCGTGGCCGTGACGAGATCGCCGAGCCGCAGGTCGCCGAGGACGACGTCCTGATCCCCGTCGCGGGCATCCTGGACATCCTCGACAACTACGCGTTCATCCGTACGTCCGGCTACCTCCCGGGCCCGAACGACGTGTACGTCTCCCTCGCCCAGGTCCGCAAGAACGGTCTGCGCAAGGGCGACCACGTCACCGGCGCGGTCCGCCAGCCCAAGGAGGGCGAGCGCCGTGAGAAGTTCAACGCGCTGGTCCGCCTGGACTCCGTCAACGGCATGGCGCCCGAATCCGGGCGCGGACGGCCGGAGTTCAACAAGCTGACGCCGCTGTACCCGCAGGACCGGCTCCGTCTGGAGACCGACCCGGGCGTGCTGACCACCCGCATCATCGACCTCGTCGCGCCGATCGGTAAGGGCCAGCGCGGTCTGATCGTGGCCCCGCCGAAGACCGGCAAGACCATGATCATGCAGGCGATCGCCAACGCGATCACGCACAACAACCCCGAGTGCCACCTGATGGTCGTCCTCGTCGACGAGCGTCCGGAAGAGGTCACCGACATGCAGCGGTCGGTGAAGGGCGAGGTCATCTCCTCGACCTTCGACCGTCCGGCCGAGGACCACACCACGGTCGCCGAGCTGGCCATCGAGCGCGCCAAGCGCCTGGTGGAGCTGGGTCACGACGTCGTCGTACTGCTCGACTCGATCACGCGTCTGGGCCGTGCGTACAACCTCGCCGCCCCGGCCTCCGGCCGCATCCTGTCCGGTGGTGTCGACTCGACCGCGCTGTACCCGCCGAAGCGCTTCTTCGGTGCCGCGCGCAACATCGAGGACGGCGGCTCGCTGACCATCCTGGCCACCGCGCTCGTCGACACCGGCTCGCGCATGGACGAGGTGATCTTCGAGGAGTTCAAGGGCACCGGCAACGCGGAGCTCAAGCTCGACCGGAAGCTCGCCGACAAGCGCATCTTCCCGGCGGTGGACGTGGACGCGTCCGGTACCCGTAAGGAAGAGATCCTGCTCGGCAGCGACGAGCTCGCCATCACCTGGAAGCTGCGCCGGGTGCTGCACGCGCTCGACCAGCAGCAGGCGATCGAGCTGCTGCTGGACAAGATGAAGCAGACGAAGTCGAACGGCGAGTTCCTGCTGCAGATCCAGAAGACGACGCCGATGCCCAACGGCGACTGAGGCCGGCGTCAGCGTTCGTTTCTCAAGGGCCGTCCCCGTCACGCTCGTGACGGGGACGGCCCTTTTGTATGCGCTCGGCGAGACCTTGGCCACATGGCGGGGTAGGGCCACAGATCGCGGAGAGTGCATTGGGTTGGCTTGAAATCGCAGGTGAGCGGTTGGCTGACGATCTTCTTGGTTACAAATTGTGCACATTGGCCCACAGGTTGACCACAGTGCGTTGTGCAACCCTTTTTTCGGTTTCGCCGTCTGACCTGACGGGCGCTGACGGGTATGTCAGGGCCGATGACCGTGCCTGACCCCGAAAGCAGGGGGTAACCGACCGAACGAGGACTGAGGAGCACATGTCTGCCGAGAGCACGCCGGGATCCGGCACCGCGGAAGCCTCCGGTTCCAGCGGCCCGCGCCATCGCGCCACGGGCCGCCGGCGCAAGCCGCGCACCAAGGGCCGCAAGGCCCTCCTCATCACGGCGTGGGCGGCGGCAGGCATCGTGGTGCTGGGCGGCACCGGCCTCGGCTACGTGTACTTCAAGCTCAACGGCAACATCAACAGCGTCGACATCAACCAGGCCCTCGGCAGCGACCGGCCCCTGGACGTCGACAACGGCTCGCAGGACATTCTCGTACTGGGCTCCGACACCCGCTCCGGCAGCAACAAGAAGCTGGGCGGCGGCACCGACGACGGCTCGGCCCGCTCGGACACGGCGATGATCGTGCACATCTACAAGGGCCACAAGAAGGCCAGCGTGGTCTCGATACCCAGGGACACCCTCGTCAAGCGCCCCGAGTGCACCGACAGCAAGGGTGTCGAGCACGACGGCGCGACGACCGCGATGTTCAACTCCGCGTACAGCACCGGCGGGGCGGCGTGCGCGGTGAAGACCGTCGAGTCGATGACCGGTATCCGTATGGACCACTACGTCGAGGTCGACTTCAGTGGCTTCCAGAAGCTCATCGACGAGCTCGGCGGCGTCAAGGTCACCACGACCAAGAACATCTCGGATCCCGAGAGCCACCTCGACCTGAAGGCCGGCACCCACCAGCTCACCGGCAAGCAGGCCCTCGGCCTGGTCCGCACCCGGCACGGCGTCGGGGACGGATCCGACCTCGGCCGCATCCAGCTCCAGCAGGCGTTCATCAAGGCTCTGGTCGAACAGGTCAAGGAGATCGGCGTACTGAGCAACCCGAAGGAGCTGTTCGATCTCGCCGACACCGCGACGAAGACCGTGACCACCGACTCCGAGCTCGACTCGGTCAAGGACCTGGCCTCGTTCGCCAACGGGCTCAAGGGCATCAGCCCCGGGAACATGAACATGGTGACGATGCCGGTGCAGTACGACGCGGCGGACGCCAACCGGGTCCTCATCGACAAGGCCAAGTCCAAGCGTGTCTGGGCCGCGCTCAGGGACGACCGGCCCATCCCGAAGTCCGCCACCAAGGGCACCGCCTCCGGAGGCGCGAAGGGCGTCGTCAGCTCCGGCTGACCCCTGGCCGGGGTCCACACGCGCCCCGGCCGCCCTCCAGGGCACAGGCGCGCCCATCGCCCACCCGCGGCCCCACACGGGCTGCGGCCGGGCCCCCGGCAAGACACCGTCCGAGCCCTCGGCGCGACACCCGCACACGCAGGAGCTCCGGCTGGACAACCGCGGGGGCCTCGACCGGGCCCGCACACGCACGGGCTCCGGCCGGGCACTTGCGCAGGCGCCTGCCGGGCCGCGCACGCGCCCGGGGCCGGACACCCGCACGAGCCTCGGCCGGCAGCCCGAAACAGGCGCGCCTGCCGGGCACGCGGCGAGGCTTCTGCCGGGCGGCCGCGGGGGTTCCTGCACCGCGTAACCGCACGCTCTCGGCCGGGCAAGCGCACAGCTCCGGCCGGACAACCGCAGGGGCTCCGGCCGGGCCCGCACACGCATGGGCTCCGGCCGGGCACTTGCGCAGGCGCCTGCCGGGCCGGGCACGCGCCCCGGGTCGGGTACCCGCACGAGCCCCGGTCGGCAGCCCGAAACAGGCGCGCCTGCCGGGCACGCGGCGAGGCTTCTGCCGGGCGGCCGCGGGGGTTCCTGCACCGCGTAACCGCACGCTCTCGGCCGGGCAAGCGCACAGCTCCGGCCGGACAACCGCAGGGGCTCCGGCCGGGCCCTCACACGGGCTCCTGCCTGAACTGCATGGGCTCCGGCGGGGTATCCGCATGCGCCCCCGGCTGGGTTACCCCCGCGAGCCTCTGGCGGGGCAACCGCACGGGGCCCGGCCGCGCACCCGTACAGGCTCCGACCCGGCACCCACGCGAGCCCCTGGCGGGGCACCCGCATAGGCGCCTGCCGGGCGACCGCGCGCCCCCGGCCGGGTAAACGGCACGGCCCCTGCCGGGCGACCGCGCCTCCTGCCGGGCAACCGCACACGCCTCTGCCGGGCCACCGCACACGCCCCTGCCGGGCAACCGCACACGCCCCTGCCGGGCCACCGCAAGGGCCTGCCGGCCAACCGCACACGCCCGACCCGGCAACCGCACTGGCCTGCCGGCCAACCGCACGGGTCCCCGCCGGGCATCCACACACGCCCCCGCCGGGCGCCGCGCGGGGCCCGGGAATAGATCGCCCAGCCCCTCGGTTTTGGGGGATACGGCCAGTCCTGGCAGACTGGTACGTCGGCTCCGGTTCACGCATCCGCATCCCGCGCATGCGACCCGGCGCCCTCCCGAAACTAGGAGACACCTTGAAGCGCGACATCCACCCCCAGTACGTCGAGACGCAGGTCAGCTGCACCTGTGGCGCGTCGTTCACCACCCGTAGCACGATCGAGGCCGGCTCCATCCGTGCCGAGGTCTGCTCCGAGTGCCACCCGTTCTACACGGGCAAGCAGAAGATCCTCGACACCGGTGGCCGTGTGGCCCGCTTCGAGGCCCGCTTCGGCAAGGCTGCCGCTGCCAAGAAGTAGCGACCTCACAGCGCCGGTCTTCGTTGCCCCCGCAGGGGCATCGGGACCGGCGCTTTGCGGTGCAGTCCCCTCCCCCAAGCTCTCGACTTCGCTCGAGCAGGGGGGACCCCCATGTCGTACGCACGTCCCTCGAGCTCCTGCCGAGCGAAGGGGCAGTCCATTGGAGCCGGAGATGTTCGAGGCGGTCGAGGAACTGATCGGCGAGCACGCCGATCTTGAGAAGAGGCTCGCCGACCCGTCGGTCCACGCGGACCAGGCGAACGCGCGCAAGCTGAACAAGCGCTACGCCGAGCTGACCCCGGTCGTCGCGACGTACCGCTCCTGGAGGCAGACCGGCGACGACGTCGAGACGGCCCGCGAATTCGCCGCCGACGACCCGGACTTCGCGGCCGAGGTCAAGGAACTGGAGAAGCAGCGCGAGGAGCTCACTGAGAAGCTCCGGCTGCTGCTGGTCCCGCGCGACCCCAGCGACGACAAGGACGTCATCCTCGAGATCAAAGCCGGCGCCGGCGGCGACGAGTCCGCGTTGTTCGCGGGCGACCTGCTGCGCATGTACCTGCGCTACGCCGAGCGCGTCGGCTGGAAGACCGAGATCATCGACTCCACCGAGTCCGAGCTCGGCGGCTACAAGGACGTCCAGGTCGCCGTGAAGACCAAGGGCGGCCAGGGCGCCACCGAGCCCGGCCAGGGCGTCTGGGCGCGGCTGAAGTACGAGGGCGGGGTGCACCGCGTGCAGCGCGTGCCCGCGACCGAGTCCCAGGGCCGGATCCACACCTCCGCCGCCGGTGTCCTCGTGACCCCCGAGGCCGAGGAGATCGACGTCGAGATCAACCAGAATGATCTGAGGATCGACGTCTACCGCTCCTCCGGGCCCGGTGGCCAGTCCGTCAACACGACCGACTCCGCGGTGCGTATCACGCACGTTCCCACCGGAGTCGTCGCCTCCTGCCAGAACGAGAAGAGCCAGTTGCAGAACAAGGAGCAGGCGATGCGTATCCTGCGCTCCAGGCTCCTCGCGGCGGCACAGGAGGAAGCGGAGAAGGAGGCCGCGGACGCCCGCCGCAGCCAGGTCCGTACCGTCGACCGCTCCGAGAAGATCCGTACGTACAACTTCCCGGAGAACCGCATTTCGGACCACCGCGTCGGCTTCAAGGCGTACAACCTGGACCAGGTACTGGACGGCGACCTCGACGCGGTGATCCAGGCCTGTGTGGACGCGGACTCGGCCGCGAAGCTCGCCGCAGCCTGACGTACACGACAACAGCTCAGCCCGGAGGACCAGCGTGCAGCAACACAGTGGGGGGCGGCCCCCCAACCCCCGCAGCGTGCTGCTCGCGGAAGTCGCCCAGGCCACCCAGCGGTTGGCCGACGCCGGCGTGCCCTCGCCGCGCAACGACGCGGAGGAGCTCGCAGCCTTTGTGCACGGTGTGAAGCGGGGCGGGCTGCACACCGTCAAGGACGCCGACTTCGACGCCCGGTACTGGGAGGTCATCGCGCGCCGCGAGGCCCGCGAGCCGCTCCAGCACATCACCGGGCGGGCCTTCTTCCGGTATCTGGAACTCCAGGTCGGGCCAGGGGTGTTCGTGCCGCGCCCGGAGACCGAGTCGGTCGTCGGGTGGGCCATAGACGCCGTACGCGCGATGGACGTCGTCGAGCCGCTCATCGTCGACCTGTGCACGGGATCCGGGGCCATCGCGCTCGCCATGGCGCAGGAGGTGCCGCGCTCCCGCGTGCACGCCGTGGAGCTGTCCGAGGACGCGCTCCAGTGGACGCGCAAGAACGTCGAGGGATCCAGGGTCGACCTGCGTCAGGGAGACGCCCTGGACGCCTTCCACGACCTCGACGGCCAGGTGGACCTCGTCATCTCCAACCCGCCGTACATCCCGCTGACCGAGTGGGAGTACGTCGCGCCCGAGGCCCGGGACTACGATCCCGGCCTCGCCCTCTTCTCCGGCGAGGACGGACTCGACCTCATTCGCGGTCTGGAGCGCACCGCGCACCGGCTGCTGCGCCCCGGCGGCGTCGTCGTCATCGAGCACGCCGACACCCAGGGCGGGCAGGTGCCGTGGATCTTCACCGAGGAGCGGGGCTGGGCCGACGCCGCCGACCACCCCGACCTCAACAACCGACCGCGGTTCGCGACCGCCCGCAGGGCGACGCCGTGAGTACGCGCTTCAGCACTTCCAGCCAGCAGTACGTGTACGAGGAGGCTCGCTAACGATGGCACGGCGATACGACACCAACGACGCCACCGACCGCGCGACCGGTCTGCGCGAGGCCGCGTCCGCCGTCCGCCGCGGCGAGCTCGTGGTCCTCCCCACCGACACCGTGTACGGCGTGGGCGCCGACGCGTTCTCCTCGGAGGCCGTTTCCGACCTGCTGGAGGCCAAGGGCCGGGGGCGCAACATGCCCACTCCCGTGCTCATCGGCTCCCCGAACACGCTGCACGGGCTGGTCACCGACTTCTCCGAGATGGCCTGGGAGCTCGTCGACGCGTTCTGGCCGGGTGCCCTGACCCTCGTCGCCAAGCACCAGCCGTCGCTGCAGTGGGACCTGGGGGACACCCGTGGCACCGTTGCCGTGCGCATGCCGCTGCACCCGGTGGCGATCGAGCTGCTGACCGAGGTCGGCCCCATGGCCGTGTCCTCGGCGAACCTGACCGGTCACCCGGCGCCGGAGGACTGCGACGCCGCGCAGGAGATGCTCGGCGACTCCATCTCGGTCTACCTGGACGGCGGCCCGACTCCGGGCAACGTCCCTTCCTCGATCGTCGACGTCACCGGCAAGGTGCCCGTCCTGCTGCGCGCGGGCGCCCTGTCCGAAGAGGAGCTCAGGAAGGTCGTACCCGACCTCGAGGTGGCGAATTGACAGCCCCTGAAGCGGGGCGTGGCATAGGCACGGGGAACACGGGGAACGCGGGGACTCACTGGGACGGGGCCTCGGGGGACTCTTTCCGCATCCTCCACGTCAGCACCGGCAATGTGTGCCGCTCGCCGATCACCGAGCGGCTGACCCGCCATGCCCTGGCGGACCGGCTCGGCGACCCTTTGTGGGGCGGCCTGATAGTGGAGAGCGCCGGCACCTGGGGCCACGAGGGCGCGCCCATGGAGGCCAACGCGGAGACGGTCCTCGCGGACTTCGGAGCGGATGCCTCCGGCTTTGTGGGCCGGGAACTGCTGGACGAGCACGTGATCAGGGCCGACCTGGTGCTGACGGCCACGCGCGACCACCGCGCACAGGTCATCTCCATGGGCCACTCCGCGGGCCTGCGCACCTTCACGCTCAAGGAGTTCACCCGCCTCGTGAAGGCGATCGACGGCGCGACGCTGCCGCCCCTGGAGGATGGCGTGGTCGCTCGTGCCCGGGCGTTGGTGCGCGCGGCGGCGGCGCTGCGTGGGTGGCTGCTGGCGCCGACGGCGGAGGCGGACGAGGTGTATGACCCGTATGGGGCGCCGTTGCCGTTCTTTCGTTCGGTGGGGGATGAGATCCATCAGGCGTTGGATCCGGTGGTGACGGCGTTGACGGGGGTTGCCGCGCGGGCTTGAGCCGGGGGTGCGTACGGCGGCGGCGCGGGGCGTCCGCGGGGTCGGTGCCGGGGCTGGTTCGTGTACCGGGTCGGACGTAACAGCGGGCGCTGTGGGGAGCGTGGTTCTACATTGGACTGAGATCCCGCCGAGGACCGGAGTCCACCATGGTGGTCACGCATACGCTGGAAGGCCTGCTGCCGACCGATGTGCTCGGTCGGCAGGATCCCGAGCTGGCCGAGATTCTCATCGGCGAGCTGGACCGGCAGTCGACGACGCTGCAGCTGATCGCCGCCGAGAACTTCACCTCGCCCGCGGTGCTCGCGGCCCTGGGGTCGCCGCTCGCCAACAAGTACGCCGAGGGATATCCCGGCGCCCGGCATCACGGCGGATGCGAGATCGTGGACGTGGCCGAGCGCATCGCCGTCGAGCGCACCAAGGCCCTCTTCGGAGCCGAACACGCCAACGTCCAGTCCCACTCGGGGTCTTCGGCCGTGCTCGCCGCGTACGCGGCCCTGCTGCGGCCCGGGGACACCGTCCTCGCCATGGGCCTCCCGCACGGCGGCCACCTCACCCACGGCTCACCCGCCAACTTCTCGGGCCGCTGGTTCGACTTCGTCGGCTACGGCGTCGACCCGGAGAGCGGGCTCATCGACTACGACCAGGTGCTCGCGCTGGCCCGGACGCACCGCCCCAAGGCCATCGTGTGCGGGTCCATCTCCTACCCGAGGCATATCGACTACGGCGCCTTCAAGGACGTGGCCGAGGCGGTGGGCGCGTATCTCATCGCCGACGCCGCCCATCCCATCGGGCTCGTCGCCGGGGGAGCGGCACCCAGTCCGGTGCCGTACGCCGACATCGTCTGCGCGACCACGCACAAGGTGCTGCGCGGCCCGCGCGGCGGCATGCTGCTGTGCGGCGCGGAGCTGGCCGAGCGCGTCGACCGGGCCGTCTTCCCGTTCACCCAGGGCGGCGCCCAGATGCACACGATCGCCGCCAAGGCCGTAGCGTTCGGCGAGGCGGCGACGTCGGCCTTCACCGCGTACGCCCATCAAGTGGTCGTGAACGCCCGGGCGTTGGCGCGGGGCCTGGCCGCCGAGGGGCTCGCGGTCACCACCGGTGGCACCGACACCCACCTGCTGACCGTCGACCCGGCCCCGCTCGGCGTGGACGCCCGCACCGCCCGCGGCCGCCTGGCCGCCGCCGGAATGGTCCTCGACACCTGCGCCCTGCCCCACCCGGACGTGCGCGGACTGCGCCTGGGCACGGCCGCCGTCACCACCCAAGGCATGGGTGAGGTCGAAATGTCCCGGATCGCCGTACTGTTCGCCGAGGCGCTGCGTGAGGAACGTGCGGGCCGCGAGGTACGTGAAGAAGTACGGGACCTGACCGGAAGATTTCCGCCGTATCCGGTCTAGCGCGGGGTGGACGCGAACCTGTGCACAGACACTCGTGCAACCATCGGCTCTACCCGGAAGTCCCCAACCGTATGCGCTCGGAGCTAGGGTGTGGGGCTGAGATGGCCAGCGACACCTGTGGGGAAGCCTGTGCGTGAATACCTCCTGACGCTCTGCATCACGGCCGCGGTGACGTACCTGCTGACCGGGCCGGTGCGGAAATTCGCGATCGTGGCCGGGGCGATGCCGGAGATCCGGGCACGTGACGTGCACCGGGAACCCACGCCACGGCTCGGCGGAATCGCGATGTTCTTCGGACTGTGCGCCGGCCTGCTGGTCGCCGACCATCTGACGAACCTCAGCGAGGTGTTCGAGAACTCCAACGAACCCCGCGCGCTGCTCTCCGGAGCCGCCCTGATCTGGCTGATCGGCGTCCTGGACGACAAGTTCGAGATCGACGCCCTCATCAAGCTGGGCGGCCAGATGATCGCCGCCGGCGTCATGGTGATGCAGGGCCTGACGATCCTGTGGCTGCCGGTGCCGGGCGTCGGCTCGGTCTCGCTGACCCAGTGGCAGGGCACGCTGCTGACCGTCGCGCTCGTCGTCATCACCATCAACGCCGTGAACTTCGTCGACGGCCTCGACGGTCTCGCCGCCGGCATGGTCTGCATCGCGGCCGCGGCGTTCTTCATGTACGCGTACCGCATCTGGTACGGCTACGGGCTCGAGTCCGCCGCCCCCGCGACCCTGTTCTCCGCGATCCTGATGGGCATGTGTCTCGGCTTCCTGCCGCACAACATGCACCCCGCCCGTATCTTCATGGGCGACTCGGGCTCGATGCTGATCGGCCTCGTCCTCGCGGCCGGCGCCATCTCCATCACCGGGCAGGTCGACCCCGACGCGATGAACCTGTTCGCCGGGTCCGAGAAAGCGGCCGTGCACCAGACGGTGCCGGTCTACATCCCGCTGCTGCTGCCGCTGACGATCATCGCCGTCCCGGCGGCCGACCTGGTGCTCGCCATCGTGCGGCGCACCTGGCGCGGACAGTCCCCGTTCGCCGCCGACCGCGGGCACCTGCATCACCGCCTGCTGGAGATCGGGCACTCGCACAGCCGGGCCGTGCTCATCATGTACTTCTGGTCGGCCCTGATCGCCTTCGGCGCCCTCGCGTACTCGGTGAACTCGGGGGCCATGTGGATCGTGCTCGGCATCATGGCGCTCAGCGCGGTGGGCCTGGTCCTGCTCCTGCTGCCCCGCTTCACACCGCGCACCCCGCGCTGGGCCGAGGCCTTCGTGCCCCCGCGGTACCGGCGCCGGATCGCCGCGGAAGCGGAGGAAGCCGCGGAGGCAGGGGATGCCGCGGAGGCGGGGGCGCAGGCGGCGCCCTCGGCCGCGTACGCCACGAGCGGCGAAGGCACGAGTGTGGGCGGCGAGGGGCGCACCGGCGACGCGGGACGCCGCGCTCCGGTGGTCGCCGGAGTCTCAGGAGTCAATGGGGCGACGGCTGTTGGCGCCCGTGCGCGTCTCCTGGAGGGGCGTGAGGCGCGATCGTCACGCTAGAGCAAGGTAAGAGTTTTACCGGGCACGCACATCGCAAATCGCCCCAATATCAGACATCTTGGCTCTGCGGGTGCACAGACGCGCATGTTCACTCTCATGTGTGACGCCGAGCACATCAAGCAGGTAAAGACCTCATCAAATAGTTTGTGATACGGTTCACGAAAGCCCGGGGTAGAGCCGAAGGACCGCAGTGCGACGGTTCATTGGCGTGAGGTTCTCTCTCGACCCGGGATTACGCTCGTCCATGACGACACCTGCCCCCTTCAGTAAGCGGAGTTGCCGCCATGCCGTCCAATGACGCCCGGATTCTCCTTCAGGCTGCCGTGCCCACGGCTGCCGTCGGCGCGATTGCCGCCGTCGTCAGTGGTGTGGTCACCGGGGGCAAGGGGGCGGTCGGGGCGGTCGTCGCGACGCTGGTCGTGATCCTCTTCATGGGTATCGGGTTGTACGTTCTGCAGCGCACCGCCAAATCGCTTCCGCACCTTTTCCAGGCCATGGGTCTGATGCTCTATACGGCACAGATCCTGCTGCTGTTCATGTTCGTCGCCGCGTTCAAGGACACGACGCTGTTCAACCCCAAGGCCTTCGCGTTCACGCTGGTCGCCGCCACCCTCGTGTGGATCGGCTGCCAGGCTCTTGCTCAGATGAAGGCCAAGATCCTCTACGTCGAACCCGATCCCTCGAAGGACGAAAAGCCTGAGAAGACGGGGCCCTCGTCGTGAGAGGTAGGGCCGGGATAAGTAGGCGTAAGAGATCCTGCTATCGTCCGGTGCCAACTGCGGCATCGCGGGCGCGGGCATCCGAGCTGACGCCTGCTCTAGTGCGAGGCTCGATGCCCTACTGCCGCCCCCACATCCGTAACACCAGTCCAGTGCCGAACCGCGGCTGCGCGCCGCGCCGACACAACGAGGTTGCCGTACCTATGCGTCACGCCGAAGGAGCCCGTGGTGAGTGCTGACCAGACCCAGCTCGCCTTTGACTGGAGCTGTCGGATCATGTCCGACAACGGCTGCGGCTTCCCGGCTCCGGGCCTGCACTCGTTCCTCTTCAAGCCGCTGGTCGAGGTCGGCGGGTTCGAGTTCAACAAGGTGATGCTGCTCGCCCTCATCACCACGGGGCTCGTCATCAGTTTCTTCTACGCGGCTTTCGGCAAGGCCAAGGTGGTCCCGGGCAGGCTGCAGATGGTCGGCGAGGCCGGGTATGACTTCGTCCGCCGCGGCATCGTGTACGAGACCCTCGGTAAGAAGGAGGGCGAGAAGTACGTCCCCTTCATGGTCTCGCTGTTCTTCTTCATCTGGATCATGAACATCTGGTCCGTGATCCCGCTGGCCCAGTTCCCGGTCTCGTCGATCATCGCGTTCCCGATGGTGTTGGCCGCCATCGTCTGGATCATCTGGGTCTCGCTGACGTTCAAGCGCCACGGTTTCGTCGGCTTCTTCAAGAACGTCACTGGCTACGACAAGTCGCTGGGCGCGGTTCTGCCGCTCGTGATGGTCATTGAGTTCTTCTCGAACCTGCTGGTCCGACCGTTCACGCACGCGGTCCGACTCTTCGCCAACATGTTCGCCGGCCACCTGATGCTGGTGATGTTCACCGTTGCCTCCTGGTACTTGCTGAACAGCTGGATGATCCCGGCGGCCGGTGTCTCCTTCGTCATGACCATGGTCATGATCCTCTTCGAGCTTTTCGTGCAGGCTGTTCAGGCGTACGTCTTCGTGCTGCTGGCCTGCTCGTACATCCAGGGCGCACTGGCCGAGCACCACTGAGCCGCACCGCCCCAAGCCCCTAGAACGTCCGGTGGCCAACCCCCGCCGGTCCATGAAAGAGAAGGAAGAATCAGCATGGCTGCCCTTGAGACCCTCGCCGCTGTCGAAGGCAACATCGGTTCCATCGGCTATGGCCTCGCCGCCATCGGCCCCGGCGTCGGCGTCGGCATCATCTTCGGTAACGGCACCCAGGCCCTCGCCCGCCAGCCCGAGGCCGCCGGCCTGATCCGCGCCAACCAGATCCTCGGCTTCGCCTTCTGTGAGGCGCTCGCCCTCATCGGCATCGTCATGCCGTTCGTCTACGGATGACCGGACCTTGACGAGCGAACTTTTCAACGGAAGGCACTGATGTGATCGCCAACCTGGTACAGCTGGCGGCCGAGGAGGAGCAGAACCCGCTCGTCCCGCCGGGTCCCGAGCTGCTCGTCGGCACCATCGCCTTCGCCATCGTGTTCTTCTTCTTCTGGAAGAAGCTCCTCCCGAACATCAACAAGGTTCTGGAAGAGCGCCGCGCGGCGATCGAAGGCGGTATCGAAGAGGCCGACGCCATGAAGGTCGAGGCCCAGAGCGTGCTGGAGCAGTACAAGGCTCAGCTCGCCGAGGCCCGGCACGAGGCCGCGCGTCTGCGCCAGGAGGCGCAGGAGCAGGGCGCCGCGCTCATCGCCGAGATGCGTGCGGAAGGCCAGCGGCAGCGTGAGGAGATCATCGCCGCCGGTCACACGCAGATCGAGGCCGACCGCAAGGCCGCCGCGTCCGCGCTGCGTCAGGACGTGGGCAAGCTCGCCACCGACCTGGCCGGCAAGCTCGTCGGCGAGTCCCTTGAGGACCACGCCCGTCAGAGCCGCACCATCGACCGCTTCCTCGACGAGCTCGAGGAGAAGGCCGAGGCGACTCGATGACTGCGCACGGAGCGAGCCGCGAGGCAACCGCTGCCGCCCGTGAGCGTCTCGACGCGCTGACGGACAGCACGTCCGTGGACCCGGTCGCGCTCGCCGACGAGCTGGCCGCCGTCACGGCGCTGCTCGACCGCGAGGTGTCGCTGCGTCGGGTTCTCACCGATCCGGCGCAGGCCGGTGAGGCGAAGGCCGAGTTGGTCGGACGGCTGCTCGCCGGCCAGGTCGGCGGCCCGACCGCGGACCTCGTGTCCGGCATGGTGCGCTCCCGCTGGTCGCAGCCGCGCGACCTGGTGGACGCGCTCGAGGAGCTGGCGAACACGGCCGACCTCACCGCCGCGCAGAAGGCGGGCGTGCTCGACGAGGTCGAGGACGAGCTGTTCCGGTTCGCCCGGATCATCTCCTCGAACACCGAGCTGCGTGCCGCGCTGACGAACCGCGCCGCCGGCGCCGCTGCCAAGAGCGAGCTGGTGCACAGCCTGCTCGGCGGCCGGGCCAAGGCCGGGACCGTGCGATTGGTCACGCGCCTTGTGACCGCGCCGCGGGGACGTAGCCTGGAAGCTGGACTCGAGTCCCTGTCCAGGCTCGCCGCCGATCGCCGGGACCGCATGGTCGCCGTCGTCACCTCGGCGGTTCCGCTGAGCGACCCGCAGAAGCGGCGCCTGGGCGCTGCCCTCGCGAAGCTCTACGGCCGTCAGATGCACCTCAACCTCGACGTGGACCCCGAGGTCCTCGGCGGGATCCGGGTGCAGGTCGGCGACGAGGTCATCAACGGCTCCCTCGCGGACCGGCTCGAGGACGCCAGCCGCCGCATGGCGGGCTAGCAGCAACACAACACACGTACACAAGCAGCACCTACGGCCCTGGTTGGGCCGTGCAGAGGATTCACCTCGTTCAGGGGGGAGTCCCCATCCCCCCAAGTGAAACTTCGGGCCCAACAAGGAGAGCAGGGAACCCAGATGGCGGAGCTCACGATCCGGCCGGAGGAGATCCGGGACGCACTGGAGAACTTTGTCCAGGCGTACAAGCCGGACGCGGCCTCGCGCGAGGAGGTCGGTACGGTCACCCTTGCCGGCGACGGCATCGCGAAGGTCGAGGGCCTGCCCTCGGCCATGGCCAACGAACTGCTGAAGTTCGAGGACGGCACCCTCGGCCTCGCGCTCAACCTGGAAGAGCGCGAGATCGGCGCCATCGTCCTCGGCGAGTTCAACGGCATCGAGGAGGGCCAGCCGGTCAGCCGTACCGGCGAGGTCCTGTCGGTCGCGGTGGGCGAGGGCTACCTCGGCCGCGTCGTCGACCCGCTCGGTACCCCGATCGACGGCCTCGGCGAGATCGAGACGTCCGGCCGCCGCGCCCTCGAGCTGCAGGCCCCGGGCGTCATGGTCCGTAAGTCGGTGCACGAGCCGATGGAGACCGGCTACAAGGCCGTCGACACGATGACCCCGATCGGCCGCGGCCAGCGTCAGCTGATCATCGGTGACCGTCAGACCGGCAAGACCGCCCTGGCCGTCGACACGATCATCAACCAGCGCGACAACTGGCGCACGGGCGACCCGAACAAGCAGGTCCGCTGCATCTACGTCGCCATCGGTCAGAAGGGCTCGACCATCGCCTCCGTGCGTGGTGCCCTCGAAGAGGCCGGCGCCCTGGAGTACACGACCATCGTCGCCGCCCCGGCGTCCGACCCGGCCGGCTTCAAGTACCTTGCGCCGTACACCGGTTCGGCCATCGGCCAGCACTGGATGTACGAGGGCAAGCACGTCCTCATCGTCTTCGACGACCTCTCGAAGCAGGCCGACGCCTACCGCGCCGTGTCCCTGCTGCTCCGCCGTCCGCCGGGGCGCGAGGCCTACCCCGGTGACGTCTTCTACCTGCACTCCCGTCTGCTGGAGCGCTGCGCGAAGCTCTCCGACGACATGGGCAAGGGCTCGATGACCGGTCTGCCGATCGTCGAGACCAAGGCCAACGACGTCTCGGCGTTCATCCCGACCAACGTCATCTCCATCACCGACGGCCAGTGCTTCCTGGAGTCGGACCTGTTCAACGCCGGTCAGCGCCCCGCGCTGAACGTCGGTATCTCCGTCTCCCGAGTCGGTGGTTCCGCGCAGCACAAGGCGATCCGCCAGGTCTCCGGCCGTCTGCGCGTCGACCTCGCTCAGTACCGCGAGCTGGAGGCCTTCGCCGCCTTCGGTTCCGACCTGGACGCCGCGTCGAAGGCGCAGCTGGAGCGCGGTCAGCGCATGGTCGAGCTGCTCAAGCAGCCGCAGTACCAGCCGATGGCCACCGAGGACCAGGTCGTCTCCATCTGGGCCGGCACCACCGGCAGGATGGACGAGGTGCCGGTCGCCGACATCCGCCGCTTCGAGAAGGAGCTGCTCGAGTACCTGCACCGCAAGGAGCAGGGCCTGCTGACCTCCATCAAGGAGGGCGGCAAGATGTCGGACGACACGATCACGGCCATGAGTGACGCCGTCGCGGAGTTCAAGAAGCAGTTCGAGACCTCGGACGGGAAGCTTCTCGGCGAGGACGCTTCGGCCGCCGCCAAGTGACGTAAGGAAGGGACCTGACTCATGGGAGCCCAGCTCCGGGTCTACAAGCGTCGCATCCGATCCGTCACCGCGACCAAGAAGATCACGAAGGCGATGGAGATGATCGCCGCCTCGCGCGTCGTCAAGGCGCAGCGCAAGGTGGCGGCCTCCACGCCGTACGCGACCGAGCTCACGCGCGCGGTCACGGCTGTCGGGACGGGTTCGAACACCAAGCACCCGCTGACGACGGAGGCGGAGTCGGCGACCCGCGCCGCGGTGCTGCTCCTCACGAGCGACCGCGGACTGGCCGGCGCCTTCAACTCCAACGCGATCAAGGCGGCGGAGCAGCTGACCGACCGCCTCGAGGGCGAGGGCAAGGAGGTCGACGTGTACATCGTCGGCCGCCGCGGTGTCGCCCACTACAACTTCCGTGAGCGCAAGATCGCGGAGCAGTGGACCGGCTTCACCGACGCGCCCTCGTACGCGGACGCGAAGAAGGTCGCGGGCCCGCTGATCGAGGCCATCGAGACGGAGACGGCGGACGGCGGCGTGGACGAACTCCACATCGTCTACACCGAGTTCGTGTCGATGATGACGCAGACGGCGGTCGACAGCCGCCTGCTGCCGCTCAGTCTCGAAGAGGTCGCCGCGGAATCTCCCGCCAAGGACGAGATTCTTCCGCTGTACGACTTCGAGCCGTCGGCGGAGGACGTCCTCGACGCCCTGCTGCCACGTTACGTCGAGAGCCGTATCTACAACGCGCTGCTCCAGTCGGCTGCCTCCAAGCACGCCGCCACGCGCCGCGCGATGAAGTCGGCCACCGACAACGCCGGAGATCTCATCGAGAACCTCACCCGGCTTGCCAACGCGGCCCGCCAGGCCGACATCACCCAGGAAATCAGCGAGATCGTCGGTGGCGCCAGCGCCTTGGCCGACGCGACCGCGGGGAGTGACAGGTAATGACGACGACAGTTGAGACGGCCGTTGCCACGGGCCGCGTCGCCCGGGTCATCGGCCCGGTCGTCGACGTGGAGTTCCCCGTCGACGCGATGCCGGAGATCTACAACGCCCTTCACGTCGAGGTGGCCGACCCGGCCAAAGCCGGCGAGAAGAAGATCCTGACCCTGGAGGTCGCCCAGCACCTGGGTGACGGCCTGGTCCGCACGATCTCCATGCAGCCCACCGACGGTCTGGTCCGCCAGGCCCCGGTCACCGACACCGGCACGGGCATCACCGTCCCGGTCGGCGACTTCACCAAGGGCAAGGTGTTCAACACCCTCGGTGAGGTGCTGAACGTCGACGAGCAGTTCGAGGGCGAGCGCTGGCCGATCCACCGCAAGGCCCCGGCCTTCGACCAGCTCGAGTCGAAGACCGAGATGTTCGAGACGGGCCTGAAGGTCGTCGACCTTCTCACCCCGTACGTCCGAGGCGGCAAGATCGGTCTGTTCGGTGGTGCCGGTGTCGGCAAGACCGTGCTGATCCAGGAAATGATCATGCGTGTGGCCAAGCTGCACGAGGGCGTTTCCGTCTTCGCCGGCGTCGGTGAGCGCACCCGTGAGGGCAACGACCTCATCGACGAGATGACCGAGTCCGGCGTGCTGGACAAGACCGCGCTGGTCTTCGGCCAGATGGACGAGCCCCCGGGCACCCGTCTGCGCGTGGCCCTGGCCGGTCTGACCATGGCGGAGTACTTCCGCGATGTGCAGAAGCAGGACGTGCTGTTCTTCATCGACAACATCTTCCGCTTCACCCAGGCCGGTTCCGAGGTGTCGACCCTGCTCGGCCGCATGCCGTCCGCGGTGGGCTACCAGCCCAACCTCGCGGACGAGATGGGCCAGCTCCAGGAGCGCATCACCTCGACCCGTGGTCACTCGATCACCTCGATGCAGGCGATCTACGTCCCCGCGGACGACCTGACCGACCCGGCCCCGGCCACGACCTTCGCCCACCTCGACGCGACGACGGTGCTCTCCCGTCCGATCTCCGAGAAGGGCATCTACCCGGCCGTGGACCCGCTGGACTCCACGTCCCGCATCCTGGACCCGCGTTACATCTCGCAGGAACACTACGACTGCGCCATGCGCGTCAAGACGATCCTGCAGAAGAACAAGGACCTCCAGGACATCATCGCGATCCTCGGTATCGACGAGCTCGGCGAGGAGGACAAGCTCGTCGTCCACCGTGCCCGTCGCGTCGAGCGCTTCCTGTCGCAGAACACCCACGCCGCCAAGCAGTTCACCGGCCTGGACGGTTCGGACGTGCCGCTCGACGAGTCGATCGCCGCGTTCAACTCGATCTGCGACGGTGAGTACGACCACTTCCCGGAGCAGGCGTTCTTCATGTGCGGTGGCCTGGAGGACCTCAAGGCCAAGGCCAAGGAGCTCGGCGTCTCCTGAACCTCGTGTTCATGAAGGGGGGCGGGTGCGTCCCGTCCCCCTTCGTACGCCTACTAGACTTTGACCCAACACCCGGTATCCATCACCGGGTGGTGACCCGAGGAGCCCACCTTGGCTGCTGAGCTGCACGTCGAGCTCGTCGCCGCGGACCGTAGTGTCTGGTCCGGCGAGGCCACCCTGGTCGTCGCACGCACCGCGTCCGGCGACATCGGCGTCATGCCCGGTCACCAGCCGCTGCTCGGTGTGCTGGAGTCGGGCCCGGTGACCATCCGTACGAGTGAGGGAGGAACGGTCGTCGCCGCGGTGCACGGCGGTTTCATCTCGTTCGCGGACAACAAGCTGTCGCTGCTGGCCGAGATCGCCGAGCTGTCGGACGAGATCGATGTCCAGAGCGCGGAGCGGGAACTCGAGCGCGCGAAGGCGGAGGGCGATGCCTTTGCCGAGCGTCGCGCGGATGTCCGACTGCGAGCGGTGGCGGCACGCTGAACCAGCGCGCCACAGGAACATGACTCAGCCGCGGCCAGGACCGGAGCTTTCTCCGGACCGGGTCGCGGCTGAGGCGATGCGGGTACTTTTTCCCTTTCCGTTACCTAGGAGACGAGGAGGTCGGTGTCGATGGTCCTCGCTCTGACTGTGTGCGGGTTGGTAGTCGTACTGGTGGCGGTCGGACTCTTCGTCTTCGGTCTGCGCCGCAGGCTGATCCAGCGCTCCGGTGGCACCTTCGACTGCAGCCTCCGCTGGAACACCCCCGAGAAGGGCGACACCAGCGGCAAAGGCTGGGGTTACGGCATCGCCCGCTACAACGGTGACCGCATCGAGTGGTTCCGCGTCTTCTCGTACGCCCCCCGCCCGCGCCGCATCCTGGAACGTTCGGCGATCGAGGTGGCCGGCCGGCGGGCCCCCGACGGCGAGGAGGAGCTGGCGCTGCTCTCCGACGCGATCGTGCTCACCTGTCTCCACCGGGGGACAAGGCTGGAACTGGCGATGAGCGAGGACGCGCTGACCGGTTTCCTCGCGTGGCTGGAGGCGGCCCCTCCCGGTCAACGAGTGAATGTGGCCTGACGAGTGAGGAACGACAACGAGTCGGTGTGACCCGAAGGCCGCACCGACTCGTCGATGTCACGTGATCTTGCTGATGGTTACTTGAGACCGGTGTTGATCGCGCTCACAAGCTCACCGTCACCGGTGTCGCCGCTGAACTCCCAGAAGAAGGCGCCGCCCAGGCCCTGCTTCTTGGCCCAGCTCATCTTCCCGAGGACCGTCGACGGAGTGTCGTAGGACCACCAGTCGCTGCCGCAGTGCGCGTAAGCCGTCCCGGCGATCGTGCCGGTGGCCGGGCAGGACGCCTTGAGGACCTTGTAGTCCTCGAATCCCGCCTCCCAGGTGCCCGCCGCCGCTCCGGTGGCCGTGCCGCCCGGTGTGTCCTGGGTGACGCCGGTCCAACCGCGGCCGTAGAAACCGATGCCGAGCAGCAGCTTGTTCGCGGGCACGCCCGCGTCCTTGTACTTGGCGATCGCGGCGGCCGAGTTGAAGCCCTGAGCCGGGATGCCCTTGTACGAGGTGAGCGGGGAGTGCGGCGCGGTCGGGCCGTTCGCGGCCCAGGCGCCGAAGAAGTCGTACGTCATCACGTTGTACCAGTTGAGGTACTTCGCGGCGCCCGCGTACTCGGCCGCTTCGATCTTGCCGCCGTCGGAGGCGTCGGCGGTGACGGCCGCGGTGACCAGGTTCTGCGAGCCGAACTCGGCGCGCATGGCCTTCATCATGTCCTTGATGGCCGGGGCGCCGCTGTTGTCGCAGGTCAGGCCGCAGGCGTTCGGGTACTCCCAGTCCAGGTCGATGCCGTCGAAGACATCGGCCCAGCGCGGGTCCTCGACCAGGTCGTAGCAGGACTTGGCGAAGGCCGCCGGGTTCTTGGCCGCCTCCGTGAAGCCGCCGGACCAGGTCCAGCCGCCGAAGGACCACAGGATCTTGATGTTCGGGTACTTGGCCTTCAGCTGGCGCAGCTGATTGAAGTTGCCCTTCAGCGGCTGGTCCGCGGTGTCGGCCTCGCCGGTCACCGAATTGTCCGCGGAGACCGGCATTTCGTAATCGGCCCACGAGTCGCCGATCGCGCACTTGCCGTCGACGACGTTGCCGAAGGCGTAGTTGATGTGGGTGATCTTCTCGGCGGAGCCGGACGTCACCAGGTTCTTGACGTTGTAGTTGCGGCCGTAGACGCCCCATTCGATGAAGTAACCGAGTTTGACCTTGGCGCTGGGACCCGGAGCGACCACACCGCTTGATGCGGACGTGGCAGAAGTGGCAGACGTGGCTGACGTGGTGGTCGCGGTCTGGGCGGGGCTCGCGAGGGCGACCAGACCGGCGAGCGGCAGCATCAGGGTGGCGAACCCTGCTGCTGCCTTGTGTCTGAAGCGCATGCTGCGCCTCCTTGAGGTTGTTGGTGCATGCGTGAGCGCAGTGCCGCGAGAATAGAAAGGTCTGGACCATCGGTCAATAGGTCTGGACCAGTGACTGTGATCAGTCAGCCCGTGCGCCCGCCCCGGATCAGTCGGCCCGGGTGCCCGCCGCCCTCGCTCAGTCGGCCCGGGGCTCCGCCCCCTGGTCAGACACCCAACTCCTGTGCCAGCACGGCCGCCTGGACCCGGCTGCGCAGTTCGAGCTTGCCGAGGAGCCTGCTGACGTGGGTCTTCACGGTCGCCTCGGCCATCGCCAGCCGGTCCGCGATCTCGGCGTTGGACAGCCCGCCGCCGAGGCAGGACAGCACCTCGCGCTCGCGGCGGGTGAGGGAGTCCAGCACCGACGGGTCCGTCCCCGGCTCTCGTACCGGCTTCGCAGCGAACTCGGCGATCAGCCGCCGGGTCACCGCGGGCGCGATCAGCCCTTCACCGCGAGCCACCGTCCGCACCGCCGCGAGCAGGTCCTGCGCGTCCGTGTTCTTGAGCAGGAACCCGGCGGCGCCGGCCCGCAAGGCGCCGAAGACGTACTCGTCGAGGTCGAAGGTGGTCAGCACCAGCACATCGGCGAGACTCTCGCCGACCACCTCACGGGTCGCGGAGACGCCGTCGAGGCGGGGCATCTGCACATCCATCAGCACCAGATCGGGCCGGAGTTCACGCGCAAGCGTGACCGCCTGTTCGCCGTCGGCTGCCTCGCCGACGACCTCGATGTCGGGCGCGCTGCGCAGGATCAGGACGAGCCCTGCCCGTACGGCGGACTGGTCCTCGGCGACGAGCACGCGGATCATTCGGTCCCTCCCAGGGTGGTCGGCAATGTGGCGTGTACGGTCCAGATCTTGCCGCCCGGCGCGCTCTCGGGGCCGGCTTCGAAGCTGCCGCCCAGCAGCGCGATCCGCTCGCGCATGCCGACGAGCCCGGCGCCCGAGCCGGGTGCCCGTGGCGCGTCACGATCGCCGTACGGGCTGGTCACCCGTACCGAGAGCGAGCCGTCCCGCTGGGTCAGCGCCACGAGGACCCGGCCGGGGGAGGCGTGCTTGAGGGCGTTGGTCAGGGACTCCTGGACGATCCGGTAGGCGGCGAGCCCGACCGGCGCGGGGAGCTTGCCGTGCGTGGTGTCGAGCGAGACGTCGAGGCCGTTGGCGCGGGCGCCCTCCACCAGTGCGCCGAGGCCGTCGAGGGTGGGCGCCGCGGCCGGCTCCGTCTCGCCGCTGTCGTCCCGGAGTATGCCGATCAGCCGCCGCATCTCGGCGAGCCCCTCGACGCTGTTCTCGCGGATGACGGCGAGGGCCTCCTTCGAGGTGCCCGGGTCGTCGAGCGAGAGCGCGGCCGTGGAGTGGATGGCGATCGCGGACAGGTGGTTGGCCACCATGTCGTGCAACTCCCTTGCCATCCGAGCGCGTTCGGCGGTGACGGCCTGGGTGCGGTCGATCTCGGCGAGCAGGGCGGTCTGTTCGGCGCGCAGGCGCTCCGCTGCGGCGGTGTCGCGGTGGTTGCGGATGATCCAGCCGGTGGCGGCGGGGCCCAACGCCACCACACCGACCGCCACGCCGATCAGCAGGGCCTCGGGCACGCGCAAGACCGCGGTGGGCACCACCGTGCCGGCCACCGTGAGCAGCCCGGCGATCCAGGGGATGCGCCGGGCGGAGGCCGGGGGGCCGTACACCACCGCCGCGTACACGAGGTCGGTGAACATCAGGACCGTGGCCAGGCTGCCCCGCGTAAGGAGATCGGCGGTCACTGCGACCGTGCCGATCAGCAGGGCCGTGCGCGGCATGGACCGGCGCAGCAGCTCGCAGCCCGCCATCACCACGAGCGGCAGTAGCAGCACCCGGCTGTCGGGCCACAGGACCATCGGCTGGTCGGCGCGGGTGCCGAGCCCGACGCCGTACAGGATGAGCCCACCGAGCAGGCCCCCGACCGCGATCCGTAAATCGTCGCGGTGGGGGCGGGGGAGTCGTACGGCCATGCGTCCATCCAACACGGCGTATGCGCCCGTCGCGTGATGCCGGGGGACGGTCTGCGGCTACATCGAAGGATGCAGTGGCGTTTCGTCACTCGCGACGACGCGTCGGCCGAGCGGCGCCGGGAGCCTGGAGTGGTGACCGAGAGGAGCGAGCTGTGATCGTCACACTCATCATCGCCTGCGAAGTCGCCTTCTGGGTGCTCTTGGCCGCGGGCCTGGCCGCGCGCTATCTGTTCAAGATGCCGCGGACGGGGCTCGCGCTGCTGCTGTGCGAACCACTGCTCGAAGTCGTGCTGTTCGCCGTCACCGCGATCGACCTCAAGGACGGCGCGGATCCCGACTGGAAGCACGGTGTCGCCGCCGTCTACATCGGCTTCACGGTGGGCCTCGGGCACTCCACGATCAAATGGGCCGATGCCTGGGTCGCCCACCGTTTCGCGGGCGGACCGCCGCCGGTCAGGCCGCCGAAGTACGGGGCGGCCCG
Source organism: Streptomyces sporangiiformans (assembly GCF_005768555.2). Taxonomy (GTDB): domain Bacteria; phylum Actinomycetota; class Actinomycetes; order Streptomycetales; family Streptomycetaceae; genus Streptomyces; species Streptomyces sporangiiformans. Next base: position 28,048 of record NZ_VCHX02000065.1, read on the forward strand.
CGCGGTCCACGAGTGGCGGGTCGCGGGCCGCTGGATCACCGCGGCGGTGGTCGCGCTGGCGCTGCTCCAGGCCGCGATCTGGTACATCGGCTCCGACGGCGATACCGGCTCGCTGCGCACCTGGCAGACGAGGATGCTGTTCGTGATCGGCATCAACGTCGTCATCGGGCTCAACTACACGCTGTTCCCGAAGAAGGCTCCGTACGGAGAGAAGTCAGCGCTCCCCGCCCGGGACCCAGAGCACGTCCCCGACGTCCTTGTTGGCCGTCCGCGCAAGGACGAACAGTAGGTCCGACAGCCGGTTCAGATAGGTCGCCGTGAGCGGGTTCATCACCTCGCCGTGCACCTCCAGCGCCGCCCACGTCGACCGCTCCGCCCGCCGCACGACCGTGCACGCCTGGTGCAGCAGTGCGGCACCGGGGGTGCCCCCGGGCAGGATGAAGGAGCGCAGTTTCTCCAGTTCGGCGAGGAAGCGGTCGCAGTCCGCCTCCAGCTTGTCGATGTAGAACTGCTCCACGCGCAGGGGCGGGAACTGCGGGTTCTCCACGACCGGAGTGGAGAGGTCCGCGCCCACGTCGAAGAGGTCGTTCTGGACGCGGGTGAGGATCTTGACGACGTCCTCGCCCAGCCCGCCCAGGGCGATCGCCGTGCCGATGACCGCGTTCGCCTCGTTCGCGTCGGCGTACGCCGCGATCCGCAGATCGGTCTTGGCGACCCGGCTCATGTCGCCGAGGGCGGTGGTGCCCTGGTCGCCGGTCCTGGTGTAGATGCGCGTCAGATTGACCATGTGACCAGCGTAGTTACGCTCCGGCCTTCCGGAACACTCGTGTGCCCACTGTCACGGCGAGCGTCGCGAAGCAGAGGGCCACGATCACGCCGTACAGCATGGAGGAGGTCGCGTACTCGCCGACGTACGCGTCCCGCATCGCGTCCACCAGATAGCGCACCGGCATGAAGCGTGAGAGCACGTCCAGCCAGCCCGGGGCCAGGGCCATCGGCAGCATCAGCCCGGACAGCAGCATCGATGGCATCGCGATCGAGTTGATCACCGGACCGAACTCCACCGGGGTCTGCACGGTCATCGCGAACGCGCACGAGAGCGCGGCGAGCGACATGGAGAGCAGCCCCACGAAGGCGAAGCCGATCAGGACGCCGGCCAGGGGCGCGCGCAGGCCCATCGCCATCGCCGCCAGCACCAGCAGCACGGACTGGAAGACGAAGAGCAGGGCGTCGCGCAGTACCCGCCCGAGCAGCAGGGCCAGCCGGCTGACCGGCGTCACCCGCATCCGCTCGAGCACTCCGGTCTGCTTCTCGATGATGACCGCGAAACCGCTGAAGGCGGCGCCGAACAGGCCGAGCTGAAGCAGCAGCCCCGGGACCAGGACCTGCCACGACGACCCGTGTGAGCCGAGGGGCAGATCGGTGAGCAGCGGTCCGAAGAAGAGCAGGTAGAGCAGCGGCATGAGGATGCCGAAGAGCATCTGGAACCTGGAGCGCAGGGTCTGGCGGGCGTATCGGCCGAAGACCAGCGCGATGTCGTGCAGCAGCATGAGATGTCCTGTGAGTCCTGGGGAGGGCTAGACGGCGACGGGAGTCTGGTCCTGGGGCGCGGGGCCGCGCCCGGTGATGGCGAGGAAGGCGTCCTGGAGCGTGGCGTCGACCGACCCGGCGTACGTGAGCTTGAGTGCGCTCGGCGTGCCCTCGGCGACGACCGTGCCCTTGTCCACGATCACCAGACGGTCGGCGAGCGCGTCTGCCTCGTCGAGGTAGTGCGTGGTGAGGAAGACCGTGGTGCCGTACTCGTCGCGCAGCCGCCGCACCAGGTCCCACAGGTCGGCGCGGCTTCCCGGGTCGAGACCGGTCGTCGGCTCGTCGAGGAAGAGCACCTCGGGCCGGTGCATCAGGCCCATCGCGATGTCCAGCCGGCGGCGTTGCCCGCCGGAGAGCGCGGCGCACTTGCGGTCCAGGAGCTCGGTCAGATGCAGTTGGCCCGCCAACTCCTCGGCGCGCGCGGCCGCCTGAGGTTTCGTCAGGCGATAGAGGCGCCCCTGGGTGACCAGTTCCTCGCGTACGGAGATGGTCGGGTCGACGCCGCCGGACTGGGCGACGTAGCCGGTCTTCTCGCGTACGCCGCCGGGGTCGCGGGCCAGGTCGCAGCCCGCGACGGTGGCGGCGCCGCCGGTGGGGGCGAGCAGCGTGGTGAGCATCCGGAGGGTGGTCGTCTTGCCGGCGCCGTTGGGGCCGAGGAAGCCCAGGATCTCGCCCGGCCGGACGGTGAGGTCGATGCCCCGTACCGCCTCCACCGGGCCGCGTTTCGTCTGGAAGGTCCGGGCCAGGCCGGCCGTACTGATGATTGCCATGCCCACAAGAAAAACAGAGTCACTGAAATTTTGCAACGACCCCAAATTTTAAGGGAGTCCAGCGAGCGCTACGATGAGGGCATGGCAGAGGGGCTCAGGGAGCGGAAGAAGCGCCAGACCAGGCAGTACATCTCCGACGTGGCGACCGGTCTGTTCCTGGAGCGCGGCTTCGACGCGGTGACGATCGCGGAGATCGCGGAGGCGGCGGACGTCTCGGTCAATACGGTCTACAACTACTTCCCCAGCAAGGAAGACCTGTTTCTGGACCGTGTCGAGGGTGTCGTCGGCAAGCTCTCGCGCTGTGTGCGGGCCCGGGACGTGGGCGAGTCGGCGGGTGCCGCCGTGCTGCGAGAGCTGCGCGCGGAGGTCGAGGCGGTATCCCCCCGGATCGGCCTGATGGAGGGCTACGACCGGTTCATGAAGGTGATCCATGGCGCGGCCGGGCTCAAGGCCCGTCTCTGGTACATCCAGCAGGAGGTGCTCGACAGGCTGGAGGCGACACTGCGCGAGGAGACGGGCGCGGGCGAGAGCGACCCGATGCCCACCCTGGTCGCCGGTCAGCTCGCCTGGGTGCAGTCCACCCTCATGGCCATGATCGGGCGCGCGATGGTCGCCGGTGGCAAGCCCGCCGAAGTGTCCCGCGAAGCCCTCGGCCTTCTCGACGACATGGAAGACCTTTTGAGTGAGAAGGTCCTCAACTACGCCGTACGGGCGGCGGAATGAGTGCTGCCGGTGTGACGTCCGTCAGATGAGACGTGACGCGCATTACTTACCGGTCACACAGCCCCTCACGAGCGCTAAGGTCCGCCGGAGAGGGACATATAAACGGCGTGTTAGGGAGTCGGACTGTGGCACGGAAGCTTGCCGTCATCGGGGCGGGGCTCATGGGTTCCGGTATTGCCCAGGTATCCGCGCAGGCGGGCTGGGACGTCGTCCTGCGCGATGTCACCGATGAGGCACTGACCCGTGGCACCGACGGCATCAAGGCCTCGTACGACAAGTTCGTCGGCAAGGGGAAGCTGGACGCCGCCGAGGCGGAGGCCGCACTCGGCCGGATCACCGCGACCACCGACCTGGACGCGGCCGCCGACGCGGACATCGTCGTCGAGGCCGTCTTCGAGAAGCTGGAAGTCAAGCACGAGATCTTCCGCACGCTCGACAAGCTGGTGCGGGACGAGACCGTGCTCGCGTCCAACACCTCCGCCATCCCGATCACCAAGATCGCGGCGGCCACCGAGCGTCCGGAGCGGGTCGTCGGCGTCCACTTCTTCTCGCCGGTCCCCATGATGCAGCTGTGCGAACTCGTGCGCGGCTACAAGACGAGCGACGAAACCCTCGCCACCGCGCGGGCGTTCGCCGAATCCGTCGGCAAGACCTGCATCGTCGTCAACCGCGACGTGGCCGGCTTTGTCACGACGCGGCTCATCTCGGCGCTCGTCGTCGAGGCGGCCAAGCTCTACGAGTCGGGCGTGGCCACCGCAGAGGACATCGACCTCGCCTGCAAGCTGGGCTTCGGCCATGCCATGGGGCCGCTCGCCACCGCCGACCTGACGGGCGTCGACATCCTGCTGCACGCCACGAGCAACATCTACACGGAGTCCCAGGACGAGAAGTTCGCCCCGCCGGAACTGATGCGCCGCATGGTGGATGCCGGTGACATCGGTCGCAAGAGCGGGCAGGGCTTCTACACGTACTGACTTTGTGTCGGCCTGTACTGCCGTCACCCTTCGGAGTGATTTCGGTATCGGTTCGCTTACAGAGGGCAACTTCTGCCCCTGTAAGGCAGTCAGTCCTGGCACAACACAGGACACGGAAGACGTTCGGAAGACGCGGAGCACGAAACGCACTCTCGGGGAGCGCATATGCACATCAGGGGCGACCACGCCGAGCTGGTCGTCGGGGGCCGCCTCGACGTAGTCAGCGCGGCGGACGCCCGTACGGTCCTGCACTCGGCTGTCGACGACGGAGCCGGCGACCTGGTGCTCGACCTGTCAGAGCTGGACTCCTGGGACGCCACCGGGCTCGGTGTCATCATGGGGGCCCACCGGCGGGCGGGGCGGTGCGGCCGGACGCTTGTGCTGCGCGGCGTACCGCCGCAAATGCAACGCCTGCTGGTGGCGACCCGGTTGCACCGGATCCTGGCGATCGAGGGTGGCATCGGGGTGGAGTCGCTGCCTCGGGTCTGAAGGCCCGGAGTGAGGGCCCCGGGCCGCCGCCCGCCAGGTGAAACGTGCGGCAAGCGCAATCCTCACGAAGCTGTGACGTCTCGGACGGCTCCGTACCCCCTGTGTTCGTAGATACTGAGAAAAGGTTTAAGGTTCGGCTGCCCGCCGCTCCACAAACCCATGAGCGGGCACCGGACCAGAAGCGACAGCGCAGTGTGCGGCAAGGCCGGGAGGGGCTCGGCACACGACGCTTTTGGGGGGCTTGGACCTATGGACCCGACGAACCGGGGACCCGAAGAGTACGGCCATGACGATGACGGCCAGGCGCCTCGCCAGCGCCCGCCGCGCGATCCGATCACGTACGCCCTGGGGCAGGGAAACGCCCAGCAGGCGTCGGCACTGGCCCGCACCGTCCAGCTGGTGTCGGGCGACTACCTGCTCACCGTCAACCCCGTCGACGGCAGTGAGATAGAGCTCTGCCCACCGGGAGAGCGGCCGGGAACGCCCACCAGGTTCACGCCCGCCGAGCGCGCCGAACAGGCCCGCGCCTCGCGGCCGCCCGTACCACCCGGGCCGGCCCAGCCCAGGCTGCCGCTCCTGGAGCGTCAGGAGGAGCGTGAGCGGCTTGTACGCCTGCTTGCGCGCGGGCGCTCCGTACGGCTGACCGGGCCCTCGGGCTCGGGCCGCACCGTGCTCCTCGACGCCGTCGCCGACGACTGCGCGGACCTCGCGCCCGACGGTGTCGTGCGCCTCAGCGGACACCGCCGCACGGCGAACGATCTGCTGCGTGACCTCTTCGCGTCCGTCTACAGCGCCCCGCTGTACCGGCCGGAACAGGACGAACTGCTCACGCTCGTCCGCGAGATCGGCGCGGTCGTCATCCTCGACGACGTGGAGTTCGGCGGCAGCGCGCTGGACGAACTGCTCGACGCGACGCCCGAGTGTGCCTTCTTGATCTCCGCGACGCCCGATGTCGCCGCGCCGTCCGCCGATTCCCTCCTCGAAGAGGTGTTCCTCGGCGGTCTCGGCCGCGCCGGCGGGCTCGAACTGCTCGAGCGGGCCGTCGGACGCGTACTGACCGACAACGAGGCGGACTGGGCGGGCGACCTCTGGTTCGAGTCCGAAGGGCTGCCGCTGCGCTTCGTGCAGGCCGGCGCGCTGCTGCGGCAGCGCGACCAACTGCGCGCCGACCCGAACGCCTTCGACGAGTTCGGGTACTTCGAGGACGCTCCCGTGGACGCGCCCTTCGACGCCGAGGACGGCCACGACGTACCGCTGCCGTCGCTCGCCGAGGGCGCCGCGCCCGCGGAGCTGCTCGCGTCCCGGCTCAGCGAGTCGGCGCGCAGCACGCTGCGGTTCGCGGTCGCGCTGGGCGGCGAGGTGCCGCACCAGGCGCATCTGCCCGCGCTGGTCGGGGACACGCACGCGGACGCCGCGCTCGCGGAGCTCGTCGGCTGCGCGCTCGTCACGCCGGTCGGCTCGCACTACCGGCTCGCGGCCGGCGTGCAGACCCAGCTGGAGGCGGTCGGGTTCGCGTCCGATGCCGGGGAAAAAGTGCGCGCCGCGGCCGAGCACTATGCCTGGTGGACGGGGCATCCGTCGGTCACCCCGGAGCGGGTCGCCGCCGAGGCGGACGCCGTGCTCGCGGCGCTGACCGCCCTGGTGCCGGTCAGCGTGCCACCGGCCGACGACGAGGAGGAGGAGAGCGTCGCCGTGCGGCTGGCGCGCTCGGCCGCGCCCGCGTTGGCCGCGGGGTTGCACTGGAGCGCCTGGGAGCGCGCGCTGCGCTGCGGTGCAGAGGCGTCCCGGCTCACCGGTGAGGTCCCCGATCAGGCCTACTTCCACCACGAGTTGGGCATACTCGCCCTCTGCGACGGACAGTTCGAGCGGGCCCGGGCCGAGTTGGAGGCCTCCATCGGGCTGCGTGGCGCCCTTGCCGACAAGCGCGGCACGGTCGCCGGCCGGCGAGCCCTGGCACTGGTCGCCGACCGCTCCGGAGTCACGCCGAGCGGGCTGGGCTCTCCGGCGGGCGAGGAGGTGTCCGGCGCGCGTTACGAGGAGTCGGCGTCGCCTCCCGGTGGCGTACCGGCCGCGTTTGCCGCGGTCCCACCGGTCCAGCCGCCCCAACAGTTCGGCGATCCCTCGACGTTGGTCACGCACCGGACCGGGCCGTCCTCGCAGCCGCGCCCGGGTGGCGTCAAGCGTCTGGTGAGCGGCACCCGGCGCAATCTGGTGGCCGCGAGCGCGGGCGCGCTCCTCGTCGCCGTGCTCGGCACGGTGGTGACGCTCGGCGCGACCTCGAACAACGACAACACTCCGTCGGAGAAGGTCGGCGTCAACCCGTCGGCGAGCGCGGGCGAGGGCGGCGGCGGCCTCGGCGCGGACGAGCCGAGGAAGGACGGCGGCGACGCGGGTTCGACGAGCCGTCCGACGGACCCGGGGGAGGACGGTGTGCTGGGCACCGCGGACGACCCGACGCCGTCGAGCGGTACGGGCGGGGAGCCGTCGGACGCCCCGAGCGGGTCGAAGGACCCGAGTGACCCGCCCCAGTCGACGTCGAAGCCACCGTCCTCGCCGAAGCCGCCGTCGAGCCCGCCGCCGTCCAGCCCGAGGCCGCCGTCGAGCCCGCCGCCGTCCTCGCCGAGGCCGCCGTCGAGTCCACCGGCGTCCAGCCCGGAGCCGTCGGACCCCCCGTCGTCCCCGGAGACCTCGGACTCGGCCAGTGGCCCGGCCCCCAGCGCACCGGCTTCCAGCCCGGCAGTGAGCAGCTCCGCGAGCGGCCCGGCGGACAGCGACGCGCCGGGGTCGCCGAGCGGATCCGATACGGCCGATACGCCGACGGTGATCTGACCACGAGCACATGGCAGAGGGCCGGGTCCTGTCGAGGGACCCGGCCCTTTCGTCGTCTCAGGGGTCAGACGGGCAGAGGGGGCGGAGGGGGGCAGAGGGGCCCGTCGCCCGTAAAGCGGTCAGAACAACCGCAGCTTGTCGTCCTCGATGCCGCGCAGGGCGTCGTAGTCGAGCACCGTGCAGCCGATGCCGCGGTCGGTGGCGAGTACGCGGGCCTGCGGCTTGATCTCCTGGGCCGCGAAGATGCCGCGTACCGGCGCGAGGTGCGGGTCGCGGTTCAACAGGTCCAGATACCGCGTCAGTTGCTCCACGCCGTCGATCTCGCCGCGCCGCTTGATCTCCACGGCGACGGTCTGTCCTTCGGCGTCCCGGCAGAGGATGTCCACGGGACCGATGGCCGTCATGTACTCGCGGCGGATCAGCGAGTAGCCCTCGCCGAGGGTCTCGATGCGGTCGGCGAGCAGCTCCTGGAGGTGTGCTTCCACGCCATCCTTGATCAGGCCGGGGTCCACGCCGAGCTCGTGCGAGGAGTCGTGGAGGATCTCCTCCATCGTGATGATGAGTTTCTCGCCTGCCTTGTTGCTGACGGTCCACACGGCTGCCGTGTCCCCGTCGTCTCCCGGCCCCTCCTTCACGGTGCAGGGCGGAGACATCCAGTTGAGGGGCTTGTAGGCCCGGTCGTCCGCATGGATCGAGACACTGCCGTCCGCCTTCACCAGGACGAGGCGGGGCGCCGACGGGAGATGAGCGGTGAGCCGGCCGGCGTAGTCGACGGAGCAGCGGGCAATGACGAGACGCATGGTCGGCAACGCTACTCGACGGGTGGCGGTCCGCGCGATTCGCCTACCGGCGACGCCCCATCGCCCCGTGGAGAAGCTCCGGTTCGCACCCATTACCTCTCCCTTTGCCACCTCTCTCCCCTGAACCCGAATCGTCGCGTCGTGCCCAATTGCCTGTGGCAAGTGCTGTTCGGAAGTGGCCGGTTGTGTGCACATTGGGCCCTGTCTGTGTTCCAGATGTCCTGGTGCGATCAAGAACAGTTGCCTACCGTATAAACGGGAGGTCGCGGTGCGTATACGCAGCGTGTTCGATGGTCGGCCTCCCTCCCTGTCAGTCAACCCCCTCTGGCGAGAGGGGGTGCGAGAGGAGAACCCATGTCGCTGGACGTCTCACCGGCCCTACTCGAAAAGGCCGAGCGAGGCGAGGTCGACGAAGCGGAATTCGTCGACTGCGTCCGGACCTCCCTGCCCTATGCATGGGAGATGATCAGCTCCCTGGTGGCCCAGCTGAAGGTGGACGGCGGCCCGTTCGCCGACAACCAGACACCGCCACCGGACGAGCAGGCACGTGGCCAGCTGCTGCGTGCGCTCGCGAGCGACGCGATACGCGGTGCGCTGCAGCGGCACTTCGGAGTGCGGCTGGCCTTCCAGAACTGCCACCGGGTGGCCGTGTTCCCGCTGGACGGGTCGGTGGACGACACCCTGACGCGCTTCACCTCGGTGCGCAGCCAACTGCTGAACCAGTCTCCGGAGTTCCGGGACTGCTGAGCGCAGCGATGCCGTATGGCTTGCCGCCCCGCACGCGGGAGGTGCATCTGGTACCGGGGCGGCAAGCTTCCCGTGGCATCGGCCTGTTCAGCCCCGCTGAGGGGCCGTTCCGTGGATCCGTTCTGCGGGGCCGTTCACCGCAGGCGGGGCAGTACCTCGGCGCCCAGGCGTCGTACGTTCTCCTCCGTGGCGGCCAGGTCGCCCGAGCCCTCCACGAGGAGAGCGAAGCGCGTGATGCCCGTGCGTTCCGAGGTGGCTGCCAGGCGGTCGGCGCACAGTTGGGGGGTGCCTACCGGGTGCAGGCCGCAGAGCAGTTCGGTGTAGGCCAGCGGGTCGCGCATCGCGCGGGCGCGGCCGTCCACCGTCACATGGGCTTCGAGTCCCTGCTTCAGCCAGCCCGGCATCGCCTTGAGGAGCGCTTCGGCCGCGTCGGTGCGACGGTCCGCGATCTGTGCGACACCGGCCGAGACATGGGCCGCGCCCGCGATCTCGTCGGACGAGCGCCCCGCGGCCCGCGCGCAGGCGCGCCACAGCGCGACCATCTCCGCCTTCTCCTCGTCCCCGACATGCATGCCGAGCAGCATCGACAGGCCGCGCTCGGCGGCCAGCCGGACGCTCGCCGGTGATGTGCAGGCGACGACGACCTCCGGCCCGTCCCCGCCCGTCAGGGCCTCCGACGGCCTGGGGACGACGGGGACTTCACGGAAGGCGAAGCGCTTGCCCTCGCCCGCGACGGAGGGTTCGCGCAGCCAGCGAACCAGCAGATCGAGTGATTCCGGGAACCCCTTCTCGTACGCCTCGAGGCCCGCCCCGAAGACCTCCAGGTCGACCCACGGCCCACCGCGTCCCACTCCCAGCGAGAACCGTCCACCGGACGTCACGTGCAGCAGCGCGGCCTGCTCGCCGAGCGCCACGGGGTGTGCGGTGGGCAGCACGCTGACCGCCGTGCCGACCCGGATGCGACGGGTGCGGCCGAGCAGCAAAGCGGCGAGTGTGACCGCCGACGGGCACGTCCCGTACGGCACGAAGTGGTGCTCTGCCAGCCATATTGTGTCGAGCCCCGCCTCCTCGGCGACCTCCGCCGAACGCACCGCGCGGTGCAGCGCCTCCCCCTGGCCCTGCCCCGGGAACTGGGCTGCCAGTACAAAGCTTCCTACGCGCATCGCACTCCTGCCTCCTTGGCGCCGACGCGACTCCCCCAACCCGCATAACCGTCTGACACGTGCCAAAGACACGGCTTGACGGGGAGATTGGCGGATTGTCTGCAAAGTGAGCCGGTCGTGCGGCGGCTCTGTGGGCTCGGTGAGGTACGTCTACCCACGGTTGCCCCGCGTAGGCTGGAGGCGGCCCGTGCTCCCTGTAAAAGCTCGTGAGGTGTCCTGTGTCCCCGCGCCGCAATCGTCCCAAGGGCGCCGACTCGTCCGGCCGGAGAGGGGGCGAGGACCGTACCGACCGCTACGGCGGCTGGCAGTCCACGGAGAGCTGGCAGGGCGACGAGTGGAGCGTGCGCCATGTGGCGGGCGCGAGCGCCGAGGGCAAGACCTACCGCTGCCCGGGCTGCGACCAGATGATCCCCTCCGGCCTCCCGCACGTGGTGGCCTGGCCCGCGCACGCGGGCGTGGACGACCGCCGCCACTGGCACAAGGCGTGCTGGAACGCGAAGGACCGCCGCACCACCCGGGTGCAGCGGTCCCGCAACGGGCCGAGGTTCTGAGGTCCTCGCACTACGTCCGCTACACGTCCCGCTTCTCCAGCAGGGCGTAAGCGGCGACGAACGCGACGGCCGTCACGCCCAGAATGATCCACAGCGGGTCCCAGCCGGACGGCCCGGACCGGCTGAGCGAGTTGTCGTAGAAGACGCTGAGCTGGTTCGGGATCGAGTACTCGAAGAGGGCGTCGCGCAGGTCGCTCAGCGACTCCGAGAACATGAACATCGCGATGACCAGCGGAGCGAGCACCGTTCCGATCATGATGGTGATGGCGCCCGCCGAGTGCCGGACGAGCGATCCGACGATGAGTGAGAGCAGTCCGAGCAGCGCGATGTAGAGCCCGATCCCGACGGTGCCCTTCAGCCAGTCGTCGCCGGTGGGCTCGTCCGCGCCCGTGCCGTCCAGCATGGCCACCTGGGCGAAACCGACGAACGCGGCTGACACCACCGTGATCACGAAAGCGACCACGAAGAACACGATCGCCTTCGCCGCCAGCACCCGTCCTCGGCTCGGGCACGCGGTCATCGTGGTCCGGATCATGCCCGTGCCGTACTCGGAGGCGGTGGTCAGCACGCCGAGCGTGATGATGCACATGCTGCCGAGGAGCAGCCCGAAGAAGCCAAGGGACAGCGGGTTCTCGCCGGACAGGTCCGGCGAGGAGGAGGAGACGGCCGCGCCGGCGGCGAGGCCGATGCCGACCACGAGCAGGACGAAGACGCCGAGCGTCCACATCGTGGAGCGCACCGACCTGATCTTCGTCCACTCCGAGGAGAGGGCGTGTCCCAGGTGCGTGCGGACGATCGGGATCGGCGAGGTGTACGAAGGGGCGGGCGCCGCCTGCCAGTTGGGCGCGGCCTGCTGCGGCGGCATAGAGGGCTGGGGTGCGGCCTGCTGCGGCATCGGGGGCTGGGGCGTGCTCATCGGGCGTCCTCGGGCTTGGTCAGGTCGGAGGCGGCGGGCTGCGCGGCAGCGGCGGAGGGCTGCGCGGCCTGGGCGTACGGGTTCGGCCCGCCGGTGCTGCCGGGTGCGGCAGGCGCGGCGGGAGCGGCAGGAGCCCCGTACGGGCCGGCGGGCTGCCCCTGAGGCATCGCGAACGGCTGCCCGCCCTGCTGGGGCGGCGGCGGGGCGTACCAGCCCGGCTGCCCCTGCCCGGCCACCGGCATCTGCGGCGGCGGCATGGCGCCCGGCGGCATCTCCTGCTGGAGGCCCGAGCGCTGGTCGATGGTCGAGCGGTAGTCGACGGCGCCCTGGGTCATCCGCATGTACGCCTCCTCCAGCGAGGCCTGGTGCGGTGACAGTTCCCACAGGCGTACGTCGGCGCCGTGCGCGAGGTCGCTGATGCGGGGCAGCGGCAGACCGGTGACGCGCAGCGCCCCGTCCTGCTCGGGCAGCACCTGGCCGCCCGCCTCGGTCAGCGCGGCGGACAGCTTCTCGCGCTGCTGCGGCTCGGTGTCGGGCGTCCGTACGCGCGCGAAGTCAGCGGAGTTGGCGGAGATGAAGTCCTTCACGCTCATGTCGGAGAGCAGTTGACCGCGCCCGATCACGATCAGGTGGTCGGCGGTCAGCGCCATCTCGCTCATCAGGTGCGAGGACACGAAGACCGTACGGCCCTCGGCGGCAAGGGACTTCATGAGGTTACGCACCCACAGGATGCCCTCGGGGTCGAGGCCGTTGACCGGCTCGTCGAAGAGCAGCACCTGCGGGTCGCCGAGCAGCGCGGCCGCGATGCCGAGGCGCTGGCCCATGCCGAGCGAGAAGCCCTTGGAGCGCCTCTTCGCCACGTCCTGCAGACCCACGACACCGAGCACCTCGTCCACGCGGCGGGCCGGGATGCCCGACAGCTGAGCGAGGCACAGCAGGTGGTTGCGGGCGTGCCGGCCGCCGTGCACGGCCTTGGCGTCGAGCAGCGCGCCGACCTGCCGGGGCGCGTTCGGCAGCTTCCGGTACGGGAAGCCGCCGATGGTCACCTGCCCCGAGGTGGGGTTGTCCAGGCCGAGAATCATCCGCATCGTCGTCGACTTGCCCGACCCGTTGGGCCCGAGGAAGCCGGTGACGGCACCCGGCCGCACCTGGAAAGAAAGGTTGTACACGGCCGTCTTCGCGCCGTAGCGCTTGGTCAGGCCGACTGCCTCGATCATTCTCCGCACCCATCGAAAGGTTCAGGACTTCGGGCACACGCCCCCGTAAGGGTTAGGAGGATAACCGGGAGCTGACGGTTCCCTACAAGAGCGAGCAAAATCCCCCGGGTCGGACCGGCCCCATCTGCCCGTCCCGCCCCCCCCGGCCCTCTCGACCTCTACGCGTCCCGCTTCTTCAGCAGCGTGTACCCGCCCAGGAGCGCCACCGCCACCCACAGCACCATGATCCCCAGGCCGCCCCAGGGCCCGTACGGGGTGTCGTTGTCGGCCGGAGCGACCACCTGCATGATCTTGCTGCCGGCCTGGTCCGGGAGGAACTGTCCGACCTTCTTGGTCGCCGAGACATTGCCCAGGATGGCGGAGATCAGGAAGAAGAACGGCATCAGGATGCCGAGCGAGAGCATCGGGCTGCGCAGCATCGCCGCGACCCCCATCGAGAAGACCGCGATGAGCGTCATGTAGAGGCCGCCACCGAGGACCGCGCGCAGTACCCCCGCGTCGCCGAGCGAGGCGCTGTGCTCGCCGAGCATGGCCTGACCGAGGAAGAAGGCGACGAAGCTGGTGGCGAGGCTGACGACGAAGGCGAGCGCGGTCGCCACCGCGAGCTTGCTGAACAGGAAGGTGCCGCGTTGCGGGACGGCCGCGAGCGAGGTGCGGATCATGCCGGTGCTGTACTCGTTCGAGACGACGAGCACGCCGAACACGATCATCGCCAGCTGGCCCAGACTCATGCCCGCGAAACTGATGAACGTGGGGTCGAAGGACAGCCTTTCGCGCGGGCTCATGGTGGCCCACTCGTCCGCGGACAGGAGCGAGATGAGCATGCCGAGCGCGACGGTGACCACCGCGGCGAGACTCAGTGTCCACACGGTGGACGCCACGGACCGGATCTTGGTCCACTCGGACTGGACGACCTGGGTCGCGGCCATGGTTCAGCCCTTCTTCCAGTCGCTGCCCCAGCCCTGCCTCGACGCGGGCGTGACGGCGTCGGGCGTGACGGCGTCGGGCCGGCCGGCGCCGGGCGGGCCGGAGTGCGCGTGGTACTCCACCGACTCGGCCGTCAGCCGCATGAACGCCTCCTCCAGGGACGCCTGTTGAGGGCTCAGCTCATGCAGCGCGACCTGGTGCTGCGCGGCCAGCTCGCCGATGTGCTCCGGTTTGCCGCCGTCCACTTCGAGCGCGCCGTCGACGGCGCGGACAGCGATGATCCCCGCCCCGGACAGCGCGTCGAGCAGCTGCTCCGGCTGCGGGGAGCGGATGCGCACGTACGAGCGTGAGTTCTGCCGGATGAAGTCGGCCATGGACGTGTCGGCGAGCAGTCGGCCCTGGCCGATCACGACGAGGTGGTCGGCGGTCAGCGCCATCTCGCTCATGAGGTGGGAGGAGACGAAGACCGTACGGCCCTGGGCCGCCAGGGATTTCATCAGCGTCCGGATCCAGTGGATGCCTTCGGGGTCGAGGCCGTTGACGGGCTCGTCGAACATCAGGATCCGTGGGTCGCCGAGCAGCGCGCCCGCGATGCCGAGGCGCTGGCCCATGCCGAGCGAGAAGCCCTTCGCCTTCTTGCGGGCCACCGCCGTCAGGCCCACCGTGTCGAGGACCTCGTGCACCCGGCTCTTCGGGATGCCGTTGCTCTGCGCGAGGCACAGCAGGTGGTTGAAGGCGCTGCGGCCGCCGTGCATGCCTTTGGCGTCGAGCAGGGCCCCGATGTACTTCAGCGGGTCCCTGAGGCCGTCGTAGTGCTGCCCGTCGATCCGCACGTCCCCCGCGGTCGGCCGGTCGAGCCCGAGCATCATCCGCATCGTCGTGGACTTCCCCGCGCCGTTCGGCCCCAGAAACCCGGTGACCATGCCGGGCCGCACGGTGAAGGTCAGACGGTTCACCGCCAGCTTCTCGCCGTACCGCTTGGTCAGCCCTTCGAGCTCGATCATGCGCCCACGCTAAAACGGGACAAAGCCCCCTGCCACCGGAGTGGCAGGGGGCTTCGAGCGCCCCAAAGGGGATCGGGGCTGTGACAGGTGCGGCCCCGCCGCGTGGGCGCGACCAGCTACAGCCGACCCGCAGGTCCCCTATGAACCGCGCTTACCGGGACTGCTGCGCCGGAACGCCACGAGAGACCGGCTCGTCCTGCTCCGGAGTGCCCGCGGCAGCGACAGCCGCACCGGTCAGCGTCGCGAGCATCTCGCGGACGTTCGTCAGCTGAGCGTTGATCGAGTCGCGGCGGTTGGTGAGAGCCGCCAGCTCGCGCTCGGATTCCGAACGGATCCGGTCCGCCTTGGCGTTCGCGTCGGCCACGATGTCCTCGGCCTGGCGCTGGGCCGTCTCGACGGTCTGACGGGCACGGCGCTCGGCGTCCGTACGCAGCTTCTCCGCCTCCAGGCGCAGCTGCTCCGCGCGGTGCTCGATCTCCGCGAGACGCTTCTCGGCCTTGGCCTGACGCGACGCCAGGTCGCGCTCGGACTGCTCGCGGCGCTTGGCGAGGTTCGTCTCGAAGTCGGCGGCGGCCTGCGCGGCCTTGGCCCGGGTCTCCTCGAAGAGGGCGTCCGCCTCCTCGCGCTTGGACTGCGCGTCCTTCTGCGCGTCGGAACGCAGCTGCCCAGCTTCGGTCTTGGCCTTCTCGACGATCCGGACGCCCTCGTCCTCTGCCTTGGCCTTGCGGTCGGCAGCGAACGATTCCGCGTCGTTACGCACCTGCTGGGCAGCGGACTCGGCGAGCTCGCGGTGCTGCTCGGCCGCGCGACGGGCCTCCTCGCGCAGATCCTTCGCCTCCTCCTCGGCGAGACGGAGGATCTTCTCGACGCGCGCGCCGAGACCCGCGTACGACGGCTCCGCGTCGTTCACCTGGGCCTGGGCGTTCTGCGTCTCGAGGTGGAGCTCCTCGATGCGCTTTTCCAGAGCAGTGATACGGGCCAGAGCGCTGTCACGGTCGGAGACGAGCTTCGAAATGCGTTCGTCCACCTGAGCGCGGTCGTATCCACGCCGCACAAGCTCGAAGCCGTAGGGGGAAGTGTCGCTCATGGGGTTCCTGTCGAATGAGACCGGTGAGTGAGGTGATAGGTGGAATCCTAGGGGCCAAGGCGGCGTGTCATCGAGCAGAAGCCCGATTGATATGGAGAATGACACCCTTTTTGGTGGCTAACATCCGGAGAGCTTGCCAGAGACGGCGCCGAAGCTCCCCAACAAGCACAAAATCTGTGCTTCACGCTAGCCGTCGGACGACTTGCCCCCCGAACGAGTCGCACCGGCCGCAGCAGCCGCCTTGACGCCCCCGTCCTTGCCGCTCGACGGGGTCTCAAAAGATTCCAACGCCTCAAGGACGTCCTGGACACGGGAGATCTCGGCATTGATGTCCTCGCGTCGGCGGACCAGCACCTCGAGCTCACGCTTGCCCTCCTCCACCATCCGCTTCGCCTCACGCTCGGCGTCGGTGCGGATCTGCTCGGCCTCGGCGATGAGCGCGGACTTCTTCTGCTCGGCCTCCTTGAGAAGCCCCTCGGCCTTCCGCACGGCGGCGATACGCACCTTGCCCGCCTCGGAGTTGGCCTCCGAGACCATGTCCTTGGCCTTCGCCTCCGCCTCCTGCAGCTGCTCCTCCGCGGCCTTCACCAGGGCGTCGCACCGCTCGCCGGCCGACTTCATCGCCTCGGCGGACTCGCGGCGGGCCCGCTCGTGCAGCTCCTCGATCTCGCCGGTGATCCGGTCGCGCAGCTCCTCCGCGCGTTCCCTGATCGCCGTGGCGTCCCGGCGCGCGCCGACCAGCAGCTCGTCCGCGTCCGTACGGGCCCGCTCCACCCTCGAATTGCCCTCGACGGTGGCCTCGGAGACCAGGCGCTCCGCTTCGTTGCGGGCCGCGCCCACCATCGTGTCGGCCTGCGACTCGGCGTCCGCGGTCGTCTTGAGGGCGGTCTGCCGGGCCTCCGAAGTCAGCTTCTCGGCCTCGGAGGTCGCCTCCGTCATGAGCTTGTCGACCTGCTCGGCCGCCTCCGAACGCCGCTTGTTGGCGTCCTTGCGGGCCTCGTCCAGCGTGCGGTCGGCCTCATCGCGCGCGGCCGACATGACCCGCTCGGCCTCCGCCTCGGTCTCGGCGCGGAGCCGCTCCGCGTCGCTGCGGACCCGCTCGGCGTGCTGCCGCGCGGAGCCGACGGTCTCGGCGGCCTCGGCACGCAGCCGCTCGGCGTCGCTCGTCGCGTCCGAGATCAGCTTCTCGGCCTTCGCCACGGACTCGGTGCGGACCCGGTCCGCCTCCGTGTTCGTCTCGGTGGTGAGCCGCTCCGCCTCGGCGGTCGCCTCGGTGATGAGGGTGTCCGCCTGCGTCGCCGCGTCCGAACGGGCGCGGTGGGCGTCCTCGCGGGCCTCCGACCGGATCCGGTCGGACTCGTTGATCGCCTCCGAGACCGTGCGCTCGGCGAGGGCCTTGGCGGCTTCCGCCTCCTCCTGCGCCTCGCGCCGCAGACGGTTGCCGTCCTCGGCGGCCCGCTCGCGCTCGGCGTACGCGTCGGAGCGGACCCGGTCCGCCTCCTCCTGCGCCTCCGTGCGCGTACGCTCCGCGGCGTGCTCGGCGGCCGAGCGCAGCCCGGCGATCTCCTCCTGCGCCATCTCGTGCAGCCCGGCCACGGAGTCCCGTACCTGCTGCGCGGTCTGCTCGGCGGTCGAGACCATCTCGGTGGCGCGGCGGTCGGCCTCCTCCACCAGCCGGCGGGCCTCGGCCTGAGCCTCCTCCACGCGGTTGCGCGCCGAGGCCAGCAGCTCCTCGCTCTGCTCGCGCGCCCGCTCCCGCTCCTGGTGGGCCTCTTCGCGCGCGGAGCCGAGGAGATCGTCGGCCTCGCGGCGGCGCCGGGCGGCCTCCTCCTGGGCGGCGGCCAGCGTCTCGGCGCCCTCGGCCGCCAGCCGCTCCGCGGCGGTCTGCGCCTCCGCCCGGACACGGTCGGCGGAGTCCTGGGCCTCCGACTTCATTCGCTCGGCCTCGGCCGAAGCCTCCGAACGCAGCCGTACGGCGATGGCCTCGCCCTCGGCGCGCGACGCGGAGGCGTCGGAAGCGGCCTCCGTGCGCAGCCGCTCGGCCTCCGCCTCGGCCTGCGCCTGGAGCGTACGGATCCGCTCGGCGGCCTCGGAGCGCAGCCGGTCCGACTCCTCGACGGCCTCGCGGCGGATCCGCTCGGCCTCCGCGCGGGCGTCCGTCAGGGCCTGCTCGGCGGCGGCGAAGCGGTCCTCGGCCTCCGAATGCAGCCGGGTCAGCTCCTCGGCGGCCTCGGCCTGCCGGGCGGTGATCGCGCGCTCGGAGTCCTTACGCATCTCCTGCGCGGCCTGCTCGGCCTCCGCCTTGAGCGCCTCGGCCTGCTCCAGGGCTTCCGCCCGGTTCCGCTCGGCCTCGTCGCGCGTGCGCTTCAGCGTCTCCTCAGCCTGGCGGCGCAGCGTCGTGGCGCGCTCGATGGCCTCCGTGCGCACCCGCTCGCTGTCGGTCGTGGCGGTGGAGCGCAGCTCGTCCGCGTCGGCCTTCGCCTTGGCGAGCAGCTCCTCGGCGGTCTTGGCCGCCTCCTCGATCTGCTGGACGGCCTCGCGCCGCGCCTCGGAGCGGATCCGCTCGCCCTCTGCGACCGCGTCGGCACGCAGCTGCTCGGCGTCGCCACGCAGCCTGCGCGCCTCCTCCTGCAGCTCGACCGTCTTGGCGCGGTACTCCTTGGTGTCGTCCTTCGCCGCGCCCTTGAGCTCCTCGGCGATGTCGTGCGCCTCGGCACGCAGCCGGTCCGCCTCGGCCTCGGCCTCGGACCGGATCCGCTCGGCCTCCTCGGCCGCCGCCCTGGTGGTCTGCTTGGCGTCCTCCGACGCCTTGTTGAGGACCTCCTCGGCCGTACGCGCGGCCTTGGAGAGCTGGGAGGCGGTCTCCTCGGCCGTCGCGCTGCGGGCGCTTTCACCGGCCTCCGCGAGGATCCGCTCGGCCTCCAGGCGGGCGTCCGCGACGACCTGCTCGGCGTCCGCCTTGGTGGTCTCGGCCTCCTTCGTGGCCTCGCCGACCAGCCGGGCGACCTGCTCCTTGGCCGTACGCGTGCGCTGCTCGTTGGTGGACTCGGCGCTCGCCAGGGCCTTGGCCGCGGCCTCCTTCGCCTCGGCGACGAGCTTGTCCGCCTCGGCCCGCGCCTCGCGCAGCGCCGTCTCGGCCTCGGTCATGCGCTGCTCGGCGGCCCGGCTCAGCTCGGTGGCCTGGCGGCGGGCGCTGTCGGACTCGGTCGCCGTGGAGCTGCGCAGCTGCTCGGCGTGGTCGGTGGCCTCCTGTGCCTGCGTGGACGCGGCGTTCAGCAGGCGCTCTGCGTCCGTACGGGCCCGGCGCAGCAGCGCTTCGGCCTCCGTGCGGGCGGCCTCGGCCTCGCTCTGGAGGCGCTGCCGGGCCTCGGCGGCGACCCGCTCGGCCTCCGCGCGGGCGGTGGACAGCGCCTGCTCGGCCTCGGCACGGGACTCGTCCAGGAGGCGGCGGGCCTGCTGCTCGCTGCGGGCGCGCAGCTGCTCGGCCCAGGCCACGTTCTCGTTGACGTGCGTCTCGACGGTCTGCCGGCGCTCGGCCAGCTCCTGGTCGAGCTTCTGGCGGCGGGAGACGGCCTCGGCGTGCAGCTCCGCCTGGAGACGGGCGGCCTGCTCGGCGTGTTCCTGGAGGATGCGCTGGGTCTGCGCGCGGGCCTGGCTCAGCTCCCGCTCCGCGTCCTGGCGCAGCTGGTCCGCCTGGATCTGCGCGTTACGGAGCATCTGCTCGGCCTGGTAGCCGATGTCGCCGCCGTCGTAGGCAGGACGGGACGCGAGGTTGCGCCGCGCCTCGTGCAGCTTGGCGCGCAGCACCTCGACCTGATAGCCGAGGTCCTCGGCGTGCTGGACGGCCTTCTCCCGCTCGGTCTTCAGCCGTTCCATCTCGGCCTCGAACCGAGAGAGGTGGTCGACGTCAGCCGCCGGCTCTCGCTCCTGGCGTTCGTAGCCCCGCACTGCGCGGTCCCATCCGTCCCCTGGTCGCAAGTCTCTCCAAACGAGCTCCGTCCATCCGCCGAACGGGGCCCCCGGGGAATGGTGTCAGATCAACGGCGGAGCATGGGCTGCTGCCCCGACGCTCGTCCCCCGAAACCCGGACCCCGGCCCGCGGTCGCCCTCACGGAGCGACGACCGCACCCAACCCTACCGGGCCGCATCCACCCGGGGGCCTGGCCAACCGGCTTTTCCGGCTGGGGGGAGTCCGGGGCCGCGGTACTGCGCCGACGAAACGGTCCCCGGAACATGCAGTACGGAGATCACCGCTCGTTCGACTCAACAGCCCGTTCGACAGCCGATTCGACAGCGGCGGAAGTGACCAGTTCCGTCAGAACGCCGTGGCAGTCCTTGGGGTGCAGGAAGGTGATCCGCGATCCCATCGATCCCCTGCGCGGCTCCTCGTACAGGACGCGTACGCCCTTGTCCTTGATGTCGGCCGCCTCCGCGTCGACGTCCGCCGTGCCGAAGGCGATGTGGTGCACGCCCTCACCGTTCTTGGCCAGCCACTTCGCGACGGTGGAGTCGTCGCGGGTCGGCTCCAGCAGCTGGAGGTAGGAGGCGCCGCCGTCGGACGTCTCGTTGATCTTGAGCATGGCCTCGCGTACGCCCTGCTCCTCGTTGATCTCGGAGTGGAAGACTTCGAAGCCGTAAGTGGCACGGTAGAACTCGACAGTCCTGTCGAGGTCGAAGCAGGCGATCCCGATGTGGTCGATTCGCGTCAGCATGGTGTTAGTGCAGCGCTCCTGACGTGGTTACGCAACGTGCGGGCGATCACACCGCCTCCCGGATGACGGGTGGCTTACCGCTCAGTACATTCAAGTAAACCCTCGTTCACTCCTCAGCTGTGCAAGCTGGAAGGGGATCGCTCCTCATGTCTGGAACGAACAGCACCACCTCCGTGATCGTCGCGGGTGCCCGCACCCCGATGGGACGGCTGCTCGGCTCCCTGAAGTCCTTCTCGGGAGCCGACCTCGGTGGATTCGCGATCAAGGCCGCCCTCGACCGTGCGGGGATCGGTGGCGACCAGGTGCAGTACGTGATCATGGGCCAGGTTCTGCAGGCCGGGGCGGGGCAGATCCCGGCGCGGCAGGCCGCGGTCAGGGCGGGCATCCCGATGAACGTCCCGGCGCTGACGGTCAACAAGGTCTGTCTCTCGGGCCTGGACGCGATCGCGCTGGCCGACCAGCTCATCCGGGCGGGTGAGTTCGACGTGATCGTGGCGGGCGGCCAGGAGTCCATGACGAACGCGCCGCATCTGCTGCCGAAGTCCCGCGAGGGATACAAGTACGGCGCGATCGAGATGCTCGACGCGATGGCGCACGACGGGCTGACGGACGCCTTCGAGAACATCGCCATGGGCGAGTCGACCGAGAAGCACAACACACGCCTCGGAATCCTGCGTCCCGAGCAGGACGAGATCGCCGCGCTCTCGCACCAGCGGGCCGCCGCCGCGCAGAAGAACGGCGTCTTCGAGGCCGAGATCACGCCGGTGGAGATTCCGCAGCGCAAGGGCGAGCCCGTCGTCTTCAGCACGGACGAGGGCATCCGCGGCGAGACGACCACCGAGTCGCTGGGCAAGCTGCGGCCGGCGTTCACCAAGGACGGGACGATCACGGCCGGTTCCGCCTCGCAGATCTCCGACGGCGCGGCCGCCGTGGTCGTCATGAGCAAGGCCAAGGCGCAGGAGCTGGGCCTCGAGTGGATCGCCGAGATCGGGGCGCACGGGAACGTGGCCGGACCCGACAACTCGCTCCAGTCCCAGCCCTCGAACGCCATCCAGCACGCCCTGAAGAAGGAGGGCCTGAGCGCCGAGGATCTCGACCTGATCGAGATCAACGAAGCCTTCGCGGCCGTCGCGGTCCAGTCAATGAAGGACCTCGGGGTATCCACGGAAAAGGTGAACGTCAACGGCGGAGCGATTGCCCTGGGCCACCCGATCGGGATGTCGGGCGCCCGGCTCGTCCTGCACCTCGCCCTGGAGCTGAAGCGGCGGGGCGGCGGCGTGGGCGCGGCGGCGCTGTGCGGTGGCGGCGGCCAGGGTGACGCGCTGATCGTGCGGGTACCCAAGGGCTGAGTGAGCGCATCTGCTTTTTTCGTACGGATCGACCTCCGTACGGACGGACGAGTGACTGGATGGGAGCTGTGATGCAGGACGTCCCCACGCTGGTGGCCCAGGCCAGGGAGGGCCGGCCGCGGGCCGTGGCCCGGTTGATCTCCCTGGTGGAGGGGGCGTCCGAGCAGCTCCGTGAGGTCATGGCGGCCCTGGCACCGCTCGCCGGGAACGCGTACGTCGTGGGAATCACGGGATCGCCGGGCGTGGGCAAGTCCACGTCCACGTCCGCGCTCGTGACCGCGTACCGGCGGCAGGGCAAGCGGGTCGGCGTGCTCGCCGTCGACCCGTCCTCGCCGTTCTCCGGCGGCGCGCTGCTCGGCGACCGCGTACGGATGTCGGAGCACGCGTCCGACGCCGGTGTCTACATCCGCTCCATGGCCACCCGCGGACATCTCGGCGGACTCGCCTGGGCAGCCCCCCAGGCGATCCGTGTGCTGGACGCGGCCGGATGCGACGTCATCCTCGTCGAGACGGTCGGCGTCGGCCAGTCCGAGGTCGAGATCGCCTCCCAGGCGGACACGTCCGTGGTGCTCCTCGCGCCCGGCATGGGCGACGGTATCCAGGCGGCGAAGGCCGGAATCCTGGAGATCGGCGACGTCTACGTCGTCAACAAGGCGGACCGGGACGGCGCCGACGCCACCGCCCGTGAGCTCAACCACATGCTCGGCCTCGGGGAATCCCGCGGCCCCGGCGACTGGCGCCCGCCCATCGTGAAGACGGTGGCCGCGCGCGGCGAGGGCGTCGACGAGGTCGTCGAGGCCCTGGAGAAGCACCGCGCCTGGATGGAGGAGCACGGCGTGCTCGCCGAGCGGCGCCTCGCCCGCGCCTCCCACGAGGTCGAGACGATCGCGGTCACGGCCCTGCGCGAGCGGATCGGCGATCTACACGGTGACCGCCACCTCGGCGCGCTGGCCGAGCGCATCGTGACCGGCGAGCTCGACCCCTACCGGGCGGCCGATGAACTGGTGGCAGGGCTCACCGAGGGCTGAGGGGGCAGCGCGGGCTGAGGGGGCAGCGCGGGAGGTTTCCTCGCCCCCGCCGCCCCTACCCGTCCCGTACCTGGGGGCTCCGCCCCCAGACCCTCGTATCGGCCTGAACGGCCTCGTCCTCAAAATGCCGGACAGGCCGAGTACGCCACTGTTACCTTGACCGCGTGTTCCTCCTCTTGGCATAGGGCCCGCCCCGGCCCGCGATCGGCAGCGCATGGACGCCGCCGTCGCGGCGATCAGGCGTCCCTGTCTGCCCGGGCGCCCGTCTCGGCGCCCTCTCCCTGAGGAACTCTTCGCATGTCTGCGTCTTCAACGCGGCCTTCGTATGCCGCGGTTCTGCGCATGCCCTACGCCAGGCGCACCTTCACCGCCGCCGTCGTCGGCCGGCTCTCGTACGGGATGGTCTCCCTGGCCGTGATGATGGCGGTGAGCCGGGCCACCGGGTCGTACGCCGTGGCCGGCACCGTGATGGCGCTCTTCGGAGCCGCCAGTGTGTTTCTGACGCCCCTGCGGGCCGCCCTGGTCGACCGGCACGGCCCGCGCCGGGCGCTGCTGCCCATGGCCGCGCTGTACGCGGGGCTGCTCGGTGTGCTGGCCGCGGTGAGCTGGCGGCCGGGGGCGTCGCCGGCGCTGCTGACGGTGGTCGCCGTCGCCGCCGGGGCCTGTACGCCGCCGCTCGGAGCCACCATGCGTGCCGTATGGGGTGAACTCATCGCGGACCGGCGGCTGTTGCAGCGCGCGTACAGCCTGGACGGGGTCGCCGAGGAGCTGACGTTCGTGACCGGGCCGCTGCTCATGGGGGTGGTGGTCCGGTTCGCGCCTCCCGCGGCCGGTGTCGCCGTGAGCGCCGCGCTGGTGGGGGCGGGGACCCTGGGATTCGTCATGTCCCCGGCCGTGCGGGGCGTGGCCGTACGGGCCTCGCGCAGGCGCCTGCGGATGCGGGGCCGGCGCGGCGGGCTGCTGCAACCCGTGGCCGTGGCCGGGGGAGTGGGGCTCGCCCTGGGAGCGGTGGAACTCCTGGTGCTGGCCTTCGCCGGGCAGCGCCACCACGGGGACGACACCGTCGCCTGGGTGCTCGCCGCCCTGTCGGCGGGCAGCGCGGTGGGCGGACTCCTGAACGGTGCGGTCAACTGGCGTGTGTCCGCCCGCGTACGGCTTCCGCTGCTGGCGGTCGGCCTCGCGCTCGCCCTGGGCGCGGCCGGATGGGCACCGGGCCTCGTGACGCTCTCCGCCGCCATGGCTGTCGCGGGGCTGTTCGTCGCCCCGGCGCTCATCACGTCCTACCTGCTCGCCGACGAGGCCGCGCCGCCCGGCTTCCGTACCCAGGCCGGGGCGTGGGTCAACACCGCGGTGAACGCGGGCTCTTCGGCCGGTGCCGCCGGGGTGGGGCTCCTGGTCGGACGGCTGCCGCTCGCCGTGTGCTTCGCCGTGTCCGGCGCGGCCGCCCTGGTCGCGGCGCTCGCGTCCTGGCGCGGCACAGCCTCCCCGGCGGTGCACACCGGGGAGGCTGCTGAGGTCGTCCGCTGAAGCGAGGGGGCTACGTCAGTCGTCCGAGTCGGCGTCGTCCTTGTCGTCGGCGGCGCTGTTGTCGGCGTCGTCCGACGCGTTGTCCTTGTCGGCGGTGACCCGGGCGCTGTTCAGGTCGACGTTCCACTCGCGCTCGGTGCCGCCCGAGGCGCGGGTGTCGGCGCCCCAGGAGGGGGACTTCCCGTCGTCGTCCAGGTCCACGGACGTCACCGTGCCCTTCGCGGCT
Source organism: Streptomyces sporangiiformans (assembly GCF_005768555.2). GTDB lineage: Bacteria > Actinomycetota > Actinomycetes > Streptomycetales > Streptomycetaceae > Streptomyces > Streptomyces sporangiiformans. The sequence continues at coordinate 52,677 of NZ_VCHX02000065.1, forward strand.
GCGGCCTTGGCGGCCTCCTCGGCCGAGACAGACGCGCCCTTCAGGGCGGCTCGCACCTGGGCGGTGTCGTCCGCGTCGTCCTTCTCGACGTTCTCGACGTGCGCACCGAGGACCTTGCCGCTGGCCGGGTCGAGCTGGACGCTGTGCCAGGTGCTGTCCTTGGCGAGGACCTCGACCTCCCAGTTCGCCGGGCCGTCCTCGTCCTTGCCGTCCAGGTCGGCGGAGACCACGGTGCCCGACGTGTGACGGAGGGCGGCCTCGATGGCCTCGGCCGCCGTGACCTTGGTGACCGTGACCTGGTCGGTGTCGTCGTCGGCCTGGTTGTCGTCAGCCCGGTCGTCGTCGGCCCGGCTGTCGTCGCGGTCGTCCTTGTCGCGGCCGTCGTCGGTGTCGTCGGCGTCCTCGCGGCTGTTGTCGGCCGGGGCCACGCCCGAGGGCTTCGTCGCCGCCGACGCGTCGTCACTCGTGACCGCGAGAGCCGTCGCCGTACCGCCTCCGACGAGGGCGGCGGCGGCGATGGTGGCGATGACGATGTTGCGCTTCATGGGGTTCCTCCGGGGGTTCTGCGGTTTCGACGTTGTCCGGTTGCGACGTGAACCAATCTGCTGGAGGCACGCTGAAGCGGAGCTGAAGGAGCCTGAAGAAGGCTTCAGGTTCGCCCTGCGAAGCTGGGGGCATGCGCCTGTTGATCGTGGAGGACGAGAAGCGGCTGGCCCTGTCGCTGGCCAAGGGCCTGACGGCAGAGGGGTACGCCGTGGACGTCGTCCACGACGGCCGGGAGGGCCTGCACCGGGCCGGCGAGGGCTCGTACGACCTCGTCATCCTCGACATCATGCTGCCCGGCATGAACGGCTACCGGGTGTGCGGCGCCCTGCGGGCCGCCGGACACGACGTGCCGATCCTGATGCTCACCGCCAAGGACGGCGAGTACGACGAGGCCGAGGGCCTCGACACCGGCGCCGACGACTACCTCACCAAGCCGTTCTCATACGTCGTCCTGGTGGCCCGCGTGAAGGCGCTGCTGCGGCGCCGCGGACCGTCGGGCGGCTCGCCCGTGCACGTACTGGGCGAGTTCAAGATCGACACGGCGGCCCAGCGCGTCCTGAGAGGTGAGGAGGAAATCACCCTCACCGCCAAGGAGTTCTCGGTGCTGGAGCAGCTCGTGGTGCGCGCCGGCGAGGTCGTCTCCAAGTCCGACATCCTGGATCACGTCTGGGACTTCGCGTACGAGGGCGACCCGAACATCGTCGAGGTGTACATCAGCACCCTGCGCCGCAAGCTCGGCGCCTCGCTGATCAGGACCGTACGCGGCGCCGGTTACCGCTTGGAGGCGAGATGAGGCGCGTTCTCGGCTCCGTACGCGCCAGGGCCACGCTCGCGGCGACCCTCGTCGTCGCCATCGCGCTGGTCGCGGCGGGGACGGCTGTGCTGCTGTCCCTGCGGTCCAGCCTGAGCGGGGAGGCGAGTACGCGGGCGGACCGTTCCGCGCGCGAGATCGCCACGGTTCTCACCCTCGCGAAGAGTTACGACCAGCTGTCGCTGGACGACGACGAACGGCCGGTCCAAGTCGTCGACGACTCCCACAGGCTGGTCGCGGCCAGCGAGGATCTGGAACGGATCAGCGGCACGGGTCTGGCCGACGTGAAGCCGCGGGCCGCGTCCTCGGCTCCGGCCGCCGGCCGCGACGACGACGATGACGACCAGGAACCCGACGACGACAAAGCGGCCGACGACAAGGCCGCCGACGACAAGGCCGCCGACGGCGAGGCCCTCGATCCCGGCGAGGTCGACGCGGAGACGACCTTCAGCAACGGGTCCGCCACGATCGACGGCGACGAGGGGGACTACCGCTTCGCCCGTGTCCGGGTGGGCGTGGAGAACAAGGGCACCCTCACCGTGTACGCCGGTGCGCCGCTGGCCACCGAACAGAGCGCCGTGAGCACCGCCCAGACCGTCATGCTGATCGGTTTCCCGCTGCTGCTGGCCGTGGTGGCCCTGGTGACCTGGGTCGTCACCCGCCGAGCCCTGCGCCCCGTCGAGGGCATCCGCCGCGAGATGGCCGCGATCACCGCCTCCGAGGACCTCGCGCGGCGCGTCCCCGAGCCGGAGACGCACGACGAGGTCGCCCGGCTGGCGCGTACGACCAATGAGACGCTCGCCGCGCTGGAGACGTCAGTGGAGCGGCAGCGGAGGTTCGTCGCCGACGCCTCGCATGAGCTGCGCAGCCCCATCGCCTCGCTGCGCACCCAACTCGAAGTGGGTGTCGCCCACCCGGAGTTGCTGGATGTCGGGGGCGCCGTAGAGGACACCGTACGACTGCAGGAACTGGCCGCCGATCTGTTGCTGCTCGCCCGCCTGGACGCGGGGGAGCGGCCCCCGGGCGCGCGGTTCGACCTGGCGGCATTCGTGCGTGAGGAGGTGTCCCAGCGGGCCGGCGACCGGTTCGCCGTGACCGTCGACGCCGTGCCTGCCGACGTGACCGGGTCGCGCGGCCATTTGGCGCGGGTCCTCGGCAATCTGCTGAACAACGCCCAGCGGCACACGCGGTCATCGGTCTCGGTGACGGTGCGGAGCGACGGAGAGCAGGCGGTTCTGGCGGTCGCCGACGACGGCAAGGGCGTGCCGGCCACCGAACGCGAGCGGATCTTCGAGCGCTTCGTGCGTCTCGACGAGGCCCGCAACCGTGATGACGGCGGAGCCGGTCTCGGCCTCGCCATCGCCCGCGATGTCGCCGTACGGCACGGTGGATCACTCACCGTCCGCGAAGCGCCCGCAGGCGGAGCCCTGTTCGAACTCCGCCTGCCCCTCGATCAGGTGAGGTGAATCAGGGCTTCGACGACGTCAGGGACGTCCCCGGTGACCTCGTAGGTGATCCGCGATCGGCAACAGGGACGTGTGGAGGTCCGTCAGTGCCTCAGGCGGGAGCAGATCGATGAAGTGCCGCCGCACAGACGCCACATGATGGGGCGCGACCTTCTTCATCGTCTCCAGGCCGTGGTCCGTCAGCACGGCGTACAGCCCACGGCGGTCCGACTCGCAGTTCTCCCTGCGCACCAGGTCCGCGTTCTCCATGCGGGTGATCTGGTGTGAGAGGCGGCTCTTGGACTGGAGGGTGGCGGACGCGAGGTCGCTCATCCGCATCCGCAGGCCCTCCGACTCCGAGAGGTTCACCAGGATCTCGTAGTCGTTCATCGTCAGGCCGTACGGCTGGAGGTCCCTTTCGAGCTGGTACGTCAGCAGCCGGTTGACCTCCAGGTGGGTACGCCATGCGCACTGTTCCGCATCGGTCAGCCAGCGTGTGGCCGTCTCGGTCTCCATAAATGGATTCTACCTAAGAAGTTGAAAGGCGAACTTATGAGGGTTTGTCTGACTGTGTGCACGCGTTCGATGTAACACTCCGCAGACTACCGCTCACAGCCCGAAGCGACGCTGGAGGTCGCCCAGCTGTCCGGGAAGGCGCGGTGTGCCGGATTGCGGCCCGTGACCGCCGGGCCCGCCACCGGGCACGCCCGCCTGCTGCGGGACCGCCCCCGTCGCCTCCTCGGCCATCAGGGTCTCGCTGGACTGCAGCAGCACCGTGCCGGCGCCCACGAACTCGAACTGGTGCTCCTCCCCGGAGGCTCCTCCGATGCCGGTCAGCGCACGTAGACCGCCCATCACGCCCGTCATGTAGCCGTGGTCGTAGTGGTGGCACGGGGAGGGGCAGTCGGCCCAGCCGACGAGGGCCTGCGGGTCGACCCGGATCGGCGGCTCCATGAACACCACCGGACCGTTCGAGGCGGCCACGAACTTGCCCGTCCCGATCAGCGTCAGAAAGCCCGGCACGATCGACTGCTTCAGCGCGAGACTTGGCTGAAAAGCGAGGAGGTTGCCCGAGCGAATGGTCAGATTGCCCTCGTCCAGGTCGTACGAGTTCACATCGAAGGCCCGGTCGGCGAGGAGCATCTTGCCCGAGCCGGAAGCCACCACCCAGTCGCCTGCGTGCAGTGGCGAATGGAACGACGTACGCACCAGACGGTCGAGGCGGCCGTGCCCGATGCCGTTGAACTCCATCGAGCCGTAGTACGCGATCATCTTGCCCTTCTGCAGGAACCACTCGCTCCCCTTGAGCTCCACGCAGAAGGTGTAGTTGTTGACGTTGTCGTCCGACGGGAGCGTCATCGGGTCGTGGGTCACGGGGCCCGAGCCCGGGTGGTCGCTCACAGCTTCTCCTCCGAGGCCTGCACATACACCGCGCCGTTGCCGCTCAGCTCCAGCTGGAACGCCTCGCCCGAGCCGCGGCCGACCATGTCGCGCCAGCCGAGCGCGGTGGACAGCTTGTTGCGTACGTCGCCGTGGTGGGCCACGTACGCCTGCGGATCGACGTGGACGGGGCGCTGTGGGGTGATCGGCACCTCGATGACTCCGCCGTGCGCCATGACGGCGACGTCTCCATGGCCCCTGAGGGTCGTGGTGAACAGCCCCTGCCCCGTCACCTGGCCGCGCACCATGCCCATGACCCCGCCCTGTGAGCCCATGAACATCGTGCCCTGCTCGAGCGTCCCGTCGAAGGCCAGCAGCCGGTCCGCCTCCACGTACACGGTGTCGCCGGTGAGGCTGATGACCTGGATGTGGTGGCCGCCGTGCCCGAACAGGACCGTGCCGGAGCCCTCCACGGTCATCAGGGGCGTCGCCTCGTCCGCGACCCGGCGGCCGATCATCGACATGACGCCGCCCTGGCCGCCCTGCGTGTTGGGGGTGAAGGAGACCTCGCCCTTGTAGGCGAGCATCGCGCCGCGCTGACTGAACAGCCGCAGTCCCGGTGCGACCGTCGCCTCGATCATCTTCGAGTTGACCTCGCGGAAGGGCATCAGACCTCCCCTGCGATCGTGTTGCGCTCGCTGGGCTGTACGTAGACGAGCCCGTCGCCCTCGAAGCGGATCTGGAAGGCCTCGCCGCCGCCTTCGCCCATGAAGGTGCGGAAGGTGACACCGGACTGGAAGGACTGCCGCAGATTCCCCTGGTGCGCGATGTACGCACCCGGGTCGACCGTCAGCGGGTACTGCGAGCTGACCCGCAGGATCACCGCCGGCCCGTCGGACATGATCGCCGCCTGGCCGTGGCCCTCGATGGTCGTGGTGAACAGCCCGTTGCCCTGCGAGGCGCCGCGCAGCCCCGTGAAGCTCGTGCCCGTGCGCAGCCCCGCGTCCGTCGCGAGCAGATTGCTCGACTCGACGAAGAGCTTGTCGCCCTGGAGGTTCACGAGGTTGATCTCACTGGCCCGGTCGGCGAACCAGCAGGTCCCGTGCCCCTTCACCTCCATCAGGGTCATCTGCTCACCGGTGAGGCGCCGGGTCACCATCCCCCGTATCCCCTCACCGCCGCCGCTCATCTTCTTGAAGGCCATCTGTCCGTCGTACGCCACCATCGAGCCGTTCTTCGCCTTCACGGCATCGCCGGTCATGTCGACGGCCAGCACCTTGCTGCCCTGGAGTCGGAACATCGCCACGCAGCGAAGGTAGCCGCCGAAGGCGGCCGCCAACAGATCCTCCGGGATGATCCGCCCCCGACCCCACCCTGAGACCGAGCCACCGGGGGAGGGGGGGAGGGGCTGCGCTGGGGTGTCCCGAGGGTGGCCGGTTCCTGTGTGGGGCTGGACCCCCGTGCCGGGGCGGGCGGACGGTGAGTGTCACAATGGGCCACGCTTGTGCCTACGTTCACAAAGCGACGACTCCTCATCCCACCGAAGGTGACTCGTGGACATCAAGACCGCTTCCGCCATCCGCCGCCTCCGCCTGGTCTCCACCCCCGAGGCCGTCTCGTTCCTGCTGCTGCTCGTCTGCTCGGTGCTGAAGCGGACCACGGACTTCAACGCGGTGCCCGTGATGGGGGCGGTCCACGGTGTCCTCTTCATCCTGTACGTGATCTTCTGGGCCGACGCCTGGAACCGCACCAAGTGGGCCCCGACGACCGCGGCCGTCTACTTCATCCTCTCCGTCCTGCCGACCGGCGGCTTCTTCGCCGACCGCAAGCTCAAGCGCGAGGCCGAGGCCGCCGTCATCGCGTCCCGTGCTCGCCAGGAAGGAATCGTCAACGCATGATCGTCGCCTTCTCGGTCACGCCGCTGGGCGTCGGCGACGACGTGGGGGAGTACGTCGCCGACGCCGTGCGGGTCGTCCGCGAGTCGGGGCTGCCCAACCGGACCGACGCGATGTTCACGTCCGTCGAGGGTGAGTGGGACGAGGTCATGGACGTCGTCAAGCGCGCCGTCGCCGCGGTCGAGGAACGCGCGCCGCGCGTCTCGCTCGTCCTCAAGGCGGACATCCGTCCCGGTGTGACGGACGGGCTGACGTCGAAGGTGGAGACGGTGGAGCGGCATCTGGCCGACTGATGCCTCGCCCCCACATGCCGACGGGCTCGTCGAGCGCCGCGAGCACGCTGGCCCGCCCGCGCCCCAGGAGCCGTACAAGCGCGTCGGAAGGGGGCGTGGAGAGGGGGTGTGGAGAGAGGGGACCGAAACGCGAGACGGGGCTGACCACGATATGACCGGCCGGTAGGGTCTTTGCCGTGCAGAAGCCGCTCAGTCTCCCTTTCGACCCCATCGCCCGCGCGGACGAACACTGGAAGCAGCGATGGGGCAACGTACCGGCCATGGCCGCGATCACCTCGATCATGCGTGCCCAGCAGATCCTGCTGGCCGAGGTCGACGCGGTCGTCAAGCCGTACGGGCTGACGTTCGCCCGGTACGAGGCGCTCGTGCTGCTCACCTTCTCCAAGGCCGGTGAGCTGCCGATGTCCAAGATCGGCGAGCGGCTCATGGTGCACCCGACGTCCGTCACGAACACCGTGGACCGGCTCGTGAGGTCCGGCCTCGTCGCCAAGCGGCCCAACCCCAACGACGGGCGCGGCACGCTCGCCTCCATCACCGAGAAGGGGCGCGAGGTCTGCGACGCCGCCACCCGTGACCTGATGGCGATGGACTTCGGGCTCGGGGTGTACGACGCCGAGGAGTGCGCGGAGATCTTCGCGATGCTGCGGCCGCTGCGGGTGGCCGCACGCGACTTCGACGAGGAATAGGCGCTTCCGCTCGGATGCGTACGCCGGTCCTGCGCCGGCCGCACGCCCTCGGGGGCGCCCGAAGATCGCACGAAACCGCCGGTTACGCTCGTGCCCATGAAAAAGAGCGTGCTGACCCGCTACCGCGTCATGGCTTACGTCACCGGTGTGCTGCTGGTCCTGCTGACCCTCGGTGTGATCGCCAAGTACCTGCTGGAGATGGATGGCGCCGCGGACTTCACGCGGGTCGTCGGCATCGCGCACGGCTGGCTGTATGTCCTCTATCTCGTCTTCGCCTTCGATGTGGGCGCCAAGGCGAAGTGGCCGGTCGGCAAGCAGGTGTGGGTGCTGCTCGCGGGGACCATTCCCACCGCGGCCTTCTTCGTGGAGCGCAAGGTCAGCCACGAGCTCGAAGGCAAGATCGTGGACGACCCGGCCGCGGTCGCCAAGGCGTAGCCGTTACCGCCACAGGTGTGATCTGTGGCGGTCTGCCATCGACATTTACTAGGACGTCCTAGTAAATTCGAAGTATGGACGCTGACGCCATCGAAGAGGGCCGCCGACGCTGGCAGGCCCGTTACGACGCCTCACGCAAGCGCGAGGCCGACTTCACCACGCTCTCCGGGGATCCCGTGGAGCCGGTGTACGGTCCCCGGCCCGGGGACACCTACGACGGGTTCGAGCGGATCGGCTGGCCCGGTGAGTACCCGTTCACGCGGGGGCTCTACGCGACGGGCTATCGAGGGCGGACGTGGACCATCCGGCAGTTCGCCGGTTTCGGGAACGCCGAGCAGACGAACGAGCGCTACAAGAAGATCCTCGCCAACGGCGGGGGTGGCCTGTCCGTCGCCTTCGACATGCCCACGCTCATGGGGCGCGACTCCGACGATCCGCGCTCGCTCGGCGAGGTCGGGCACTGCGGAGTGGCCATCGACTCCGCCGCCGACATGGAGGTCCTGTTCAAGGACATCCCCCTGGGTGACGTCACGACGTCCATGACGATCAGCGGACCGGCCGTGCCCGTCTTCTGCATGTACCTGGTGGCCGCCGAGCGGCAGGGCATCGACCCGGGCGTGCTGAACGGCACGCTCCAGACGGACATCTTCAAGGAGTATATCGCGCAGAAGGAGTGGCTCTTCCAGCCCGAGCCCCATCTGCGCCTCATCGGCGATCTGATGGAGCACTGTGCCTCGAAGATCCCCGCGTACAAGCCGCTGTCCGTCTCCGGCTACCACATCCGCGAGGCCGGCTCCACGGCCGCGCAGGAGCTGGCGTACACGCTGGCGGACGGGTTCGGCTACGTCGAGCTGGGGCTGAGCCGTGGCCTCGACGTGGACGTGTTCGCTCCTGGCCTCTCCTTCTTCTTCGACGCGCACGTCGATTTCTTCGAGGAGATCGCCAAGTTCCGTGCGGCGCGGCGGATCTGGGCGCGGTGGATGCGGGACGTGTACGGCGCCAGGTCCGAGAAGGCGCAGTGGCTGCGCTTCCACACGCAGACCGCCGGGGTCTCGCTGACGGCCCAGCAGCCGTACAACAACGTCGTACGGACGGCCGTGGAGGCCCTCGCCGCCGTCCTGGGCGGGACCAACTCCCTGCACACCAACGCCCTGGACGAGACGCTCGCGCTGCCGTCCGAGCAGGCTGCGGAGATCGCGTTGCGTACGCAGCAGGTGCTGATGGAGGAGACCGGGGTCGGCAACGTGGCGGATCCGCTGGGTGGTTCGTGGTACGTCGAGCAGTTGACGGACCGGATCGAGGCGGACGCGGAACGGATCTTCGACCAGATCAGGGAGCGGGGGCTGCGGGCCCACCCCGACGGTCAGCACCCCATCGGGCCGATCACCTCCGGCATCCTGCGCGGGATCGAGGACGGGTGGTTCACCGGCGAGATCGCCGAGTCCGCCTTCCAGTACCAGCAGGCCCTGGAGAAGGGCGACAAGCGGGTGGTGGGGGTGAATGTCCACCATGGATCGGTGACCGGGGACCTGGAGATCCTCCGGGTCAGTCATGAGGTGGAGCGGGAGCAGGTGCGGGAGCTCTCCGAGCGGAAGTCGGGGCGGGACGAGGCGCGGGTGCGTGCCTCGGTCGCGGCGATGCTCGCTGCCGCGCGGGACGGGGCGAACATGATCGAGCCGATGCTGGACGCGGTGCGGGCGGAGGCGACGCTGGGAGAGATCTGTGACGCCTTGCGCGACGAGTGGGGGGTGTACACGGAGCCGGCGGGGTTCTAGGCGACGCGGGTGCCTCCGGCGCCGGGGGTTTTTCGCCACCCATTCCCGCCCCCTGGACCCCCGCTCCTCAAACGCCGGAGGGGCTGACTTTCAGCCCGTCCGGCGTTTGAGGACGAGGCCGTTCAGGCCGATAGCGGGGGTCTGGGGGCGCAGCCCCCAGGTACGGGATGGGACGGGTAGGGGCGGCGGGGGCGAAAAAACCCGCTACGACGCCGCGGTCGCCCTCAGCCCCTGCACCAGCAGCTGCGTGAAGCTGCGGACCCACGCCTCGTCCGCCGGTTCCGCGCTCACCAGGGTGCGGTGGACCACCGAACCCGCCACCATGTCGAAGATCAGATCCACGGTACGGGCCGACGATGCGGCGTCGGCCTCGGGGGGCAGCTCGCCGCGGGCCTGGGCGCGAGCCCGGCCCTCCAGGACGAGCCGCTTCTGGCGGTCGACGATCGAGGTGCGGATCCGGGCGCGCAGGGCCTCGTCACGGGTTGATTCGGCGATCACCGCCATGAGGCCGCTCTTCGCCTCCGGACGGCCCAGGATCGCCGCGAACTGCAGGACCACGCCCTCTATGTCGGCGGCGAGGCTGCCGCCTTCCGGGAGTTCGAGCTCGTCGAAGAGCTCGGCCACCGCGTCCACGACGAGTTCGTTCTTGCCCGCCCAGCGGCGATAGAGGGTCGTCTTGGCGACGCCCGCGCGGGTCGCCACGTCCCCCAGCGTCAGCTTGGACCAGCCCAGTTCGACCAGGGCCGCACGCGTCGCCGCGAGGATCGCGGCGTCCGCCGTGGTGCTGCGCGGGCGCCCCGTGCGGGGGGCGGAGGGGCGACTCAGCATGTCGGCGACCATAGCCGGAGGTGAGGACGTCCGGAACGGTCTCGGGACGGCTGTGGCGGGGTGAGGAAGATCACCCGGGGACGTCGCATGGGCCCGCCCGGAGAGGGTTACGCTACGACTCGTAGCGAAAGCGTGCGTGTGAGCGACGACCACACTGACGCCGGGTGGGGACCCGGCGTCGACGACCATGCGGCGGGCCCGACCGAGCCCGGCTTTCAGAACGCTTTTCACCTGTGCGCGCGGAAGGGGGAGTATGTACTCATGCAGCCACGGAACATGTCCATGAGCGGAGTCGTCGACCTCGCCGCGGTGAAGGCGGCCCAGGAGGCCAAGGCGAAGGCGGAGCAGGCGCGCGCCGATGCGGCGAAGCAGGGCGGGGGAGGAGCCGTCTCCGCCGCCAGCCTCGTCATCGACGTCGACGAGGCGGGTTTTGAGCGTGATGTCCTGCAGCGCTCCACCGAGGTGCCCGTCGTCATCGACTTCTGGGCCGAGTGGTGCGAGCCGTGCAAGCAGCTGAGCCCGCTCCTGGAGCGGCTCGCCGCCGAGTACAACGGCCGGTTCGTACTCGCCAAGATCGACGTCGACGCCAACCAGATGTTGATGCAGCAGTTCGGGATCCAGGGGATCCCGGCCGTCTTCGCTGTGGTGGCCGGCCAGGCCCTCCCGCTCTTCCAGGGCGCCGCACCCGAGGCGCAGATCCGGGGAACCCTGGATCAGCTCGTGCAGGTCGCCGAGGAGCGCTTCGGGCTGACCGGTCTGACGGTCGACGCGGACGCCCAGCAGAGCGAGGCTCCGGAGGCCCCCGAGGTGCCGGCCGGACCGTACGACGCGCTGCTCGAAGCCGCCGTACAGGCCCTGGACGCGGGGGACTTGGGCGGCGCGGTGCAGGCGTACAAGAACGTGCTGAGCGACGACCCGGGCAATACGGAGGCCCAGCTGGGGCTCGCCCAGGCCGAGTTGCTGCAGCGCGTGCAGAACGTCGACGCGCAGCAGGTGCGCAGGGACGCCGCCGAGAAGCCCGGTGACGTACAGGCCCAGATCGCGGCCGCCGACCTGGATCTGGTGGGCGGTCACGTCGAGGACGCCTTCGGGCGGCTCGTCGACGCCGTGGCGCGTACTGCGGGTGACGACCGGGATGCCGCGCGTGTACGACTTCTGGAGCTGTTCGACGTGGTGGGCGCCGACGACCCCCGTGTGACGGCGGCGCGACGGGCCCTGGCCCGGGCCCTGTTCTGACCTGTTCTTAAACGCCGAGGCCTGTGGCGCCTCGGTGAGCGATTTGTCGACGCAGCGACACTGGCGGCCGTGCTTTACCAAATCTTGGTAAACACGGCCGCTGTTACTGGGAGTAAGCCGCGAGGGTCGATCTGTCGGATTCCATCCAAGGATCAAGTGTTTTGTCAACGACCCCGGATGCACCCTCTGTTGTCGATCGATATCGACGGGTCCTCCCGTAGTTATCCGCCCGTTACTAGCGGGTAACGAAGCCCCTTGCGACGGCGGCGAGAATGCACCACGATCGGCCACGCTCGGTCCATTCCCGCGTCCCGACAGCCAATCGGGTCAACGGGTTTTCTTGGGTCCCCACCGAGTAGGTCCGACGGCAGTGGCGTCGGCCCTTGGACAGGGGGGTCTCTGCTTCTTCGGCAGAGCCTGTCCGGCAGGTTGTGCGTGAAGTGTTCAGGCGCGACCAGTGGTTGTCGCTCGGGGGTGATCGCCGGTGAGTTCGGGCGCGGTTCGCGCTTCTGAGCGCGGGCGCTCTCCTTCCCGAGGACGTAGCACTTCTCCCATCCCTGCCCGACTGAGCCGCCGACAGGGGGCAGTCAGGGCCGGAGATGTACGTCCGAGAAGGAGGAAATATGGAGTCCCAGGTGCGTGGCGGGACGAGATGGAAGCGGTTCGCGGTTGTCATGGTGCCCAGCGTGGCCGCGACCGCCGCGATAGGTGTCGCCCTGGCACAGGGCGCTCTCGCCGCGTCGTTCAGCGTTTCGGGTCAGTCGTTCAAGGTGACGACCAAGCAGCTTGATGGCACGGGCTTTTCCCAGTACGGCGCCATTGACTCGGGTTACACCCTCGATGGCAAGAAGACGGCACACCCCGTCGCGGTCTCTGCGTTCAAGTCCGCGACGATCAAGGAACTGTGCCAGTCCGTCGTCACCCCCAACATCCCGGTGTTGGGCAACGTCAGCCTCATCCTGAAGGCCGGCGGCGGTGACACGCCTGTCCAGGCGGAGAACCTGTACATCGACGTCGCCGACCTGAGCGCCGATGCCGAGTTCAAGAACATCGACATCGGTGTGGCCGCCGGCGACGCCAACAAGGGTCCCGGCATCGCCAAGGGCGACAAGGCGAACCCGTTCGGGTTCGCGCAGCAGGCCGACTCAGTCAGGCTGAAGGACGTGAAGCAGACGGCGTGGGCGACCACCGCCGGAACCTTCAAGCTCAGCGGACTGAAGATGTCGCTGTCCGCAGGTGTCAAGGAGTGCTACTAGGCGCTCTGTGACGGGTGGGGGAGCCTTCTTCCCCGCCCGTCACCTCCTTCTTGTCTTCTTCGTCCATCTGGTCCGTACACCCGCCACCCCCCACCCTGCCCCCAGCTTTCACCTCTCACAGCAACGCCGTTCCAGGGAGCTGTTTTCCATGAGCGCCGAGACTCCTGCCGCGCGCGGCCAATTCACCGACCGGCGGCTGAGGTTCCGCGCCTGGCGAGGCAACCGGCCGTTCTGGGCCGGTCTGTTCGTCCTCCTCAGCGGATTCCCGATCGCCTACTTCCCGTACGCGAATCTCCAGATCGGTCATCTGACCCTGGCGATGGCCACCACCGCGGGAGCGGGCTCTCTGATCATCGGCGTGCTGCTGATCGTGCTCGGGGTCAGCCTGTGGTTCCAGAAGCACGTACGGGTCTTCGCCGGTGTGGCGGCGATCCTGCTGGCGCTGGTCTCCATCCCGGTGTCCAACCTCGGGGGCTTCCTCATCGGCTTCCTGCTGGCGCTGATCGGTGGTGCGATGGCCGTGTCCTGGGCTCCCGGCGAGGAGTCCGCGGCGAGGCCGGCCAAGACGGACCGTACGGACGAGGGAGGCGCCCCCGAACCCCTGGCGGCGGGCGGGGCGAGCGAGCCGAACGATCTGTCAGGAACGAGCCCGAGCAACGGGGCGAACGGGAGGCACAGTGCCGGCTGAGGAGGTCCACCGCGTGGACTCGGGAGAGTCCCGGGCGAGAACCGGGCCGCGGCATGCAGCCCCCAAGAAGCCGTTGTTCACCAGGCTGCACATGCCCGCGGGAAAGGCGATAGCCCTCGCGTCCATGCCGACCGCGATCCTCATGGGCATGGGGTTCACGCCGACCCTCGCCAACGCGAAGGACGGGGTGACGAACCCCTTCAAGGACGGACCGTGCGTCACCAAGACGGACGAGCCGAGCGAGTCGGAGTCGCCCTCGGCGTCCGAGTCGCCGGACGAGAACGACCAGGACTCCTCTGAGGAAAGCGGCAAGGGCGACACGGCGGAGCCGACCCCCACGCCGTCCTCGGGCTCGGACTCTTCGTCGGATTCAGGTTCCGACGACGCGTCCGACTCCGGGGCCTCCGACCCCGCGACCAAGGAGCCGTCCGGCGACGACGCCACGTCGCCGTCGCCCTCGCCCTCCGAGTCCAAGAACCCGCTCGACCCGCTGGGTATCGGGGACGCGCTCGAGGACATCTTCACGCCAGGCGAGAAGGAGGAGGCGAGCGCCAGCCCGTCGCCCACCCCCTCCGCCTCGGCGGGCGGGGACACCGTCGAGGACACCACCGACAAGGTGACCGACACGGTCGAGGACACCGCCGAGGGCGCCGAGGACGCGGCGAAGGACACGGCCGAGAAGGCCGAGGACACCGCCCAGGACACGACGGACCAGGCGAAGGAGGCGGCCGACGAGGCCACCGCGTCGCCCACCCCGTCCCCCTCGGCCTCCGAAGGAGAGGGCGAGGGCGGCAAGGAGGCGTACCCCTGCGTCGTCGAGAAGAAGGTCGACGGCAAGGACGAGACGACTCCGGTCACGCTGCCGACCGAGCCCTGGTACCTGGAGTCCAGCGGGCTCCTGCTGGAGGGCCTCGACTACAAGGGCGTGGTGAACGTCAAGACGGCCGACGGCAAGACCAAGCAGACCCTGAAGTTCACCGCGGAGAAGGTCGACATCGGCGATCTCCACCAGACCGTCAAGGACGGCCAGTCCGGCAAGACGTACCACGTGGAGGCGGCCAAGGGTTCCACCTCCACGATCCGCGGCGGCACGGTGACGATGTACACCGAGAAGCTGCAGGGCAACCTGTTCGGGCTGATCCCGGTGACGTTCGACCCCGAGCACCCGCCGCCGATCAACACCCCCATCGCGTACTTCACCAAGGTGAAGATCACGCAGGCCGGTCAGTTCGGCGGAACCCTGACCGTCCCGGGTCTGCATCAGTACGTCACCGACTGAGCGCCCCTCCAAGGCCCGTTCGGGAGCCGCAACGCGCTGAGGGCGCCCCCTGTCTCAGGGGGCGCCCTCAGCGGCGTTCAGAGGCGGCGTTCAGGAGCGCGCGCGGCGCATGTGACGTGTCGGTGCGTCAGCTGCCCAGGTGGTGCACCCGCACCATGTTGGTGGTGCCGGGGACGCCGGGGGGCGAGCCCGCGGTGATGATCACCGTGTCGCCGTCGTTGAACCGCTTGAGCCGGACCATCTCCTGGTCGACCAACTCGACCATCTCGTCGGTGCTGTTCACGAAGGGCACGACGTGGGACTCGACGCCCCAGCTCAGCGTGAGCTGGTTGCGGGTGGACTCGTCGGTGGTGAAGGCCAGGATGGGCTGGGTCGCGCGATAGCGGGACAGCCGCCGGGCCGTGTCACCGGACTGAGTGAAGGCCACCAGGCCCCTGGCGCCCAGGAAGTCCGCGATCTCGCACGCGGCACGGGCCACCGAACCACCCTGCGTACGCGGCTTCTTGCCCGGCACGAGCGGCTGCAGGCCCTTGGAGAGCAGCTCCTGCTCGGCCGCCTGGACGATCTTCGACATCGTCTTCACGGTCTCGATCGGGTACGCGCCCACACTCGACTCGGCGGACAGCATGACCGCGTCCGCGCCGTCCAGGATCGCGTTGGCCACGTCGGAGGCCTCGGCGCGCGTGGGACGGGAGTTGGTGATCATCGACTCCATCATCTGGGTCGCGACGATCACCGGCTTGGCGTTGCGCCGGCACAGCTCCACGAGGCGCTTCTGCACCATCGGGACCTTCTCGAGGGGGTACTCGACGGCGAGGTCGCCACGGGCGACCATGACGCCGTCGAACGCCGCCACGACGGCCTCCATGTTCGCCACCGCCTGGGGCTTCTCCACCTTGGCGATGACGGGGACCCGGCGGCCCTCCTCGTCCATGATCTTGTGGACGTCGTTCACGTCGTGGGCGTCGCGCACGAAGGACAGGGCGACCAGGTCGCAGCCCATCCGCAGGGCGAAGCGCAGGTCCTCGACGTCCTTCTCGGACAGCGCGGGCACATTCACGGCCGCGCCGGGCAGGTTGATGCCCTTGTGGTCGGAGATGACGCCGCCCTCGATGACGACCGTCTTGACCCGGTGGTCCTCGACCTCGACGACCTTCAGTTCGACGTTGCCGTCGTTGATCAGGATCTGGTCGCCCTTGGAGACATCGCCGGGCAGGCCCTTGTAGGTCGTGCCGCAGATCGACTTGTCGCCCGGCACGTCCTCGGTGGTGATGGTGAACTCGTCACCACGCTCCAGCTCGACCGGGCCCTCGGCGAAGGTCTCCAGCCGGATCTTCGGGCCCTGCAGGTCGGCGAGGACGCCGATCGCCCGGCCGGTCTCCTCGGAGGCGGCCCGGACGCGGTCGTACCGCCCCTGGTGCTCGGAGTGCGAGCCATGGCTGAAGTTGAAGCGGGCCACGTTCATACCGGCCTCGATCAGCGACACAAGCTGTTCGTGGGAGTCGACGGCTGGGCCCAAGGTGCAGACGATTTTGGAACGGCGCATGGGGGCGATCCTATCGGTTTGTTTCGCTACGGAATATTCCGTCTGGTGGAAGACACAAATGGGCGGGTACGCGCTCAGGAGTGGGCCCGCCCTCAGGGGCTCACTCCGATTTTCCGCTCTCCACAAGTGCGTACGTCTGGGTGGCGATCTCCAGTTCCTCGTCGGTCGGGACCACGGCCACCGCCACCCGCGCGCCCTCGGGCGACACCAGCCGCGGCTCGCCGGACCGTACGGCGTTGCGGTCGGCGTCGACCGCGAGGCCCAGCCCCTCCAGGCCCGCGACGGCGGCTTCGCGCACCGGGGCCGCGTTCTCACCGACCCCCGCGGTGAAGACGACCGCGTCCACCCGGCCGAGTACCGCGTAATAGGCCCCGATGTATTTCCTCAGTCGGTGTATGTAGATGTCGAAGGCGAGCCGTGCCTGCTCGGCATCCTCGCCGCCCTGGTCGATCCGGCGGCGGATCTCCCGCATGTCGTTGTCGCCGCACAGGCCGATCAGGCCGCTTTTCTTGTTGAGCAAAGTGTCGATCTCGTCGATGGACATTCCGCCAACGCGCGCCAAATGGAAAATGACCGCCGGATCCGTGTCTCCGGAGCGCGTACCCATCACGAGCCCCTCCAAAGGCGTCAGCCCCATGGAGGTGTCCACGCACCGGCCCGCCCGGACAGCCGATGCCGAGGCGCCGTTGCCCAGGTGCAACACGATGACGTTGACCTCGGACGGGTCCTTGCCGAGGAGGTGCGCGGTCGCCCGGGAGACGTACGCGTGCGACGTGCCGTGGAAGCCGTAGCGGCGGATGCGGTGCTCGTCGGCGGTCCGCACGTCGATCGCGTAGCGGGCCGCGGACTCCGGCATCGTCGTGTGGAAGGCCGTGTCGAAGACGGCGACCTGGGGGAGGTCCGGACGCAGGACGCGGGCCGTGCGGATGCCGGTGAGATTGGCCGGGTTGTGCAGGGGCGCCACCGGGATCAGCCGTTCGATCTCCGCGACCACGGTGTCGTCTATGACCGTCGGCTCGGTGAAGTGCCGGCCGCCGTGCACCACGCGGTGGCCGATCGCCGCCAGTTCGGGGGAGTCCAGGCCGAGCCCGTCCCTGGCCAGCTCCGCGGCGACGGCCTTCAGAGCGGCCTCGTGGTCGGCGATCGGGCCGGTCTGCTCGCGGGACGCGCCACCGTTCGCCAGCGGGGTGTGCTTCAGGCCGGATGTCTCCTCGCCGATGCGCTCGACCAGGCCGACGGCGAGCCGTGAGCTGTCGCGCATGTCGAGCAGCTGGTACTTCACCGACGAGGAGCCGGAGTTGAGGACGAGGACGCGGGTGGCGGTCACTGGGCGGAAGCCTTCTGGGACGGGGACGGGGACGGGGACGGGGACGACGGGGACGGGGGCCGAGTCATGCTGGGGGTCTGGGTCTGGGCCTGGATCGCCGTGATGGCGACGGTGACCACGATGTCCCCGACGAGCGCGCCCCGGGACAGGTCGTTGACCGGCTTGCGCAGGCCCTGCAGAACCGGGCCGACGGCGATCGCGCCGGCCGAACGCTGCACGGCCTTGTACGTGTTGTTGCCGGTGTTGAGGTCCGGGAAGATCAGCACGGACGCCTGCCCGGCGACCTCCGACTCCGGCAGCTTGGTCGCCGCGACCGACGGCTCCACGGCGGCGTCGTACTGGATCGGGCCCTCGATCTTCAGGTCCCCGCGGCGCGCGCGGACCAGCTCGGTGGCCTGGCGCACCTTGTCGACGTCCGCGCCCGAGCCGGATGTCCCGGTCGAGTACGAGAGCATCGCGATCCGCGGCTCGACGCCGAACTGCTGGGCGGTCGCGGCCGACTGGACGGCGATGTCGGCCAACTGCTCCGCGTTCGGATCGGGGTTGACCGCGCAGTCCCCGTACACGAGGACCTTGTCGGCCAGGCACATGAAGAAGACGGACGAGACGATCGACGCGTCCGGCTTCGTCTTGATGATCTCGAAGGCGGGACGGATGGTGGCCGCCGTCGAGTGCACCGAACCCGACACCATGCCGTCGGCCAGGCCCTCCTGGACCATCAGGGTGCCGAAGTAGTTCGGGTCGGAGACCACGTCGTACGCCAGCTCGACGGACACGCCCTTGTGGGCGCGGAGCTCGGCGTACTTCTCGGCGAAACGCTCGCGCAGCTCGGAGGACTGTGGGTCGATGAGCTGCGCGCCGGTGAGGTCGATGCCGAGGTCCGCGGCCTTCTTGTGGATCTGGCCGACCGGGCCGAGCAGCGTCAGATCGCAGACATCGCGGCGCAACAGCACCTCGACGGCGCGCAGGACGCGCTCCTCGGTGCCCTCGGGCAGCACGACGCGGCGCTTGTCCGAGCGGGCCCGCTCCAGAAGCTTGTGCTCGAACATCATCGGCGTGACGCGGTCGGTGCTCGGTGCCGAGACCCGACCGAGAAGGTCGGCCGTGTCGACGTATCGCTCGAAGAGACCGAGCGCCATCTCCGCCTTGCGGGGCGTGGCCGCGTTCAACTTGCCGTCCAGGGCGAAGAGCCGGCCCGCGGTCGGGAAGCTCAGGCCGGACACCGAGACGACCGGGGTGCCCGGTGCGAGCCGGGCGGCGAGCGTGAGGACCTCGTCACTGGGCCGCTCGTCGAGGGTCAGCAGGACGCCGGCGATGGGCGGAGTGCCCGCGCTGTGCGCGGCGAGCGCCCCCACGACCAGGTCGGCGCGGTCGCCGGGCGTGACCACCATGCAGCCGGGCGTCAGGGCGGTCAGGAAGGTCGGCAGCATCGCGCCGCCGAAGACGAAGTCGAGCGCGTCACGCGCGAGTCCCGAGTCGTCTCCGAGCAGGACCTTGCCGCCGAGTGCGTGGGTGACCTGCGCGACGGTCGGCGCGCCGAGCGCGGGCTCGTCGGGCAGCACGTAACAGGGCACCGGCAGCTGGGAGTCCAGGGGCTCGTGGATCTCCGCCCGGTCCGGCGGCGCCACCCGGTTCACGATCATCGCCAGTACGTCGCAGCCCAGACCGTCGTACGCGCGGAACGCGTTGCGGGTCTCCGCACGCACCGACTCCGCCGTCTGGTCGCGGCCCCCCACGACGGGGATGACGGACGCGCCGAACTCGTTCGCCAACCGGGCGTTGAGGGTCAGCTCGTCGGGGAACTGTGTGTCGGCGTAGTCGGTGCCGAGGACGAGAACGACGTCGTAGTCGCGGGCCACCCGGTGGAAGCGGTCGACCAGCTGCGAGACCAGCTCGTCGGCGCCCTGCTCGGCCTGGAGCGCGGACGCCTCGTGATAGTCCATGCCGTAGACCGTCGCCGGGTCCTGGGCCAGGCGGTACCGGGCGCGCAGCAGCTCGAAGAGACGGTCGGGTCCTTCGTGGACAAGGGGACGGAACACCCCCACCCGGTCGACCTGGCGGGTCAGCAGCTCCATGACTCCCAGCTCGACGACCTGGCGGCCGTCGCCCCGGTCGATCCCCGTCACGTACACGCTGCGCGTCACGCGTGTCTCCTCCCTTTTCTCACTGCTGGTGGTGTGGCGCCGGGGTCCGGCCCTTGGCCCCCGAACCGGGCGGAAGAGGCAAAACAGTCGTTATCGTCGGCTGTGCCCTCTTGACAATACCTCCGGGCCTGGATAGGGCGCCCGTGGGGCGGCCGGGTACGGTGGGCCGTCGGCGCTCGTGAAACAATCGGACCGGCTCTCACGTACCACCTCTCACGTACCACCTCGGAACCGGCTCTCACGGACCCACAGCGAGCAGGAGACACAGCACGATGCGTATCGGAGTTCTCACCGCAGGCGGCGACTGCCCCGGGCTGAACGCAGTGATCCGGTCGGTCGTGCACCGGGCCGTCGATCACTACGGCGACGAGGTGATCGGCTTCGAGGACGGTTACGCGGGACTGCTCGACGGCCGTTACCGCATCCTCGACCTCAACGCGGTCAGTGGCATCCTCGCCCGCGGCGGCACCATTCTCGGCTCCTCCCGCCTCCAGCGCGACCGGCTCCGTGAGGCCTGCGACAACGCCCAGGACATGGCCCGCGAGTTCGGTATCGACGCGCTCATTCCGATCGGCGGCGAGGGCACGCTCACGGCGGCGCGCATGCTGTCGGACGCGGGCCTGCCCGTGGTCGGTGTGCCGAAGACCATCGACAACGACATCTCCTCCACGGACCGCACCTTCGGCTTCGACACCGCCGTGGGCGTTGCCACGGAGGCGATGGACCGCCTGAAGACCACGGCCGAGTCCCACCAGCGGGTGATGGTCGTCGAGGTCATGGGCCGTCACGCGGGCTGGATCGCGCTGGAGTCCGGTATGGCCGCGGGCGCCCACGGCATCTGCCTGCCCGAGCGGGCCTTCGACCCGGGGGACCTGATCAAGATGGTCGAGGAACGCTTCGCCCGCGGGAAGAAGTTCGCGGTCCTCTGCGTGGCCGAGGGCGCCCACCCCGTCGAGGGCACCATGGACTACGGCCACGGCGAGATCGACCAGTTCGGGCACGAGCGGTTCCAGGGCATCGGTACGGCCCTGGCGTACGACCTCGAGAGGCGGCTCGGCAAGGAGGCCAAGCCGGTCATTCTCGGCCATGTCCAGCGCGGGGGCACGCCGACCGCGTACGACAGGGTCCTCGCCACGCGCTTCGGCTGGCACGCGGTCGAGGCCGCCCACCGGGGCGACTTCGGGCGGATGACGGCGCTGCGCGGGACGGACATCGAGATGGTGCCGCTCGCGGAAGCGGTCACCGAACTGAAGACGGTGCCGAAGGACCGGATGGACGAGGCCGAGTCGGTGTTCTAGAGCCGGAGTCGGTGTCTGGAGCCGCCGTCGGTGTTCTGGAGCCGAAGTCGGTGTCTGGGGCCGGAGTCGGTGCTCTGGAGCCGTTGTCGCTCTAGCCGTTCCGCTGGACCGTGGACCAGAAGTGGTCGACGATCCGGTCCAGGAAGTCCCGGCCCGCGTCGTCGGCCGCCGCTCCGACGCTCCGTCTCAGGGCGGCCGCCATCTGCCTCTGGTACTCGGTGTGCAGGGAGTGGAGTACCTCCTCCACGAGACGCCGTCGCAGCGGCAGCAGCTTGCTGACGGGGCGCACGTACGCCTGCCATCGCGTGCAGCACGCGCGGCGCAGCAACTCGGCCAGTTTCACTTCGCGCCCGGTGATGGTGACGAGATCCGGCAACGACAGGTCTAGAACCTTGGCAAGGGCCGAGGACTGCCGCCCGCTGCCGCGCCACTCGTCGTGCTCCTCCATCCGCTGATACGCGAGGAGTTCGAGACCGACGGCCCGCGCGACGTCCTGAGCGGCCAGTCCGCGCGCGATGCGGTGCTCGCGCAACGTGCGAGGCGTGCCGATGAGTTCACTCATCGAACACCACAACACCCCCGCGAGCGCGGTGAGTTCGGCATTGCTCGGGGCGACCGAGCCCGCCTCCCAGTCGACGACCAGGGCGGGAGTCACATGGGGTAGTCCGTACGAGGTGCGCATCCCGTACGCGACGTGTTCGGGTCCCATGCCGAGCGCTGTGCGGAGTTCGCGGGCGGCCGGGGCGTTGAAGGGAGGGGTGGGCTGGGGGGTGGGCAGTGGCTGCACGCGCCCAACGTAGGGGTGCGGCGCCGTGGTGACTACGGTCTGTTCGGTCAGGATTACAGATTGTCGGAGAACCCGGATTCGGATGCCTGTCCGAGGTGGCTGAAGATCAACTGTTTGAGCGCGTGCCGCGGGGATCACGATGGCGGACGGTGGCCCATACGGGCGGGCCGGGAAGTGGGTCGAAGGTGGAAAGCGCTGTGAGCAGGATTGACGGGCATATTCGCGAGCGACTGCTGGCGTCGAACTTCTGGCATCTGGCGACCGTGGGCGCGGACGGGGCGCCCCAGGTTTCGCCCATGTGGGCGGACATCGAAGACGAGTACGTCATGGTCAACACGTCGATCGGCCGCGTGAAGGAGGAGAACCTGCGGCGCAATCCATACGTTTCCCTTTCTCACCACGATCCCGAGAACCCCTATGACCGGGTGGAGATCCGGGGGCGGGTCGTGCGGTTCGTCGAGGGGGAGGTGGCGGAGCGGGCGATGGACCGGCTCGCGCAGAAGTACATCGGTGAGCCCCGGTACCCATGGATGCTTCCGGGGGAGCGGCGGGTGATGATCCTGATCGAGCCGACTCGGGTGCGGCATGTGGTGGGGGTGGAGAGGTTCCGGCCGGGAGTCCTTCCGGAGTCCGGGCCGGAGCGCTGAGCCTCGTCAGCCCATGAAGGTGGCTAGCCCTTGACGGCGCCTCCAAGCGCGAAGCCGCCGCCGAGACGGCGGGCGATGAGTACGTAGAGCAGGATCACGGGTGTGGAGTAGATGATCGAGAACGCGGCCAGCTGGCCGTAGATCACCGTGCCTCGGTTCCCGAAGAAGTCGTTGATGCTGACGGACGCCGGCATCTGCTCGGGGCTCAGCAGCAGCATGAAGGGGACGAAGAAATTCCCCCACATCATGACGAACGAGAAGACGGTGACGACCGCCACGCCCGGGCCCATCAGGGGCAGCACGATGCGGAGGAGGGACTGGAAGGAAGAGGCGCCGTCCGTCCACGCCGCCTCCTCCAGCTCCTTCGGCACCCCGTCCATGAAGTTCTTCATGATCCAGATCGCGAAAGGGAGTTGGGACGCAGCGAAGAAGAAGATCGTGCCCTGCATGGTGTCGATGAGATCCACCTGCACGAACAGCGCGTACACCGGCACCATGATCGCCGTGATCGGCAGGCTGGTCGCGAAGAGAATCGTCAGCAGGAACGGACGGTTGAGGCGAGAGCGGAATCGTGACAGCGGATAGGCGGCGAGGGCCGCGCAGACCACTGTCAGCAAGGTCGCCCCGCCACACAGGATCAGGCTGTTGAGCAGGGGCGTGAAGGTGATGTCGGGTTCGAGTACGGCGTCGAAGTTGTCCAGGGTGATGCCGTCGGGCGTCTTCACCCTCAGGTCGGCGTGCGGGTCGAGGGAGGACAGGATCACCCAGGCCAGCGGCAGCACGAAGGCGGCCGCGACGACCAGGAGACCGGCGTCGGCGGCGTAACGGCGACTGGTGCGGCGTGAGTTGAGGGTGGCCATGGCGGGTCAGACCTCCGTCCGCAGCAGCCGCATATAGACGAGCGAGAAGAGCGAACCGACCACCAAGAGCAACAACGCCACAGCCGTCCCGTATCCGATCATGCTCTTCTGGAAGGCCTGTTCGTACATGAAGAGGGGCAGGGTCTGGCTCCTGGTCCCCGGACCGCCCCTCGTCATGACCCAGATCAGGCCGAAGACCGACAGCGTCTGGAGGGTGTTGAGCATCAGGTTCGTGCCGATCGACCGGCGGATCATCGGCAGCGTGATGTGCCACATGCGCCGCCAGCCGCCCGCGCCGTCGACCTCCGCCGCCTCCGTGATCTCCTGGGGGATCTCGTTCAGGGCGGCCGAGTAGACCAGCATCGAGAAAGCCGTGCCACGCCACACGTTCGCGAACGACACCGCCAGGATCGGGAGCGTGTACAGCCAGTTCTGGCTCGGGAGGTGGAGCCAGTCCAGGACGGCGTTGAGGGTGCCCTCGCGGCGGAAGAAGGCGTAGAGGAGGAAACCGGCGACCACCTCCGGAAGCACCCACGCCGTGATGACTATGCCGCCGGTGAGCGTACGGACGGGCTTGGACGCGCGCTGCATCAGGGCGGCGAGGGCCAGGCCCAGGGTGTTCTGGCCGATGAGAGAGCTCAGGACGGTGAACACCAGCGTCAGCCATACGGCGTTGAGGAACGCGTCGTCCTGGAACGCCTCACGGAAGTTGTCGAAGCCGACGAAGGACGACTCGGCCTGACCGGTGAGCTGGAGATCGGTGAAGGCGATATAGGCGCAGTACGCGATCGGGCCCGCGAGGAAGAGGACCAGGAGGACGACGGCGGGGGAGACGGGGAGGGCCCGGACGAGGGCGCGGCGGGCTGTGCGGGTTTTCGGCGCGGGCGGCGGGGCGGTCGGCCCCGGCGGGGTCTTGACGACGCCGGGGCCGGCCGGAGGTGCGGCGGTCATGAACGGACAGTCACCTCCCGGTCATTTCTCGATCACCTGGTTGTCCGTGGCCGCCTTGAGATCGTCGTCGTACCTGCTCGCCGCCTCGTCCACCGAGCTGTCGCCCGTCGTCACGCCCTCCATGGCCTCCTGGACGGCGGTCGAGACCTTCGGGTACGCCGGGTACGCGGGCCGGTAGTGGGTGCTCTCGACCAGGTCGGTGAAGAACTTGATGCCGGGCTGCGCCTTCACGTACGCGGGGTCCTCGGCGACGTCCTTCCGCACGGCGATACCGGAGTTGGCGATGTACCACTTCTGGGCGTTCGCCTTCGTCTGCAGCGTCTCGATGAACTTGAAGGCGAGGTCGGGGTTTGCGGCCTTGTCCGGGATCGCCCAGGTCCAGCCGCCGGACATGCTCACCTTGCCGGGGGCCTGGCCGTTCTGGGTCGGCATGGCGGCGAGGCCGAGCTTCTCCGACCACTCGGGCCATTCGTGGCCGCTGCCCTCCAGCCAGTCCTGCGGGAGCCATGAGCCGTCGAGGTTGATGCCCAGTTTGCCTTCGGGGAGGAGTTCACCGCGGACACGCGTCGAGATGTTCGGGTCGAGGGCGTCGGAGACGTCGGGGCCGAGCTTCTCCTTGTAGACCGTTTCCACGAAGGCGAGCGCGTCCTTGAAGCCCTTGCTCCCGGCGATCCATTTCTTCGACGCCTCGTCGTACAGGGGGTCCGTCTTTCCGTCGCCCGTCCCGTAGAGCAGCATCTCGAAGCCCTGCATGGTGGCGGCCTCGCCCGCGGGTTTGCCCGTGTAGACGTTCAGGGGAATGACGCCGGGAACCTTCTTCTTGATGGCGCGGGCGGCTTCGAGAACGTCGTCCCACGTCTTCGGCTGCCAGTCCGCCGGGAGCCCGGCCTTCTGGAAGACGTCCTTGTCGAACCAGAGCCCCCGGGTGTCGGTGCCGTCCGGAACGCCGTACGTCTTGCCGTCCTGGGCCTTCGCCGCCGTCTTGGCGGTGTCGATGAACTGGTCCCAGTCCTTCCACTTGTCGAGGTACGGGTCGAGGGGTTTCAAGTAGCCGCTGGTGATGTCCGAGTTGATGAGGAAGGTGTCCTCGTAGACCAGGTCGGGCGCGGTCTTGGGCGAGCGCAGCATCTGCTGCACCTTCGTGTAGTACTCGGAGTCCGGGGCCTTGATCGGGACGAGTTTGACCTTCTTGCCCGGATTCGCCTTCTCGAACTGTTTCTTGACGGCGGCGAGGTGGGTGTCCATGATCCGGACCGAATCGTCCGTGGACTGTTTGTAGGACACCTCCACCGTGTCCGGGTCACTCCCGGATCCCGAGCCGCACGCGGTGACGGCGCCGGCTGCGGTGACGATGAGGGTTCCGGCGAGAAGCAGGCGGAGCGGCGAAGCCGGGCGGGAACGGGAGCGGATGCCGGGGCGGACGCCAAGACGGGTGCCGGGGCGGGTGCGACGGTGGGGAGGGGCGGCGGTGGGGCGCACGGGCAGGACCTCCTACTGGCCGACGTCGTTGTGGCCGAGTTCGTCTGCTGCCCGGTGAACGTAAGAGGGGGAACTGTGCCAGGTCAATGACCTTGCACGGCCCGGGTGTTGAGCATGAACGTCATGTCGTCCCGGCGGCGCGACGACCCATGACCACGACGGCCCGGACGCCCGGGCCTCAGGGCCCCTTCACCCACTGGTACTGCAACTCTGGCCGCCCCACCTGCCCGTACTGCGGACTCCGTCCCGCCCGCCCCGCATCCACCAGGTGCTCCAGATACCGTCGCGCCGTGATCCGGGAGATCCCCACGGCCTCAGCCACCCCCGTCGCGGTCAGGCCCTCGGCGGAGTCCCGCAGCGCCCGGGTGACCCGCTCCAGCGTCGGTGCGCTCAACCCTTTGGGCAGCTCCGCCGGACCCGGTGCGCGCAGGGTGGCCAGCGCCCGGTCCACCTCGTCCTGGCCGCTGGCCTCGCCGACCGACGCGTGGAACTCGGCGTACCGGATGAGCCGGTCCCGCAGGGTGGCGAAGGTGAACGGCTTCAGTACGTACTGCACCACACCCAGCGAGACGCCCTCCCGCACCACCGTGAGATCCCGCGCCGAGGTCACCGCGATGACGTCGGCGTGGTACCCGGCCGCGCGGAGGGAGCGGGCGAGCTGCAGGCCGTGCCCGTCCGGGAGGTGGAGGTCCAGGAGGAGCAGGTCCACCGGCGTGCGGTCCAGTGCCCGCCGGGCCTCCGCGCCGGTGTGGGCCTTGCCCACCGCCGTGAAGCCGGGCACGCGTCCCACGTACATGACGTGCGCGTCCGCCGCGACGGGGTCGTCCTCGACGACCAGGACGCGGATGTCGTGCGACGGCGTGCTCATTGGGTTCCTCCGTGCGGAGTGGGCTGCGGAGCCGGCTCGGCCTCGGCCTTGGCCTTGGCTTCGGCTTCGGCTTGGGCGTGGACCTTAGTCCCCCCGGCCGGAGTCCGCCCCGTCCCTGCAGAGGCCCGCTCCCCGGACCTCAACGGCAGCCGCACCTCGAACGACGCCCCGCCCTCCGCGGCCTCCGTCACGGTCAGGGATCCGTCGTGACGGCTGACGGTCTGGTGTACGAGCGCCAGGCCGAGCCCACGCCCCCCGGGGCCGGACGGCTTCGTGGACCAGCCGCGCTGGAAGACCGCCTCCGTGTGGGCCGGGTCGACGCCGGCTCCCGTGTCGATGACGCGAAGGACCAGCTCCTCGTCGTCGGCGAGCGCGGTGACCGTGACACGGGCGCCCACGGAGCCCTGGGCCGCGTCCACGGCGTTGTCGATCAGGTTGCCCAGTACGGTCACCAGGTCACGGGTGGGCAGGGAGTCCGGCAGCAGACCGTCGTCGATGCTGCTGTCCTCGGAGACCACGAGCTCGACGCCCCGCTCGTTCGCCTGGGCCGCCTTGCCCAGCAGAAGGGCCGCGAGGACGGGCTCGCTCACCGCCGCGACCACCTGGTCGGTGAGGGCCTGGGCCAGCTCCAGCTCGGCGGTGGCGAAGCCGACGGCCTCCTGAGTGCGGCCCAGCTCGATCAGGGACACCACCGTGTGCAGGCGGTTCGCGGCCTCGTGCGCCTGGGAGCGCAGCGCCTGTGTGAAGCCGCGCTCGGAGTCCAGCTCGCCCATCAGGGATTGGAGTTCGGTCACATCACGCAGCGTCACGACCGTGCCCCGGCGTTCACCGCTGGACACCGGCGAGGTGTTCACCACGAGCACCCGCGAGGCGGTGAGGTGCACCTCGTCCACGCGGGGCTCCGCCGACAGCAGCGCGCCCGTCAGCGGGGCGGGCAGACCGAAGTCCGCCACGGAGCGGCCCACCACGTCGTCGTGAACGTCCAGGAGCTCCCGCCCGCCGTCGTTGATCAGCGCCACCCGGAACTGCCCGTCCAGCATCAGCAGCCCCTCACGCACGGCGTGCAGAGCGGCCTGGTGGTAGTCGTGCATACGGCTGAGTTCGGCCGCGTTCAACCCGTGGGTGGAACGGCGCAGGCGTGCGTTGATGACGTACGTACCGACGGCGCCGAGGGCCAGGGCGCCCGCCGCGACGCCGAACAGAGCCGTCACCTGGCCCTGGACCCGCTCGGTGATCACGTCCACCCTGATGCCCGCGCTGACCAGGCCGACGATGCGGCCGTCGTCGTAGATCGGCGTGACGGCGCGTACGGACGGGCCGAGGGTGCCCGTGTACGTCTCCGTGAAGGACTCGCCGTGGAGGGCGCGCTCGGTGTTGCCGAGGAAGCGTTGCCCTATCTCCTCCTTCTTGGGGTGGGTCCAGCGGATGCCCTGCGGGTTCATGATCGTGACGAAGTCGACCTCCGCGTGGCGCATCACCTCGGTCGCGTACGGCTGGAGGGTCTTCGTCGGCTTCTCGGTACGTATGGCCGCGCGGACGGAAGGGGAGTCCGCGACCGTGCGGGCCACGCCCATGGCCTGGCGGCGCGTGGCCTCCTCGGCCTGACTGCGGTCGCTGACATACGTGAAGAGGGCATATCCAGCCACCAGAACGGCGACAAGCACCGCCTGCATGAGGAAGAGCTGGCCCGCCAGGCTGCGGGGCCGGGGGAAACGCATGAGGTCAGTCTGCCTTGACGGTTGGCGTGAACTAAATGAACGGAAGGGTGACCGGCCTCACAGGTCAAGGGATAGTCACCGACAACCCCGGATGTGAGCCGCACGCCGGTGATGCCGACGATGACGTCAAGGAGGCAGCCGTGAGTACGTCCAAAACGGCACCTACCGCACCCGCTGCCAAGCGGGACCGCACCCACTACCTGTACATCGCAGTGATTGTCGCGGTGGTGCTCGGCATCACCGTGGGCCTGGTTTCCCCCGACTTCGCGGTCGAACTGAAGCCGGTCGGTACCGGCTTCGTGAACCTCATCAAGATGATGATCTCGCCGATCATCTTCTGCACGATCGTGCTGGGCATCGGCTCGGTACGGAAGGCCGCGAAGGTCGGTGCCGTCGGTGGCATCGCGCTCGGCTACTTCCTGGTGATGTCGCTGGTCGCCCTCGGGATCGGCCTGGTCGTCGGAAACCTCGTCGAGCCGGGTACGGGGCTCCAGGTGACGGACGCGATCAAGGAGACCGGTCAGGCGCAGGTCTCCGACGAGGCGCTGCCGCCGGTCGACTTCGTGCTGTCCATCATTCCGGTCACGATGGTCTCCGCCTTCACCGAGGGCCAGGTCCTGCAGACCCTCCTCGTCGCCCTCCTCGCCGGCTTCGCGCTGCAGGCGATGGGACGCACCGGTGAGCCGGTTCTGCGCGGGATCGAGCACATCCAGCGGCTCGTCTTCCGCATCCTCGCCATGGTGATGTGGGTCGCCCCCATCGGTGCCTTCGGCGCGATCGCCGCGGTCGTCGGTTCGGCGGGTCTGGACGCCCTCAAGAGCCTCGCGGTCCTGATGCTCGCCTTCTACACCACCTGCTTCCTCTTCGTCTTCCTCGTACTCGCCGCGCTGCTGCGCGTCGTCTCGGGCCTGAACATACTCACGCTCTTCAAGTACCTGGGCCGTGAGTTCCTGCTGATCCTGTCCACCTCCTCCTCCGAGTCCGCCCTGCCGCGGCTCATCGCGAAGATGGAGCACATGGGCGTCAGCAAGCCGGTGGTCGGCATCACCGTCCCGACCGGCTACTCCTTCAACCTCGACGGCACCATGATCTACATGACCATGGCCTCGCTGTACATCGCGGACGCGCTGGGCACGCCGATGTCGATCGGTGAGCAGATTCCCCTTCTGCTCTTCCTCCTCGTCGCCTCGAAGGGCGCGGCGGGCGTCAGCGGCGCCGGTCTCGCCACGCTGGCCGGTGGTCTCCAGTCGCACAAGCCCGCGCTGGTCGACGGCGTCGGCCTGATCGTCGGCATCGACCGTTTCATGAGCGAGGCGCGCGCCCTGACGAACTTCGCAGGCAACGCCGTGGCCACGGTCCTGATCGGCACGTGGACCAAGGAGATCGACAAGGAGCGGGTCGGAGAGGTCCTCGCCGGCCGGCTGCCCTTCGACGAGAAGACGCTCCTCGACGAGGGCGAGGGCTACGACGCCCCCGCCGCCGACGGCTCGTCGGAGCCGCGCGGGGACGACAAGGAGCTGGCGAAGGCCTGACGCCTCCGCCTCCGGCAGGCTCGCCGGTTCCAGGGCAAGGGCCTGGAACCGGCAGGCCGCCGGCCGCGGCCACGAAGGCCGACAGCTCCCGCTCGGAAAACTCCGGGCGGCTGGGTGGATCCCCCGTCGTCCAGCCGCCCGGTCTCATACGCTCAACCCCTGGCCACCGGCCTGGCGGCTCGGTGGCTCAGCCACCGGCCACCGGCTCGGTGGCTTCGTGGTTCAGCCACCGGCCAACGGTTCAGTGGCTTCGTGGTTCAGCCGCTCGCCAGCCGGTACAGTCACTCAGCCACTCGGCCACCGGCCTCCGGTTCAGTGGCGCGGCCACCGGCCACCGGCTTGGTGGCTGCAGTGGTTCAGAGGCGCAGCCACTCGCCAGCCGGTTCAGTGGTTCAGCCACTCGCCCACGGCCTCCGGCTCAGTGGTTGAGTGGCCCAGCCACTCGCCCACGGCCTCCAGCTCAGTGGTTGTGGCCCAGCCACTCGCCACCGGTTCAGTGGTCCAGCCACCGGCTTCCACGCCTCGCGGCCTCCGTGGATGGCCGCCTCGGCCACCGGCCCCCCGCTCGGACCGCTCGTCCACGCTTACCTTTTGGTTCGTACCTGACCAAATAGTAGGTACTTGTGCCGAGTTGGACGCCCCAGCAGCATGGTCCGCATGCCAACTGACCTTGAAACGACCTCCGTCGACCTCGAAAAGACCTCTGTCGCCGTCCTGGGGCTGGGCGCGATGGGCCAGGCCCTTGCCGCCGCCTTACTGCGGGCCGGGCACCCCACCACCGTCTGGAACCGTTCCGCGGGCAAGGGCGACGAGCTGGTCGCCCAGGGCGCCGTCCGGGCCGCGACCGCCGGCGAAGCCGTGCGCGTGGCGGAGCTGGTCGTGGTCTGCGTGGTCGACTACGACGCGGCCGGGACCATCCTCGAATCCGCCGCCGACGACCTGCCCGGCCGGGTCCTCGTCAACCTCACCTCCGACACCCCGGAGCGCTCCCGCACCACCGCGGCCTGGGCGAACGACCGCGGTATCGACTACCTCGACGGCGCGATCATGGTGCCGATCACGATGATCGGGCAGCCGGAAGCGCTGATCTTCTACAGCGGCCCGCAGGCGGCGTACGACAAGCACGCCATCGCTCTCAAGGCGCTGGGCGGGCGGCCCGCGTACCTCGGTGAGGACCAAGGGCTCGCCGCCGTCTACGACTTGGCGCTGCTCGACTTCTTCTACGGGTCCATCACAGGGATGGTGCACGCGTTCGCACTGGCCGGGGCCGACGGGGTGCGCGCGACCGACCTGGCCCCGTACCTGAACACCATCGCCGCCATCCTGCCGCCCCTCGCCGCCGGCGCCGCGCGCGACATCGACGCGGGCAGCTACCCGGGCGAAGAGGCCAATCTCGGCATGATGGCGACCGCTGTGGACCACATCCTGGAGTGGGCCGAACACCGTGGCCTCGACGTGAGTACGGTCCGCCCGATCAAGGACGTCTACGACAAGTCCGTCGCCCGAGGTCACGCCGCCGACAGCTGGACGAGCACGATCGAGGTCGTACGGGGCGGCTGAGGCCGCTGATCGCGCTCAAACTCTTTGACGCGCCGGTGTGGAGGGCCTCAGGCTGGAACTGCCGCAGGCGGGACGGACTGGCACGGAGGCGGGCATGGGGGACAGGTCGGAGTTCATGGGCACGGGGGAGTACGCGGCGTACGAGCCGGCTCGTACGCCGTTGCCGGCCGACGGGCGGCCGTTGTCGATGGACGAGGTGAGCGACCTCTTCCATGAGTTCCTCGCGGCGGTCGCGCGGCCCAAGCGCACGGACAGGGAGGGCCGTGACCTCACCGAGCGGCTGCGCGCGCATCTGGGGAGCGCGCCGCGGGACCAGCCGGTGATCAAGGCCGCGTATCCCTCGTACGACCTGCCCAACGTGCATCTGGCGCTGGAGCGCTGGTTCGCCGCGGAGGGGCGGGCGTACGAGCTGATCGGGATGACCGGCGCGGAACACCGGGGGGACTTCACGCTGGGAGAGATCCTCGAATCGGCGGACCGCTACGACCGGTTCGTGCTCGGGGCGGTCGACTACGCGCATCTGCCGGTGTCCCCGGACGAGGAACTCGCCTGCGTCTCCGTCGGGTTCTACCTCGGTCAGGAGGGTGAGGAGCGGTTCGCGGTGCTGCTGCGCGGTCCGGCGGACGAGTACGGGCGCAACAAGGTGGAGATCGAAGTACTGGCCCGGGAAAAGGAGTTCGCGGACCGTCTGCTCGCCGAGATCGACACGCTGATGCGCGAGCACAACATCTTCCGCGGCCAGATCCTCTCCTTCGAGGGCTCGGAATTCGGGGAGGGCCTCGGGCCGTTCCGCTTCCACCGCCGGCCCGCGCTGACCCGCGACGAGATCGTGCTGCCGTCGGGACTTCTGGAGCGGGTGGAGCGGCAGGTCGTCGGGGTGGCCCGGCGGCGCGAGCGGCTGCGCGCCGCGGGCCAGCATCTGCGGCGCGGACTGCTTTTGTACGGGCCGCCGGGCACGGGCAAGACCCACACGATCCGCTATCTCCTCTCCCACTTGTCGGAGTTCACGGTCGTGGTGCTCGCCGGTACGAGCATCGGCGCCATCGGCCCGGCGTGCGCGCTCGCCCGCATGCTCCAGCCCGCGCTGGTGATCCTCGAGGACTGCGACCTGATCGCCGAGGCCCGCGACTACGGCGGCGGCGAACAGCCGCTCCTCTTCCAGGTGCTGAACGAGATGGACGGTCTCGGCGACGACGCCGATGTGGCCTTCCTCCTCACCACCAACCGCGCCGACCTCCTGGAACCCGCCCTCGTCCAGCGCCCCGGCCGCGTCGACCTGGCGGTCGAGATTCCGCTCCCGGACGCGGAGGGCCGCGCCCGGCTCCTCCACCTGTACGGCTCCTCGCTGGGCCTCGGCAAGGAGATCACCGACGAGGTGGTGGCCCGCACGGAGGGCACGACGGCGTCCTTCACCAAGGAACTCGTCCGCCGGGCCGTCCTGATCTCGGCAGAACGCGAGGCGGACCGCACGGACGCGGAGGACCTGCGCACGGCGGCCGACGAACTCCTCTCGGACCGCGACCACCTGACCCGCCGCCTGCTGGGCGTACGGCCCTCCGGGCAGGACGCGGACGGGGAAGAAGGCGCGGACGAGGAAGAAGACGTGGAGTGGCTGTCGGCCGAGGGCGAGTGACCTGTTTGCCTTGACGTCGGCGTCAAGGATTACCGTCGCGGTATGCGAATCGGCGAGTTGGCGGCGCGGGCCGGGACCACCACGCGGGCGCTTCGGTATTACGAGGCGCGGGGGCTGTTGCCCGCGCGGCGTGGGGCCAATGGGTATCGCACGTACGACGAGGACGATCTGCGGCTGTTGCGGCAGATCCGGACGTTGCAGGACTTCGGATTCGACCTGGAGGAGACCCGGCCCTTCGTGGAGTGTCTGCGAGCCGGGCACCCGGAGGGCGACTCGTGCCCGGCCTCGCTCGCCGTCTACCGGCGCAAGGTGGGCGAACTCGACGCGTTGATCGGCGAGTTGCAGGCCGTAAGGGCCCAGGTCGGTGCGCAGCTGGCGAAGGCCGAGCAGGCGCGCGACGAGCTGGCGGCCGGTGCGGAGGTTCCGGGGGGTCCGGAACCCGTATGCGAACTGGGAGGGCGGACGCGGTGATCAAGGCGGCAGGCGTGGCTGAGGTGACGGACGTGGACTTCGAGGCGGAGGTGATCGGGGCCGATCTGCCCGTGCTGGTGGAGTTCACCGCCGACTGGTGCCCGCCGTGCCGGCAGATCGCGCCGGTACTGAGCGCCATCGCCTTCGAGGAGGGCGACCGGCTCAAGGTGGTCCAGCTGGACGTGGACACGAACCCGGGGACCACGAACGCCTACGGGGTGCTGTCGATGCCCACGCTCATGGTGTTCCGGGCCGGCGAGCCGGTGAAGTCGATGGTGGGGGCGAGGTCGAAGCGGCGGCTGCTGGAGGAGCTGTCCGACGTGATCTGAACCTTGGAACAACGCCCTCGAACAACGGGCATGCGACACAAGAAATCCCCCGAGCAATTGCGCTCGGGGGATTTCTTTACGTATATTCGATAGTTCACGACTTCAAAGACGCAGAGTCGCAAAGCAGTTCAATGAACACAGTATATCCGGGCGGGAGTGGAATTGTCAAACACCGATTTTCCGGACGATGAATTGCGCATCGAGCAGGAATTCATCGACGGACTGTACGCACGCGTCGACGCCCTGCGCGGCGGCACCGAGGCCGCCGTGGCGGACGCCCTCGCGCAGGGCAGTACGCCGATGCAGGCCCGCCTGGAGCGGGACGTCCTGGTCGCCGAGCGCTCAGGGCTGCTCGCCGCGCTGAACGCGGTGGACGGTTCCCTCTGCTTCGGCCGTATCGACCGGACCACCGGAACCACCCACCACATCGGGCGTATCGGAATCCGCGCCGACGACGCCGAGCACACCCCGATCCTGATCGACTGGCGGGCTCCGGTCGCCCGGCCCTTCTACCTCGCCACCGGCCACACCCCGATGGGCCTGCGCCGCCGCCGGCACATCACCACCGAGGGCCGCGCCGTCACCGCCCTGCACGACGAGATCCTCGACCTGGGGGACGAGCAGCGCACCGGGCACGAGGACCCCACCGGAGACGCCGTCCTCCTCGCCGCCCTCAACTCCGCGCGCACCGGCCGCATGAGCGACATCGTGCAGACCATCCAGGCCGAGCAGGACCGCATCATCCGCGCCCCGTACCGCGGGGTGCTGGTGGTGGAGGGCGGACCCGGCACCGGCAAGACCGCTGTCGCGCTGCACCGGGCCGCGTATCTCCTCTACGAACACCGGGAGCTGCTCGCCAAGCGGGCCGTCCTGATCGTCGGCCCCAACCCGGCGTTCCTCGGCTACATCGGCGAGGTCCTGCCCTCACTCGGCGAGACCGGCGTGCTGCTCTCGACCGTCGGCGAGCTCTACCCCGGTGTAAAGGCGACCGCGATCGACACCCCCGAGGCCGCGGCCGTGAAGGGCCGCGCCGACATGGCCGACGTCCTCGCCGCCGTCGTGAGCGACCGCCAGGCCCTGCCCGACCCGGTGATCGCCATCGAGCACGACCGGGACGTCCTGATGCTCGACGACGATCTCGTACGCGTCGCCCGCGAGCGCACGCGCGAGGCGAAGCTGCAGCACAACGCCGCCCGCGAGCACTTCGAGGGCCACATCCTCAACACCCTCACCGACATGGTCGCCGAGCGGATCGGCACGGATCCGTACGACGGCACGAACCTGCTCGACGCCAGCGACATCACACAGATCCGTGACGAGCTGGCCGAGAACCCGGAAGTCTGGTCGGCCATCGACCAGTTGTGGCCGCGCCTGACCCCGCAGCGCCTGGTGGCCGACTTCCTCGCCGAGCCGGACGGCTTCGTCAGCGAGCCCGACGCCGCCGCGATCCGCCGCAGGGTGACGCGAGCGTGGACCACCGCGGACGTCCCGCTCCTCGACGAGGCCGCCGAACTCCTCGGCGAGGACGACCGGTTGGCGAGGGCCGCGGCCGAGAGGGAACGCAACGAGCACATCGCGTACGCGCAGAGCGTGCTGGACATCTCGTACGCCTCACGGACGTACGAGTTCGAGGACAAGGAGGACGGCGACCCCGACGGCTCCGAGGTCCTGTCCGCGCACGACATCATCGACGCCGAGCGAATGGCCGAGCGCCAGGAGGAGGACGACCACCGCAGCGCCGCCGAGCGGGCCGCGGCCGACCGCACCTGGGCGTTCGGGCACATCATCGTCGACGAGGCGCAGGAGCTGTCGCCGATGGCATGGCGGCTGCTGATGCGGCGCAGCCCCACCCGGTCCATGACGCTCGTCGGCGATCCCGCGCAGACGGCCGAGGCCGCGGGCGTCGGCTCCTGGGCCGGCATCCTCCAGCCGTATGTCGAGGACCGCTGGGAGCACACCCGCCTCGCCGTCAACTACCGCACGCCGTCCGAGATCATGGACGTCGCGGCGGCCGTGGTGCGCGCCGAGCATCCCGGCTTCGAGCCGCCGAGTTCCGTGCGCTCGACAGGCGTACGGCCGTGGGCGCGGGCCACGGACGACCTGCCGGGGGCCGTGGCGAAGGCGGTCGCGGAACTGACCCCCGCCGAGGGGCGTCTGGCGGTGATCGCGCCGCGTGATCTGCACAGGTCGCTGGCCGCGCGGCTGGACGGCGTCACGGCGGGCAAGGAGCCCGACCTGACCCGTACGGTCGTCCTGCTGGACCCGCGTCAGGCCAAGGGGCTGGAGTTCGACTCGGTCCTGGTGGTCGAGCCGTCCCGGTACGGCACGAGTGACCTCTACGTCGCCCTGACGCGCGCCACGCAGGCGCTGGGCATCGTGCACACGGGGGAGCTGCCGCCGGCGCTGGCGGCGGCGTTCTGACATGCGGAGGGGGGCTCGCCACATCCTCCTTGGGGATCACCGAGTCGTAACAGTTGGCGTCGACGTCACAGCTTGTAAGCGCCTGATGCGGTAAGCGTGTTCGCCATGGAACATCACCCGTTCGCCGCTGCCCCGGCCGACGCGCCGCCGCTCGAGTCGCTGCCCGTCGAGCCGCTGCTGACCTCGGCCTTCGACACCGATCCGGCCGGCGTGTACGGGCAGCTGCGGCGCACCTACGGCCCGGTGGCGCCGGTCGGCTTGATGGGCGTACCGGTGTGGCTGGTCCTCGACTACCGCGAGGTCCTGGAGGTGCTGCGCAACGCGAGCCTGTGGAGACGGGACATCCGGTACTGGCGGACGCGGGCGGAGGGGCGGCTGCCGCAGGACTGGCCGCTGCTCGCCGGATACGAGGTCCGGCAGACGATGTTCATGGACGACGAGGAGCATCTGGCCGCCCGGGGGACCCTCCACTCCGCTCTCGGCCCGTTCCAGGACGGGCGCACCCCGCAGGGATGGGAGCTGAGGGCGAATGTCGTGGCGTACGCGGACGAACTCTTCGCCCTGCTCGCCGCCGAGTCCGGTTCCGCCGGTTACATGGACTTGGCCGCGCAGTACACCAGGCCGTTGCTGCTGATGATCACCACCCGGCTGTTCGGCTGCCCCGTCGAACTCGGCGACGAGATGGTCATGGACCTGTGGCGGATGCTCGACGGCGGGCCCGACGCGGGGCCCGCCACGGGGAGGGCGCTGGCGGCCATGACCCGGCTGGCCGCCCACCGCCGGGCCGTGCCCGGCGACGACCTCACCTCCTACCTGCTTCTGGCCGATCCGTCCCTCTCCGACGAACAGCTCGGCCGTGAGCTGTTCATGAACGCCGTGTACCTCAACGACATCACCGGCAACATGGTGTGCAACACCCTGCTGGAGGTGCTGCGTGGCAACGCGACCGTCCGCAGGAGTCTGTCGGCCGGGCTGATCGGCGAGACCGTCAACCGGGCGGCGCTGGCCAATCCCCCCGTGGCCAACCTGTGTTTCCGCTTCGCGGCCCGTGACGTACGGCTCGGGAACTTCTGGATCCGGGCCGGCGATGTCGTGCTGCCGTCCGCCGCGGCCGCGCATCATGACCTCATGGCGATCGGGTCCCCCCTCGTCGACTCCACGGTCAGTACGCGTGCCCATCTGGGGTGGGGTGCGGGGCCGCACCAGTGCCCCAGTGCCGCGCGCGAGTTGGCCGGTCAGATCGTGGCCACGGCTGTGGGCCGTGTCTTCGAGTACTTCTCCAAGGTCGAACTGACCCTTCCGCCGGACCAGTTGCCCTGGCGGTCCGGGCCCGTGGTGCGGGGCCTGCGGCTGCTCCCGGTCCGCTACGAGCTCAGCCGGAGCCGTCCCGTCCGCCAGGTACCGTCCGGCCGGGTGACCGCCAACGGAGTCCCGCGGCCGGACGCCCCCTCGCGTTCCTCGGTCCACCACGCCAGGGGGCTGCTGGCGTCCCTGCGGCATCTGATGTTCGGCTCCCGCAAGGGGGGTTGAGGGGGTTGTTTCGCCCCCGCCGCCCCTACCCGTCCCATCCCGTTCCTGGGGGCTGCGCCCCCAGACCCCCGCTATCGGCCTGAACGGCCTC
>NZ_VCHX02000055.1 GCF_005768555.2 Streptomyces sporangiiformans
GACCGCCGCGACCGACGCTTCGGCCTCCCGCCCCTCCAACAGCGCCGCGACCTCGTCCTCGGACGCCTCCACCGCGAACATGGCACCGCCACCAGGCAGTTGCTGCATCAGCCGACCCCGCGCCCCCACAAGAGCGCAGGCATCCTCCAGCGAGAACACACCCGCCACATGCGCCGCAGCAAGTTCGCCGATGGAGTGCCCGACCACGAAGTCCGGCCGCACCCCCCACGACTCCAGCAGCCGGAACAGCGCCACCTCCACCGCGAACAACGCAGGCTGCGCCCACTCCGTACAATCCAACGCCTCCGCATCCGCACCGAAGACCACATCCCGCAGCCCGCCCACATGGACACAGACCGCGTCGAACGCCTCCGCGAAGACCGGAAACGCCTCATACAACTCACGCCCCATACCCAGGCGCTGCGCACCCTGCCCGGAGAACAAGAACGCCGTCCTGCCCTCGGACACAACCCCCTGCACGCCCCCCTCACCACAGGCCAGAGTCTCCAGCTCGGCGATCAGCGCTGCGCGGTCCTTCCCCAGCACCACCGCACGGTGCTCAAAGGCGGTACGCGTGGTGGCCAAGGACAGCCCCACGTCCAGCGCATCGAGCTCGGGATGCGCCTCTACATGGGCCAGCAACCGGGCCGCCTGCGCCCTCAGCGCCTCCCGGCTGCGCGCACTGATCACCCACGGCACCACACCGTCCTCCACGGACCCGCCGCTCNCGCGCACTGATCACCCACGGCACCACACCGTCCTCCACGGACCCGCCGCTCCGGTCCGGAACGGGGGCGATCTCCTCCCCGGGTGCGGCTTCGAGGATCACGTGCGCGTTCGTGCCGGACAGACCGAACGACGACACACCCGCCCGACGCGCATGCTCCGACTCAGGCCATGACACGGCCTCCGACAGCAGACGCACCTCACCCGCCTGCCACTCGATACGCGAAGACGGCTCATCCACATGCAGGGTGGCGGGCAGCATCCCCTGCCGCATCGCCAACACCATCTTGATCACACC
>NZ_VCHX02000069.1 GCF_005768555.2 Streptomyces sporangiiformans
GCCGGGGGGGGGTGAAAAAGCGCGGGTGGGTGGGTGCGAGTCAGCCTGACACCTTGTCCTCAAGCGCCGGACGGGCTGGTGGATGCCGGCCTCGGCTGAAATGTTCAGCCCAGGCCTTGAGTGATTGGCCCGGGCCGCGGTAATTCAGCCTCTCCGGCGTTTGAGGAGCGGGGGTCCGGGGGCTGGCCCCCGGGAGCGGGGTCTGGGGCGGAGCCCCAGAAGGATGGGACGGGTAGGGGCGGCGGGGGCGAGAAAANGGGGCGGCGGGGGCGAGAAAACCCGTCACCTAGGGACCCGTACCACGCCCTCCTGGATCACCGAGATCGCCAACCGCCCGTCCCGCGTGTAGATCCGGGCCTGGCCAAGTCCCCGTCCCCCGGAGGCGGACGGAGACTCCTGGTCGTACAGGAGCCATTCGTCGGCGCGGAACGGACGGTGGAACCACATCGCGTGGTCCAGCGACGCACCGACGACGTCCCCGACAGCCCAGCCACCCCGCCCGTGCGCGAGCAGGATGGAGTCGAGCAGCGTCATGTCGGAGACGTACGTGGCGAGACACACATGCAGCAGCGGATCAGCCGTGAACTCGTCGAGTTTGCCGTTCGTACGGAACCACACCTGGGAGCGCGGCTCACGCGCCTCCCCCACCGTGGCGAACGGCGGCGCGTCCACATACCGGAGGTCCACCGCCTCCCGCGCCTCCAGCAACCTCTCCAGGACGCCCGGTTCACGGAACAACTCCGCGTACCTGGGCAGCGTCTCCTCCGCGGTCGGCAGCGTCTCGGGGTCGGGCGAGGCCGGCATGTCGGCCTGGTGCTCCATGCCTTCCTCGTACGTCTGGAAGGACGCGGAGAGGTGGAAGATCGGCTGCCCGTGCTGCACGGCCACGACCCGTCGGGTCGTGAAGGAACGGCCGTCGCGGATGCGGTCCACGGTGTAGACGATCGGCGCGCCGGGGTCTCCGGCGCGCAGGAAGTACGCGTGCAAGGAGTGGGCGAGCCGGTCCTCGGGAACCGTACGCCCGGCGGCGACCAGCGCCTGCGCGGCCACCTGCCCGCCGAAGACGCGCGGGACGACGGCGGACCGTGACCGGCCGCGGAAGATGTCCCGCTCGATCTGCTCCAGGTCGAGCAGATCGAGCAGGGACTGAAGTGCCTGACTCATGCCAGTGCCTACAGGCCCATGTCCTTCGCGATGATCATCTTCATGACCTCGCTGGTGCCGCCGTAGATCCGGTTGACGCGGTTGTCGGCGTACAGGCGGGCGATCGGGTACTCGTTCATGAAGCCGTAGCCGCCGTGCAGCTGGAGGCAGCGGTCGATGACACGGTGCGCGACCTCGGTGCAGAACAGCTTGGCGCTCGCGGCCTCCGCCGGGGTCAGCTCGTCCGCGTCGAGGGCCTCCAGGGCGCGGTCGGCGACGGCCTGGGCGGCGTCCACCTCGGCCTGGCAGGCGGCCAGCTCGAACTTGGTGTTCTGGAAGGCTGCGACCGGCTTGCCGAAGACGGTGCGCTCCTGCACGTACTCCTTGGCGAACCGGACGGCCGCCGCGGCCTGCGCGTACGCGCCGAAGGCGATGCCCCAGCGCTCGGAGGGCAGGTTGCCGCCGAGGTAGTAGAAACCCTTGTTCTCCTCGCCCAGCAGGTCGTCGACCGGCACCTTCACGTCGACGAACGCCAGCTCGGCGGTGTCGGAGGTCTTCAGGCCGAGCTTGTCCAGCTTGCGGCCGACGGAGTAGCCCTCGGCCTTGGTGTCGACGGCGAACAGGGATATGCCGAAGCGGCGATCGTCCTCGCGCGGGGCGGCGGTGCGGGCGCACACGATCACACGGTCGGCGTGCACACCGCCGGTGATGAAGGTCTTGGCGCCGTTGAGCACGTAGTGCGTGCCGTCGTCGGAGAGCTTCGCGGTGGTCTTCATGCCCGCGAGGTCGGAGCCGGTGCCCGGCTCGGTCATCGCGAGGGCCCACATCTCCTCGCCGGTGACGAACTTCGGCAGGAACCGCTTCTTCTGCTCATCGCTGGCGAGCATCTTGATGTAGGGCAGGCCGAGCAGCACGTGCACGCCGGAGCCGCCGAAGGAGACGCCCGCGCGGGCGGTCTCCTCGTACATCACGGCCTCGAACTTGTACGAGTCGATGCCGGCGCCGCCGTACTCCTCGTCCACGCGGATCCCGAAGACGCCCAGCTCGGCGAGCTTGTAGTAGAAGTCGCGCGGAGCCTGGCCCGCGGCGAACCACTCGTCGTAGACCGGTACGACCTCGGCCTCGATGAAGGCGCGCAGGGTCTCCCGGAACGCCTCGTGATCCTCGTTGAACACCGTACGGCGCACGCCGCCCACCTCCACCTGCAATTACGTACACGGGGTACATGTCTAAGCGCTTGCTCAGCCCCAACCGTACCGGCGAGTACAGACGCTCGTCCAGACCAACCACCCCGTAACGCTCGTCACGCCCCGGCCGCCGCGAAGGCCCCCTTCGCCATCCGCCGCAGCAGCGTCGCCGTGGCCGCACGCCCCGGGAGCGAGCCGGGGCGACCGAGATGCGGCGTGGAGTTCAGCAGCCCGAACACCGAGTGCACCGCCGAGCGAGCGGCCGGCTCAGCCAGTCCGGGATACACCTCGCGGACCACTTCCACCCACAGCTCGACGTACTGCCGCTGGAGCTGCCGTACGAGCTTGCGGTCACTGTCCCGGAGGCGGTCCAGCTCGCGGTCGTGCAGGGTGATGAGGGGACGGTCGTCGAGCGCGAAGTCGATGTGCCCCTCGATGAGCGAGTCGAGGACCGCCTCAGCCTCAGGACCCACGGGAACACCGAGTGCCCCAGAGGCACCAGAGACCCCAGGGGTCCCCGGGTTGCCCCCACCCTCGGCCTCGGCCTCCTGCAGGCGTCGCTTGGCACCGGTCAGCAGCTGCCCGCTGATCCCCACGAGCAGCTCGGCGAGCATCGCGTCCTTGCCCGCGAAGTGCCGGTACAGACCGGGACCGCTGATGCCGACCGCCGCGCCTATCTCGTCGACCCCGACGCCGTGGAAGCCGCGCTCGGCGAAGAGCCGGGCGGCCTCCTTGAGGATCTGTTCGCGGCGGGTGGGGGCGTGGGTTCTGGTGGCCATGGAAGCAATTCTAGACAGGGAGGTTAGCGGTCGTTAACCTGAGGGAAACGCGTTAACGCTCATTAACAAGTGAGGGGACTCCGCGATGCAGGAGGCACCGGAGCTGACGAGCGCGGCAGATCCCGCGTCGGCGGCCTGGCGGGCCAACGAGGCGGCGCACCGCGCGCTCGTCGACGAGCTGCGGCAGAAGCTGGCCACGGCCCGGCTCGGCGGCGGCGAGCGGGCACGGGCGCGGCACACCGCGCGCGGGAAGCTGCTGCCGCGCGACCGCGTGGACACGCTCCTCGACCCC
This sequence comes from Streptomyces sporangiiformans, assembly GCF_005768555.2. GTDB lineage: Bacteria > Actinomycetota > Actinomycetes > Streptomycetales > Streptomycetaceae > Streptomyces > Streptomyces sporangiiformans. Next base: position 3,402 of record NZ_VCHX02000069.1, read on the forward strand.
GGCTCGCCCTTCCTGGAGCTGGCCCCGCTGGCGGCCGACGGGATGTACGGCGACCAGGCGCCGGCGGCGGGCGTCATCGCCGGGATCGGGCGGGTGAGCGGCCGCGAGTGCGTGGTCGTCGCCAATGACGCCACCGTCAAGGGCGGCACGTACTACCCGATGACGGTGAAGAAGCACCTGCGCGCCCAGGAGGTCGCGCTCGAAAACCGCCTCCCCTGTGTGTATCTGGTGGACTCCGGGGGCGCCTTCCTGCCGATGCAGGACGAGGTGTTCCCCGACCGCGAGCACTTCGGGCGGATCTTCTACAACCAGGCGCGGATGTCGGGGGCGGGCATCGCGCAGATCGCGGCGGTGCTGGGCTCGTGCACGGCGGGCGGTGCGTATGTGCCCGCGATGAGCGACGAGGCCGTGATCGTGCGCGGTCAGGGCACGATCTTCCTGGGCGGTCCGCCCCTGGTGAAGGCCGCGACGGGCGAGGTCGTCACCGCCGAGGAGCTGGGCGGCGGCGAGGTCCACTCCCGGGTCTCCGGGGTGACCGACCACCTCGCGGAGGACGACGCGCACGCGCTGCGGATCGTCCGCACGATCGTCTCCACGCTCCCCGCGCGCGGACAACTGCCCTGGTCGGTCGCACCGGCCGTGGAGCCGAAGGCGGACCCTGCCGGGCTGTACGGCGTGGTGCCGGTGGATTCCCGCACCCCCTATGACGTGCGCGAGGTCATCGCGCGCGTGGTCGACGGTTCGCGTTTCGCGGAGTTCAAGCCGGAGTTCGGGCAGACCCTCGTCACCGGCTTCGCCCGCGTGCACGGGCACCCGGTGGGGATCGTCGCCAACAACGGCATCCTGTTCTCCGAATCCGCCCAGAAGGGCGCCCACTTCGTCGAGCTCTGCGACCAGCGCGGGATTCCCCTGGTCTTCCTGCAGAACATCTCCGGCTTCATGGTCGGGCGCGACTACGAGGCGGGTGGCATCGCCAAGCACGGCGCCAAGATGGTCACGGCGGTGGCCTGTACGCGCGTACCGAAGCTGACGGTGGTCATCGGCGGGTCGTACGGCGCGGGCAACTACTCGATGTGCGGCCGGGCCTACTCGCCGCGCTTCCTGTGGATGTGGCCGAACGCCAAGATCTCCGTGATGGGCGGCGAACAGGCCGCGTCGGTCCTCGCGACCGTCAAGCGCGACCAGCTGGAGGCGCGCGGCGATGCCTGGCCGGCCGAGGAGGAAGAGGCCTTCAAGGAGCCGATCCGCGCGCAGTACGAGCACCAGGGGAACGCCTACTACGCGACGGCCCGGCTCTGGGACGACGGTGTGATCGACCCGGCCGAGACCCGGCAGGTACTGGGTCTGGCCCTGACCGCGTGCGCCAACGCGCCCCTGGGTGAGCCCGGGTTCGGCGTCTTCCGGATGTGACCGGGTGAGGGGACGGACGATGTTCGACACAGTGCTGGTGGCCAACCGGGGCGAGATCGCCGTACGGGTCATCCGTACGCTGCGGTCGCTGGGCGTGCGCTCGGTGGCGGTGTTCAGCGACGCCGACGCGGATGCCCGGCATGTGCGTGCGGCGGACACGGCGGTACGGATCGGCCCGGCGCCGGCGGGCGAGAGTTACTTGTCGGTGGAGCGGCTGCTGGAGGCCGCGGCGCGCACCGGGGCGCAGGCGGTGCACCCGGGCTACGGCTTCCTCGCGGAGAACGCCGCGTTCGCGCGCGCGTGCGCCGACGCCGGGCTGGTCTTCATCGGGCCGCCGGCGGACGCGATCGCGTTGATGGGCGACAAGATCCGCGCCAAGGAGACCGTGCGGGCGGCCGGGGTGCCGGTCGTGCCGGGGTCGAACGGCAGCGGGCTCACGGACGGCCAACTGGCCGACGCCGCCCGCGAGATCGGCATGCCCGTGCTGCTGAAGCCCTCGGCCGGCGGCGGCGGCAAGGGCATGCGGCTGGTCAGGGACGCGGAGCGGCTCGCCGACGAGATCGCGGCCGCCCGCCGCGAGGCCCGCGCGTCCTTCGGCGACGACACGCTGCTGGTGGAGCGGTGGATCGACCGGCCCCGGCACATCGAGATTCAGGTGCTCGCAGACGGCCACGGACAGGTGGTGCACCTGGGTGAGCGCGAGTGCTCCCTCCAGCGACGGCACCAGAAGATCATCGAGGAGGCGCCGAGTGTGCTCCTCGACTCCGCGACGCGCGCGGCGATGGGCGAGGCGGCGGTCCAGGCGGCCCGGTCCTGCGGTTACGAGGGGGCGGGCACGGTGGAGTTCATCGTGCCCGGGGGCGACCCTTCCTCGTACTTCTTCATGGAGATGAACACCCGCCTCCAGGTCGAGCATCCGGTGACCGAGATGGTCACGGGGGTGGATCTGGTGGAGTGGCAGCTGCGGGTCGCGGCGGGCGAGAAGCTGGCCTTCGGCCAGGACGACATCACGCTCACCGGGCACGCGGTCGAGGCCCGTATCTGCGCCGAGGACCCCTCCCGGGGCTTTCTGCCCTCCGGCGGCACGGTGCTCGCGCTGCACGAGCCGCAGGGTGACGGCGTGCGCACCGACTCCGGGTTGAGTGAGGGTACGGAGGTCGGTTCGCTGTACGACCCGATGCTGTCGAAGGTCGTCGCGTACGGTCCCGACCGCGCGACGGCGCTGCGGAAGCTTCGCGCGGCGCTGGCGGAGACGGTCACGTTGGGGGTCCCGACCAACGCCGGGTTCCTGCGGAGGCTGCTCGCCCACCCTGCCGTTGTGGCCGGGGAGTTGGACACGGGGCTGGTGGAGCGGGAGGTCGAGGGGCTCGTTCCGGGGGAGGTGCCGGGTGAGGTGTACGTGGCGGCGGGGTTGCTGCGACAGGCGGGTCTTTTCCCCAAGCAGCCTGAACGGCCTCGTCCTCAAACGCCGGACGGGCTGAGTGGCGTCAGCCCGGGCTGGGTTGATCCCTTCTCGCTACCCAGTGGTTGGCGGCTCGGCGGCGAACCGGCGTGGACTGTGCATCACTTGCGCGTACCAGGGCAGGAACCCGTGACCGTCCGCGTACGCGGCCCTCTGCACGACGCGGACGTCTCTTGGGGGCCTGGGGGCATGCCCCCAGCTTCGGGAAGGGGTGGGCTTGGGGAAGAGGAAGCCCCCTCCACCGCCACCCTCCACTTCGACGGCCTCACCCACACCTTCCACCGCGCCGCCGGCACTTGGCTCGGCCGCGACGGCGATTCCTGGAACGTCCTGGACCACGACCCCGTCGCCGCCTCCCTCACCGGTGCCGCCCGCGCGGGAGTCGACTCGCTCACCGCCCCCATGCCCGGCACGGTCACCGTCGTGAAGGTCGCCGTGGGGGACGAAGTGGCGGCCGGGCAGAGCCTGTTGGTGGTGGAGGCGATGAAGATGGAGCACGTCGTCTCCGCCCCGCACGCCGGCACCGTCACCGAGCTGGACGTCACGCCGGGCACGACCGTCGCCATGGACCAGGTGCTGGCCGTGCTCGAGCCGCTCGCAGCTCGAGCAGCGGAGGAGGACAGCGCATGACGACCCCCGAACTGGGACTTCCCATGGCCGTTCCCGCACCGGGGCTTCCCGCCACCGTACGGATCCATGAGGTCGGCGCCCGCGACGGTCTGCAGAACGAGAAGGCCACCGTCCCCACGGAGGTCAAGGCCGAGTTCATCCGGCGGCTCGCCGAAGCGGGGCTCAGCACCGTCGAGGCCACCAGCTTCGTCCACCCGAAGTGGGTGCCCCAGCTCGCCGACGCGGAGCAGCTGTTCCCCCTCGTACGGGACCTGTCCGACCTGAGCGGCACCGCCCTGCCCGTCCTCGTGCCGAACGAGCGCGGACTGGACCGGGCCCTGGCCCTGGGCGCGACCCGTATCGCCGTTTTCGCCAGCGCCACGGAGTCCTTCGCGAAGGCCAACCTCAACCGGACGGTCGACGAGGCGCTGGCCATGTTCGAGCCGGTGGTCGACCGGGCCAAGGCGCAGCGGGCCCACGTCCGCGGTTATCTCTCCATGTGCTTCGGCGACCCCTGGGAGGGGCCGGTCCCCGTAACCCAGGTCGTACGGGTCTGCCGGGCCCTGGTGGACATGGGCTGCGACGAACTGAGCCTCGGCGACACGATCGGCGTGGCGACCCCGGGCCATGTACAGGCACTCCTCGCCGCACTGGGCGAGGCGGGCGTTCCCGCCGCCGCCCTCGGCGTGCACTTCCACGACACCTACGGCCAGGCGCTCGCCAACACCCTGGCCGCGCTGCAGCACGGGGTGACCACCGTCGACGCGTCCGCCGGGGGCCTGGGCGGCTGCCCCTACGCCAAGTCCGCCACCGGCAACCTCGCCACCGAAGACCTCGTGTGGATGCTGCGGGGCCTCGGCATCGACACCGGAGTCGACCTCGACCGTCTCATCGCCACGAGCGTGTGGATGGCCGACCGACTGGGCCGACCCAGCCCTTCCCGCACCGTCCGCGCCCTCTCCCACAAGGAGTGATCCCCATGCCCCTGGACCATCGCCTCTCCCCCGAACTCGAGGAACTCCGCCGCACGGTCGAGGAGTTCGCTCACGATGTCGTGGCGCCGAAGATCGGCGACTTCTACGAGCGTCACGAGTTCCCGTACGAGATCGTCCGCGAGATGGGCCGGATGGGTCTGTTCGGGCTGCCGTTCCCGGAGGAGTACGGCGGCATGGGCGGCGACTATCTGGCGCTCGGCATCGCGCTCGAGGAACTCGCCCGGGTGGACTCCTCGGTGGCCATCACGCTGGAGGCGGGCGTCTCGCTGGGCGCGATGCCCATCCATGTGTTCGGCACCGAGGAGCAGAAGCGCGCGTGGCTGCCGCGGCTGTGCACGGGCGAGATCCTCGGCGCCTTCGGTCTGACGGAGCCCGACGGCGGCTCGGACGCCGGAGCGACCCGTACCACCGCCCGCCTCGACGCGTCGACGGACGAATGGGTGATCAACGGCACCAAGTGTTTCATCACCAACTCCGGGACGGACATCACGGGCCTGGTGACGGTCACGGCGGTCACGGGCCGCACTCCTGAGGGCAAGCCGCGCATCTCGTCGATCATCGTCCCGTCGGGAACCCCCGGCTTCACGGTCGCGGCCCCGTACTCGAAGGTCGGCTGGAACGCCTCGGACACAAGGGAGTTGTCCTTCGACGACGTACGCGTGCCCGCCGCGAACCTGCTGGGCGAGGAGGGCCGGGGTTACGCCCAGTTCCTGCGCATCCTCGACGAGGGCCGTATCGCCATCGCGGCGCTCGCGACGGGCCTGGCCCAGGGCTGCGTGGACGAGTCCGTGAAGTACGCCAAGGAGCGCCACGCGTTCGGGCGCCCGATCGGCGCGAACCAGGCCATCCAGTTCAAGATCGCCGATATGGAGATGAAGGCGCACACGGCCCGCCTCGCCTGGCGCGACGCCGCGTCCCGCCTGGTGAGCGGCGAACCCTTCAAGAAGGAGGCGGCCCTGGCCAAGCTCCACTCCTCCACGATCGCCGTCGACAACGCCCGCGACGCCACCCAGATCCACGGCGGCTACGGCTTCATGAACGAGTATCCGGTGGCCCGTATGTGGCGCGACTCCAAGATCCTGGAGATCGGCGAGGGCACGAGCGAGGTCCAACGCATGCTGATCGCCCGGGAGTTGGGCCTGACTGGCTGATAACTGCTGCAAATCCGCCCCTGCGGCACCCGGGCCGCGAAGGGAGTGCACAGGGCCCGCACAGGCGCGGACACGGGCACCATCCGGCGTTTCCGCAGGTGAACCCCGCCTTCTGGACAGCAGATGAGGTTAGGCTAACCTACCTTTTGAACTTGTCCGATGGGCGCTCCGCCCTGTGCGAAAGCAGTCACCACATGTCCAACGCCCGTTCCGCCCACCTCACCCGCCGCGGCATCCTCGCCGCGGGCGGCGCCCTCGGCCTCGGCGCCGTCCTAGCGGCCTGCGGCGACGAAGACGCGAAAAGCGGGGACTCGGCGGACAACACGCAGGCCGCCAAGTCCGGCTCGTGGACCTTCAAGGACGACCGCGGTGAGACCGCCAAGGGCGACAAGATCCCGACGAACATCGTCGCGTTCACCGGTGTCGCCGCCGCCCTCCACGACTACGGCATAGAGGTCAAGGGTGTCTTCGGTCCGACCAAGACCAAGACCGGCAAGGCCGACGTCCAGGCCGGCGATCTCGACATCAGCAAGGTGACGATCCTCGGCAACGTGTGGGGCCAGTTCAACATCGAGAAGTACGCGGGCCTGGCCCCCGACGCCCTGATCACCACGACGTTCGACGACGCCGGCACCCTCTGGTACGTCCCCGAGGAGTCCACGAAGAAGATCCTCGCCGTCGGCGCTCCGAGCGTCGCCATCTCGGTCTACGACCGCCAGATGACCAAGTCGCTGCAGCGCATGCTGGACCTCGCCGAGTCGCTGGGCGCCGACGTGAAGTCCGACGCGATCACCACGGCCAAGAAGCGCTTCGAGGACGCCGCCGCCAAGCTGCGCGCCGCCGCCAAGGCCAACCCCGACATCAAGGTGCTGGCCGGTTCCGCGAGCCAGGACATCTTCTATGTCTCGGGCACGAACCTCTCCATCGACCTGGAGTACTTCAAGGCACTCGGCGTGAACTTCGTCGAGCCTCCCGCCTCGGCCCTGAAGGCCAGCGGCGGCTGGTTCGAGAACCTGAGCTGGGAGAACGTCGACAAGTACGACGCGGACATCATCATGATGGACAACCGCTCCTCGACCATCCAGCCCGCCGACATCACCGAGGCCACCTGGAAGAAGCTGCCCGCGGTCAAGGCGGGCCAGGTCATCGCCCGCGACCCCGAGCCGATCCTGTCCTACGACAAGTGCACGCCGCTGCTCGAGAACCTCGCCCAGGCGATCGACAAGGCCAAGAAGGTCACCTGACCGCCTTGCCGGAGGCCTGTGGATGGTGCGGCCCGTACGTGGCTGGTCGCGCCCACGCGGCGGAGCCGCATATGTCACAGCCCCGCGCCCCTTACGGGGCTTTCCCCCTGACCTCGACTCAGGAGCACCCCATGACGACGGCCGTAGCCACCCCGTTCCGTTTTTTCTCTCTGCAGGTCGTACGGACGAGGCGGCTCGGCCCGTCACTCGTCCGGGTCTCCCTCACGGGCCCCGATCTGCACGCCTTCGCCTCCGACGGCCGCGACCAGAGCCTGTCGCTCTTCCTGCCGCAGCCGGGTCAGTCGGAGCCCGCCATCCCGGTCGAGGAGGGCGACGGCTGGTGGCAGGCGTGGCGTGAACTGCCCGACGACGTACGGGCGGTGATGCGTTCGTACACGCTGCGCGCCCTGCGGCGCGACGCGCACGGCAGCACCGTCGAGATCGATATCGACTTCGCGCTGCACGGCGTGGAGCCGGGGGCCGCGGCGCCCGCCGGCCCCGCGTCCCGCTGGGCGTCCCAGGCCGGCCCCGGCGACCGCGTCGTCGTACTCGGCCCCGCCGTCGCCGACAACAAGGCGATACGTTTCCGCCCGCCCGTCGGCGCCGACCTGGTCGTCATGTGGGCGGACGAGACCGCCCTGCCCGCCGCCACGGCCATCCTGGAGTCGCTGCCGGCGGGGACCAGGGCCCGCGTCTGGCTGGAGGTCCCGCACGCCGGCGACCGCCTGGAACCCCTCACCGCCGCGGACGCCGAGATCACATGGCTCGTACGCGACGAGGGGGCACCCGACGCCCTCGACGCGATCCGTGCCGCCGAACTCCCGCACACCAGGGCCCCGTACGCCTGGATCGCCGGCGAGTCGGGCCGGGTGAAGGAGCTGCGCCGGCATCTCGTGCGCGAGCGGGAGTTCGACCGCAGGCGGGTCACGTTCGTGGGCTACTGGCGGCGCGGGATGACCGAGGAGCAACTGCGCGAGCGGGGAGAGGGATAGATCACATCGCTCTGTGATCACCTCTTCACGAATTGAAACTTAGGTTAGGCTAACCTAAGTTGAAGCTCGCGTTCCGCCCCTCTTCCTGTCCCCCGGAGGAAACCCCCCATGCGCTCGCACCTGCTCAATGACACGACCACGGAGCGGTACCGCAGCTCCGTGACCGAAGGAATCGAGCGGGTGGCGGCCAGAATCGCCACCACCGACCGTCCGTTCACCGGCGTCACGGTCGACGCCCTGTCTCCCCACATCGAGCGGATCGACCTGGACCGCCCGCTGCACGACACCACCGCGGTCCTCGACGAGCTGGAGGAGATCTACCTCAAGGACGCGGTCTACTTCCACCACCCGCGCTATCTCGCCCACCTCAACTGCCCGGTCGTCATCCCGGCCGTGGTCGGCGAGGCCGTTCTGTCGGCCGTCAACTCCTCCCTGGACACCTGGGACCAGTCGGCCGGCGGCACCCTCATCGAGCGCAAACTCATCGACTGGACCACCGAGCGCATCGGCCTGGGCCCGGCCGCCGACGGCGTGTTCACCAGCGGCGGTACCCAGTCCAACCTCCAGGCGCTGCTGCTGGCCCGCGAGGAGGCCAAGACCGACTCGAACGCCAAACTGCGCATCTTCGCCTCCGAGGTGAGCCACTTCAGCGTCAAGAAGTCGGCCAAACTGCTCGGCCTGAGCCCCGACTCGGTCGTCTCCCTGCCCGTCGACCACGACAAGCGCATGCAGACGGTCGCGCTCGCCCACGAACTGGAGCGCTGCCGCCAGGACGGGCTGATCCCGATGGCCGTCGTCGCCACCGCGGGCACCACCGACTTCGGCTCCATCGACCCGCTCCCCGAGATCGCCGAGCTGTGCGACCAGTTCGGCACCTGGCTGCACGTCGACGCGGCGTACGGCTGCGGGCTGCTCACATCGCTGAAGAACCGGGACCGCATCGACGGCATCGAGCGTGCCGACTCCGTCACCGTCGACTACCACAAGTCGTTCTTCCAGCCGGTCAGTTCGTCCGCCGTGCTGGTCCGCGACGCGGCCACGCTGCGGCACGCCACGTACCACGCGGAGTACCTCAACCCGCGCCGCATGGTGCACGAGCGCATCCCCAACCAGGTCGACAAGTCCCTGCAGACCACTCGCCGGTTCGACGCCCTCAAGCTGTGGATGACCCTGCGCGTGATGGGCGCCGACGGCATCGGCGAGCTCTTCGACCAGGTCTGCGCCCGCGCGGCGGAGGGCTGGGAACTGCTCGCCGCCGACCCGCGCTTCGACGTGGTCGTCCAGCCCTCGCTGTCCACCCTGGTCTTCCGCCACATCCCCGCCGACGTCACCGACCCGGCCGAGATCGACCGCGCCAACCTGTTTGCCCGCAAGGCGCTGTTCGCCTCCGGTGACGCGGTCGTCGCGGGCACCAAGGTCGGCGGCCGCCACTACCTCAAGTTCACCCTGCTCAACCCCGAGACCACGACGGCCGACATAGCCGTCGTACTCGACCTGATCGCCGGCCACGCCGAGCAGTACCTGGGAGAGTCCCTTGACCGCGCTTCCTGAATCCCCGGAAAAGATCCGCGACTTCGTGGGGATCGGGCTGGGCCCCTTCAACCTCGGCCTCGCCTGCCTCACCGAGCCGATCACCGAACTCGACGGGGTCTTCCTGGAGTCCAAGCCCGACTTCGAGTGGCACTCCGGGATGTTCCTGGAGGGCGCGCACCTCCAGACGCCGTTCATGTCGGACCTCGTCACCCTCGCCGACCCGACGTCCCCGTACTCCTTCCTCAACTACCTGAAGGCGTCCGGCCGTCTGTACTCGTTCTACATCCGCGAGAACTTCTACCCGCTGCGCGTCGAGTACGACGACTACTGCCGCTGGGCGGCCGCGCAGCTCTCCAGCATCCGCTTCAACACGACGGTCACCGAGGTCACACACGCCGACGGCGTCTACGTCGTACGGACGGAAGGCGGCCAGACCTACCGCGCCCGCCACCTCGTGCTCGGCACCGGCACACCCCCGTACATCCCCGAGGCCTGTCACGGCCTCGAAGGGGACTTCATCCACAACTCCCGCTACCAGCAGCACAAGCGGGAGCTCCAGCGGAAGAAGTCCATCACGCTGGTCGGCAGCGGACAGTCCGCCGCGGAGATCTACTACGACCTGCTGAGCGAGATCGACGTCCACGGCTACCGGCTGAACTGGGTCACGCGCTCCCCGCGGTTCTTCCCGCTGGAATACACCAAGCTCACGCTGGAGATGACCTCCCCGGAGTACATCGACTACTTCCACGCGCTGCCGGAGCGGACCCGCTACCGCCTCCAGTCCCAGCAGAAGGGCCTGTTCAAGGGCATCGACGGCGAACTGATCAACGAGATCTTCGACCTGCTCTACCAGAAGAACCTCCGCGGCCCGGTCCCCACGCGCCTGATCACCAACTCCTCGCTCACCACCGCGTCCCACGACAACGGCACATACGTCCTGGGCCTGCGCCAGGAGGAGCAGGAGAAGGACTACGAGCTGCACTCCGAGGGCCTGATCCTGGCGACCGGCTACCGGTACACCGAGCCCGAGTTCCTGAAGCCCGTACGCGACCGGATCCGCTACGACGCTCAGGGCAACCACGACGTGGCCCGCAACTACGCCATCGACACCACGGGCCGCGGCATCTTCCTGCAGAACGCCGGCGTGCACACGCACTCGATCACATCACCGGACCTCGGCATGGGCGCCTACCGCAACGCGTACATCATCCGCGAGCTGCTCGGCTCCGAGTACTACCCCGTCGAGAAGGCCATCGCGTTCCAGGAGTTCGCCATATGAGCTCGACGACCGCCCTCGGGACGCTCTCGCTGCGTCCCCTCGACCCGCTCGCCGACACGGAGCTGCTGCACTCCTGGGTGACGCACCCCAAGGCGGCCTACTGGATGATGCAGGACGCCGAACTCCAGGACGTGGAGCGCGAGTACATGGCCATCGCGGCCAACGAGCACCACCACGCCTACCTGGGGTTCCACGACGGTGAACCCGCGTTCCTGATGGAGAAGTACGACCCCCGGTACATCGAGCTCGTCGGCCTGTACGAACCCGAGCCGGGCGATGTCGGCATGCACTTCCTGGTGGCGCCGACGGACACCCCGGTGCACGGCTTCACCCGAGCCGTGATCACCGCGGTGATGGAGTCCCTGTTCGCCGACCCGCGCACCCGGCGGGTCGTCGTCGAACCGGATGTGAGCAACACGGCGGTGCACGCGCTGAACGAGACCGTCGGCTTCGTACCCGTCCGCGAGATCGAGAAGCCGGAGAAGCGCGCACTGCTGTCCTTCTGCACGCGCGAACGCTTCTTTAATAGGCACAGCTTGGCTGCGCGAGGAGTTTCGATATGACCCTGTCCGACGCCGTGGCGCATCTGTCCCCCCATCGCTGGGCGCGGGCCAACCGCCTCCTCATCCGCAAGGCCCTCGCCGAGTTCGCCCACGAGCGGCTCATCACGCCGGAGCCGGAGGGCGACGAGGGCACGGGCCGGTACGTCGTCCGCAGCGACGACGGCCTGACCCGGTACGAGTTCACCGCCACCCGCCGCGCCCTCGACCACTGGCAGGTCGACGCCGACTCGATCACCCGCCACCACGACGGCCGCGAACTCCCGCTCGCCGCCCTCGACTTCTTCATCGAGTTGCAGAAGACGCTCGGCCTGAGCGACGAGATCCTGCCCGTCTACCTGGAGGAGATCTCCTCCACCCTGTCCGGGACCTGCTACAAGCTCACCAAGCCGCAGATCCCGGTCGCCGAGCTGGTGCGCTCCGGTTTCCAGGCCATCGAGACCGGCATGACCGAGGGCCACCCCTGCTTCGTCGCCAACAACGGGCGGCTCGGCTTCGGCGTCCACGAGTACCTCTCCTACGCCCCCGAGACCGCGAGCCCGGTGCGGCTGGTCTGGCTGGCCGCGCACCGCTCGCGGGCGGCCTTCACGGCGGGCGTGGGCATCGAGTACGAGGCGTTCCTGCGGGACGAGCTGGGCGCCGAGACGGTCGAGCGCTTCCACACCGTTCTGCGCGAGCAGGACCTCGACCCGGCGGACTACCTCCTCATCCCCGTCCACCCCTGGCAGTGGTGGAACAAACTCACGGTCACCTTCGCCGCCGAGGTCGCCCAGCGGCACCTCGTGTGCCTCGGCGAGGGCGACGACGAGTATCTGGCCCAGCAGTCGATCCGGACCTTCTTCAACAAGAGCGCCCCGGAAAAGCACTACGTGAAGACCGCCCTGTCGGTCATCAACATGGGCTTCATGCGCGGCCTGTCCGCCGCGTACATGGAGGCGACCCCGGCCATCAACGACTGGCTGGCCGGGCTCATTGTCAACGACCCGGTGCTGAGGTCCACCGGACTGTCGGTCATCCGCGAGCGCGCGGCCGTCGGGTACCGGCACCTGGAGTACGAGGCCGCCACCGACCGTTACTCGCCGTACCGCAAGATGCTCGCCGCGCTGTGGCGCGAAAGCCCCGTGTCCTCGCTGCAGGAGGGGGAGTCCCTGGCCACGATGGCCTCGCTGGTGCATGTCGACCACGAGGGCGCGTCGTTCGCGACCGCGCTGATCGAGCGTTCGGGCCTGCCGCCGGTGGAATGGCTGCGCCGCTATCTGCACGCGTATCTCACGCCGCTGCTGCACAGCTTCTACGCGTACGACCTGGTGTTCATGCCGCACGGCGAGAACGTCATCCTGGTCCTCAAGGACGGCGTCGTGCAGCGCGCGATCTACAAGGACATCGCCGAGGAGATCGCGGTCATGGACCCGGACGCGGTGCTGCCGCCCGCGGTCGAGCGGCTCCGTGTCGAGGTGCCCGAGGACAAGAAGCTCCTGTCGATCTTCACGGACGTCTTCGACTGCTTCTTCCGCTTCCTCGCCGCGGACCTCGCCGGTGACGGCGTCCTGGACGAGACCGACTTCTGGCGGACGGTCGCCGACTGCGTACGCGACTACCAGGCGGCCAGGCCCGAACTCGCGGACAAGTTCCGGCAGTACGACATGTTCGCGCCCGAGTTCGCGCTGTCCTGCCTCAACCGGCTGCAGCTGCGGAACAACAAGGAGATGGTGGACCTCGCCGACCCGGCCGGAGCCCTCCAGCTCGTCGGGACGCTGAAGAACCCCATCGCCGGGCTGTAGCAACGGCCCCCACCAGCAGGCGGGCGCCCCCACGTACGGTCCCAGGGGGCGCCCGCCGCCATGTTCGCTCAAGTATCGGCTACCGGTCGGGCCAAGGGACCTGCGGCGAACGGTGATAGCCGATCCCCAGCGCGTCCCACCGCGGTGCCTGCGCCGCCAGCCGCACCTTGTAGGCGTCCCAGTCGTGCGTCGACGCGGGCGACCAGCCGAGCTCCGCCACACCGGGCAGCCTCGGGAAGGCCATGTACTCGATGTGCGCCGAGGTGGAGATCGTCTCCGTCCACAGCGGCGCCTCGACGCCCTGGATGGCTGAACCGGGCGCTCCGGGAAGGTAGTTGCCCGGGTCCCAGTCGTACGAGCGCCGCGCCTCCACATGGCCCGCCCAGTCGAGGCCGAGCGGGGTGTCCTTGTCGTACTTCATGTCGAGGTAGATCCGGTCGGCCGGCGACAGGACGATGCCGGTGCCGTTCCGCGCGGCCGCCGCGACCTGTTCCTTCTCGGCGGCGCTCGTACTGTCCAGGCCCCAGTACTGGGCCAGCGCTCCCGGCGCCGGACTCGCGCCGGTCAGCTGGTGCCAGCCGACCACGGTCTTGCCGTACTCGGCGACGACCGGCTGCACGCGGTCCATGAACTTCACGTAGTCCTCATGGCTGGTCGAGTGCGCCTCGTCGCCGCCGATGTGGAGGTAGCGCCCCGGCGTGAGCGCGGCCAGTTCGCGGATGACATCGTCGACGAAGTCGTAGGTGATCTCCTTCGGCACGCACAGCGAGCTGAACCCGACGTCGGTGCCGGTGTAGAGCGGGGGTGCGACACCGTCGCAGTTCAGCTCCGCGTATGAGGCGAGCGCGGCGTTCGTGTGGCCGGGCATGTCGATCTCGGGCACGACCTCCAGATAGCGGGAGGCGGCGTACCGGACGATCTCCTTGTACTGCTCCTTGGTGTAGTGGCCGCCCGGCCCGCCGCCGACCTGCGTGGAGCCGCCGTACGTCGCGAGCCGCGGCCAGGAGTCGACGGCGATGCGCCAGCCCTGGTCGTCGCTCAGGTGCAGATGCAGCTTGTTGACCTTGTAGAGGGCCAGCTGGTCGATGTAGCGCTTGACTTGGCCGACGGTGAAGAAGTGCCGGGCGACGTCCAGCATCGCGCCGCGGTAGCCGTAGCGCGGCGTGTCCGTGATGGTGCCGCCCGCGATGAGCCACGGTCCGGGCTGCACGGAGTCCTTCTCGACGGCGGCGGGCAGGAGCTGGCGCAGCGTCTGCACGCCGTGGAAGAGCCCGGCGGGCTTCCGGGCGGTGATGGTGACGGCTTGCCTGCCGCTCTGCAGCCGGTAGCCCTCCTCGCCCAGCCCGGCGTCGCCGCGGGTGAGCCGGAGCCGGATCCCGTCGCGGCCCGCGTCGTCCGTGACCGGCAGCCGGTAGCCGGTCGACGGCCGCAGCACGTCGGCGAGATACGAGCCGATCCGGCGGACCTCGGGCGAGTCGTCCACGCGGATACGGGTGCCACTGGTGATCCGGTACGGGGATCCGCCCGCGTCGACCGAGGCGGGAGCCGGAACCACCTGGCCGAGCGGGGTGGCGGACATGCCCTCGGCGGGGGCGGGTCCGGCGCCGAGGGCACAGACACCGGCGGCCGCCACGAGCAGCAGCGAACCTAAGAGGCGGGGCGTTCTGTGGTGCTGTCTCACAAGCGCTCCCTTCCATGAGTTCCCCGAGAGCCCTCCACGAGCCCCGATGGGTATAGACCAACTCTCTCGCGAGACCGGTGAAACAATCCCCCGTATGGCGGAAATCATCCAGAAGGACGGCACCTGGGCCTTCGACGGCGATGCGTTGCGGCTCACCCCTGGCCGCGAGAAGAACGTGAGCCTGCTGCGCAAGACGCTGGGCGAACTCACCGTTCCGCTGGGTGCGTTGGCGGGGATCTCCTTCGAGCAGGGCAAGAAGTCCGGGCGGCTCAGAATCCGGCTGCGCGACGGTGCCGACCCGTTGTTACAGGCGACCGGAGGCAAGCTCGTGGACTCCTCCGACCCGTACCAACTGGCCGTCGAATCGGACCGGTACGGCGTCGCCGAGTACTTCGTGGACGAGATCCGCAACGCGCTGCTGCTGGACCAGGTGCCGTCCACGGCCGTCGACCGCTATCTGCTGCCGGGACCGCCGGTGCCGCTGTCGGTGTCCGCCGGGGACGGCACCGCGAGCTTCGACGGGGAGTCCGTCCGGCTGGAGTGGAACTGGAAGACCGAGGAGGCGAAGGCGGCCGCCGGCGGCCGCACGCTCGCCCTGGCAGACATCCGGGCCGTGGAGTGGCACCCGGCTGCCGGCCTCGAGAACGGCTACCTCCGCTTCACCGTCCACAACGCCGCGACCAAGGCCCCGCCGAAGTACGACCCCAACTCCGTGGAGCTGTGGGGCTTCAAGAAGGACCCGCTCATGGCGCTGGTGGCGGCGGCGGTACAGGTGCGTCTGCCGCATCCATCGGCGCCACCGGTCGCGGACGCGCCGCTGAAGCAGCACTCCCCCGGTGCCGTCTCCGCCCCGGAGCGGCCCGCCGAGGCCGACCACGACGCCCTGCTGCGCCGTCTGCGCGAGCTCGGCGAGCTGCACAAGTCCGGGGTCCTCACGGACGAGGAGTTCACGCTGGCCAAGCAGGCGGTCCTCAAGCGGATGTAGCAGGCGGTCCTCGAGCGGACGCCGAGGACCGCCAGTCCGCGGCCGGTCAGACCCGGCGCGCGAGGGTGAAGCGGTCGACCTCCTCGCCCGTCTCGGCGATCCCCCGCACGGTCAGCGTGGCCGTGCGCCCCTTGGGCGCGGGCGTCACATCCACCCGCAGGAACGAGTAGTCCAGGTACCGCACCCGCGACCACGCGACCGTCTCCTGCTGCCGGCCGCCGTCCTTGAGGCAGACGAACGACGAGACGGCGTCGTTCTCCTTCTCGTGCCCCTCGTACGACTCGTCGGCGCTGAACGCGTACAGGCTGCGGCCCGCCGCGCCCGCCGTCACGTACACGACGCCGTCCGTCTCCGGGTGGGCGGTGCCACCGATCGGCAGCTGCCGGGAGACCTCGCCGCCCTTGATCACGTCGGTGCGCTCGTAGACGTGGTTGTGGCCGTTGATCACCAGGTCGACGGTGTACTTCTCGAACAGCGGCACCCACTCCTTTCGCACCCCGCCCTCGGAGGCGTGCGCGGTCGAGGTGCAGTACGCGCAGTGGTGGAAGAAGACGACGACGAAGTCGATGCCCTCCGCGGCGCGGTACTCACGCAGCCGGCGTTCCAGCCATGCCGTCTGTGTGCCGCCGGAGATACCGAGGTTGGCCGGGATCTCGAAGGAGATGTCGTTGGCGTCCAGCGAGATCACGGCGGTGTTGCCGTGCACGAAGGAGTAGACGCCGGGCAGGTTCTTCGTGTCGGGCCCGTTCTCCGGGAGCTGCCAGCGGGCCTCCTCGCCGCCGTAGCCGTTCGGCGAGTACCAGGCCTCCATGTCGTGGTTGCCGTACGACACCATCCACGGCACCTGCTTGGCGACCGACTCGGTCTGGGCGAGGAACTGGTCCCAGACGCGCGAGTCGAAGCCGGTGTCGGAGGACTTGCCCTGTCCCGTCGGGTCGCCGTACGCGATGTCGCCCGCGTGCAGGTGGAAGGCCGGGTTCTGACCGAGGATCAGGCTGTCGTTGGCCAGCGCGTGGTAACTGACGCCCTGGTCGCCGAAGGCGGTGAAGGTGAATGGCTCGGCGTGCGCGGGCGCGGTGGTGAAGGTGCCGATCGTGCCCGCGAGATGCGGGGCCGCCGGGTCGAAGCCGTCGTGGCCGACGCCGTAGTAGTACGTACTGCCGGGACGCAGTCGCGTGAGCCGGGCGTGCAGGTAGTACTGGGTGTGGTCGCCGCTCGCGCCGACGCCGGCGGGCGTGAAGAGTGTCCTGACCTCGGCCTCGATCTTGCGCGAGAGGTCCCACGGGTGGGCTCCGACGCGGATGTACGGCTTCCGCACCGCGACCGGGACCTGCCAGGAGACGGTCATCTCGGTGCGCGGGTCGGCACCGTAGGCGAGGTGGCGGCCGAGGGGAGCGACGAGGGACCCGTCGATCTCGTCGGTGCGCGTCCGCGGGCTCGGAACCGCCGCCTCGGCGGTCGCGCCCGGCACGAAGGAGCCGCCCACGACGGCGCCCAGGGTGACGGCACCGCCTCTGATCATCGTTCGCCGGGAGAATCCGGCCTGCAGGTACTCGTGCTGCTCGGCCAGGCTCATCCGATCGGCCAGTTTCTCCGGGACACCCATGCGGGGAATGTTCATGGCCGGAAAGGTCCTCCCCGCACCCTTCGCCCTGCGGGCCACAGAATGAACAGGCTCCGAACAGCCTCTCATGAGAGTTTCAACAGTCACGTGCCCGATATCGGGCAGGATTCTTGCGATTACTCGCGCTTTACCTCAGGATCGACGGGTGCACGATGACCTTGTTGATCACCTGACGCGCTCCTCGGCCCTGAGCCGGGGCGAGGCGCTGCGTGTGATCCAGGATGTGCTCGCCTACTTCGACGAGACGACGGAGGACTACGTCCGTCGCCGCCACCGAGAGCTCCAGGCCCAGGGCCTGGTGAACTCGGCGATCTTCGAACGGATCACGGCGGACCTGAAGTACCGCGCGGTCGCACCGCCCGAGCTCACGCTCAGACAGCTGCGCCGCATCGTCTACGGCTGACCGCCGGACGACAGAGCCGAACGAACGACAGAGGGGAACCGAGGGAACGTATGTGCGGAATCGTGGGATACATCGGCAGGCGTGATGTGGCACCGCTCCTCCTCGAAGGACTGCAGCGCCTCGAGTACCGGGGATACGACTCGGCGGGCATCGTCGTCAGCAGCCCGAAGACTCCCGGCCTCAAGATGGTCAAGGCCAAGGGCCGGGTCCGCGACCTGGAGGCGAAGGTCCCCGCCCGGTTCAAGGGCACCACCGGCATCGCCCACACCCGCTGGGCCACACACGGCGCTCCGTCCGACGTGAACGCGCACCCGCACCTGGACGCCGAGGGCAAGGTCGCCGTCGTCCACAACGGCATCATCGACAACGCCTCCGACCTGCGCAGGAAGCTGGAGGCCGACGGCGTCGAGTTCCTCTCCGAGACCGACACCGAGGTCCTCACCCACCTCATCGGCCGCTCGCAGGCCGTGAAGCTGGAGGACAAGGTCCGCGAGACGCTGCGCGTCATCGAGGGCACGTACGGCATCGCCGTCATGCACGCCGACTTCCCCGACCGCGTCGTGGTGGCCCGCAACGGCTCCCCGGTCGTCCTCGGCATCGGCGAGAAGGAGATGTTCGTCGCCTCCGACGTCGCCGCGCTCGTCGCGCACACCCGCCAGATCGTCACCCTCGACGACGGCGAGATGGCGACCCTCAAGGCCGACGACTTCCGTACGTACACCACCGAGGGCACCCGTACGACCGCTGAGCCGACCACCGTGGAGTGGGAGGCCGAGTCGTACGACATGGGCGGCCACGACACGTACATGCACAAGGAGATCCACGAGCAGGCCGACGCCGTGGACCGGGTGCTGCGCGGCCGCATCGACGACCGGTTCTCCACCGTGCACCTGGGCGGCCTGAACCTGGACGCCCGCGAGGCGCGCCAGATCCGCCGGGTGAAGATCCTCGGCTGCGGCACCTCGTACCACGCGGGCATGATCGGCGCCCAGATGATCGAGGAGCTGGCCCGTATCCCCGCGGACGCCGAGCCGGCCTCCGAGTTCCGCTACCGCAACGCGGTCGTCGACCCCGACACGCTGTACGTCGCGGTGTCCCAGTCCGGTGAGACGTACGACGTGCTGGCCGCCGTGCAGGAGCTGAAGCGGAAGGGCGCGCGGGTCCTCGGCATCGTGAACGTGGTCGGTTCGGCGATCGCCCGCGAGGCCGACGGCGGCATGTACGTGCACGCCGGTCCCGAGGTGTGCGTGGTGTCCACCAAGTGTTTCACCAACACCACGGTCGCCTTCGCGCTGCTCGCGCTGCACCTCGGCCGCACTCGCGACCTGTCGGTCTCCGACGGCAAGCGGATCATCGAGGGCCTGCGCAGGCTGCCCGGCCAGATCTCCGAGATGCTGGAGCAGGAGGCGGACATCAAGAAGCTGGCCGAGGACTACGCCGAGGCCCGCTCGATGCTCTTCATCGGCCGTGTACGCGGCTACCCGGTGGCCCGTGAGGCCTCGCTGAAGCTCAAGGAGGTCTCGTACATCCACGCCGAGGCCTATCCCGCCTCGGAGTTGAAGCACGGCCCGCTCGCGCTGATCGAGCCCGCGCTGCCCACCGTCGCGATCGTCCCCGACGACGACCTCCTGGAGAAGAACCGCGCGGCCCTGGAGGAGATCAAGGCCCGCAGCGGCAAGATCCTCGCGGTCGCCCACCGGGAGCAGGAGAAGGCCGACCAGACGATCGTCGTCCCCAAGAACGAGGACGAGCTCGACCCGATCCTGATGGGCATCCCCCTCCAACTCCTCGCCTACCACACGGCCTTGGCCCTGGGCCGGGACATCGACAAGCCCAGGAACCTCGCCAAGTCCGTGACGGTGGAATAAGGAATCCACAGGACCACCGAAGCGATAATTGAGGAACCCCCGCGGCGATCAACCAGGTCCGCGAGAGCGGCGCCGGTTTAGGCGCAAGGGGGGCGCAACCAGGTCCGCGAGAGCGGCGCCGGTTCAGGCGCAAAAAACGGCTCTCCGTGTGTGCCACCCGCACACGGAGAGCCGTTTTTTCAGGGAGCCGGGGCCGCCCAAACCCCGGCTCGCGGCTGCCTCAGCCGGTGGCCGTCACCCCCCGGCCGGCAGCGCGTCCTCGCGGCAGTGCGGTCGGCCAGTGGGCCAGGGCCGCCGTCGCCGCGTACCAGGCCGTCAGGCCGGACGCCGCCGCGAACCAGCCACCGGCCCTGGTGAGCGCCTCGGAGTCGCCGAACCGCGCGACGGCGAGGAGGAGAAGGGCGACGAAGAGCAGTCCGTACGCCCCGCGTGTGAGGGTGGCACCACTGGACGCACCGACGGTCAGGCTGAGCGCGACGAGCGCGAAGAGCAGCAGGAACAGCCCCGCCGCGTTGTCCGTGACCTGGGTGTCCGCGCCGACGCCCCAGGTGAACCAGAACGCCCCGAGCCCGGCGAACGCCGTACCCGTGAACCCGTCGCGGTCGCGCAGCGCGAGCAGACCGGCGACGAAGAGCGCGATGCCGCCTACATAGGTGGCGAGCGAGACGGCGTCCCCGGCTGTCACGCCGTCGATCACTTCGGTGTGACCGAGGCCGAAGGCCAGCAGGGTGACTCCGAGGGCGAGATGACCAAGTGTCGTGGTGGTGCTTCCCGCAGAGACGTCGTTGTCCACGGCGGGCTCCCTTCATGCACGTGCGGTGGTGCGGTGAGGTGCCGGTCGTGTGTCCGTCGACCGGCGAACGGTTTGTACCCTTCACAAGGGCACAAACCACCTCTACGCGCCAGTAGATTTGTCCACGCACAGAAGGATGTTGACGCTCTGGGCGACTCGTCTCACCTGGGACAACGGCGAGTTACGGAATGACAACGCCGGAGGCGTCGAGAACGGGCCGGGTGCGCTCGCGCGCGGGGCGCGCGGGTCTACGGAATGACGATCACCGGGCGCTGCGCGCGCTTCGCGAGCCGCCCCGCGACCGAGCCGAAGATCCGCCCGACGATGCCGTGCGTGGTGCCGACGACGATCGCGTTCGCCTCGTACTCCCGCCCGACCTCCTCGAGTTCGTGGCAGATGTCGCCGCCGCGCTCGACAAGGATCCACGGCACCTCGGACAGATATTCCGCACAGGCGAGTTCAAGCCCCAGCACCTCGGTGCGGTGGTCCGGAACATCGACGAAGACCGGGGGCTCACAGCCCGCCCACACCGTGGTCGGCAGCCGGTTGGCCACGTGCACGATGATCAGACCGGAGTCGGAGCGATGCGCCATCCCGATCGCGTAGGCGAGGGCGCGTTCACTGGATGTCGAGCCGTCGAAGCCGACGACGACACCGTGCTTGAACGCCGGATCGCAGGACTGACGTGTTTGTTCCTCCGCCGAGGGCTCGGCCGCCTTGGGGTCGGCGACGGGGCGCTTGCGGTGCGCGGGATCGAAGAATTCTTGACCGGCCATGAGTGTCTCGGCGTTTTGATCCTCGTGGGTGGGACGACAGGTGCTACGGAGCTGTGTCCGGGAATCATCTTCCCAACCCCATACCCCCAAGGGTACGGCGGCACGCCTCCTCTGCCCAGATCCCGCACTCACCGCGGGAGGGTTCCCCGGAGCATGCACGAGAGAGCGCCCGCAACGCAATGGTTGCTGCCACGTACAGGCGGTTTGCACGGGGTTTCGCGGGGCTTCACCCCGCGAGCCGCCGCCCTGCGCGCTGCCGTGACCGGCCCGCTACCGTGACCGGCCGGTCGGCGATGCGTTGAACCCCCGTACACCGCCGCCCCAGGGAGCTACACCGTGCCCGGACCCTCGACCGCACCCCGGCCCTCCTCCAGGACGGCCGCCGCACAGGACAGGGTGAGCGATGTGATCCGCTGGGCGGCCTTCAGCTGCGTCCTGGTTCCCCTGGTGCTCGTCGGGTACGGGACCTCCCTGGCCGCGGCGGCCGGCGCGGCCCTCGGTCTGGCCGCGGTGACCGGGGCATGCCGGGTCCTGCTGAGGCGCTCCGAGCGGGGTACGCCTCGCCTGCTGGCCGAGGAGCGGACGCCGCGCCACGGGCGGCGCGGCAGGGTCGGCGCGGGAGCGCGCGGAAGGTGCCGGTACTCCCGGGGATGCACGCCGGTTGACTGACCGGTTTGCGCGCACGGACCCATCGGTTTTCAGCCAACTTCTGGGAACCGCGCATTACTTGGCCGAAGGGGTCTTCAACCCCCGTTCGACCTGCACTGAAAGGGGCCCTAAGGGCGCCCGCACCCTACGGGGACCAGCCACGCGGACGAGGCGCACTTCCCTGTAGGACCCACGAGTGCAACGCTTCGTGATCGAATGCTTCACGCCAAGTTGCCATGTCGACAATGTGCCGTGTGCCGAACTGGTCACCCAGGCACCACGGGACACAGTAGATTCGATCTTGACTGTCTTACGGCGGGGGACTCGTGCAGGACCGAGGGGAAACGTGCAGGAGCGACACAACCGAGGAGCCGCGACCACCGAGGGGGGCTTAGCAGTATGAGCCACGACTCCACTGCCGCGCCGGAAGCCGCGGCCCGGAAACTTTCCGGGCGACGCCGCAAGGAGATCGTCGCGGTGCTGCTGTTCAGCGGCGGCCCCATCTTCGAGAGTTCCATACCACTGTCGGTGTTCGGGATCGACCGCCAGGACGCCGGCGTGCCGCGCTACAGGCTGCTTGTCTGCGCGGGGGAGGAAGGGCCCCTGCGGACGACGGGGGGACTCGAACTGACCGCGCCCCATGGGCTGGAGGCGATCTCCAGGGCGGGCACCGTCGTCGTGCCGGCGTGGCGGTCGATCACCGCGCCACCGCCCCAGGAGGCGCTCGACGCCTTGCGCCGGGCCCATGAGGAGGGGGCCCGCATAGTCGGGCTGTGCACCGGCGCCTTCGTACTGGCCGCGGCCGGCCTGCTGGACGGCCGTCCCGCGACCACTCACTGGATGTACGCGCCGACGCTGGCGAAGCGCTATCCGTCCGTCCACGTCGATCCCCGCGAACTGTTCGTGGACGACGGCGACGTGCTGACCTCGGCGGGTACGGCCGCGGGCATCGACCTGTGTCTGCACATCGTGCGGACGGACCACGGCAATGAAGCCGCCGGAGCCCTGGCCCGCCGCCTGGTGGTCCCGCCCCGGCGCAGCGGCGGCCAGGAGCGCTATCTCGATCGGTCTTTACCGGAGGAGATCGGCGCCGACCCGCTCGCGGAGGTCGTCGCCTGGGCGCTGGAGCACCTCCACGAACAGTTCGACGTGGAGACGCTGGCGGCACGCGCGTACATGAGCAGGCGTACGTTCGACCGCCGCTTCCGCTCTCTCACCGGGAGTGCCCCCCTGCAGTGGCTGATCACGCAGCGGGTGCTCCAGGCGCAGCGGCTGCTGGAGACGTCGGACTACTCGGTGGACGAGGTGGCGGGCCGCTGCGGCTTCCGCTCCCCGGTGGCCCTGCGCGGCCACTTCCGCCGTCAGCTCGGCTCGTCCCCCGCCGCGTACCGGGCGGCCTATCGCGCCCGGCGCCCGCAGTCCGACAAGCCGTCGGACCCGGACGGCGCGCCGCCACCGGTTCCTCAGGACGCCCCCGTACCCCTCCAGTCCCGCCGCACGGCCGCGGCGCACGCCGTGGGGCCGACCGCGTCCTTGTCCACGGACCCGGCGAAGGGCGCGACGGAGTTGTACCTGCATGGGCGGCCGAGTGTGCCGGGGCAGCGGAGCGCTCAGTAGAGAGCCATGGAGACATGGTGGTGAGCCGGGGATGAGACTCACCGCCTGAGGCGGGGCGTGGCGTGGTCGAAGGACCGTCGCCCGCCCCGCCTTGCTCGTGCCATGGCCCCATGCCTGCCCGCCTGTGGCCACGGGCCGTAGGGTGAGACATATGAACGATCGCATGGTGTGGATCGACTGCGAGATGACCGGCCTCTCGCTGTCCGACGACGCGCTCATCGAGGTGGCCGCGCTGGTCACCGACTCCGAGCTGAATGTGCTCGGAGAAGGGGTGGACATCGTGATCCGCCCGCCGGACGCGGCCCTGGAGACCATGCCGGAGGTCGTGCGCACCATGCACACCGCCTCGGGCCTCCTCTCCGAACTGGCCGCCGGTACGACACTGGCGGACGCCGAGGAGCAGGTCCTGGCCTACGTACGGGAGCACGTCAAGGAGCCGGGCAAGGCTCCGCTGTGCGGCAACTCGGTGGGCACGGACCGTGGCTTCCTGCTGCGCGACATGCCGACCCTGGAGGACTACCTCCACTACCGGATCGTCGATGTCTCCTCCATCAAGGAACTGGCTCGCCGCTGGTATCCCCGGGCGTACTTCAACAGCCCGGAGAAGAACGGCAACCACAGAGCCCTGGCGGACATCCGCGAATCCATCGCCGAACTCCGCTACTACCGCGAGGCGATCTTCGTCCCGCAGCCGGGACCGGACTCGGACACGGCCCGTACGATCGCCGCGAAACACGTCCTGCCCGCGAGTTGACGCCCCGCGAAAGGCGGGCGCGAGCACCCCTTCGGACCCTGTACACTTTTTCTTGGCCGGTCGGGAAGTCCACGCGGACAACCACCGGTCATGGTGGGTGTAGCTCAGCTGGTAGAGCACCTGGTTGTGGTCCAGGATGCCGCGGGTTCAAGTCCCGTCACTCACCCTCAATGATCAAGGCCCGGCCTGCGAAAGCAGGTCGGGCCTTATCTGTTGCCGCTCCCACGGGAACATCACGGGAACACGGACCCGTTCCCACGGGAAGGCAGCCCCGTTCCCGCGCGCCTCACGAAGAGGCGCGTGCCATCAGCTTCGCCGGCAGTACGACCTGCCGCTTCTCCAGGCCCCGTGAGGCCGCCGGACGGCGGTCCGCTATCTCGCCCAGCAACAGGTCGAGCATCGCGCGGCCCATCTCCTCTATCGGCTGGCGGACGCTGGTCAGGGGCGGGTCCATATGACGGGCAATGGCGGAGTCGTCGTAGCCGACGAGGGCCACGTCGTCGGGGATGCGGCGGCCGGCCTCCCGCAGGACCTGCCGGGCGCCGGCGGCCATGACGTCGGAGCCGGCGAAGACCGCGTCCACGGCAGGGTGGTGGTCGAGCAGTTCCGTCATCGCGCGGCGGCCGCCCGCCTCCGTGAAGTCACCGGGGACGATCAGGTCCTCGTCCACCTCCCGGCCCGCGTCACGCAGCGCGTCGCGGTAGCCGTCGATGCGGCGCTGGGCGCCGAAGACGTCGAGGCGTCCCGCGATGTGGGCGACGGTGCGGCATCCGCGGGCGAGCAGGTGTTCCACCGCGGCCCGGCCGCCGCCGTAGTTGTCCGAGTCGACGGACGGCAGCGTCTCCTCGGCGGACCTGCGGCCGCTGATCACCGCCGGGATCTCCAGCTGTTCCAGCAGGTCGGGGAGCGGATCGTCCGCGTGCACCGAGACCAGCAGGACGCCGTCGACCCGGTGGGCCGCCAGATACTGGGCCAGCCGGCGGCGCTCCCGGTCACTGCCCGCGAAGATCAGCAGGAGCTGCATCTCCGTGTCCGACAGGGCCGCGCCCACGCCCCGCAGCATGTCCGAGAAGTACGGCTCGGCGAAGAACCGGGTCTCGGGCTCGGGGACGACCAACGCGATCGCGTCCGTGCGGTTGGCGGCGAGGGCGCGGGCCGCCGTGTTCGGTACGTAGCCGAGTTCCGCCACCGCCGCCTCGACGGCGGCGCGCGTGGCGTCGCTGACGCGCGGTGAACCGTTGATCACCCGGGAAACCGTGCCGCGCCCCACTCCGGCGCGCGCGGCGACCTCTTCGAGGGTCGGCCGCTTGCCGCTCCGGCCCCGCGCTCCGTGGACTGCCATGGTCCGCCTCTCATCACACCGCGTTCGGCCTGGAATCTAACAGTCTTGATCCCCGTACGATGCCTCGCGTCGGATCGCGAGATGGCCCGCGACCTGCTGTCCGACGTGTCCGCGGACCGGCCCTCCGCCGTCCGACGCAGAGTGATCCGCCATCCTGTGAAGGTTCGCCCGGCGGGTCGCCGGTCGCCTTCGACCCTCGTTCACGGCGCCAGCTAACAGCCCGATAACTGAAGACATATCTCCCTGCTTTCGCCCTTGACACCCCCGCACGAACCAACGAGTCTTCAATACATCACTGGTGGGAGCGCTCCCACAGTACCTGGCACATACACATCCCGCACGTTCCCCGCCCGAGCCGCAGCTAGATGACGGGCCCAACAGTGCAGTTGGCCGGGGGGTCGGCACGTCAGGCAACAGGAGGACGCAATGCGCACGAGTACCCGCCGGTCCCGCCGGCTGGTGGCCCTCACGGCGGTCGCCGCGCTGGCCACGGGACTGCTGGCCGGCTGTGCCGAGGACTCGGACGACGGCTCTTCGTCGGACGGCGGTGGCGACAGCAGCGGCAAGACGACGATAACCGTCGGCACCTTCGGTGAATTCGGCTACAAGCAGTCCGGCCTCTACGACGAGTACATGAAGCTGCACCCGGACATCGCCATCAAGGAGAACGTCACCACCCGTACCGACGTGTACTGGCCCAAGACGCTGACCCGTCTGCAGGCCGGTTCCGGTACCGACGACATCCAGGCGATCGAGGTCGGCAACATCACCGAGGCCGTGCAGACGCAGGCCGACAAGTTCGTCGACCTCGGCAAGGACGTCGACAAGTCCCAGTGGCTCGACTGGAAGACCGCGCAGGCCACCACCAAGGACGGCAAGACGATCGGGCTCGGCACCGATGTCGGTCCGATGGCGGTCTGCTACCGCAAGGACCTCTTCAAGAAGGCCGGCCTGGAGACGGACCGCGCCAAGCTCGCCGAGCTGTGGAAGGGCGACTGGGCCAAGTACGTCGACCTCGGCAAGGAGTACATGAAGAAGGCGCCCAAGGGCACCAAGTACGTGGACTCCGCCTCCTCGGTCTACAACGCCGTGGCGGGCGGCTTCAGCGAGCGCTACTACGACAAGGGCGGCAACGTCGTCTGGGACAAGTCCGAGGGCGTGAAGAAGTCCTGGGACGTCGCGATGGAGGTCGCGACCAGCGACATGTCGGCGAAGCTGAAGCAGTTCGACAAGCCCTGGGAGCAGGCCTACGCCAAGGGCAGCTTCGCGACGGTGGCCTGCCCGGCGTGGATGATCGGCTACATCCAGCAGAAGGCCGGTGAGTCCGGCAACGGCAAGTGGGACGTGGCGGCGGCACCGACCGCGTCCAACTGGGGCGGTTCCTTCATCGGTGTGCCGACGGCGAGCAAGCACCAGAAGGAAGCCATCGCGCTCGCGAAGTGGCTGACCGCGCCGGAGCAGCAGGCGAAGGTCTTCGCCAAGCAGGCCAGCTTCCCGTCGACCCCGTCGGTGTACTCGACCCTGAAGCCGCAGGACGACACCACGGCGTACTTCTCGGGCGCGCCGCTCACGCAGATCTTCTCCGACTCGGCGAAGACCAGCCCGATGCAGTACCTGGGCGTCAAGGACCAGCCGATCGGCACCTCGATCACCGACGTGGGCATCCTCCAGGTCGAGCAGAAGGGGAAGACCCCTGACCAGGGCTGGGAGGCGGCCACCAAGGAGATCAAGGACGTGCTCGGCCAGTGACCAGCTCCAAGCAGGCTCTCGCGCAACCCGCGACGAGTGCCGACGCCGCGCCCGGCAATCAGCCGGGCGCGGCCCGGGGCGCTCAGGGTCGCGGTACGCCACCGCCGGGCGGCAGCTCCTGGCGCAGCCGGCTGTACCGCTGGGACATGAAGGCGTCGCCGTACGCTTTCATCTCCCCCTTCTTCATCGTGTTCGGGGCCTTCTCACTGGTCCCGCTGCTGTACACGGCCTGGTACTCGCTGCACAACGTGCAGCTGGCCGACCTGGACAAGCAGACCTGGGTGGGGCTGGACAACTACCAGAACCTGCTGTCCTCGGACTTCTTCTGGAACTCCCTGTGGGTCACCTTCGTCATCGGCGTGATCTCGACCGTGCCGCAGCTGATGATGGCGATCGGGATCGCGCACCTGCTCAACTACAAGCTGCGCGGCTCGACCGTGTGGCGGGTCGTGATGCTCACCCCGTACGCGACCTCGGTGGCGGCGGCCACGCTGGTGTTCGTGCTGCTGTACTCCTGGGACGGCGGCATGATCAACTGGCTGCTCGACTTCATCGGGATAGATCCGGTCAACTGGCGTGAGTCCGACTGGGGTTCGAAGTTCGCCGTGTCCACGATCGTGATCTGGCGGTGGACCGGCTACAACGCGCTGATCTACCTCGCGGCGATGCAGGCGATCCCCAGCGACCTGTACGAGTCGGCGGCCCTGGACGGCGCCGGCCGCTGGCAGCAGTTCCGTCATGTGACGATCCCGATGCTGCGGCCGACGATCCTGTTCACGGTGGTCGTCTCCACGATCGGCGCGACGCAGCTCTTCGGCGAACCCCTGCTGTTCGGCGGGGTGAGCGGCTCGAAGGGCGGCTCCGCCCACCAGTTCCAGACGCTCGGCCTGTACATGTACGACCAGGGCTGGATCGTCGGCAACCTCGGCAAGGCGTCCGCGATCGCCTGGTCGATGTTCCTGATCCTGCTGATCATCGCCGTGATCAATCTGGTGGTCACCCGACGCCTGAGGAAAGCCCAATGACGACAAGCGATCTGACGCTGCCTCAGGCGGAGAAACGGGGCTCCCGGCGCCCCCGCGTCCTCGGCGCGGGCAAGCAGTTGCACGCGGGCCCGGTCACGTACGTCATCCTCACCCTCTTCGCGCTGATCTCGCTGGCGCCGCTGGTGTGGACGGCGATCGCGGCCTCCCGCACCGACTCCCGGCTCGCGCAGGCACCGCCGCCGCTGTGGTTCGGCGGGAACCTGTTCAAGAACCTCGAGACCGCCTGGGAAGAGGCCTCGCTCGGCACCGCGATGTTCAACACGGCGTTCGTCGCGTCCGCCATCACCGTCAGCACGGTGGTGTTCTCCACGCTCGCCGGGTTCGCCTTCGCCAAGCTGCGGTTCCGGTTCTCCAGCGCGCTGCTGCTGCTGACCATCGGCACGATGATGATCCCGCCGCAGCTGGCCGTCGTTCCGCTGTACCTGTGGATGTCCGACCTCGGCTGGTCCAACCAGCTGCAGACGGTCATCCTGCCAACGCTGTGCACCGCCTTCGGCACCTTCTTCATGCGGCAGTACCTGGTGCAGGCACTGCCCACCGAGCTGATCGAAGCGGCACGCGTGGACGGTGCGAGCAGTCTGCGGGTCGTATGGCACGTGGTCTTCCCCGCGGCGCGGCCCGCGATGGCCGTGCTCGGCCTGCTGACCTTCGTGTTCGCCTGGAACGACTTCCTGTGGCCGATCATCGCCCTCAACCAGCAGAACCCGACCGTGCAGGTGGCGCTCAACTCCCTCGGCACCGGCTACGTCCCCGACCAGGCAGTGATCATGGCGGGCGCGCTGCTCGGCACCCTGCCGCTGCTCATCGCCTTCCTCCTGTTCGGCAAGCAGATCGTGGGCGGGATCATGCAGGGCGCCATCAAGGGCTGACCCGCCGCGCCGCCGCCCTACGGGGCCGGGCCATCGCCGCCCCGGCCCCGCCCATCCTTCCCCCCCGTCTTACCCGTCGGTCCCCACGACCTCTATGGGAGCGCTTCCATGTCTGAGCCCGTGACCTTCCCGTCCGCCTTCCTCTGGGGGGCCGCCACCTCCGCGTACCAGATCGAGGGGGCGGTGCGGGAGGACGGCCGCACGCCCTCGATCTGGGACACCTTCAGCCACACTCCCGGCAAGACGGCCGGTGGCGAGAACGGTGACATCGCTGTCGACCACTACCACCGCTACCGCGACGACGTGGCCCTCATGGCGGAGCTGGGGCTGTCCGCGTACCGCTTCTCGGTGTCCTGGCCGCGGGTGCAGCCGACGGGCCGCGGTCCCGCCGTCCAGCGCGGCCTGGACTTCTACCGCCGGCTGGTGGACGAACTGCTCGCGCACGGCATCAAGCCGGCCCTCACCCTCTACCACTGGGATCTGCCGCAGGACCTGGAGGACGCGGGCGGCTGGCCGGAGCGCGACACGGCGTACCGCTTCGCGGAGTACGCGCAGATCGTCGGCGAGGCGCTCGGCGACCGCGTCGAGCAGTGGATGACCCTCAACGAGCCGTGGTGCAGCGCCTTTCTGGGGTACGGCTCCGGGGTGCACGCCCCGGGCCGGACGGACGCGGCGGCATCACTGAAGGCGGCCCATCACCTGAACCTGGCGCACGGCCTGGGAACTTCGGCGCTCCGCGCGGCGATGCCCGCCCGCAACACGATCGCGGTGAGCCTCAACTCCTCCACGATCAGGACGGTTTCGGACGATCCCGCGGATGTGGCGGCGAAGCAGCGGATCGACGACCTGGCGAACGGGATCTTCCACGGCCCGATGCTGCACGGCGCGTACCCCGAGACCCTGTTCGAGGCGACATCCTCGGTCACGGACTGGTCGTACGTCCTCGACGGCGACCTCCAGGCGATCAACCAGCCGCTGGACGCACTCGGTCTGAACTACTACACGCCGGCGCTGGTTTCGGCCGCGGAGGCGGCACCGACGGGCCCGCGCGCGGACGGCCACGGCGCGAGCTCGTACTCGCCCTGGCCGGCCGCCGACGATGTGATGTTCCATCAGACCCCGGGCGACCGTACGGAGATGGGCTGGACGATCGACCCGACCGGCCTCCACGAACTGATCATGCGCTACGCGAGGGAGGCTCCGGGCCTGCCGCTGTACGTGACGGAGAACGGCGCGGCGTACGACGACAAGCCCGACCCGGAGGGCCGCGTCCACGACCCCGAGCGGATCGCCTACCTGCACGGCCATCTCTCGGCGGTGCGCCGCGCGATCGCCGACGGCGCGGACGTCCGCGGCTACTACCTCTGGTCCCTCATGGACAACTTCGAGTGGTCCTACGGCTACGGCAAGCGTTTCGGCGCGGTGTACGTGGACTATTCGACGCTGGCCCGCACCCCGAAGTCGAGCGCCCTCTGGTACGGGAAGGCGGCTCGGTCGGGGGCACTGCCCGAGGTGACCACTGAAGAGAACTGCGAGAACTGAATAGACCGGTATCCCGGGGGAACGGGGGATGGGGCGCGGCGCCTGAGGGGGGTGCCGCGCCCCTCGCAATAGCGTTCAGAGCGCTGTCGGCTCACAGCCGTCACGATGCAGCGTCCCCTCCCCCAGCACCCGCACCCCCGTCTCCTCCCCCGGCCGCACCCGCAGTGGTCCCGCGACGCGGATGCCGACCGGGGCGGCGTGGCCGTCGACGGCGACGGTGACCATGGCGTCGTGGCCGTAGAAGCAGACGTCGGTCACCGTGCCCCGGACCGCGCCTTGCGCGGTGGGTCCGGTCAGCCGGAGCTGTTCCGGGCGGAGCAGGACCGTGCCGGTGCGCGGGTTGCCTTCGGGCAGGGCGCGGAGGGGCACGGTGCCCAGCGCCGTACGCACCGTGCCGTCGGTGTCGACCGTGCCGGGGAGGAGGACGGCGTCGCCGACGAAACCCGCGACCCAGGGGTCGGCGGGGCGGCGGTAGAGGTCCTGCGGGGTGTCGCACTGGGCGACGCGGCCGTCGCGGACGACGGCGACGAGGTCGGCGGTGGACAGGGCCTCCTGCTGGTCGTGGGTGACCAGTACGGCCGTGGCTCCCGTCGCGCGCAGCGCCGTCCGTACGTCCGCCCGCACCCCCGCCCGCAGTGCACTGTCGAGCGCGTTGAACGGCTCGTCCAGCAGGACCAGTTGAGGGCGCGGGGCGAGCGCCCGTGCCAGGGCGACGCGCTGCTGCTGGCCGCCCGACAGTTCGTGCGGCATGCGGTCGCCGTAGCCGGCCAGGCCGACCAGTTCCAGCATCTCCTCGGCGCGACGGCGTCGCTCGGGGCGGTCCACACCCTTCAGGCCGAAGGTCACGTTGTGCCCGACGCTCAGGTGCGGGAACAGCGCGCCCTCCTGCGGGACGATGCCGATGCGGCGCCGCTCGGGCGGCACATGGACACCGGGGCCGCCAACGACCCGGTTGCCCAGCCTCACCGTGCCCGCGTCGGCGCGCAGGAAGCCGGCGACGATGCGCAGCAGGGTGGTCTTGCCGCAGCCGGAGGGGCCGAGAACGGCGGCCAGGGCGCCGGTCGGCACGGTCAGGTCGAGCCCGCGCAGGACGACGGGGTCGCCGTCCCCGTACGACTTGGTGAGCCCTTCGACGTGCAGTTCGTTCGTGTCCGTCATGTCCGGTGCCTGCCCAGGAGATAGGAGGGGACGGCGGCCAGCAGGATCAGCGCGGCCGCGTAGGGGGCCGCGGCGGCGAAGGATCCGGCACCCGTCTCGGTCCAGAGGCGGGTGGCCAGGGTGTCCATGCCGGTGGGGCGCAGAAGGAGGGTCGCCGGGAGTTCCTTCATGCAGACGACGAAGGTGAGGGCGGCTCCGGCCGCCACTCCGGGCGCGGCCAGGGGCACGGTCACCTCGCGCAGGACCTGCCACGGCCGCCGCCCCAGCGACCGGGCCACGTCTTCCAGCACGGGCGGCGCCTGGAGCACGGCGGCCCGCGTGGCGGCCACCGCGACCGGCAGGAAGAGGACCGCGTACGCGCAGACCAGGAGCGGGAGTTGCTGGTACAGGGGGTATGCGTAGCGGACCGCGAAGAAGACCAGGGAGAGCGCGACCGTGATGCCGGGCAGCGCGTGGCCCGCGTAGGCCGCCTGCTCCAGCAGGCGCGCGCCCCGGCCCCGGTGCCGGGCGGCGATCACCCCGACCGGCAGGGCGAGGACCGTGGTGAGGGCGGCGCCCGCGGCGGCGACCCCGAGGGTGGCCCAGGCGGTGTCGGCGAGCCCGCCCAGGTCCCAGGCGGCCGAGCTGCCGGCGGTCAGCCAGTACGCGAGGGTGCCGAGTGGGAAGACGACGGCCACGGCAGCCACCGCACCGCACCACAGCAGTGCGAGCGGCCGATACCGGCCCAGCGGGAGCGGAACGGCCGGCCGGGCGGTGCCCGTTCCCGTCCTCGCGTGTCCGGCGCGTCCGCGCGTACGGGTCTCGGCGGCGACCAGTGCCACCGTCATCACCACCAGCACGACACTGAGCGCGGCGGCCGGGGTGCGGTCGAAGGACGCGCGGTACGACGTGTGGATGGCCCGGGTGAAGGTGTCGTACCGCATCAGCGAGACCGCACCGAAGTCCGAGAGCACGTACAGCGCCACGAGCAGTCCGCCGCCCGCCGCGGCCGGTCGCAGTTGCGGCAGGGTGACCCGCAGGAAGGTGGCCGACGGGCCATGGCCGAGGGAGCGCGAGGCCTCCTCCTGCGCCGGGTCGATGCCGCGCAGCGCGGCGGCGACCGGGAGATGGACGTACGGGAAGCTGACCAGGGTCAGCGCCAGCGCGGCCCCGCCGAACCCGGCGACTGAGGGCTCGGCGGACAGCCAGGCGAAGGCGGCGACGTAACTGGGCACGGCCAGCGGCAGTGTGGCCAGTACCGACCAGGCGCGGGCGCCGGGCAGGGCGGTGCGCACGGTCAGCCAGGCCAGCGAGATCCCCAGCACCAGGCTGGCCGCGACGACCACGGCGGTGAGGCCGAGGCTGCGGCCGAGCAGGTGCAGGGTGCGTGCGTCGGCGACGACGTCCCAGGCGTAACCGGGGCCGCGTTCGAGGGCGCGGACGGCGAGATAGCCGAGCGGGAGCAGGGCGAAGAGGGCTGCCACGCAGGCGGGGACGAGCAGGACCAGGGGTGGTCTGCGTCCGGTCCGCGTACGGAACGCATGGAACGTACGGAACCGACCGCGCCCGGCTGCGGCGGATGCCTCAGCCGGGGCGGATGCCAGGGCGGACGCCCCGGCCGAACGCGGCGCGGCACGCGGTGTGTTGGGCACGGCCGTCAGACCAGTCCGACGTCCTGGAGCATGGCCAGGGTCTCCTGAAGGGACTCCAGCTTGCCGAGGTCGATGTCGGGGGATTCGAGGGAGTCGAACGGCGGCAGGCCCTCGACGGTGCTCGTGACGCCCGCGGCCAGCGGGTACTCCTTGGTCTCGTCGGCGAAGTAGGTCTGTGCCTCCTTCGAGAGCAGGAAGTCGACGGCCTTCTGCGCGGCCTCGCTCTGCCCGGCGTTTGTGAGGATGCCCACACCGGCGACGTTGATCAGCGCGCCGGGGTCCTTGCCGGGAAGGAAGTGGAGCTTGGCGCCCACCTTCTCCTCGCCCTTCTCGGCGACCCGCTCGTACCAGTAGTAGTGGTTGATCAGGCCGAGGGAGACCTCGCCGGACTCGACGGCGTCCAGGGTGGCGAGGTTGTGGGCGTAGGTCTTGGCGCCGTTGTCCTTCAGTGCCTTCAGCCACTTACGGGTGGCGTCGTCGCCCTCCAGGACGCGCATGCCGGTGACGAAGGCCTGGAAGGAGGCGTTGGTGGGCGCGAAGCCGACCTTGTCCTTCCACTCGGGCTTCACCACGTCGTGGACGCTGTCCGGGACCTCGCCCTCGGCGACCTTGTCCGGGTGGTACGCGATGACGCGCACGCGTCCGGATGTGCCCACCCAGTCGCCGTCCCCGCTCCGGTAGGCCTTGTCGACCTTGTCCAGGTGGGTCTGCGGCAGCTTTGCCAGCATGCCCTCCTTGGAGAGGGAGCCGAGCGCTCCGGCGTCCTGGGAGAAGAACAGTCCGGCCTTGGTGCGCTCACCCTCCTCCAGTAGCTGGGCGGCCAGTTCGGCGCTGTCGCCGTAGCGCACCTCCACCTTGGTGCCGACGGCCTTCTCCAGCTTGTCGAGGAGCGGCTTGACCAGCTTCTCGTTACGGCCGGAGTAGATGACGAGGGCGGAGTCGCCGCCCTTCCCCTGGCTGCTTCCGTCGTCGTCGGAGCCGCAGGCGGCGAGGGCGGGGAGCAGGAGGCCGGCCGCGACAAGCGCGGTGATTCGGCCAGCCAGGGGGCGTCTCATGGGGTGTGCCTTCCTGCATGACTCGCCGCGACGCCGCAGGTCGCGTCGTCTGTCAGCGAGCGGCGAAGCGATGCTTTTTAGCCAACTGTGAACATGCTATGAATAAGGTAAACCTTGCCTAACCGTCAAGGGATCTGTGTTACCGGCGGACTCTGCTGCGGAAAGGCGCGCACCGTGATCGACCCCTTCGGGCCCCTGCAGGCGCCGCCCACTCTTCGGGCTCCGTCGACCGCCCCGCCCCCCATGGCCCCCGTGTCCCCCGTCCCGCCCGGCACCTTCCCCGTCCCACCCGCCTCGGTTCCGTTTCCCGAACCGCCCGTACGCCCGCACGGCGTGCCGTTCGCGCGAGGGCTCGCGGCGCACGGCGACCGCGTCGCCCTGATCACCCCTCAGGAGACGCTCTCCTACCGTCGGCTGGCCGAGCGGGTGGCCGCCACCGCCGAGCGCCTCGGACCGGTGCGCCGACTGGTGCTGCTGGCCGGAGCCAACCGGGCCGACGCCCTCGTCATTCACCTGGCGGCCCTCTCCGCCGGCCACCCCGTCCTGCTCGTCCCCGGCGACAGCGACAGCACGATCCGCTCACTGACCGCCGCGTACGCCCCGGACGTGGTGGCGCGGCCGGGTGCCGACGGCAGTTGGGACCTCGACGAGCGGCGCCGCGCGAGCAGCCACACCCTCCACCCGGACCTGGCCCTGCTGCTGAGCACCTCCGGCTCGACCGGCTCGCCCAAACTGGTGCGGCTGTCGCACCAGAACCTGCAGGCCAACGCCCAGTCCATCGCCACGTACCTCGGCATCCGTGACACCGACCGGGCGGCCACCACGCTGCCCCCGCACTACTGCTACGGCCTGTCGGTCATCCACAGCCATCTGCTGCGCGGCGCCGGCCTGATCCTCACCGAGCGGTCGGTGTCCGACACCGCCTTCTGGGAGGAGTTCCGCCGCGCCCGCGGCACCTCGCTCGCCGGCGTGCCGTACACCTTCGACCTGCTCGACCGGGTCGGCTTCGAGCGCATGCGGCTGCCGCATCTGCGGCGCGTCACCCAGGCCGGCGGGCGACTCGCACCCGAACGCGTGGCGCGGTACGCGGAGTTGGGGCGCCGGTCCGGCTGGGAGATGTTCGTGATGTACGGACAGACCGAGGCGACGGCACGGATGGCCTACCTGCCGCCGCAACTCGCCGCCGAGCGCCCCGAGGCCGTCGGCGTACCGATACCCGGCGGCTCCTTCCGGCTGCACCCGGTCGACGACCAGGATGATCCTCAGATCGGCGAACTGGTCTACTCGGGACCGAACGTGATGCTCGGCTACGCCGAGACCCCGGCCGACCTCGGCCTCGGCAGGACCGTGCGGGAACTGCACACGGGGGACCTCGCCCGGCGCGCACCCGACGGGCTGTACGAGATCGTGGGCCGCCGCAGCCGGTTCGCCAAGATCGTCGGTCTGCGGATCGACCCCCAGCGCGTCGAGGCGCTGCTGGAGCGGCACGGGGTCAGCGCGTACTGCGCGGGGGACGGGGACGCCCTGGCGCTGGCCGTGCTGGGCGCGCCGGGCGCCATCGGTGACGAGGCCGCGGACAGTGACCGGCTGCGGCGACTGGTGGCCGCCGAGTGCGGGCTCCCGGCGCGCGCGATACGGGTTCGGGTCCTCGCCGAACTCCCGCGGCTCGGCACGGGCAAGCCCGACTACGAGGCCGTACGACGGCTGACACGCCCGGCACCGGAGGAAGCGGCCGGGGCACCTGCCGGGGACTTGTGCCGTCTGTACGCCGAGATCCTCGACCGGGCCGACGTCACCGAGGACAGCAGCTTCGTGAGCCTGGGCGGCGACTCGCTCTCCTACGTCGAGATGTCCCTGCGGCTGGAGGAGGCACTGAGCGGGCTGCCCGCCGACTGGCACACGAAGCCGATCCGCGAACTGCGCGCCCTGGCGGCGCCCGTGAACGCGCGCACGCGGGCCGCGGAATCCCCGAGGCTCCGGCGGGTCTGGAGCACCCGTGCTTGGCGTACCCGCCCCAGGAACACCCGTCGCTCCCTGGAGACCGGCATCGCCCTGCGCGCCGTGGGGATCATCCTGATCGTCGCCTCGCACATACCCGTCTTCTCCCTCCAGGGCAGCGCGCATGTGCTGATCGGCGTCGCGGGCTTCAACTTCGCCCGTTTCCATCTCGATTGGGGCGAGCGCCGCGAGCGGCTACGGCACCTGTGGCGCAGCATCGCCCGCGTCGTCGTGCCGAGCGTGGCGTGGATCACCTGCGCGGTGGCGCTGACCGGCCTGTACGACCCGGCCAACGCCCTGCTGCTGAACAGCCTGATCGACCAGGGGACCGAGCGGCACGAGTGGCACTACTGGTTCGTGGAGGCGCTGGTCTACTTCCTGGTCGTCCTCGCCGTGCTCATGGCCGTACCGCGGCTGGACCGGCTGGAACGGCGGTACGCGTTCGGGTTGCCGCTGGCTCTCCTGGTGGTCGGGCTGATCGGCCGGTACGACCTGCCGGAGGTGGCACCCGCCCGCTTCCACCTGGGGCCCACCGTGGTCTTCTGGCTGTTCGCGCTGGGGTGGGCGGCCGCGCGGGCGACCACCGTGGGACAGCGGTCACTGCTGACGGCGGTGCTCCTTCTCACCATGCCGGGGCTGTTCCACGACCAGCCGCTGCGCACCGCTCTCGTGGTGGCCGGGCTGACCCTGCTGATCTGGGTGCCGACGCTGCCCAGTCTGGGCCCGCTCAACCGGGTCGCGGGCGTCCTGGCGAGCAGCTCGCTCTACATCTACCTGACGCACTTCCAGGTCTATCCCCACTTCGGGGAGGACTTCCCGCTGTCGGCGCTCTTCGTCTCCTTGGCGATCGGCATCGGGTACGCGGCCGTGGCGACGCGAGTCGTCAGATGGCTGTGACGCGGCGTCGGCGAGAGGCCGACTGCCAGAAGTGCCGGGGCTGTTACGGCCCCTGGGCCGTCATCACCGGGCCGCTCAGCGGAAGACCGAAGGGGGTGGCGCGGGGGACGCCACGGCTGCCGCGTCCGTGACCGGTATCGCTCCCCCGGTGAAGTCGAGCAGCGCCGGGCCGTGCTCGACCCGTCCGGGGTGCGGGTCGGAGGCAGCGCGCCGGGTCAGTTCGGCGACGGGCAACGGCCGGTCGGAGCCGACGAGGACCGCGTTCCCGAAGCGTTTTCCCCGCAGGACCGTCGGGTCGGCGACCAGGGCCAGTTCGGGAAAGACACCGGCCGCGGTGGCGATCTGGCCACGCAGGTGCGCGAGGGGCGGGCCGTCGGCGAGGTTCGCGGCGTACAGGCCACCGGCTTTGACGACCCGGCGTACGTCGGTGAGGAATTCGGTCGACGTCAGATGGGCGGGCGTCCGGGCCCCGCTGAACACGTCCGCGATGACGAGGTCCGCCCAGCCGTCCGGCACCTTGGCCAGCCCTTCGCGGGCGTCGACGGACCGCACCCGGATCCGGGCGTTCGACGGCAATGGCAGCTCCCGGCGGACCAGTTGGACGAGGGCCGCGTCGCGCTCGACGACCTGCTGGGTGGAGCGCGGGCGGGTGGCGGCCACGTAGCGGGCGAGAGTGAGAGCGCCGCCGCCCAGGTGCACGACGTGCACGGGCCGGCCGGGCGGGGCGGCGAGGTCGATGACATGGCCGAGCCGCCGCTGGTACTCGAAGTCCAGGTACGCCGGGTCGTCGAGGTCGACATGCGATTGCGGAGCACCGTCGATGAGCAGGGTCCAGGCCCGCGTCCGCTCCCGGTCGGGCATCAACTCGGCGAGCCCCCCGTCGACCGCCACGACAACGGCCTCCGGCACCGACCGCCCACCCCCGGACCGCTTGTTCCGCGCCTTCGCCTTCGCCTTCGCCATCTGCCCATTATCGGACCGTACGCCCGGGCCGGCTCAGCGAGCCGCGGGAGCTCGGGGCTACTGGCAGTTGTCCGCCGCCTCGATCAACCGAGCCGCCTCATCCAGGGCTGCCCGCAGTACCGCGGGATCGGTGGCGAGGTCCGACTCGTCCGGGGGCAGCAGCCAGCCGGAGCCCTCCACAGGGGGCGCCGGGGAATCCGGGGGTTCGGGGGGCTCCAGGGCCTCGGTGAGGAGGCCCGCACCACGGCCATCGGCCTGGGCATGGGTGCAGGTGCTGCCCGGTACGTCCCAGGCGTCGGCCGTGCCCGGCGGCACCAGGAAGCCGAGCGTGTCGCAATTGCCGTCGTGCAGGACGGGGCCGACGGCCTCCCCGGCGCCACGCCGGAGGATGTCGACGGCCTCCAGCCCCTGGCGCGTGGGGACCGTGACGAGGTCGCAGAAGTCCTCGGACCGCGTGCCCCGGCCACCGAGCGGCTCGGCGCCGCACTCGGGGACGGAAGTCGGCGCATGCCGCGCCGTCGAGAGCGGCACACAGGGATCGGTGCTCTGCCTGGCCTCCGCCATGGAACCCTCCTAGATCGAGCTCACCGCATGGTTCAACGCCACGGGGCGTCAACGGCTACGGCGGAACTCGACCGCAAAGGTTGGCAGTTCATGGCAGATCGTGGATGAGATATCCGTTTTGTAGCTAAACCTTGTGCGACCGACTGGTCACAGAGGGTACCTTCGTGCCCGCCGGAAACAGACGGGACATGATCAACTCGCCCTGGCTCCGGCATGGTTCGACGGTTCGCGAGAGAGGGCCCGGCCATGGCGTCGTCAACGACGACCTCGTCGTCCCAGTCACCTCGGCCTCCGCGGCCGAACCTCGCCTTCAGGCAGCTGCGCGGGCAGCGCTCGCCGGGCGAGTTCGCCGCGGCGGTGCGACGGGCCGCCCGGGAGATAGGAGAGCGGGTCAGCTGCGACGCGCGCTATGTGGGGCGGGTGGAGGCAGGGGAGATCCGCTGCCCGAACTACGCGTACGAGCGGGTGTTCCTGCATATGTTCCCCGGCCGGACACTGGCCGACCTGGGGTTCGCGCCCCGCTCATCGGTACGCGGACGGGGGGCGCGCGCAACCGAAGATCCGCCCCCTTCGCGTACCGGGATCCCGGCGTACGCGCCACCTGAGACGGAGGGGGCGTACGAGCCGTATGACACCTACGACTACGAGTACGACCACGACACACACGAGCACCAGCACCAGCACCAGCACCAGCACCAGCACCACGATCGGAACCACGAGGAGAGCGACGTGCAGCGTCGCGCATTCATGACGGGCGGCACCGCCACCGTGGCGGCCGCCACCCTGGGCCCCCTGGGGCTCGCGTTCGGCGGCGTCGCCGCGGCCGCGGACCGTCCCGCACACCGGTTCGGCGAGGCCGAGGCGGGCGCCCTCGAAGAGGCCGTACGGCACATCCGGCTGCTCGACGACCGGCACGGCGCCGACGGGCTGTACAAGAGGGCGGCGGCTCCGATGCGAGCCGCGTACGCCCTGCTGGACGCCGGGGCCACGCGACCGGCGACCGCCGAACGGCTGCACGCGGGGGCGGGTGAACTGGCCATCTCCGTGGGGTGGTTGGCGCACGACTCCGGGCGCTTCGGCGACGCGCGCTCGCACTACGCGGAGGCGCTCGCGACGGCCCGCATGGCGGGGGATCCGGCCCTGGAGGCGCATGCCTTCTGCAATACGTCCTTCCTGGCGCGCGACGCGGGCCGGCCGCGCGAGGCGGTGCGGGCGGCGCAGGCCGCGCAGCGTGCCGCACGTCCGCTGGGCTCGGCCCGGCTGCTGTCGCTGCTCTCGATGCGCGAGGCGGGCGGCTGGGCCGGGCTCGCCGACCGCACCAGCTGCGAACAGGCGCTCACCCGTGCCCGGGCGCTGTACGACCGCGGGCCCGGTGACGCCGATCCGGAGTGGATGAGCTTCTACGGAGCGGCCGAACTGGCGGGCCTGGAGGCCCAGTGCTGGTCGACGCTCGGCGACTGGCCGCGCGCGGCCCACCACGCCCGGCGCGCGACGCGGCTCCAGGATCCCCACTTCACGCGCAACCTCGCGCTCTACACGGCCGAACTGGCCGACGATCTGGCCCGGGCCGGGCATCCCGACGAGGCCGCCGCGGCCGGCCTGCGCGTGCTGGACCTTCTGGATCAGGTGCAGTCGTCACGGGTCCAGACGATGCTCGCGGGCACGGCCCGGGTGCTGCTGCCGCACCGCCGTGCGTCGAGGGTGTCGGACTTCCTGGAGCGGCACGCGGCGCTCGCGCGGACGGCGTAGGGACGCGCGGTCCACCTCTTGTCGAACTGTGGTTGTCGCGCCGTCAGGCCGTGTCCAGGTGCCCGCAGTCGTTCCAGGTCTCGATCGCCGGCTCTCCATAGGCCCAGCCGAGCACCGAGAGGGATGTCGGGTTGAGGCGGATCCGGGCCGCGAAGTCCAGATCCAGGCCGAGCCAGCGGGCGGCTATGGAGCGCAGGATGTGACCGTGCGCGAAGACGAGCACGTCGCGGTCGAGGGACCGTGTCCAGGCGACCACCTCGTCCGCGCGCGCGGAGACCTCGGCAAGGGTCTCGCCCCGGGGCACCCCGTCGCGCCAGATCAGCCAGCCGGGCCGGCGCGCCTGGATCTCGGCGGGGGTCATGCCCTCGTACGCGCCGTAGTCCCACTCCATGAGCGTGTCCCAGGCGGTCGCCCGGTCGCCGAATCCGGCGAGTTCGCACGTCTCACGCGCGCGTGCCAGCGGGCTCGTCCGCACCTCGGCCGCCGCGAGCCCGCCGAACGGCGCCCGCTCCAGGCGCTCGCCGAGCAGCTTGGCGCCGCGCCTGCCCTCCTCCAGGAGGGGAACGTCGGTCCTGCCGGTGTGCTTGCCGGACAACGACCATTGCGTCTGTCCGTGCCGGGCCAGCAGGATGCGCGGTGCCATGAAATGCCTCTCCGGGACGAGTACGGGACGAGTACGGGACGTATATGTGGCATGTACGTGACGTACGGCGGGCTTGGATCGCTCCATCATCGCGCACGCCCCCGCGGGGCAACCCGCCGGGCGATCTCTGCGTCTATGACCACCAGGGCGCCCCGTTCAGGCGTTCGCATACACCGTAGATTGAACGTCGGGCGTGGCACACCGGGCCACGGGACAGAAGGGGGAGGGCGATCGGATGCGGCGGACCGATGTACCGGGCACCGAGGCGGTACTGCGCGCTCGACCCCGCTGGTGGACCGAGCTGCCGCTGATCCTGCTGGTGTACGCCGCGTACTCGGCCGGCCGGCTCCTCGTACGGGGCGACGTGGCGAGCGCCGTCGACCACGGCCTGGGCATCCTGCGCATAGAGAAGGCCTTCTACCTCAACGCCGAGCATCCGCTGAACCGTCTCTTCACCCGCGAACCCTGGATAGGCATACCCGCCGACTTCTGGTACGCCTCCCTGCACTACCTGGTCACGCCCGCGGTCCTGGTGTGGCTCTTCCGGTCCCGCGCCGTGCGCTACCGAGCCGCCCGCGCCTGGCTGATGACCTCCACGTTCATCGGTCTGATCGGCTTCACCCTGCTGCCCACCTGCCCGCCCCGGCTGCTGTCGGCGGGGCACGGCTTCGTCGACACGATGGCCCAGTACAGCGACTACGGCTGGTGGGGCGGCGAGGCGAGCGCGCCACGGGGGCTCGGCGGCATGACGAACCAGTACGCGGCGATGCCGAGCCTGCACGTCGGCTGGGCGCTGTGGTGCGGCGTGATGCTGTGGCGGTACGGCCGCACACCGCTCGCCAAGACCGTGGGCGTCGCCTACCCGTTGATCACCACGCTCGTGGTGATGGGCACCGCCAACCACTACTTCCTGGACGCCCTCGCGGGCGCGCTCGTGATGGGCGCGGGACTGCTGCTGACCGCGCCGGTGCTGCGGCTCGCGGACACGGCGCGGGCGCGGCTCGGGGTCGCGCGTCTGGCACCCGTCACCATGGTCTCTCGGGGCACAGGTTCCTCAATTGTCAGTGGTGGATGCCAGACTTCCCCGGGTGAGCGAATTCCCCGACAGCGCAAGGCCAGTGCCACCCCGGGCGCCGAGCTGGGAGCCGAGCAGGGAGCCGGTCCCGAAGCGAGTCCCGCCGACGCGGGGGACAGCGCTCCGGCAACGGCTCGCTGAGCTGCGCGGACCCGCGGTCCCGCCGCAGCCGCTCGACGCGCGCGCCCTGGCCGCGCTCGCCGCGAACCCCGGCTGCAAGCGGCGCGCGATCCTCGACGGCGCGGGGGTGAACAAGGCCACGCTGGCGAGCGCGCTGGGCTCGCCGTCCGCCTTCGGGCAGTCGCAGTTCGCGTTCATGCGGGGCAATGCCTTCGAGGCGCGGGTCAAGGCCGACGGGGGCGCGGAGTTGCTGCGGCTCGTGCACGAGAGGCTGGATCCGGGAGCGGTTCCTCCCCAGGGTGCCGCGGTCCCCGACCTCACGGCCGTAGGCCCCGAGGGGCGTGCGGCCCGTACGGCGCTGGCGCTGCGCGAGGCCACCGAGGCCGGGGCCTGGACGCTGCTCGACCATCCGCTGCTCGCCCTGGACGTCGCGGGCTCCCCCGCCTTCCTGGAGCCGGACGCCGTGGTGGTGCATCCCGACGGGAGCTGGACGGTCGTCGAGATCAAGTCCTTCCCGATGCTGGACGGTTCGGCTGACGCGGCGAAGGTGGGCGCGGCCGCGCGGCAGGCCGCGGTGTACGTACTGGCGCTGGAGCAGGTCGCGAACCGCCTCGGCGCGGACCGGCTCGGCGCGGACCGGGTCGTCGCGGAGCCGCAGGGGCGCGCCCAAATCAGCAATGTCCGGCACCGGATCCTCCTGGTCTGCCCCAAGGACTTCTCCAACCTGCCGGCCGCGTCCGCCGTCGACGTCCGCAAGCAGCGCTCCGTGACCCGCCGTCAGCTGGACCGTCTCACGCGCATCGAGGACATCGCCGACTCCCTCCCGGACGGCACCTGCTTCGCCCCCGACCTCCCCGCCGCCGACCTGACCGCCGCGGTCGAGTCGGTCCCGGCCACCTACGCCCCCGAGTGCCTCGCCACCTGCGAACTGGCCTTCCACTGCCGCGCCCGCTCCCGCGCCGACGGGGCGGTGACGTCGCTGGGGCGCTCGCTGCGGGCGGAGCTGGGCGGCCTGACGACGGTCGACGACGTGCTCGCCGCGGCCCGCGGAACGACCGGCGACCCGACGGACCCGGCGGTCGCCGCCCTCCGCAGAGCGGCGGAACTGCGGGCGGAGGCCCTGGGCAGCCGGTCGCCCGGGCACGACCGGTCGCTCGACCACAAGGGGACGCCATGTCCCTGATCACCACCCTCGCCCGCCTCGAAGCCGTCGACACCGGGCGCGCCCAGCCCCTCGCCACCGTGCGGCACCGGCATCTCTCCGAGCGGCCGCTCGTCTTCGTGCCGCTCACCACCGCCGGGGAGGCCGGGGCTCCGCTCGGCGCGCTGGTCGGCACCGACCGCGACGCACCGCGGCTGCTCGTCGTGCCGCAGCCGCGGGACCGGGATCTGCGGTTCACGTTTCTCGCCGAACTCGCCGATGTCGTACTGCCGTACGTCGACGCGTACGGGGACGCGGTCGAGGCCGCCGAGCGCAGCGAGACCGACCCCGAGACGGGCAAGCGGGTCAAGGTCGAGGTCGAACTGTGCGCGGACGCACCGCAGCTGATCGTGCCGAGCCGCGCCGGCATCGATTTCGTACGGCTTCTCGGGCGCTCCATGCGCTTTCGGCGCACCGCGGAGCAGGACCCGGAGACGCCGCATCCGGCGCCGCCGCGCGTGCCGCTGCTCGGGCGGTGGCTGACGCACTTCGGGGAGCGGGCCCGGGTGCCCGGCTCCGCGCTGCTGCTCGCCCTCACGGACGTACTGTCGCGGCACTGGGCCACCGGTCAGAGCAGCCTGGAGGACCAGCACCTCGGTGCCCTGCTCGCCTGGATCGCCCCGCCCGAGGGCGAGCCCGGTGCCGAGGCCGCGCTGCGGGCCGAGTTGCAGCGGGACGCCAAGGGGCAGCTGCTGTGCCCGCCCGCCGGACCCGCCACCGACCCGGCGTTCGACAACAAGCTGCTCGCCCCGGCCATCGAGCGCTACGACCGCGCGCGTACGGCGCTCGGGGCCGCCGAGGACGGCCTGGAGGCCGACGACCGGCTCGGTGAACTCACCGCCGCCGAGCAGCACATCCGCGACCTCGTCGAGAGCCGCACCCGCCCCACCTGGGACGCGGTGTGGCGCGGACTCGACCTCCTGCGCGGGCTGCCCGAGGGTGCCCACGCCGCC
Source organism: Streptomyces sporangiiformans (assembly GCF_005768555.2). Classification (GTDB taxonomy): domain Bacteria; phylum Actinomycetota; class Actinomycetes; order Streptomycetales; family Streptomycetaceae; genus Streptomyces; species Streptomyces sporangiiformans. The sequence continues at coordinate 48,122 of NZ_VCHX02000069.1, forward strand.
GACCGCTGGACCCGCGACCGCTGGTCGTTCACCGGCCACCGCGACGGCGTCCTCGCCGGAGAGCCCCCGCAGCCGCGCCGCGACGACGCGGTGACCGCCGCGAACAAGCTCGCCACGCGCGAGCGCGAACAGGCCCGCCTGGAAGCCCAGGAGGCCCTCGACGACCCGCTCGTCATGGCCGGCCGGCGGCTCGCGGGCGAGGCCTTCGCGGGCGAGGTCACGGACGTGGTCATGGCGTACAGCGAGAGCAAGCGCCCCAGCCCGCGCCCGCTCGTGACGATCCGCACGGACGACCGGCCGCACCTCGGCGAGCGCGCCAAGGTCTACCGCTCTCTCGGCGGAAAACCGCAGTCGGCGGAGTTCGTCGAGTACGTCGAACGCGAAGACGGCGACGGCGACGGCGACGGCGACGGCGACAGGGTCCGGGGCAGGGGCGAGGACGGCGGCGCAGACGCCGGTACCGACGCCGACGAGGCCGCGGCCGGCCTCAGCGTCGTCCTGCGCATCGTCGACAAGATGGGCCGCGGCAAGGAGCCCGAGCCCGGATCCGTCCCCGAGAAGGGCGACCAGATCTGCTTCACGCTCTTCGAGCACGAGCAGCGGGGCGGCGCGAAGCTGCCCGACCCGGAGGAGACGCCCTGGACCCACGGCGGACCGCCGACGGAGTCGACCGAAGCGGCAGAAGCGACCGGGGCGACTGGCAGGACTGGCGCGGCAGCAGCGGCGCTTCCGGAGCCCGACCCGGTGACCGAGGAGGACCTTCTGTGACCCCCGCCTCCCCGTCCCCGTTCGATCCCGGCGCCGAGGCCGCCCGCGCCACCGGCGCGATCCTGCGCGACACCCTGCACGGGGCGCACCGCGGGGTCGTCGTGGACTCGCCGCCCGGAGCGGGCAAGTCCACGCTCGTGGTCCGGGCGGCGCTCGAACTGGCCGAGGCCGGGCGCCCGTTGATGGTCATCGCGCAGACCAACGCGCAGGTCGACGACCTGGTCCTGCGGCTCGCCGAGAAGAACCCGGAGCTGCCCGTCGGCCGCCTGCACAGCAGCGACACGGATCCGTACGACAAGGCGCTCGACGATCTCCCGAACGTCCGCAAGTCCGCCAAGGCCGCGGACCTCTCGGGGCTGGACGTCGTGATCTCGACGGCTGCCAAATGGGCCCATGTCAAGGGCGTCGAGCCCTGGCGTCACGCGATCGTCGACGAGGCGTACCAGATGCGCTCGGACGCGCTGCTCGCCGTCGCCGGGCTCTTCGAGCGGGCGCTGTTCGTCGGCGACCCGGGCCAGCTGGACCCGTTCTCGATCGTCGGCTCGGAGCAGTGGGCGGGTCTGTCGTACGACCCCTCGGCGTCCGCCGTGACGACGCTGCTCGCCCACAACCCCGAGCTGCCGCAGCACCGGCTGCCGGTGTCCTGGCGGCTCCCCGCGTCGGCGGGGCCGCTGGTCTCGGACGCGTTCTACCCGTACACCCCGTTCCGCAGCGGCACCGGCCACGCCGACCGCCGGCTCGCCTTCGCGGTGCCGTCGGACGGTTCAAGCCCCGACCGGGTCATCGACGAGGCGGCCGAGACGGGCTGGGGCCTGCTGGAACTCCCGGCCCGGCACACGCCCCGTACGGACCCCGAGGCGGTCCGCGCCCTCGCCCAGGTCGTACGCCGTCTCCTGGACCGGGGCGGAGCGGCCACGTCGGAGCGGTCCCCCGATCCAGCCCCGCTCACCGCCGACCGCATCGCCGTGGGCACGGCACACCGGGATCAGGCGGCGTCCGTCCGCGCGGCGCTCGCGGAGCTCGGCGCCGGTGGGGTGACCGTCGACACGGCGAACCGTCTCCAGGGCCGCGAGTACGACGTGACCGTCGTCCTCCATCCCCTCTCGGGCCGCCCCGACGCGACGGCCTTCCACCTGGAAACGGGCCGCCTGTGCGTTCTGGCCTCCCGCCACCGCCACGCCTGCATCGTCGTCTGCCGCGCCGGAGTGACGGACCTGCTGGACGACCACCCGTCCACGGAACCGGTCCAGCTCGGGGTCACGGTGAAGTTCCCGGACGGCTGGGAGGCGAACCACGCGGTGCTGTCACATCTGTCGGAACACCGGGTGTCGTGGCGCCCGTGAGCGGGACCGCCGGCCGGCGACCCCGCATGCCCTCTTGCGGGGTCAAGGGACAATGGACGGTGGCCCACTACAAGGACGGGTCGCACACCGTACGAGGAGGAGAAGTCATGGCGGAGCCCACGCCGCGCAGGAACGAGCCGCGGCTTCGCCCTGCGCCGCTGCTCTTCGAGCCCGCGGAGGCCGCCTCCGATCCGGAGCATTTCTTCGACCTCGAGTCGATCGACGATCCCCGGGCGCTGCTGTCCCGTGCCACGGAGCTGACGCACGCGTTCCGCGCGGCCGCCGACCGGGCCATCGAGTACCAGGCGATCGCCGCCGCCCAGCTCGCCGACCCCCGCCGGTTCGACCGGCTCACCCCGGCCGCCATCGCCGAACGTGCCGAGTGGACCGAGGACTACGCGAAGAGGATGGTCGAGTACGGGCGGGAGCTGCTTCGCGGGGCGGACGGCAACGGGCATGGAATCGGCGACCTCACCTGAGCCCGTGAGCCGACGACCTCACCTGAGCCCGTGAGCCGACGACCTCACGTGAGCCCGTAAGCAGGCAACCTCACGTGAGCCGGTGACCTGAGGCCAGGAAAGGCCCTTGGCATATGCCGGGCGGGCAAGGTACCCCACATCCACCCCTCCCGTCCCCATTTCCGGCAACTCTCGGGAGTCAGTCGCTCACCGCCGGTAGATGTAGGCGACATGAGCGGCATGAGCGGCACACGGAATCCGGCACGCGCCGTCCCCCAAGGAGCACACACCCTCACACCGGAGGGAGCCGCCTGGCTCGCCCGCGCGATCAGGCATCCATGTGGCAGGCTCGCCGCCCTGGAGGACCCGCCCGGCACCCCCGCGGTCCTGCCCTGCGGTCACGCCTTCGACGTCGTCAACGCTCCCGTGATCTTCGGCCGCCGCATGCTGGACCGGCTGTGGGACGAGGGCCCGGGCTCGGGCCCGGTGGCCACGCACCGGGGGCGGATACTCCTGTTCGCCACCCCGGGCACCGCGCAGCGCCTGCCCGCGCTCCTGCGGTGGGAGGAATGGGGCTCCGACGGCGGCGCGGGCCGCAGCGGCGCGATCCCGCCCCTGCTCTGCCACGGCCAGGGCGACGCGGTGACGATCCCGACCTTGAGCCCGGCGCCCGCACTCGCACCCGGGCCCGCGCCCGCCGAGGCCGAGCCCAGACCCTCCGAGCCCGAGCCGGTCCCCCCGCCCACCACCGCCCGCTGGCTCGTCGCCCCCGACACCCTCCGGCCCTGGCTGCCCGGCCCAGAGGTCCTGCTCTGGGCCGCCGTACGGGCCGCTCGCCCAGCGCGGATATCGATTTTTCCTCCCGCCGAACAGGGTGCTAAGGTCTACGACGTCAGCAGGCGCCGCTAGCTCAGTTGGTTAGAGCAGCTGACTCTTAATCAGCGGGTCCGGGGTTCGAGTCCCTGGCGGCGCACGATGGCGATGGCGAGGCGGGTTCGCGTAAAGCGCGAACCTCCTCGCCATCGTTGTTTTCGCGCGGCTTCGCCGCGCCCTGCGAGGGCTCCGACACCCACACCCCCGTGACGCAGGCAGGAGTGTCCCCCTATGTGAGCACTCACCCCGCCGAGATCGTCACCGTCCACGCGCCCGAAGGCGTGCGGTCCTCCACCTCGATCCGCACATCCTCCCCCGGCACCGTGAAGCTCTCCCCGAGCCCCACCGGCGCGTCCGCGAGCGGCGGATACACGGACCTGTCCCAACAGGCCTCGGAGGTGGGGTGCGCGTCGATGACCTGGATGGGCCCGCCCCCGGACGCGGTCTCACCGCGTACGCGATAGACGAGCACACCCTGCGAACAGACCGCCTCGTCGTTCCCGACCGGCCCCCGCGCCTCGAAGGCGATCGCACTGCTGCGCCCGGTGCGAACCACCGCCAGCTTCGTCCCGCCGCCCAGCCCGAACCCCACCTCCCGCGCCTTCCGCACCTCCCCCGCCGCCCCCGAGGCAGCCGTCGCCGCCGCCATCGAGGCAGCCGTGGCCGGCCCCGCCCCCAATGGCTCCAACGTCAACCGCGCGCCGCCCGCGTCACCCGCCCCCTCCACACACGCCACCTGCCGGGGGGCCAGCCAGCCGAGCTTCCACTTGTGCCAGCCGAAGAGATCGGGCGCGAGGCCGAACTGGCTGCCCATGAGGTCCCAGTCGCCGACGTGCGTGTCCCAGTCACCCTTGCCGTCCGTCGGCCGGTGGTAGAGATCCGGCAGGTCGAAGACATGGCCGGTCTCATGGGCGAGAACCAGCCGGTCCGGCGGGTGCTTCTCGAAAACCGTGACGACGCGGCGGATGTCCTTGCCGTCGGCCCGCAGCGGCGTGTCCAGGTTCACCACCTTCGTCGCGTCCGAGTCCACGCCGGGCGCGTCCGGGTCGGCGACAAAGTAGACGACGTCGTAGCGCGAAAAGTCGACACGCCCGTTGGAGACGGCGAGGGCGTCGCGCAGGTACGCGGACCGTCGCGCGGAGTGCCAGTCGCGCTGTATGGCGTACGCGGTGGAGGCCCGCGGCATCCGGATCCACTCGCGGACCGGGTGCGGGCGCAGGGTGAACTTGCCGTAGGAGGCCTGCTCGAAGAAGCGACTGGTCGCCGGGAAGTAGTCGCCCTTCAGGTCGGTGGGCCTGGTCAGCGGCTCGGAGTCCGGAAAGGACAGGAAGACCATCACGGCGTCGAGGCGGCGGGCGGGGCGCGGATAGGAGGCGTTCCAGGTGTCCAGCCCCTCCGAGTGGTGGGCGTCGGTCCGCTTCAGCGCGCACGGAAGGGAGCGGGTCACGGCGATCGAGGGGCCCGTCACCAGGGAGGTCGCGGCGAGCGCCGCCATGGACGTGAACACGGCCGCGGGACCACGCCAACGAGGTCTCATCCCGGCACGGGCGAGCCCCTTGAGGGTGAGCGGACGCGGCACATCGACCTCCGGATGCGGAATTCGGGATACCGCACCCAGCTTGTGGGTTTTTGATCACAGTCACCCTGTTTGCCTGCACCAGAAGGGTGAGAGGGACCGACAACCGGACGACCCGCAGGTCGACACCCCGAGTACTCACGGAACGTCACAAGTGATCGCGTGATGAAGGAACCCGTCCAGGTGCGGGCAGAAACGATCTGTCGCATGCGCTCGTTGTTCCGGAAGACTGAGCAGTAGCTGGAAGGCCTTACGGACAGCCTCTATGATCGGCACACTTTCCTGCGTGGACACGGCCAGAGCGGCCGTCCACCTCCGGCCGACCACCCGACGAGACCTGTACGAGAACGAGTGCACAGCGGGAGCGAACGGTGAGCGGAACGTCCGATGGACCGGCGCCTGCGGCAGACCTCGCCCGGTCAGTCGTAACAGAGAGTGACAACGAGTCACCTCCGCACGAACGGACGCCCCCTGCTGCCGCCGCCCGGACGCAACCGGGCGTCGAGGCCCGCACCTTCCGCGCCACCTTCGCCGCCGCGCCCCTCCCGATGGCTGTCGTCGACCGCGAGGGCCTGGTCGTCACGGCCAACGACACGCTGGCCGCGCTGCTCGGCGCGGGCCCGGACGGCCTCACGGGCCGGATCGCCGCCGACCTGGTGGACCTGGCCTCCGACGCCCGCACCTGGCACGCCTACCGCGAGGTGCTCCGCGGCCGCCAGGCCAGACTTCGCTGCACCCGCCGGCTCAAGCATCCCGACGGCCACTCGCTCTGGGTCCAGGTCACGGTCTCGCCGCTGCCCGAGGAGGAGCGCGCCGTACTGCTCTCCGTCTCGGACATCAGCGCCCGCCACGAACTCCAGGCGCGCCTGAGGCACCTGCAGATGCACGACCCGGTGACCCGGCTGCCCAACCGCACCCTGTTCTTCGAACGCCTGTCGGCCGCGCTGGAGCCGGAGGCGTACGAGGAGTCCGGCACCGGCAGGATCGGGGTGTGCTACCTGGACGTCGACGGGTTCAAGGCCGTCAACGACACGCTCGGCCATCGCGTCGGTGACCGGCTGCTCGCGGCCGTCGCCGAGCGGCTGACGCGCTGCGCGGACGAGGCCGGGTACGCGAGGACGGCCACGCCGCTGGTCGCCCGGCTCGGTGGCGACGAGTTCGCGCTGCTGGTCGAGGACTCCACGGGTACGGAGCAGCTCGCGGAGCTCGCCGAGTCCGTACTGGGCTCCCTCCAGGCGCCCTTCGACCTCTCCGGACAGCGGCTCTCGGTCTCGGCCTCGATCGGGGTCGTCGAGCGGCGCGCCGCCGGCACCACCCCGACCGGTCTGATGCAGGCCGCCGACACGACGCTGTACTGGGCAAAGGCCGACGGAAAGTCCCGCTGGACGCTCTTCGACCCGGAGCGCAACGCCCACCGCATGACCCGCCAGGCGCTCTCCTCCGGCCTCCGGCCCGCCATCGAGCGAGGTGAATTCGCCCTGGAATACCAGCCGTTGGTCGGGATGGAGGACGGCGGCGTCCACGGAGTCGAGGCGCTGGTCCGCTGGAACCATCCCCAGTTCGGCACCTTGACGCCGAATCGGTTCATCGGACTTGCGGAAGAAGACGGCTCGATCGTGCAGCTCGGACGCTGGGTGCTGGCCACCGCCTGCAAGCAGGCGCGCCGCTGGCAGCTGGACCATCCGGACGTGCCTCCGGTTTTCGTGAGCGTGAACGTGGCGGTGCGTCAGGTCTGGGACTCGGATCTGGTGGCGGATGTCGCGACGATCCTCGCGGAGACCGGACTCGCCCCGCACCTGCTGCAGTTGGAGCTCACCGAGTCGGCCGTGATGGGCTCCGCCGGCCGCCCGCTCCAGGCCCTGCAGGCGCTCAGCGACATGGGCGTACGCATCGCCATCGACGACTTCGGCACGGGGTACTCGAACCTCGCCTACCTCAGCCGCCTGCCCGTCTCCGTCCTGAAGCTCGACGGGTCCTTCGTGCGCGGCTTCCAGTACGAGGACGCGGGCGACCGTTCCAACCCGGCCGACGAGGTCATCGTCGAGGCTCTCATCCAACTCGCCCACCGTCTGGGCCTGACGGTCACCGCCGAGTGCGTGGAGACGTCCGGCCAGGCCTCCCGCCTGCGCCGCATCGGCTGCGACACCGGTCAGGGGTGGCTGTACTCGCGTCCGGTGGCGCCGGATCGTATCTCCGCACTCCTGACAGCGGAGGACTGCCCGCAGACCTGACCCTGCTCAGGCCCGACCCTTCTCAGGCCTGAGCCCGCGGCAACCCGTAGGCATCCGCGATCAGTTCGTACGAGCGCAGGCGCAGGTCGCTGTTGTGGGCATGGCTGGTGATCATCAACTCGTCGGCGCCGGTGCGCTTGTGCAGGTCGTCGAGGCCGGAGCGGACCTCGTCCGCCGTGCCGTGGATGACGTTGGAGTTCCAGCTGTCGATGAACTCCCGCTCCATCGGGCTGAATTCGTAGGCCTCGGCCTCCTCCGGGGTCGGTACGAGTCCGGGGCGGCCGGTGCGCAGGCGGACCATGTTCAGGGCCGCGGCCAGGATCTGGCGGCGGGCCTCCTTCTCGTCGTCCGTCGCGAGCGCGGAGACGCCGATGAGCGCGTACGGCGCGTCGAGGGCCTGCGAGGGCTTGAACGACTCCCGGTAGAGGTCGAGGGCCGGGATCGTGTTCTGCGCCGAGAAGTGGTGCGCGAAGGCGAAGGGGAGGCCGAGCGATCCGGCGAGGCGGGCACTGAAGCCGGAGGAGCCGAGCAGCCAGACCGGTGGACGGTGCGCGGACTGGACGCCGCCGGGAGAGGTGCCCTGGATGGGGCCCGGGACCGCGTGGACACGGGAGTAGCGGTGGCGGTCCGGGAAGTCGTCGTCCAGGAAGCGGGTCAGCTCCGCGAGCTGCTCGGGGAAGTCGTCGGCGCCTTGGCCGACGCTCTCCGTGCGGCGCAGGGCCGCGGCCGTGGCACCGTCCGTGCCCGGGGCGCGGCCCAGGCCCAGGTCGATACGGCCCGGGGCCATGGCTTCGAGTGTGCCGAACTGCTCCGCTATGACGAGGGGGGCGTGGTTGGGCAGCATGACGCCGCCCGAGCCGAGGCGTATGCGGGTGGTGTGGGCGGCCAGGTGCGCGAGGATCACGGCCGGGGACGAGGAGGCCACGCCCGGCATCGAGTGATGCTCGGCCACCCAGTAGCGGTGGAAGCCGCGGGACTCCGCGAGGCGGGACAGCTCGACGCTGGTACGGAGGGCGTCGGTGGCCGTGCGGCCCGCTCCGACGGTGACCAGGTCCAGGACGGAGAGGGGGACGGGGGTGGATCCCTGCGCCGTGCCTCGGATCTCGTCTGCCGCCATGGTGAATGCCTCCTGTTCGGTACGCCGCGGGGTTCGCGGTCCCCGCGGCAACTGAACAGGGGGCGGTCTTGGTTTGTTCCGCCCCCGCCGCCCTTACCCGTCCCATCCTGTTCCTGGGGGCTGCGCCCCCAGACCCCCGCTATCGGCCTGAACGGCCTCGTCCTCAAACGCCGGACG
>NZ_VCHX02000056.1 GCF_005768555.2 Streptomyces sporangiiformans
CGGAAGCCGCCGCGGTCATCGCCCCGACGGTCGTCGCGACGGAAACCACCACGCTCGTCACCACGCCGGTCATCACGGCGATCATCGCGCCGGTCGTCACGGCGATCGTCCCGGCGGAAGGCCGGCCGGTCGTCCTCACCACGCCGAACCCCGCCACGATCGCGATCGTCGCGACCCGGCCCACCGGGTCGGTCGTCGCGACGGAACGGCGGACGGCCTCCGCGATCCCGGTCGTCGCGACCACGGAAGCCACCGCCGCCACGATTGTCGTCACGACGGAACCCACCGCGATCACCACGGTCATCACCACGGCGATCGTCACGACGGTCGTCACGACGGCCGTGGCCGCCGCGGTCGTTGTCGCGGCGCGGCCCCCCGCGGTAGCCGCCGCGGTCACCACTGTCCCGGCGGCGCTGATCGCGCTCCGGTCGCTCGTCGGGAGAGTTGGGGGACATGGTGACTCCTGTCTTAGGTACCGCAAGTCATTCTCGCGCAGTCGGGTACCCTGCGCGGTTCGGGAAAACAAAAAAGGACCTCTGGTCCCAGCGAGTCGCTGGGACCAGAGGTCCTCCAAAGATTGTTCGGCGGCGTCCTACTCTCCCACAGGGTCCCCCCTGCAGTACCATCGGCGCTGAAAGGCTTAGCTTCCGGGTTCGGAATGTAACCGGGCGTTTCCCTCACGCTATGACCACCGAAACCCTTTCAGACACCTCGCGATAAACGAGGTCTTGAACAGGGCAGCGAACAAGCACACTCTTCAATTGATAAGTGGAACTGTTCAGCCAGCACAACCGTTCGTTGTCTGGGAACTACACAGTGGACGCGAGCAACTGAGGACAAGCCCTCGGCCTATTAGTACCAGTCACCTCCAGCGGTTACCCGCCTTCCAGATCT
>NZ_VCHX02000059.1 GCF_005768555.2 Streptomyces sporangiiformans
GCGGACCGAAGGCGAACCGGGCCTTGCCGACCGCTCCAGTCGGCCCCGAACGACGCCGCACCGCACCCCGGCCACCGACGAGGCCCGCGTCTGCCGACTGCGTCAGACCCACAAACTCGGCCCGGCCTTGCTGCCCGTCTTCCGCCGGTCGACCGGCGACGGACCAGTCGCGGTTCCCCCTTTTTCGCGCGCACGTGGGAGCCGTCCACGCACGCGCGGGTCCAGTCGAGCTCGCCAGCCGATTTGAGGTCGGCGAGCAGGATCCGGTGCAACCGCTCGAAGACTCCGGCCCGCTGCCAGCGGTCCACGCGCCGCCAGCAGGTCTACCCGGACCCGGACCCGGACCCGAACCCCAGCTCCAGCGGGAGGAGTTGCCAGGAGATGTCCTGGTACAGGACGTACAAGATGCCCTCCAGACAGAGCCGATCACCCACTGGCCTAGGCCCCGGCGCCGCTTCGGCCAAGGCGGCAGCAGCGGTTCGATCAGCTAACCCATACAGTCGGTCGTGTGGAGCGCGCGAACCAGATGATCAATACCAAGGGGCGAGAGCTGCGAGCTGAGGGCTACGATCAAGCGTGAGGTGTGGGGGCTTTGGGGAGGGCGGCCTGTGGGTGGCATGGCGAGTCTCGGACGCCGGGGGGTGCTCGCGCTCGGAGCGGTGACGCTGCTTGCGGCGTGCACGGCGAATTCGAAGAGCGCAGATGGCGCCAAGGTCCGCACCGATCTGGAGCCTCTGGAACGTAGGTTCGGCGGCCTCGGCCCGCTGTCAGATGCGCGCTGGCTCGGCATCGTACTGAGCACCGATTCGCGGGGGTCCATTCCGGGCCCCACCGATGTGCGTGTGGTGGGAACCGCCCAGCTGAGATCGGGTACCGTTGCCGCCATCACGGATGCCTCGCAGCAGAGCTTTCAACCAGAGGTGCCAACTCAACTCCCTGAGAAACTCGCCGAGTTCGTGCCCAAGGATGCACGGTGGGTTCGGAGTGATTCCTTCGACCATGACATGACGGCTGGGATGTACACCGGCGCGTTCTATCTCGATCCAGGCACGGACACGGTCTACTTCGACACGACCAATCCGAGTGTTCCCGCCGACTCCGGACCGTGAGGGTCCCTTGTTCTTCCTGCGGAGCCGCGGCGAGGACGTCCAAAGCCAGTGCGTGACGACCGAATTGGACACCCTCGCTACCGCCCTATATGTGAGAACCGACGACTTGCTGAGGGCTGCTCCGCAGCTCGCTCCGTGGCGGCCGAAGATCGGGATTGCGCCGCGGCTGAGCGACGCGGAACTGGTGACGCCGGCGGTGGAGCAGCTCCTGCTCGGCTTCACCTCCGACGTTCCTGCCCCACCAGAACGGCTCGAACAGACGGCTGAGGAGATCGGCCGACCGGATCCGCAGGTGATGCGCGAGCTGGCCACCGACACAGCCCCGTAAAGGGCGAACTCGAGCGGGCCGGATCAACGCTGTTCAGGCCACTGCGGCAACTGATCGAATCGGTCGACCAGACCCACAAGGCCCAGCTGGACCTCGAACGCCACGGCGGGGGCACCCCCGGCGGGGTCATCGTCCGAGTCCTCCACCGGCTCCTCGTCCTGACCACAGCCGTCTGGCACAACACCCGGACCGATCAACCCGTCCTGCGTTCACTGACCGTCTTCGATCACTGACCTAGGACTCAACCATCTAGGTGAGCGGCAAACGCAGTTCGAACAAGGCACCTCCGTCGGGGGCGTCGGTGACTGTCAATGTGCCTCCGTGGCGTACGGCGATGTCCTTGGCGATGGCGAGGCCCAGGCCGGCGCCGCCGTCGTCTCGGGCTCGGGATTCGTCGAGCCGGACGAAGCGTTCGAAGATACGGTCGCGGTCGGCGAGGGGGACGCCCGAGCCGTCGTCGCTGACCTGGAGGACTGCCTGGTCGGCGTCCGTGCGCAGGGTGACGGCGACACGGTCGCGGGCGTGGCGGCGGGCGTTGTCGAGGAGGTTGCCGAGGACGCGGCAGATCTGATTGCGGGAGCCGCGCACCTCCACGGACTTGACGCTGTCGAGGGTCACTCCGTCCCGGGAGGACACTTCCTCCGCCACGACCTTCGCCAGGTCGAAGCGTGCGTCCGGCGGGGGCCGCTCCCCCGCGTCCAAGCGGGCGAGCAGCAGCAGGTCGGCGGCGAGGCCTTGCAGTCGTACGGTGTCCTCGACGGCCCCGTCCAGGTCCAGCAACTCCGGGTGCGCGGCGCCCACTTCGAGCTGGGTGCGCAAGGACGCGATGGGGCTGCGCAGCTCGTGCGAGGCATCGGCGACGAAGGCACGCTGCCGCTCGACCGAGGTCTCCAGGGCGGCGAGGGTCTCGTTCGTCGTGCGGGCCAGGCGGGCGATCTCGTCGTGGGTGTCCGGCTCGGGGACGCGCCGTGACAGGTCCTCGGAGGCCGTGATGGCGGCCATCTCGGCGCGGATGCCCTCGACGGGGCGCAGCGCCCGCTTGGTGACGACGTACGTCACCCCGCTGACCGTCAGCAGCAGCAGGGGCAGCCCTATGAGCATCGTAGTCAACGCGGTGTTGACGGCCTCCTCTTCGGTGGAGAGCGGGGCGCCCGCGTAGACGGTGAGCAGGACACCTGCCGGCGTGATCAGGTCGACCACGGCGAAGCGGTACTCCGCCGTCACCCCCTCGACGGTCGCGGTGCCCTCGCCGTACCAGGTCTCGTCGGTGACCTCCCCGGCGGAGAGAGTGCCCCCGTCCTCCGCCTCGCGATCGCCCTCCGCCCTGTCGTCGGCGTCGTCGTTGGTCTCGGAGTTCAGCCGGTCCGAGGCGACGGCGGTCACGTTCATGGCCTCGACGTCCTCGCCGGCCGCGACAGGCTTCTCGTTCCGGTCCAGGACCTCGACGGGGTTCTCGTCGCCGTCCGGCAGCTTCAACTCGTCGTACGCGAACCCGTTGGCCAGCGCCGAGGCGGCGTTGCGGGCCACGGAGTCGGCTTCGGCATCCGCCTTGTCGGTGAGGGTGAACCGCAGCGAGAGCAGTACGGCGGTGCCTGCGGCGACCAGGGCTATGGCGACGACGACCGTCGTGGCGAGGGTGGCGCGGGCCCGCACGGAGCCGAGGCGGCGATTCACGGGCGGGCCTCCAGCCTGTATCCGGCCCCGCGTACGGTCTTGATGAGCGAGGAGCCGACCTTGCGGCGGAGAGTGCTGATGTAGACCTCGACGATGTTCGGGTCGCCCTCGTACGCGAAGTCCCAGACGTGCTCCAGGATGTCGGACTTCGACACGACCTCACCGGCTCTCATCACGAGCTGTTCGAGGACGGAGAACTCCTTTGCGGTCAGGGTGATCTCGGCCTTCGCGAGGAACACCCGCCGGGCGGAGGTGTCGACCTTCAGATCGCCGACCGTGTGCACGGGCGAGGCTCCGCCCGCCGGCCCACGCCGCCTGAGCAGCGCCTTCACGCGGGCGAGGAGGACGACGTAGGAGAACGGCTTGGTCAGGTAGTCGTCGGCGCCCGTGTCGAGACCCTCGGCCTCGTCGTACTCGCCGTCCTTGGCGGTGAGCATCAGGATCGGCACGTCGTGTCCGGCGGCCCGCAGGGCGGCGCACACGCGGTAGCCGTTCATGCCGGGCAGCATGATGTCGAGGATCACCAGGTCATAGACCCCCTCGCTAGCCCGGTGCAGGCCCTCGATTCCGTCGTGGACGACGTCCACGGCGTACCCCTCGGCCGTGAGGCCCTTGGCGAGCGACACCGCGAGCCGCTTCTCATCTTCCACGATCAACAGGCGCATGCGCTCAGCTTGGCAAACCGAACCTGAAGCGGCTTTCAGGTGGCTTCAGGTTCGCTTAAGCGTCGATCGGCCAGATTGGTTCCCGTCGCAAGCAGATGAGGCAGACAAGCCAACTGCAACCGTCAACAACGTCCGTTGTTGGTGGCAACCAGTCGTATTCCGGAGGAATCTCATGAAGCGCAACGTCGTCATCGCCACCATCGCGGCCGTCGCCCTGATCGGCGGCGGCACCGCGACCGCCATCGCGGTCTCGGGTGGCGACGAGGCGGTGGCAAAGAAGAACGTGACGGTGTCGAACGGCGACGGCGACCGCGACGACGTCAACGACACCGACAACACGGCCCAGGACAGGGCCGGGGACCAGGCCGCCCGCGCCAACGAGGACGCCGAGGACAAGGCCGAGAACGCCGCCGACGCGAAGGCCGGGCAGATCACGGCCTCCGACGCGATCAGGGCGGCGCTGAAGCACACGACTGGTACGGCGGTCTCGGCCGACCTGGACGACGAGGGCACAGCCCACGTGTGGGAGGTCGACGTGCTGACCAACGGCGGTGCCTGGCACAGCATCCAGATCAACCCGGCCAACGGCAAGGTCCTCGGCTCGCACACCGAGAAGGACGACGACGGTAACGATGCGGCCGAGACCGCGCAGATCCGTGCCGCCCTGAAGGGCAGCTCCGTGACCGCCGCGGAGGCCGCCGAGGCCGCCGCCGCCAAGGGCACGGTGACCTCTGTCGACCTCGACGAGGAGAGCAGGGACCAGGCCTGGGAGGTCGACACCACCGCTGCCGACGGCACCGGCAGCGACTGGCGCGTGAACCCCGACTCCGGCAGGGTCACCGCCGACCGCTCGAACGACTGACCCAGGCACACAAACCACCGGGAGGAGTGACCCCGCCGCCCCTGTCGGCCGACGGTCACTCCCCCAGGAGGACCGCGTCTCCCTCCCCCACACCGGAAGACCGGCTCCTCCTCCCTCCCCGGGTAGCCGAAACCTCTCCTGGGTTTCAACGCCTCGCTCCCGTCCTGCCAACCAGCCGTATCAATCCCGTGCACAGGCCGGTGAGTTCGACGGTGTGCTCCACAGCGGCGAAGCCGGTGTCCGCTGCGATCTCACGGGCCCACCGCTCGACGGCCTCGGAGCCCACCGGACGGCTGCGGCCGCAGCAGATCAGGTAGTGGCGGTGCCCGTCGGCGGGCCGCCGACGGTAGAGCCGCTCGCCCGCCTCATCGCGTATGACGTCAGCACCGCCTGTCGCCTCCAGCTCCAGCAACGCGCGGTAGACGGTGGTCAGCCCGGTCCGCGTGCCGTGCACGGTCAACAGACCATGCAACTTCTGGGCAGACATGGGCTCCTGACGGTCCGACCGAACTCGCGGGAACCACCGCTCGAGGTCGCGCTCGTGCGTCGGAATGGTTGCTGCCGGGACCCCCGCTGCCGCGTGCACTCACTCGGGTCTCACGCCGCGTGTCCGGTCGGGTGCGTATGTGTGACTTGGCCACACCATTGTTTATTCAGGGTGGAGTTGAGGAGCAGCATTGAGCCAGAAGTGCCGGCGATTCGGTCACAGTCGGCTGTCGAAGGACTACCGGAGACGAACCATGACCACTGCACACGCTCCCCACCCGGACCATGTTCACCAGCACGGCGAGGGGTGCGGCCATGTTGCCGTGCCGCACCAGGATCATGTGGACTACGTCCACGACGGTCACTTGCACCGCGTCCACGACGACCACGTCGACGAGTGCGAAACCGCCGGGCACGCTCCCCACTCGGACCATGTTCACCAGCACGGCGAGGGGTGCGGCCATGTTGCCGTGCCGCATGGAGATCACGTCGATTACGTGCACGACGGCCACCGGCACGCCGACCACGACGGGCACTGGGACGACCACTGACTCGACGTCCTGGCGGGTGNCACCGGCACGCCGACCACGACGGGCACTGGGACGACCACTGACTCGACGTCCTGGCGGGTGGCTCTCCGGGGTGACGGCCACCCGCCCTTTTGTGAGGTTGGTGAGGGGCGGACCATGCAAAGCGGCTGGGACGAGGGACGCCGCCTCCTGCTGGACGCCGCACGCCGCATCGCCTACCGCGGCGTCAAGGCAGCGTCGACCGCCCTGTTCAACCTTGAAGCCACCCTGTTCCACTGCGAGTTGACCGACCAGCTCTCGCGCCGACGCACCCCGGACCGGGCCCGACATGCGAGCCCGCGAATGGGCCCGCGTCCCGGCCAGGATGGCGGAGACGATGCAGCACCATCTGCAGCAGATCGCCGGGACGCTGCGGCCGGGCAGCGTGAAGAAAGCCGAGCTGACGCTGCGAGAGTTCGCCCTGCTGGTCGCCGCCGAAGACGCGGCCGTCAGCTGCGTCGCCGAGCTCAAGCGGCGACACGTCGAACGCTACCGACAGTGGCTGCTGGAGCAGCCAGCCACCAGCGGAGCCCGCTGCACCGGCACACCGTCCGCGACCGCCTGAGCAAACTCCGCGGCTTTCTCCGTCGCCTCGACGATGGGACGCCGCCGACCGGCCACCCCGCCAGCTGGTGTTCGACAGCGACTTCCCGATCCCGGACGAGCCACTGCCACGCTTCCTCGACGACGCCGCGGCCGCCAAACTGCTCTCCGCCGCCAGACGGAACCTCGACCCGTTCGCCCGCCTGGCCGTCGAAATTCTCGCCCGCACTGGGATGCGACGCAGCGAGATGCTGGGCCTCACCATCGACGCGGTCGTGCAGATCGGCTCCGCCTACTGGCTCCGTGTCCCGGTAGGCAAGATGCACACCGACCGCTATGTTCCCCTGCATCCGCAGCTGAAGACGCTGCTGGACGACTGACTGCCGCACCGCCCCGAGGGCCTGCGCTCGAACCTGCTGTTCACCGACCACGGCCGCCCGGTCAATGCCTCCCGCATTGACGCCGCAGTCCGCAAGGCCGCCGAGCGGGCCGGACTGGGCAGGGTCACCCCGCACCAACTCCGCCATACTCTGGCCACTCAAGCGATCAACCGAGGCATGTCCCTCGAGGCCATCGCCGCGCTCCTGGGACACAAGTCGCTGTCCATGACACGCGTTTACGCGCGGATCGCTGACCGGACCGTTGCCGACGAGTACTTCGCCGTCTCGGAGAAGGCCGAGGCACTCTACGACGCCCCGCGCCAGCTGCCGGCCGACGCCGAGGGAACGGAGATGGCCAAGCTCCGGCGGGAGATGCACCGCCGGATGCTCGGCAACGGCAACTGCGCTCGCCCCGTCGAGATGGACCGCCACTTCGAGTCGATCTGCGAGTCCTGCACGTTCTTCGTCACCACGATCGAGTTCCGTCCCACCTTCCAACGCCAGCGGGACGACGCGGCGGCCAAGGGGCAGGTCGCACGCGAGCAGATCTTCGACGGACTCCTCAGCCGTCTCGACGGAGAAGCCTCCTGACGAATGTCAGCAGCCGAATGGAGCCGTTCTACCCAGCTTGTCGAGGATGTGTGGCCACGCAGCCTCTCCCAGGAGAGCGTCAGCTCTGGGCGTGCCTCCATACAGGAAGTGCGGTGAGGCCGGCGCCGGGCTCTCGCCGGGAAGGCGTGGTCGGTGGCCGGCATCGTGGCGGGCGATGAGATGCGCGGTGGTCCCGGCTGAGCGTCGGCGTTCTACCAGTTGTTCGGCGAAGCGGAGAGAAGGCCACATCGCGTCGTCGCCACCGGCGACGAGCAGCAGATCGGCCCGGGCCTTGTCGACAGGGATCTCTGCCCGAGGGAGCAGGTGAGCGAAGCTCCGCTCGCTGAGTTCGTACCAGTCGCGGATGGCGGCCGGACCACTGCCCGGGTTCGCCGGGGTCCAGGAGTCATCCATCGGAACGAAAGGCAGGGGCTGCCCCCGCCAGGTCCAGGAAGACCGATACGGGCGCTGTTCCCCGTCGGGGCCGGGACCCACATTGCACCAGACTCGCGACGTGGGCGACAGCCCGATAACAACGTCCACGCGCCGGTCGTACACGGCCGTGAGCAGAGCTGCTTCAGCCCCCTTGGAGACACCGAGGATGCCGATGCGTCGGGCCCCGCTCGCGGTGAGGAAGTCGACCGCAGCGGTGAAGGTCTCCAAGGGGATCTCACAAATCCCCGGAGCCTGCCCTGGTCCGCCGAACCAGCGGATGGACACAGCAGCGATGCCGTGGCGAGCGAGGATGCGCACTCTCTCGCGTTCGATGCGTCCGCTGGAACCGGCCAGGACCAGAACGCCAGCGTCACTGCCGCAGGCCGGAGCGGCGAGAACGCCTTCCCAGGGATGGTTCAGCTCGTGCTCAACAACGTCCACAGGCTCCCCAGCTTGACGCTTCGCGGTCAAAGAGTGTCTCGGGCAGCTTCTCAAATGCAACCGGAAGCTTGACATCGAGACCCGCATAATGGAGGAGTACCGACCGGCAAGGTCCGCTACGACAACCTCCGCTCCGCGGTCTCCCGGGTGCTGAGCTCGCGCTCCCGACAGTCAACGTGTGCTTGCCTTCTCACTACGAACCGGGCCACACAGCTGCCGAGTACCCGCATCACAGCCGAGCTCCGTTGCTTCTCGGCACGTACGGAGCCACACCAGGACGATGCGGATTCGCGCCGGGAAGTGACGGGGCAGCGGGGTCCAGGGGCCGGCGAAGGCCC
>NZ_VCHX02000071.1 GCF_005768555.2 Streptomyces sporangiiformans
CCAAAGTCGTCACCACCCGCTGGCCCCAACCCACACAACAAGTCAACGCCGGCTTCAACTTCCCCACCTCCAGCTGAGGTTGCGTCGGCCGTCGCCGCAGAACCCTCATCCGGCGGCCTCTTCCCCGTTCCCGTTTCGAAGGACGTACACCATGGCAACGACGCCATCCCCCCTCCGCACCGTCGTGGGCAACCTGTGCCTGGGCTCCGCCCCCGACTCGTGGGGCGTCTGGTTCCCCGAGGACGAGCACCAGGTTCCGTACACCCGCTTCCTCGACGAACTGGCGGCGGCCGGCTACAAGTGGCTCGAACTCGGCCCGTACGGCTACCTCCCCACCGACCCACAGCGCCTCAAGGAAGAGCTGGAGTCTCGTGGGCTCCAGGTCTCCGGCGGCACCGCGTTCGGTGCGCTGCACCGTCCGGACGCGTGGGACGAGATGCTCGACCACGTCCGTCAGGTGGCCGCGCTGACCGCCGCCGCGGGCGCCCACCACCTGGTCTTCATCCCGCCCATGTACCGGGACGAGAAGACCGGCGCGTTCACCGAGTCGCCCGAGCTGACCGCGGAGCAGTGGGCGGGCTTCGGCCGGGCCGCCGACCGGCTCGGCAAGCTGCTCCTCGACGAGTACGACGTACGTCTCGTCGTCCACCCGCACGCCGACAGTCACATCCAGACCCAGCCGGAGATCGAGCGGCTGCTGAACGAGTCCGACAGCCGTTACACCAACCTCTGCCTGGACACCGGACACGTGGCCTACGGCGGCGGCGACAACCTCGACCTGATCCGCCGCTTCGGCGAGCGCGTCGGCTACGTCCACATCAAGCAGATGGACCCCGAGATCCTCGCCCAGGTCGCCGCGGAGGACCTCTCTTTCGGCGAGGCCGTCAAGCGCGGAGTGTGCGTGTCGCCTCCGGCGGGTGTGCCCAAGCCGGCCGACGTGGTGACCGAACTGGCCGGGCTGGACGCCGAGTTGTTCGTGATCGTCGAGCAGGACCTGTACCCCTGCGCTCCCGAGGTGCCACTGCCCATCGCGGTCAGTACCCGTGAACACCTGGCCGGTTGCGGCCTCACCGGAACCCGGCGCCCCAACGCCTACAAGTAGGAGGTGGCCATGGACGTCAACAAGGACACGGCCCAGGCCCCCACCCCGGCCACCGCCGTCCCGGACGACGCCCCGCCCACGGTCTCCCGGCGACTGCGGGTCATCACCCTCATCGCCACCTTCGGCGGTCTCCTCTTCGGCTACGACACCGGCGTCATCAACGGCGCACTGCCCTACATGACCGACGACCTGGGCCTGACTCCGGTCACCGAGGGCATGGTCACCAGCTCGCTGCTGCTGGGCGCCGCGCTGGGCGCGATCACCGGCGGCCGGCTGTCGGACGCGCGCGGACGGCGGCGCACGATCCTCACGCTGGCCGTGCTGTTCTTCATCGGAGCCCTCGGCTGTACCCTCGCCCCGACCACCGCGGTCATGGTCGTGGCCCGGTTCGTGCTCGGTCTCGCGGTCGGCGGCGCGTCGGTGACCGTGCCGGTGTACCTCGCGGAGGTCTCGCCCGCCGAGCGGCGTGGCGCGCTGGTCACCCGCAACGAGCTCATGATCGTCAGCGGTCAGCTGCTGGCCTTCACCTCCAACGCGATCATCGCGCGGGTGGGCGGCGAGTCCGGCGGGGTCTGGCGCTGGATGCTGGTGATCGCCACTCTCCCGGCCGTCGTGCTCTGGTTCGGCATGCTGGTCATGCCGGAGAGTCCGCGCTGGCTGGCGTCCAAGAGCCGCTTCACCGAGGCTCTCGACGTGCTCAGGCAGGTGCGGTCCCAGCAGCGGGCCGAGGCCGAACTCGCCGAGGTGACCGCGCTCGCCGTCAAGGACGAGCAGGAGAAGCTCGGCGGCTGGCAGGACATCAAGGCCGTGCCGTGGGTGCGCAAGCTGATGTTCGTCGGCTTCGGCATCGCGATCGTGCAGCAGATCACCGGCGTCAACACGATCATGTACTACGGCACGCAGATCCTCACCGACGCCGGCTTCGCCGCCGACAGCGCGCTCACGGCGAACATCGCCAACGGCGTGATCTCGGTGCTGGCCACCTTCGTCGGTATCTGGCTGCTGGGCCGCGTACCCCGTCGCCCGATGCTGATGACGGGTCAGATGGGTACCACCGCGGCTCTCTTGCTGATTGGCGTCTTCTCCCTGGTGCTGCCCGCCGGGGACGGCCGGGCGTACGCCGTGCTGGCGATGACCGTCACGTTCCTCGCCTTCCAGCAGGGTGCGATCTCGCCCGTGACGTGGCTGATGCTGTCGGAGATCTTCCCGATGCGGATGCGTGGCTTCGGGATGGGGATGGCGGCCGTGGTGCTGTGGCTGACCAACTTCGTGATCGGGCTCGTCTTCCCGTCCCTCGTCTCCGGGATCGGGATCTCCAACACGTTCTTCCTCTTCGTGCTGGCGGGCCTGTTCTCCCTCACCTTCGTCAAGCTCTACGTCCCCGAGACCAAGGGCCGCACCCTCGAAAGCCTCGAAGCGGAGCTGAAGGCCCGCCTCTCCTGACCTCTTCGGAGGGGCGGGAGCAGCCTGAACACTCCCGCCCTCCCCCTCCTTTGAAGGAATCGACCATGACTGTACGTGTAGGTGTCATCGGCGCCGGCATGATCGGCCAGGACCACATCCGCCGGCTGACCGACGTCGTCACGGGAGCGCGGGTCACCGCGGTGACGGACCTCGACGCCGCCCGAGCCGCCGAGGTAGCCGCCAGTGTCGGCGCCACCGCGTACCCCACGAGCGCCGACCTGATCGCCTCCCCCGACGTGGACGCCGTCCTCGTCACCTCCTGGGGCCCCACCCATGCCGAGCACGTCCTCGGCGCCATCGCCGCGGGCAAGCCGGTCTTCTGCGAGAAGCCCCTCGCCACCACCGCCGAGGACTGCCTGCGCGTCGTCGAGGCCGAACGCGCCTACGGCCGCCGCCTGGTCCAGGTCGGCTTCATGCGCCGCTTCGACGCCGGCTACCGGCAGATGAAGCAGGTCCTCGCCTCCGGCTCCATCGGCACCCCGCTCATCGTGCACTGCGCCCACCGCAACCCCACCGTGGGCGACACGTACCACTCGGCGATGGCCGCCCAGGACACCGCCGTGCACGAGATCGACGTACTGCGCTGGCTCCTCGACGACGAGATCGTCTCCGCCCAGGTGATCACCCCGCGTGCCACGAGCAAGCGGTTCGCGCACCTGAAGGACCCGCAGATCATGTACTTCGAGACCGCGAACGGGGTCCGCATCGATCTGGAGGTCTTCGTCAACTGCCAGTACGGATACGACATCCAGTGCGAGACGGTCGGCGAGGACGGCCTGGTCCGGCTGCCCGACCCGGCGGCCGCGCACGTCCGCACCGCCGGGCAGCACAGCTCGGCCGTCCTCCAGGACTGGAAGGCCCGGTTCGCGGACGCCTTCGACACCGAGTTCCGCGAGTGGATCGCCTCGGTCACGGCCGGCGCCGAGCCCACCGGCCCGTCCGCCTGGGACGGCTACGCCGCCACCGTCATCAGCGACGCCGCCGTCCGCTCCCTGGAGTCCGACGGCACCGTCGTCACCGCCGACATGAAGCCTCGCCCCACGTTCTACGGAGGCACCGCATGAAAATCGCCCTTGACCCCTACATGTTCCGCGGTCTGTCCATGGACGACATGGTGCGCACGGTCGCCGAACTCGGCTACGAGCACATCGAGTTGTCCCCACGCGCCGACTTCATGCCGTTCTTCCTGCACCCGCGGGCGGACGACGAGCGCATCGCGCAGCTCAAGAACTCCCTGCGCACGCACGGTGTGCAGCTGTCCTCGGTGCTGCCGCTGTACAAGTGGTCCTCACCCGACGAGACGGAGCGGCAGGCCGCCGTCCGCTACTGGAAGCGGATGATCGAGATCACCGCGGACCTCGAATGTCCCCTGATGAACTCGGAGTTCAACGGCCGCCCCGAACGCGCCGCGGAGAGCGAGGCCGCCTTCTGGCGCTCCATGGAAGAGCTGCTTCCCCTCCTCGATCGGGAGGGCATCGCCCTGAACCTGGAGGCCCACCCGGACGACTTCTGCGAGGAGAACACCCCCGCGGTCGACCTCGTCCGCTCCATCAACAAGCCCTGGGTCAACTACCTCTACTGCGCCCCGCACACCTTCCACCTCTCGGGTGCCTCGGAGGTCGGAGCGGACATCGCGGCGATGATGCGCTACGCCGGCGACAAGCTGAAGCACGTGCACATCGCCGACTCCTTCAACCACAAGGGATCCTCCGGCCTGCGCTACATCCTCAACCCGCCCGGCACCCCCGCCCGCATCCACCAGCACCTGGACATCGGCCAGGGCGAGGTCGACTGGGACGTCTTCTTCGGCACCCTGCGGGAAATCGGCTTCGACGGAGTCGCCACCGCGTGCGTCTTCGCCTGGGAGGAACGCGCCCGCGAATCCTCCGCATTCATGCTGGACCGCATCTCCAAGGAACTCGCCGCCTGAGACGCCCTGAGGCACGCAGCGATCCTGCGTGAACAATTCACTCAACCTCCGACCCACCAGTTCTGAGCCATCACACTAGAGCGCTCCATAAACTTCGCTATCTGTAGCGAATAAAGCCCTGCCGAGTACCGATCACCACCCGGCAGGGCCCTTTGGCCTGCATAAATGCTCCCTACTAGGCCAATGGAAACCACGCTGAGACATGTCCGAGCGAGGCCACCTCGGAACATCAAAATCCCCGTTACCTATTCGTTGGAATTCGCCTTGCGAAAGTGTATTGACACCTTCTCCCAAACAGGCGCTAATTTTCGCCAAAGAGGTTCCCGACCGGTCTGCGACGAGACCAGGACCTCAATCCCGTTCCGCGCCGTTCGAAGACACCTCAGTCAGTCCCGCATTCTCTGCGGGCCCGCGGCGCCCTCACTCATTCCTCAAAGGAGAGGTAGCAACATGCCGCACTCCGCTCACTCGCCCCGAAGAGCCCGCCGGGTCTCCGGTTGGCGCGCGCTCGCCGTCGTCCCCGCACTGGCTCTGCTCGCGGTGGGCTGCTCCCAGGGCTCGGACGACACCGCATCGGCTTCGGGCAAGGGAACGTCGCTGAAGTCGGGCCTCGGCAGCACGGCCAAGGACCGCAAGGTCACCTTCCTGCTCCCCCAGGACCCCGGAGACCCGTTCTGGACCACCATCGCGCAAGGCGCCAAGGACGCCGCGCAGTTGCTCAACCTCAAGCTCAACATGCAGACCAGCTCGGGCGACCAGTCCAAGTACAACGACCTGATCGGCAGCGCGGTCGCCGACAAGCCCGCGGCACTGGCCGTGGTGCTCGACGACCCCAACAAGTACACCGAGAACGTGTGTGCGGCCCAGAAGGCCGGCATCCCCGTGATGAGCTACAACATCACCCAGGAGGGCAAGGTCGGCGCCTGCACGCTCGGCTTCGTCGGACAGGACTTCGAAGAGGTCGGCTACCTGCTCGGCAAGCGCCTCCTCGCCGAACACCCCGACATCGGCAAGGGTGACACCGTCCTCACCCCTGTCGAGTTCCCCGACCAGGTCTACGCGGTCCAGCGCCACGCCGGCGTCAAGCGCGCACTCGACGAGGCGGGCGCCAAGACGGACATCCTCGGCACCGGCATCGAGGACTCCGCCGCCCTGGACAAGATCACGCAGTACCTGCTCGGTCACAAGAAGACCGCCGCCATCGTCCCGCTGGGCGGCACCCCGCACCGCAACGTCGTCAAGGCCATGGACGACTCCGGTGTGAAGGTGCCCGTCGTCGGCTTCGACCTGGCGCCGCAGATCGTCACCGGCATCGAGTCCGGCGCCATCGACGCGGCGGCCGACCAGCAGGGCTACGTCCAGGGCTTCCAGACGGTCATGGAACTCGGTCTGAAGCTCGACTTCGGTCTCAGCCCGGCCAGCATCAACTCCGGTGGCAGCGGCCTGGTTGACAAGTCCAACGTCGGCATCGCCAAGGAGCTCGCCGGCAAGGTCCGCTGACGCACGCCGTCCGCACCTCCGGCAACACCTCATCCGCCGACGATTCGGCTCGGGGCGGCCAGGCATTTCGGCCGGCCGCCCCGCCATCTCAACCAGGAAGGCAGTACGACCATGAGCGAGCGGAGCGGTCAGGCGACCGCGGGGAGCATCCCGGCGGCAGGGGGCGCCGCCGTGGAGGACAACGCCACAACAGGGGGCGCGCCCGCCCGGAAGCGGACTCTCGCGGACTCCGCCCCCACCACCACCGCCGACCGGCTGACCGAGCGCCTGCGCCAGATCCGTGGACGCGGCGCACTGGAGATCGGCCTGGTCTTCGTCCTGGTGCAGCTCGGCTGCATCATCTACTACCTCGTCGACCCCGTGGGCTTCCCCTACCTGGAGACGTCGAACTTCAACGTCCTCAGTCAGAGCATCCCCGTGCTGGCGATCCTCGCCATCGGCGCCGGCGTCCTGATCATCGCGGGCGAGTTCGACCTGTCGCTCGGCGCCAACTTCACCTTCTGCGCACTGGTGTTCACGAGGTGGTACGCCGACGGGGCGAGCGCCTGGACCGCCACCGGCATGGCCCTGGTCACCGGCGTCGCGATCGCCCTGCTGAACGGCATCCTCGTCACCAAGGCCAAGATCCCCTCCTTCATCGTGACGCTCGGCATGATGCTCTTCTGGGAGGGAGCGGCTCTCTTCTACAACGGGACCACGGCCGCCCTGATGGTCCCCAGCGAGACCCTGAAGCAGATCTTCACCGCCGACCTCGGCTTCTTCCGCGGTCAGGTGCTGTGGCTGCTCGGCCTTGGTGCGCTGTTCTGGCTGCTTGTGCACCGGCACCGGCTCGGCAACCACATCTTCTCGGTCGGCGGCAACCCCGCGGCCGCGCGCGCGATCTCCATCAACCCCGACCGGGTCAAGATCATCGCGTTCGGCATCCTCGGTCTGTGCGTGGCGCTCGCCGCGGTCCTGACCGCTGTCCGCACCGGTTCGGTCCAGCCCGGCACCGGCCGCGGTATGGAGCTGAAGGCGATCGCGGCCGCCGTCGTCGGCGGGGTCGCGCTGTCGGGCGGCCGCGGCAGCGTCCTCGGCATGGTCCTCGGCGCGGCCCTCATCCTCACCGTGCAGGACATCCTGCTTCTCGGTGGTGCGCCCGGCTTCTACCTGGACCTCTTCGTGGGTCTGATCATCGTCGCCGCGGCCTTCTTCAACCGCATGATCGAGGGGAAGGCGAAGTGAGCGCCGCCAAGCCCACCGCCGGAAACGGAGCAACCATGTCCCCCACCGCCACCGCGGAGCGCACCGGCGAGGTGCTGCTGGAACTGTCCGGCATCACCAAGCGGTACGGAGCCAACACCGTCCTCGACGACGTCAGTTTCACCATCCACCAGGGCGAGGTCGTCGGCCTGCTCGGCGACAACGGCGCCGGCAAGTCGACTCTGGTCAAGACGATGTCCGGAGTCGTCACCGCCGAGGAGGGCGACTACCTGTGGCGCGGCGAGAAGCTGAACACGCCCAACCGCCAGGAGACCGAGAGGCGCGGCGTGGAGACGATCTTCCAGGACTCCGCCCTGGTGCCGTCCATGACCATCACCCGCAACATCTTCATGGGCCGTGAACTCACCAATCCCCTCGGGTTGCTGAAGCTGAGGAAGATGGACGAGATCGCCGCGCAGATCCTCGACAGCGTGGTCACCATCGAGGGCATCAAGAGCCCGCGCCAGCTGGTGGGTTCGCTCTCCGGCGGCCAGCAGCAGGCCGTGGCGATCGCCCGCGCGGTGCACTTCAAGCGCAGTCTGCTGATCCTGGACGAGCCGACCAGCGCGCTGGCCGTCCGCGCGACCGAGGCCCTGCTCAACTACCTGCTGCAGTTGAAGCAGGAGGGCGTCAGCTCGGTGCTGGTCACGCACAACCTGCACCACGCCTACCAGATCTGCGACCGGCACATCGTGATGAACCACGGGCGCAAGATCCTCGACGTACGCCGTGAGGACACCAGCGTAGAGGAACTCACCGCCGCCGTCGTGGAAGGGCCCGAGGGCCTGCGCCGCCACCGCGAGGGCAAGCCCCTCGCCTGAGCAACGGCCGTGCCCGACAGGACCGTTCACAACAATGGC
Organism: Streptomyces sporangiiformans; assembly: GCF_005768555.2. Classification (GTDB taxonomy): domain Bacteria; phylum Actinomycetota; class Actinomycetes; order Streptomycetales; family Streptomycetaceae; genus Streptomyces; species Streptomyces sporangiiformans. The sequence continues at coordinate 8,099 of NZ_VCHX02000071.1, forward strand.
GAGGCCGGACCTGCCCGACACCACAGGCAGGCCCGGCCTCGCAGCGGTCCGCCGCCCTGCCCGGCCTGCCGGAACTCAGCTCCGGGACGGGGTCAGCACCACGAAGTCCGCGTTCGACGGGTCGAGGCAGACGGCCAGCCGACCGACACCCTCGGCATCCTCCGGCCCCATCTGCACACTGCCACCGTTCTCGGTGACCTTGGCGACCGCGGCGTCGCAGTCGGTCACGGCGAAGACCGGATGCCAGTAAGGCCGTCCACTCGTCAGAGCGAGGTCCTCCTTGCGGAGCTCCATGACGCCACCTTGCATACGCTCCTCGGGAAGGTCGGCAGGGGTGATGAGGTGGTACGTACCCCCGCCGCCCGGCAGTTCCATGTCGCTGAACCGCCAGCCGAAGACACCGCCGTAGAACTCCTTCGCGGCCGCGGCGTCGCTCGTGAACAGCTCGGTCCAGGACAGCGAGCCAGGCTCGTCCACCAGCTCCGCGCCCTTGTTCGTGCCCGGCTGCCAGACAGCGAACTGACCCCCCAACGGATCGCTGTACTGCGCCATCCGGCCCCACTCGTCGAGATCCATGGGCGCCACCCGCACCGTGCCGCCCAATCGCTCGACGGTGCGGGTCGTGGCGTCCGCGTCCGTGACGCCGTAGTAGATCATCCAGGCCGAGCGCGCACCCTTCTCGGTGAGCTTGCCCAGCCCGGCGACGATCTTGCCGTCCTTCCGGAACATGCCCCCTTCCATCTCCTCGCCCTCGCCCATGGACTCGTACTCCCAACCCAGTACGGCGCCGTAGAAGGAAGCGGCGGCCCGGACATCGGGAGCGCCGAGGTCGAGCCAGCAGGGAGACCCTGGTGCGAAGTCACTGGTGATCATGGCAATTCCCTTCACGGATCGTGTGTCCTCAGCGTGACACCGGCCGCGGACACACGCCCGTCGACCACACCTGTTCGAGCAGCCGTAAGCTCGCGCCAGAGTGGTACGACAAAACATCGGCGAGGAAAGGAGTCTTCCCACTCGCCATCGGCAGTCCGGCTACAGAAATCGTGACTGCTGTTACTGCTACGGACATGTCCGACATGAAATGCGGGGTATTCAAACCTCCGATCCAGGAGGCATCCCGCCCGAACTGATTGACTCCCACTGACGATTGCGTGACGAGCATGTGTGGGTCCTGTAGTCGTCAGTCCTGCGATGGCGACGTATAAGCCCGAAGGCGCCGATTCTGTCCGCTGAGGGTCTTGAAGGAGGCTTGCGGCAATAACTGTCTTGCAGTAACTACGTGAAACATGAACTTGTTCAACCGCGGCACGTCCTTCCGCCGCTCGGCACCCCCCGCTGCTCCACCGCTCCCCGTCGACCCGCCGGCTGGTCCTGCTGCCGGCTTGCCGGATCCCGCCCTGGCGGCGCTGACCGGAGAGTGGGCGATCGACCCGGCGCACAGCCGGATTGGCTTCTCCGTCCGGCATGCCATGGTGACAACAGTGCGCGGGGCTTTCGCGGAGTACCAAAGTCGGCTCTACTTCGACGGCCGCAACCCCGTTCGCTCGCAGGCCGAGATCGTGCTGTCCACGGCCAGCGTCGACACCGGTGTGGAACAACGCGACGCCCACCTGGTCGGCCGTGACTTCCTGGACGCCGCAACCTACCCCCGTATGCGTTTCACCAGCACCGCCGTGCAACTCGCGGGGCCCGACGTTTACCGTATGACCGGCGACCTCACCATCAAAGACGCCACCCGTCCCGTAGCCCTGGAACTCACCTACATAGGACACGTCACCGACCCATTCGGCGATGAGCGGGTCGGATTCGACGGCACCACCACCATCAATCGTTCCGAATGGGGCCTGACGTACAACGCCAGGCTGGCCGAGGGCGGTGCCATGGTGAGTGACAAAGTGCGCCTCCAATTCGACATCGCCGCCATCCGCACCGCCCCGTGAACTGACGGACGGCTCGATTCACTGCTGATGCGGAGCTCGCACTCCAGACCTCAGGCCGGCGTGGCCAGGTGGAGGGCGAGGAGTTCCCGGCGGGCCAGTACGACAGCCGTAGATCGGGGCTGTGGCCTGAGGTGACGCTGGACGTGGGGCGGCCGCCGCCCGGATGCCTGCCGGAAGAACTGCTGGACGGTCGCCGAGCATGCCGGGCACGACTCCCCGCACCGGTCGCAGTACCTGCTTGGTCGGGCGATGTGGGACGCGGACGGCGCGCGGGACGACGTGCGCTCCTACGTGCTCGGCCACTGGCGGACCCGGGCGCGGTGCTCGTGGTCGACGAGACGGGCACCGAGCTCCTTGATCCAGGCCGGGACGTCGCACCGGCACTCGCGCTCACGATAGATCACAGGCCGCGTCCAAACTGGGTGGCTGGCCTGCGTCCAGCGTCATCGACGGTCACCGACGCGATCTACGGCTGTGGTACTGGGACCAAAGCCCAAAGGGTCAGGCCGGCGTTTTTTCTTCTGGGCAGCAGCTGATGTGCTGGAGGGTGCGGAAGGCGTGGGCGGCGGCGACGAGCGTGACATGGTGGTGCCAGCCGTTCCACGTGCGGCCCTCGAAGTCGGTCAGGCCCAAGGCCTGTTTCATCTCGCGGTAGTCGTGTTCGATGCGCCGGTGGAGCTTCGCGAGGCGCACGAGCGTGGTCAGTGGTGTGCTCTCGGGAAGGTTGGAGAGCCAGAACTGGAACGGTGCGGGTTCGTCGGAGGGCCATTCGGCCAGCAGCCAGTGTGCGGGCATCTCCACGGCTTCGCCGATCTCGGGTCCGGCGGGACGGATCCGCAGGGGGACGAAGCGCGAGTACATGTGCTTGAACCCGATGCGGCCGGTTCCGAGACGGAATCCCTCGCGCCACTGCACCGGGCGGGCTGTCTTCCGGCCCGAGTCGATGACCAGCCGTTGCACTGTCTGCGGCCGGTCGGAACAGGCCGCCACGGGATTGCGGCCGCAGCCACCGCACATGGGCGTCTGCGGTCGCGCAGCGGCCGGGTGCGCCGTGGCCGTCTTGGGCAGACCCACCAGGTAGGACAGCCCGCGTTCTTCCAGGCCGAACCGGAACGCAGCGGCGTGCCCGTATCCGGCGTCCGCGACGACCACGGGAACGTCGATACCCCAGGAACGGATCTCGTCCACCATGTCGAGGGCCAGCTGCCATTTCTCCACATGGCCGACGTCGGCGGGGATGCCGCACCGTGCACGGCGGGCGACCTTGGCGGGATCGGCCTGGGGCGATGCGGGATCCCAGGATCTGGGCAGGAACAGCCGCCAGTTGACCACCGCCGACGAGCGGACGGAGGCCAGGTGGAGCGAGACGCCCACCTGGCAGTTGGTGACCTTGCCCGTGGTGCCGGTGTACTGCCGGGACACGCATGCCGACGCATCGCCGTACTTGAGGAACCCCATGTCACCGACGATCACGGCGGTCGGCTCGACGACCGGCTGCATCTTCCGGGCCAACCGGGCCCGGACATGGGCAGAATCCCAGGGGCTGGAAGTGATGAAGTGAGCCAGGGCCTGGCGGTTGCCGTCCCCACCGAGCCGGGCCGCCATCGGCTCCACCGATTTCCGTTTCCCCTCCAGCAGCAATCCGCGCAGATATACCCCGCCCCAATGGCGCTGATCCGCCCGCGGGAACGGCTCCAGCACATCCGCGGCAAAGCTGTCCAGTCGGCACCGGACCTCATCTAATTCCCCAGGTGTCACCCCCGGTCAACGACCCGGCCTTTCAACCGGACACGCCGGCAACTGCATCTGACCAAGTCCACTACTCATTGGTGTACGCCGGAGTGCCCCCTGACCTGCGGGTAGCGCATTTGCATACCGATTAACACATCGAAACGACATGCGATCACACGCTCTTCTCGTGCTTCCATGCCCCGCTCCTGCCGGCGCTTCGCGGGACCCAGGTCGGAAAGACTGCTGGTAGTGCTCTTGGCGGCATCATCCGGCCGTAGTTCCCCGACCTTTCACGTCAGGATCGGTTCTCCCATGCCTTCCCGTCTCGTGTTGCTCAAAGATGGTCCGAGCGTTGCTCCACAGGTAGTTCAGGCGCCGTCCGGTGAAACGGGTGCTCCGGTGAAGATCGCGTACTACGGCGGCTACGAGCATTACGAATTCACCGGCGAGTTCGCCGACATCGGTGAGGGCCCGATGCCGGTGTACCGCTGGACGCGCCATCAGCCTGGAGCGGAATAGCCGACGGGGAGGGCGGCGTCGCCGCCGACGGAGACGAGCGGACTGCACAGGAACCGATGACACCACCCCGCTTTCCCGTGCGTTGCGCCACGAGCGCACCACCACACGCCTTTGGAGGTCAGGATGAGCAATGCCGTGAGCGCGCGGGACGTCATGGTCACCGGCATGGGGTTCTGTCTGCCAGGGACCAGCCGACCGGTGTTCTCCGCGGACGACGTCTGGGACGTCGCATCGCGTGGAGCGTCGTGCCTCGTCCATGGGGACGTCTACTACGGTGCGGTAGACCTGTCACCGGCCATGTTCGACGCACGACTGCCGGACATCCCGCCGGCGTTCTCCCGGCACTACACCAACGCCCACAGGTACGGGCTGGTCTCGCTGGTGGAGGCCTGCTCGGACGCCGGGCTGGACTTCCGGGCAGGTGACCTGACCGGGGCAGCCGTGCTGGCCGGGCGCGGCGGCGTGGACACCAATGTGGGGCCCTACCTGGCGGTGCTCGAGGCCGATCCGCTGACGACCAGCTCGCAGGAAGCGATGGAGTTGTTCGTCCGGGGCCAGCAGGGACTCACACCGTCCGATGTCTCCCTGGTGCAATCGGCTGTCTTACGGTCGACCGGCCCGTGCTTCACCGTGTCCTGCGGATGTGCCTCGTCCGCGGTGCAGGTCGGCACCGCTCGGCAGATGATCGCCGGGGGTGTGGCCGACCTGGCCGTCGTGTCGGGCGTGGATCTCTTCGGGGTGGACGTCATCTTGAACGTCCAGCGGCTGCTGCGCTCCGCCCAGGGCGCGTACGAGGCGGTCCGGGTGGAGGGCATGCCGGAGCTCCTGCCCTCCTTCGATCGGCTGATGCGCCCGTACGACCGCCGGGCGGACTGTGTGAACCACGGCGAAGGCGCGGCGACCCTCATCCTGGAGTCCCGCGAGCACGCCGACCGGCGAGGCGCACGCGCCTACGGTCAGGTGCTCGCGCACGCCATGACCCGCGACGGCCTGGTGAATCCGTTGGCCAGTGACGACAGCGGAACCGCCTTGGTGGACGCCGTCCGCCAGTGTCTGGGAGACCGGTGGGACCTGTCGCAGGTGCCCTACATCCATGGCGGCAGCGACGGTGACGTGGTGGTCACCGCTTTCGAGGCGAACGCGGCCAAGCAGCTCTACGGCCCCGACAGCGACCTGGTGATGACCTCGCAGGAGGCCTGCTTCGGTCACAACGGCGCGCCGGCCGGCTGCGTCGGAGTGGCGTTGAGCCTGCTGATGATGGAGCGCGGTCAGGTGTGTCCCACGGCGAACTGCGAAGAGCCCGCCGACGGGCTGCCGTTCGATCCCGTTCCCGGCACGAGCACCAGGCCCCTCGACTTCGACTACGCGCTGACCTGCAACTACCAGATCGGCGGGGTGAAGAACGTGATTCTCGTCGGCGGCCCGGACGCCGTCTGACGGCAGGAGAGGGAGAAGCCCGTGGCACAGAACGAGCACGATTCAGCAGCCGATGGTGAGGGACGCATCGCCGTCATCGGTATGGGTTGCCGCCTGCCCGGGGACGTCGACTCCCCATCAGACCTGTGGCGGCTGCTGGCCGCCGGCCGCGACGCGGTCGGCGATCCGCCGCCCACTCGTACGGACATCGGGCGGACGCGGGATGCCGCGCCGCCCCGGCAGGGCGGCTGGCTGAGGGACGTCTGCGGCTTCGATGCGGCGTTCTTCGGTGTCTCCGGACGGGAGGCGGGCCTGCTCGACCCCCAGCACCGGCTCTTGCTGGAGGTGTCCTGGGAGGCCCTGGAGCACGCGGGGTTGCCACCGGACCGCCTCGCGGGAACGCCGACCGCGGTGTTCACCGGGCTGAGCTACACCGACTACATGGACCGCCTGGCGGGGCATCCCAAGGAGCTGGAGGGGGCGGTCCTGACGAACGGTCACTGCGTCGCGCCAGGACGCATCTCCTATCTGCTGGGGCTGCAGGGCCCGTCGGTCGCCCTGGACACCGCGTGCTCGTCCTCGCTCGTCGCCGTGCACCTGGCGGGCCAGGCCCTGCGGAACGGCGAGTGCGATGTCGCGCTCGCCGGGGGCGTCACGTTGATGCTCGCCTCCAGAACTACACGGTCGTTCGTCCGGATGGGCATGCTCTCACCCACGGGGCGCTGCCGTGCATTCGATGCGGCGGCCGACGGATTCGTCCGAAGCGAGGGCTGCGCGGTCGTCGTCCTGAAGCGTCTGCGCGACGCCCTACGGGACGGTGACCGGGTGCTGGCCGTACTCCGGGGCTCGGCCGTGAACCAGGACGGCCGGTCGGACGGCCTGGCCGCGCCATCGGCGGCGGCCCAGGAGGCGCTGTTCCGTCAGGCCCTTGCCCGTGCCGGGGTGGAACCGGGCGATGTGGGCATGATCGAGGCACACGGCACGGGCACGCCGGTCGGCGACCCGGTGGAGTTCACGAGTTTGGCCCGCGTCTACGGGAAGGGCCCGGGCCGCTGTGCGCTTGGGTCGGTGAAGACCAACCTGGGGCACCTGGAACCTGCCGCGGGAGTCACCGCTCTGCTGAAGGCGGTCATGTCCGTCCAGCAAGGCGTCGTCCCGCCGAGCCTGCACTTCACCCGTTGGAACCCGGCCATCGCAGCTGAAGGCACACGCTTCTTCGTGCCCGACCGGCCGGCGGACTGGCCCACGCGGATGACGGCCCGGCTGGCCACCGTCTCCTCGTTCGGGTTCTCCGGCACGAACGCTCATGTGGTGCTGGAGCAGGCGCCTGCGGCCGCCGTGCGCCCTCTGCCCAGCCGGCGCTCGGGCCGGGCGGGGGCGGGGTCAGGGGCAGGGGCAGGGGGCGCGGAAGCACATGCCCTGTTGGTGCCGGCGGGCTCGGCCGATGCGTTGCCCACGGCTGCGCGACGGCTGGCCGACTGGCTGGAGGGCGAGGGTGCGGGCGTGCCGCTCGGCGACGTCGCCCATACTCTCGCGCTGCGCCGCCCGGCGGGATGCGGGCGTCTCGGTGTGGTGGCGTCCTCGCGCCCGTCGCTCGTCCGCGCCCTGCGGTCGTTCGCTGCCGGGGAGGCCGTCCCGAATGTGGTGTCGGGGGCTGTGGCGGCCGGTGTGTGCAGGCGGCCGGTGTGGGTGTTCTCCGGACAGGGCTCCCAGTGGCCGGGTATGGCCCGCAGCTTCCTCGCGCACGAACCGGCCTTCGCTGCCGCCCTGTCCGAGGTCGAGCCGCTGATCGCCGCCGAGGCCGGCTTCTCCGTACGGGACATCGTGCGGGAGGGCGCGGAGGTGACCGGGTGCGGACGGGTGCAGCCGGTGCTGTTCGCCATACAGACCGCCTTGGCCGCGACATGGCGGGCCTACGGGGTGGAGCCCGCCGGGGTCGTGGGCCACTCGATGGGCGAGGTCGCCGCCGCGGTCGTCGCGGGGGCCCTGTCCTTGCAGGACGGCGTACGGGTGATCTGCCGGCGCTCCGCCCTGCTGACCCGCATCTCGGGCACCGGTGCCATGGCGACCGTCGCCCTGGGCCGTGCCGAGGTCGAGGCGGAGCTGGCCTCCGCCGGCGCCTCGGCATCGGTCTCCGTCGCGGTCCTGGCCGCGCCCGGTTCCACCGTCGTCGCCGGCGACACGGCAACCATCGAGCACCTGGTCGAACGCTGGGACGCCCGGGACATCCCCGCCCGACTGATCGCGGTGGATGTCGCGTCGCACTCCCCGCAGGTGGAGCCACTGCTGGACGAACTGGCGTCCGGTCTTGCCGACCTCACGCCCGGCCCGCCCGTCGTACCGTTCTACTCCACTGTGCTGGACGACCCGCGCACGGTCCCGGACTTCGACGCCGAGTACTGGTGCCACAACCTGCGCCGCCCCGTGCGGTTCACGGAAGCCGTCCGCGCGGCCGCCGCCGACCGGCACACGGTGTACGTGGAGGTGTCCCCCCACCCGGTCGTCACCCAGGCCCTCACCGGCAGTCTGAGGGACGTGGTCGACGTTCCCGTCGTCCTGCCCACACTGCGGCGTGAAGAAAACGAACAGGCAGCCTTCCGCACCCACCTCGCCGCCCTGCACTGTGCCGGCGTACCCGTCAACTGGGCCGCCCTGTATGACGGAGGCACCCTCGCGGAGGTGCCCACCATCACCTTCGACCGCAAACAGCACTGGGTGGAACCGAGCGACCGGCCCGACGGCGGCAGGCCATCGGCGGCTCCCGGCCTGTCGGTGGACGCCGGAACGGACGGCGTGAGGAGTTCCGTGCCCGGACTGCCCGGAGCCCACACGAAGGTACCGGGCCGTCCCGTCCGGCACACCTGGCGAGGAGAAGCCGGAACGCGCGCCCACCCATGGCTGGCCGACCACCAGGTGAACAACGCGGTGGTTCTTCCCGGAGCCGCCTACTGCGCCCTCGCCCTGAGCGCCGCCTGCCAGACCTTCCACGCGCCACCGCGCGATGTCGAGGTCAGTGACATCACCTTCCATGAACTGCTTGCCCTCGCCGACCGGTCCGAGATCACCATGACGGCGGACCTGAGCGCCCAGGCCCGCGCCACCTGCCAGGTCTTCGCTCGCGCTGACAGCGATGAGGGCGGTGAGGACGGTGAGGAAGGGGAGGACGAGGACGGTGAGGGCCAGTGGGTGCTGCATGCCAGTGCCACCCTGAGTTCGGGCGGACCACCGAGGAAAAAGCCCGCCCCCGTCTCCCTGCACGCCCTGGACGCGGAACATCCCCTCGCACTGCCCGCCGCCACCCTGTACCAGCGCCTGCGCTCACGCGGCCTCTACCACGGCGACGCGTTCACGGGACTCAGCGAAGTACGCCTGTCGCCCACCGGCGACAGTGTCTGGGCGCGGGTCGGTCTCCCGGCCGCGGCCGGTCCCACGCCGGACTCCCTGAGCGTCCATCCGGTACTGCTGGACCTCTGCGCCCAGTTGGCGGTGGCCCTGCCGACCTGCGACGACGCGGCGAGCGGCCTGGTCCTCCCCGTCCGAGCGCGGTCTTTGAGGATCCACGGTGATCCCGCTGAAGTCGTCCACGGCCACGCGGAGATCACACAGCAGCATCCCAATGGCGTCACCGCCGACATCCGGCTCCTGACCGGTGACGGACACACCGTGATCGCCCTGAACGGCCTGCGCCTGCTGCACCGCGAAGTGCATGAGGACGCCGCCGTCGACCGGTGGTTCTACGCCATCGACTGGCAGAGCGCGCCCACCGGCGAAGCATCGCCCGCACGGCCGTCGGACCCCGCGCCGACCGGTACCTGGCTGGTGGTCGGCGAACACGGCGCCCGAGCCGAGGTACTTGCGGAGGCGCTCCGCGCGTCAGGGGCCGGCGCCCAGGTCCTCGCTCTCCCGGAGGGCGAAGACCGCGTCCCCGCCTTCCGGGCCCACGTTGCCGAGCGGGTGCCGGCCGATCCGCCGGGCGCCGTGGTGTTCCTGTGCTCGCCGGCCGGCGTGCCGGAGGTGGCCGGCGCCGAGACGCCCGCTGCCGATCCCGCGGTGGACGCCCTGGAGCGCACCCGACGGCTCCTTGGCGTCGCCCAGGCCGTCGCGGACTGCGAGCGCCCTCCGAGGCTCTACGTCCTCACCCAGCAAGCCCGCGCCGTACGGCCGGGCGAGACGGACGACCCCGCTCAGAGTCCGGTCCGCGGCCTGGCCCGCGTCATGGCCCACGAGCACCCGGAGCTGCGCCCCACGCTCATCGACCTGGGACGCTCCGACGACGACCTGCGGCGGACGGCCGCCCTCCTGCTGGCCGGGGTGCCCGGAGACGAGATGGCGGTGCGGGGTGCGGACCACCGCGTGGCCCAACTAATCCCCGCCCCACTGACAGACGCCGAACGCCTGACGGCGACCGCCCGCACAGTGCGCTACGGAACGGACCGTTTCCGGCTCCGCGCGTGCCGGACCGGAGACCTCGGCTCCCTGGGTCTTGTGGTGGGCGAAGAGCGCCCACCTGGACGGGGAGAGGTGGAGTTGCGGGTACGCGCGGCGGGGGTGAACTTCCGTGACGTCCTGACCGTCATGGGGCTCCTCCCGGCCCCGGATCAGCCTACGGACCGGGGCACGGACCGGCCTGCGAACCGAGGTACGGACAGCGGTGACCGTATCGGTTTCGAGTGCGCGGGGACGGTGACCGCTGTCGGGCCGGGCGTCGAGCATGTCCGCGCCGGGGACACCGTCCTGGCCGTGGATCTCGCCGGCGGCGCCTTCGGCTCGTTCGCGACCGTCCGCGCCGACGCCGTGGTCCCCCTGCCACCCGGCGTCGACGCCGTCGCCATGGCCGGCATCCCGACGGCGTATCTCACCGCCTGGTACTCCCTGCGCCACATGGCGCGCCTCTCCGCAGGCGAACGCGTACTGATCCACTCCGCCACCGGAGGTACGGGCCTGGCCGCCATCGCCGTTGCCCGGCATCTGGGGGCCGAGGTACTGGCCACAGCCGGGAACGACGAGAAACGCGGGTACCTGCGCGGTATGGGCGTCCGGCACGTCATGGACTCCCGCTCACTGGACTTCACCGAACAGGCCCGGGAGGCGACCGGAGGCGAGGGCGTCGACGTGGTGCTCAACTCGCTCTCGGGGCCGGCGATCCGCGCCGGTCTGGAGGCACTGCGCCCCTTCGGCCGGTTCGTCGAGCTGGGTGTCCGTGACATCCTCGCCGACACCTCCCTGGGGCTGGCGCCGTTCCGGCACAATGTCACCTTCAGCACGGTCGACCTCATCGAACTCCAGCAGAGCCGCCCGAAGGTGTTCCAGGACCTCTTGGGCGAGGTCATGGACCTGTTCGCCGCGGGTCGGCTGAAGCCGCTGCCGTACCAGGAGTTCCCTCTGGCCCAGGCTACGGAGGCGTTCCGTCTCATGGCGGGCGCCGGCCACATCGGCAAGCTCGTCCTGACCGTGCCCGAACACGGTGAGACGACCGCCGTGCGCGCCGAGCCGCCCTCGCCGGTCCGCTCCGACGGCGCCTACATCATCACCGGCGGGCTGCGCGGCGTGGGGCTGGCCACGGCGGCCCGCCTGGCCGAACTGGGCGCCGGGCACATCGTCCTCAACGGACGTACGCCGCCCAGCGAGGCCACCGAAGCCCATCTGACCCGGCTACGCGCCGCAGGTTCCCGCATCACCGTCGAACTGGGCGACGTCTCCCGGCCCGGGACGGCCGAACGGCTCGTGTCCGCCGCCACGGCGGGCGGGCTGCCGCTGCGGGGAGTGGTGCACTCGGCCATGGTCCTGGACGACGCTGTCCTCACCAACATCACCGACGAACAGCTTGAACGCGTCTGGCGGCCCAAAGTCACGGCCGCATGGCTGCTCCACGAGGCCCTGACCGAACACCCGGCCGGCTGGTTCGTGCTCTACTCCTCCATGGCTTCGCTGCTGGGCAACCCGGGCCAGGGCGCATACGCCGCCGCCAACGCCTGGCTGGATGCCTTCGCCGCGTGGCGGACCGACCAGGGGCTGCCCACCTCGGCCGTCAACTGGGGGCCATGGGGACAGACCGGCGCCGCAACGGGCTTCGGGGGGCGCGGTTACGAAACCATTCCCACCGAGGACGGCCTGCGCGCCCTCGACGCACTGCTCACCCACCGGCGGGTGACGACCGGTGTCCTGCCCGGCCCACCGGAAACATGGATCCTGCCCAACGTCCGCAGCTCCCCCTTCTTCGCGCGCCTCGTGGACGGCCACGAGTCTCAGAGCAGCGCACCGCCGGGCAACGCGTCGTCAAGCGGCGAGCCCGCCACAGGAGCCGACGTCCGAGCCGGCCTGGCAAGGCTTGACTCCCCTCTCGCCCGCCGTACGGCCCTGGAGGCCTATCTCGCCGAACAGATGGCCACTGTCCTCCAGTCCGGCAGCGCACGACTGGACCCGCAGACACCGCTCCGCAGCCTCGGGTTCGACTCACTGCTGTCCATGGAACTGCGCACCCGGCTGCAGGCGGCGCTCGGCATCAAACTCGCGAACAACTTCGTCTGGCAGCACCCCACCATCGCGGCACTCGCCACCGGCCTGGCCGACAAGATGGGACTGGACCTGTAAAGGGCCCTCATGCGGCAACTCATCTCGGGCGTGTCGACCACAGCAGTACAGACGTGGCTCCAACACCCGGCAATGGATGAGGATGTGCATCAGTGACTCGATTCAGATTCCTGGCCTCGCTCACCGCAGTGCTCACCATGGTGGTCGCCTTCCTGGTGGCTCCGCCCGCGACCGCCGCCGTCGCCTTCACGTCGACGGGGGTGAACCAGAACGGCGGCAACTGCCTTGAGGTCCCCGGCAGTTCGTCGACCAGCGGAACGCAGCTCCGCGCCAACACGTGCACCACCGTTGTGAGCCAGACCTTCGGCTTCACTCCGGTCGCGGGGACCACCGACGTCTACACGATCAGTACGCACGCCGCCGGCCAGTGTGTCGACGTCCACGGCGCGTCCACAGCGGACAACGCCACGATCATCCAGTGGACCTGCCACAACGGAACGAACCAGCAGTGGCGGCTCGTCCCCGTGTCGGTCACCGGAACCGACAAGACCTTCAACCTGGTCTCCGTCAGCTCCGGCAAGTGCGTCACGCCGAGCGGCGGCTCATCGGCCTCCAATACCGGCCTGGTGCAGCTGCCGTGCGGTACCGCGAACGGCAGGGTGTGGCGCCTGCCCGGCTTCTCCGGCGGCGGCACCGGCCCGCGCACGTTCACCAATCCGCTCTCGCAGCACGGGCCCGACCCCTGGCTCACGTACTACGACGGTTACTACTACCTCGCCACCACGACCTGGAACTCGACGATCACCATGCGCAAGGCCAGCACACTGGCAGGTCTCGCCACGGCCGACGACCAGGTGATCTTCAACCTCACCCGCCCCAACGGGGCCGGCACCATGTGGGCCCCGGAGTTCCACCTGCTCGACGGCCCCAACGGGAAGCGGTGGTACTTCTACTACACGGCCGGGCGGGAGCCGTTCGACCTGGGCACCCAGCGCATCCACGTGCTCGAGAGCGCCGGCCTGGACCCGATGGGGCCCTACAGCTTCAAGGCCGACCTGCTCGACCCGACGCAGGACAACACCTGGGAACTGGACCCGGGCATCCTCCAACTGAACGGCAAGCTCTACCTTCTCGGCACCTTCTACAACGGCTCGCAGCCGATGTTCATCCGGCCGCTGTCGAACCCGTGGACCGCCAGTGGCACCCGCCGTGTGCTGTCGACCCCGACCTACAGCTGGGAGACGGTGGGCGGCGCGGTCAACGAGGGCGCCGAGGTGCTCCAGCGGAACGGCAAGACCTTCATCATCTACTCCGCGAGCCACTGCTCCACGCCCGACTACAAGCTGGGGATGCTCACCTACAACGGCGGCGACCCGCTCAGCTCGTCCTCCTGGGTCAAGTCACCGAACCCGGTCTTCCAGAGGTCCAACGCCAACGGTGTGTACGGCCCCGGCCACAACGGCTTCTTCAAGTCGCCCGACGGGACCGAGGACTGGATGGTCTACCACGCCAACGACTCCGCCGGCGGTGGCTGTGACATGAACCGGACCACCAGAGCTCAGAAGTTCACCTGGAACGCCGACGGCACACCGAACTTCGGCACTCCGGTGGCCCTCGGTGTCCCGCTGGCGGCACCGTCAGGGGAGTAGCCGACCGCTCGACCGCAAGAGCGCTGTTGCGGCCGGAGTCGCCTTCGCGGTGGCCGCTGTTCCGACGGCCGCCGCGTCGGCGCCGACACCGCTCCGCGACGAGGACGCGGCTGCTACCCCAGATCCACCTGGAACACCTTGTCCGCGCCGTCCGGCTCGCCTCCGTTGTTGTCGGCGTTGGTGGTGGACAGCCACAGGGCGTTCTTGCCGGGGACCTTCTCCACTGTCCGCAGTCGGCCGTACTGACTGGTGTAGTGCGCCACAGGGGTACCCGCGCTGGTGCCGCTGACCGGGATCCGCCACAGCCGCTCGCCGCGCAGTGCCGCCAGGTAGAGGGCGCCGTCCGCGTACGCGACCGCGCTCGGGGAGGCCTCACTGACGGTCCACTGCCGTTTGGGGTTGGTCATGCCGGAGCTGGAACAGGTGCCCTCGCAGATCGGCCAGCCGTAGTTCTTTCCGGACTCGATCAGATTGAGCTCGTCGTACTTGCTGTTGCCGAACTCGGCTTCCCACAGCCTGCCTTGCGCATCCCAGGTGAGGCCCTGGGGGTTGCGGTGGCCGAGGGAGAAGACGAGCGTGCCGAACGGGTTGCCGGGTGCGGGCTTGCCGTCCGCCGTCATCCGCAGGATCTTGCCGTTGAGGGAGTTCTTGTCCTGTGCGCGATCGCCGTTCTGGGCGTCGCCCGTGGTGGCGTAGAGGTAGCCGTCGGGGCCGAACTTGATGCGTCCGCCGTTGTGGTACTTGTTCTTGGCTATACCAGTCACGAGTACCTTGTAGCCGCTGAGCGAGGAGCCGTCGTACGTCATGCGAACGATGCGGTTGTCACTGGCCGCAGAGTGCATGAGATAGACGTAGTGGTCGGTTCTCCAGTTCGGCGAGACCGCGACGCCGAGGAGGCCGCCCTCGCCATTGGTGGTCACGACATTGGGCACCGTACCGACCTGGGTTCTGGTGCCGGACTGGGTGAGCTTGAAGAGCTTGAACGAGTCCCGTTCGGTGAGGAGTGCCGACCCGTCGGGCAGCCAGCTCAGGCCCCAGGGAACGGTCCAGCCGGACGAGACCGTCCGGATGCCCGTGGGGACGGAGTCGATGCCGCTGTCGGTTCCTGAGACGCTCCGGGCCGTGGCGTTTCCGGTCCCGGCAGCCGCGCCGAGCAGACCGGCGGCCAGCGCGACCGCGGTTGCCGCCGCTGTCAGGGCAGGGGGCACGCGTCTTGCGGTGATGCGGGGGTGGCTTGCCATGGAACTGCTCCTCGAGTGGGGGATCAGGAGTCCTCGACGGTAGGTGACGAGACGTCAGCTCACCGAGAAGGTAGGAGGTGTGCGACGGGCGGTCAAGAACAGATAGAGCCAAAGGTCCGTACCACCCCGGCGACATCAGAGATCATCACCCCTCTCGCCAGGCCCTATATCGACACATCCGCCGACGGATGACTTTGAGGCGTCATCTCCCACCGGGAGAGATCGGAGCACTTTCTTGCTGCCCCATTGACCCGGAAGGCTTGGCTCGCGATTCTGCAACAGAGCACAAGTCGAACAGGAGACCACCTGTCCCCCACTAGAAAGGCAGGTCTGTTCATGACCGAATCCGTGCAGCAGGCGGTGGAATTCCAGGCACAGCCCGGCAGCGAGGAGACATCGGGCTGGCAGACACCCGACTACGTGGTCGTCGAGACCGCGCTCGAAGTCACCGCCTACTCCCTGAACAACCGTTAGCCCGCCGCTGTGCTGCTGCAGGTGCTGGGCACCGCGGCGGGCGGTGGCATTCCCCAGTGGAACTGCGCGTGCCCTGGGTGCTCCGGGGCACGCGCCCACCCGCACTGGCGCCGCCGCCACGCCTCACTCGCCGTACAGGCGTCCGAGGACCGCTGGTATCTCGTCAACGCCACCCCGGACATCGGGGACCAGATCGAGAACTGCCCGGCACTGCACCCCCGCCCCGGATCGCGGCGGACCCCGCTCTCCGGGCTGATCCTGACCGACGCGGAACTCGACCACACCCTCGGCATCGCCCGGCTGCGCGAAGCCGGTGCCGGCGGCCTGGAGTTGCTTGCCACCAGTGCCGTACGCGAGGCACTGCTCACCCGACTGCGGCTGCAGGCCGTCATCGGCCCGTACACCCCGCTCAACTGGCGGGAACTGCCCCGCGAGCGGCCCGAGCCGCTCGAGTCGGACTCCGCTGTCGCGATCAGCGCGATTCCGGTCTCCGGCAAACGCCCGCGATACGCGACGGACTCACCCGGCCCCGGCGAGGATCCCTGGGTCGTGGCCCTGCGTCTGACGGATCGCGCCACCGGGGCGACCGCGGTCTACGCCCCGGCGCTGGCAGCCTGGCCTGACGCCCTGCAGTCCGCCGTCACCGAGGCCGACTGCGTGATCGTCGACGGTACGTTCTGGGACGACGAGGAACCTCGGCGTACGGGCATCTCCACTCGCACCGCGACCGGTATGGGGCATCTCCCGATCGACGGGCCGGGCGGCACCGCGGAGCGCCTGGCGCCGTTGCGCGCCCGCTGTCTCTACACCCATCTGAACAACACCAATCCCCTCGTCGACCCCGGCGCGCCGCAGCACAAGCGGCTGGCCGACCGGGGCATCGAGGTGGCCGGCGACGGAATGGTGATCAATCTGTGAGCACCAGCACCAGCACCAGCAGGGCAACGGCGTTCGAGGACCGGCTGAGGACCGTGGCCCGGGAGCGTTACCACGACCGCCACCCCTTCAACGTGCGTATGCACCAAGGCGAGTTGACCCCCGACGAGCTGCGCCGCTGGATCCTCAACCGCTTTCACTACCAGCGGCACATCCCCGTCAAGGACGCCCTTGTGCTCGCCAAACTGGACGGCCCGCAGCTCCGCCGCATGTGGCTGCGGCGGATCGAGGAGCACGACGGCCGGGCCGAGGGAGAGGGCGGTATCGAGCGGTGGCTGAGACTGGGCGAGGCCGCAGGACTCGACCGTGCCCGGCTGCTGTCCGGTGCGGAAGTGCTGCCCGGCGTACGGCTGGCGGTGGACGGATACGTCAACTTCTGTCGGCTCCGCTCCCCGCTGGAAGCCGTCGCGGCGTCCCTCACCGAGCTGTCCGCCCCGGGCATCATGCGCACGCGCATCGCCGCGTTCGAACGCCACTACCGGTGGATCGACGCCGACGGGCTCGCGTACTTCCGCTCCCGCGAGACCCAGGGCCGCCAGGACAGCGGGGAGGCCCTCGGCCTCGTACTGGACTGGGCGCGCACCGAGGCCGACCAGGAGCGCGCTGTGGCAGCCCTCGCCTTCAAGTGCGACGTGCTGTGGTCACTGCTCGACGCGATCGATTACGCCGACGGAAAGGAACGGCCGTGACCGGATGGCGGCCGGCCCTGGCACGCTCGGTCGTGCTCCGGCACGACCGGGTACGCCGGGCAGACCTGCTGGTCCTGCCGGAACGGGTGGTGATCCTCGGCGGCCGGGCGGCTGATGTCCTCAGGTTGTGCGACGGCCGGCGGCAGGTCGGCGACATCGTCGACGAGCTGGCGGCCCGGTTTCCCGGCGCCCCCGTGGCGGCCGAGGTGCCCCGGTTCCTCGACCGCGTACGCGAGGAGGGCTGGCTGCGATGACGAGCCCACCGCCGCCCTGGGCCCTGCTGGCCGAACTCACCCACAGCTGCCCGCTGCACTGTCCCTACTGCTCCAACCCGCTCGAACTCGTGCGCCGTTCCCGCGAACTCTCCGCCGAAAAGTGGGCAGACGTTCTGCGGCAGGCCGCGGAACTCGGCGTGATCCACACTCATCTCTCCGGTGGCGAGCCACTGCTTCGCCCCGATCTGGCGGCCATCGTCGCCGCGGCCGAGTCGGCCGGGATCTACACCCAGCTGGTCACGAGCGGAGTCGGGCTGAGCGCACCGAGAATGTCCGCGCTGGCGTCCGCCGGGCTGCGCAGCGTCCAGTTGTCGGTGCAGCACGCGGGTCCGGCCGCCTCCGACCGGATCGCGGGGTACCGGTCCTTCGCGGCCAAGGAGCAGGCTGCCGCTGTCGTACGTGACGCGGAGCTGCCGCTGGGCCTCAACGTCGTCCTGCACCGTGACAACCTCGACGCCGTCGACGCCATCGTGGACCTCGGCGTGGCCTGGGGCGCCGAGCGGATCGAACTGGCCAACGTCCAGTTCTACGGGTGGGCCCTGCACAACCGCACCGCGCTGCTGCCCACCCGCGACCAGCTTTCCCGCGCCCGGGAGACGGTCGAGAGCCGACGGCAGCAACTGGCGGGCACCACCGAACTGGTGTGGGTGGTACCGGACTACTTCGACGGGGTGGCGAAGCCGTGCATGGGAGGCTGGGGAGCGGTCTCCCTGACGGTCGCCCCGGACGGCGGTGTCCTGCCGTGCCCCGCGGCGGGGGCCCTGCCGGACTTGGAGGTACCGAACGTGCGCGACAGATCCCTGGAGTGGATCTGGAACAGTTCCCCGGCCTTCAACCTCTACCGCGGCACCGAGTGGATGAGCGGACCGTGCGGTGGCTGCCCCCGCCGGGAGACGGACTTCGGAGGCTGCCGCTGTCAGGCGCACGCGCTCACCGGCGATGCCGCCCGCACCGACCCCGCGTGCGCGCTCTCCCCCGACCACGCCCTCGTACGCGCACTGGCGGAGGCACCGCCTGACGACCTCCCGCCCGACGACGCCCGGCGCTACGTCTACCGCGGCCCTCGTCCGGCACGGCGCGAAAGATCCAGGGGGTGAACCGGGACGGCACACACGGCGAGAACCCAGGAGGACGGCTTCGTGCCCTCGGCACTCAGGGCGCGTGAGGGCCTGCCGACAGTTCTGCCAGCGGCTGGAAGGCGCGTCGGAAATAGAGCAGGGGCTGGTCGTCCAGGAGAGTGACGTCGTGGACGCGGGCGACCAGGATGCTGTGGTCGCCACCGTCATGGCGTGCGTGGGCCGAGCAGGCCAGGGTGACCGGCGCGTCCGGCAGGACCGGGACGCCCCGTTCGTCGGGGACGAACTCGTTTCCGGTGAACTTGTCGGCGCCGCTGGTGGCGAACCGTGTCACCAGTGCGAGGTGGCGTGGGGCGACGATCTGGATCGTCCAGTCGTCGCTCTGCCGGAAGGCCGGGTGGCACCGGGCGGTCTTGGCGAGGCAGACCAGGACGAGTGGCGGGTCGAGCGACAGCGAGCAGAACGAACTGGCGGTGAAGCCCCACGGCCGGCCCGACCGGTCCGCGGTGGTCATGATCGTGACGCCGGAGGGAAAGGCCGCCATGGCGTCGCGGAACAGGGCGGAAAGGTCGCAGTGCGTGGACTCGGTCATGTCGCCGCCCCTTCCAGTCGTGGCCCTGGGGCACAGCGTGCGCCGGGGCCCTCATGCCTGACCCAACGCCGTCTCAACTGCCCGTCAACGCGCGGTGTTGAGCGAGCGTTGTGGACGGCGTTACCTCCCACCGAGGGAGCGGGTCCAGCCTGGGCCGCATCGGTTCACGAGCACCCCGGAGGAGGCGGTCCGATGTCGGCGATCACGTACGACGTCAAGACCAACGGCAAGGTCCAGCCGACCGACAAGGAACAGGCGGACATTGCGCGCGCGTTCGAGAACACGCCGCCGGTGTTCCAGTTGCTGTCCCAGCTGAGGACGCGCCGGTTCGGTCGCGGCTTCACCTACGAGACGGGCGAGGAGGAGATCCACCCGGCCACCGGGCTCCCTCAACTCCTGCCCGAAGGCGAGTTCAAGTACAAGTCCACGGTCGACCCGACACCGCTGACGGAGGTCCAGGAGGCCCTGGTCCTGTGGGCGGCCGGCGGCCCGAACGGCCAGATCGTCATGGACCTCCCGTGCGGGGTCGACATGGCGACGTTCCTGTGCGTCGCCGGCCGGACGATCCCCGGCCCCTGCAACGACTCGCAGGTGCACTTCTTCCTGGTCAACGACCGCGGCACGTTCTTCTGGAAGCCCACCCGCAAGCGCGAGAAGCCGGTCGAGATCGAGGGACCGGACGACTACTACAAGATCCTTCAGTGGTATCGAGACGGGCTCGTCCAGCTCTCCGACCGGCGCATCGACCTGTCGTGGGGTGTGCCGAACCGGCTGATGGGCGCCTGGCAGTGGAACTTCAACAAGCCGGGGACCTCGATCATCATCCCGGTCGGCGAGATCGCGCTCGAGCAGATCAACCTGCTGCTCACCTTCTACGAGTGGGCCGGCTGGTACATCGTCGACGACGACGGCGAACCCAACGTCGGCGCGGACTTCCTGCGTGAGCACCCCAAACTCACCCTCCCCTACCCGCACAAGAAGTTCGAGGAGCTGTGCCTGCAGGCCAGCGACTACGTGGTGGGACACGCGATCGGCAACGCCAAGCTGGCCGCCGAGGCGCTCGGCCTCGGCTACTGGAACTTCTGCGGCTTCGCCGAGGACCTCGTGCTCGGCAGCCTCCCCGAGATCGCGAACGGGCTGGGCTTCAAGTACAACGAGGTCAATGGCCAGCGGTACTCGATCGGCCGCGAAGACGTGTTCGAGAGCTGGGGCTACCCCGCGCCGTGGTGGGACAGCATCGACGAACTCGTCGACTCGGTGGTCGACTACCGCTACGGAAAGAAGGGCGACTTCTTCGGCAAGGGCGGGCCCTCGGGCTCCGACCTCGACGAACTGCCCTTCAAGCGGGAGCAGTTGGAGAGCTTCCGGGGCAACCCCCGGCTGCGCTACGAGGACTGGACCATCGAGGCGGTCAAGCGCGATGTCCGGCACAACGTCGAGAAGTACGGGCGCTACCCGGTCAACTTCAGCCCGATGCAGTGCAACTTCATGATCCAGCTGCACAACGTGGACTCGGCGTACTACGACAAGTTCTACGTCCCGGGCTACATCACCGACCGTATCCGCAACCAGGACGCCACCTGGCACTGAGTGCGGCCATCCAGGACGCGACCATCCAGGGAGTGAAGATGACGGTCAAGGTACAGGTACCGCACGGCATGGCCTGGTGCACCGGGGGGCGGCGGGTCGTCGACGGTGAGGGCGCGACCGTGGGCGAGCTGTGGGAGGGGCTGGCCGACAGCCATCCCGAACTGATGTGGCGACTGTCCGGCGAGGCCGGTGAACCGGGCCGCTGGATCAGAATCGCCCTCGACGGTCAGAAAGTCCCGCAGGAGAACGTGAAGCAGGCCCCTCTGGAGGGAGTGACGATCGTCGCCATCACGGTGATGGAAGCAGCCCCCGCGGCCGCGCCCATGGGGAGCAAGAACCCCTTCTGACTCGCCTTTCGACTCATCGGCCGGCACATCGCGTCCCCTATCGCGTGTGCCGGCCGATGACTTCACCCAGTTCCGCCAGCGTGTACGGCTTGCGGAGCAGATCGACGACACCGGGCGGTACCGAGGGATGCCGCGGCTCGCCCGAGGTCCCCACGACCGGGATCCCCAGGCGTTCCCATCCGCCGCCGGGCACCCCGAGGTGGACGATGGCCAGCTCCCCCGTCCAGCCACAGCTCAGCGCCGGCGCCACATCCGCCACAGCGAAGACTTCGTGCCCCAGTTTGGCCAACTGGCGCTGCAGCAGCTCACGCAGCCGGTCGTCGTTCTCCACGACCATGATCCGGGCCATCGGGCGCTATCTCCGGTGCTCCGGAAGCGCGGGAAGGTCGATCGAGAAACAGGAACCCTGCCCAGGGACGCTCCGGATGCCCAGGGATCCGCCCATTCCGCCCACGAGTTCGCGTGTGATCAGCAGCCCGAGGCCATGCGCGCGATCGCCACGGCGCAGGTTCATCAGTTCCGTGATCTCGGCGGCGGTCAGCCCCGGTCCGCGGTCGTGACACGCGATCGTGACGGTGCCCGGCTGTCCGCTGACCACGACGTTCACCTCGCTGTCCGGCCGACTGCACTCGACGGCGTTGGTGAGGAGGTTGAGCACCGCCTGACGCAACCGGAGCGGATCGGCGCCGACCAGGTCCTCTGTCGTGCGCCTGGCCGGCACGAGACCGACGTGCGCCGCACGGGCCAGCGGTGAGGCCAGCAGAACAGCCTGGGCCACCGCCGTGCTCGCCAACGTGCTCCTCCCCCGGGTCCCGCCCGCGACCGCGTCGTCCAGCAGGCCCGCCATGTGCCGTCCGGCGGCCACCAGGCCGCGCAGGCAGTCGTCCCGCGCCTCGCCCGCCCGCAGCATCTCGGCGAATCCGATGACGGCCTGCAGAGGTGTCCTCAGTTCGTGTGCCAGCTCGGGCGTCAGACGGTACGCCTTCGCCTCGCGGTCGGCGGAGGCCAGCAACGCCGCCAGATTGCGCAGTGCGTCCAGCATGACGTCCGCGTCGTGACGCTGCTGCCGGGAGAGTCCCGGCGAGACCGCGAACAGCTCCGCGGTGCCGTAGAGGACGCTGAACTCATTGGCCAGTTCGTGCAGCAACGGACGTCCATCCGTGGTGGTTTGCGTCATGGGACCATGAGACGGGACGGTTCCGGCCATGGCTGTCCCAGATTGAGACAGTTCACTTCTTCCGGAAACACCGCCGCGCCGTATCGTTAACTTGCTCCTCCTGTGACGCGGGCCTGGACCGCAAGGTGGTGGTGAGATGGAGCGTGTCCACGTCGAGCGCGCCCGTGAGCGGTTCCTCAGCGGCGACAGCCCTGACGCCTCCGTGCGCACGCAGATCCTCGCCTCATGGCGCCGGTCCCTGACGGCCGGTGTCCCCGCCGAGCGGTTCGACATCCCGTACGAACCGGATCTCGACTTCGACGGATCCCTCGCGACCTGCGCCGAGCCGGTCCTGGAACGGCTCCAGGAACAGCTGTCGGGAATGGCCGTCAGCGTCGTGCTCACCGACGCCCACGGCCGGCTGCTGGACCGCCGGGTCGGCGAGAGCGATCTACGGTGCAAACTCGACCAGATCTGGTTCGCACCCGGGTTCAGCTACGCCGAGGAGCACGCCGGGACCAACGGTGTCGGGACGACGCTGGAGAGCCGCTCGGCCACCCTCGTCGTCGGCTCCGAGCACTTCACCGATCCCCTGCGGCCGTTCGCCTGCGCGGGAGCGCCGATCCACAACCCGCTGACGCACCGGCTCGAGGGGATCATCGACATCACCTGCCGGGCCGCGGACGCCAACGACCTCATGCGTGTGCTGGCCGGCCAAGCCGCCCAGGACGTCGAGCGGCTGCTCCTCGAACGGGTGGGTGCCGGGCCAAGGGCTCTGATGGCGGAGTTCCAGGCCGCGTGCACACGGACGCCCAATCCGGTGCTGGCGGTGTCGGGCGACTTCGTCATGGCCAACTCCGCCGCGACCCGTCTGCCCGCTGTCGACCGGGAACACGTCGAGCAGATCGCCGCGGAGCTCGCCCGGGGCGCGCGCGGCGAGGCACGACTGCTGCTCAGCGTCGGCGAGACCAGGCTGCGTTCCGTCCGCGTGCGGACCGGAAGGCGATCCGTCGGCGTGGTGCTGGAGGTGAGCTTCCCCAGGCCGGAGCGGATGGGCGAGACCACGGCTGCCGCCTCGGAGCGCCCCTTCGTCGGCCTGACCGGCGCCGATCCGGCCTGGCTGGTCGTGTGCGGCGCGGTCCGCCGGTCAGCCGCCCGGTGCACGCCCACGCTGCTGCTCGGCGAACCCGGCGTCGGAAAGTACGCCCTCACCCGTGCCGCCCATCTCGAACAGCGCCCGCTCCGGCGGTTCACCGTCCTGGACTGCGCCGGGGACGCGGCCATGTCCTGGGAAGCCCTTCAGACGGCTCTTGCCGACATGACCGGCACGGTCGTCCTGCGCCACCTGGAACGGGCCGACCGGGCAACCGTGGCCGCGATCCGGGCCGGACTCACCGGCGCCTCCCCGGATCTCTGGCTCGTCGGCATGGTGACGGCCACGACCGTGGAGGACTCGGCCCCGGTGTACGACGTGCTCGAATGGTTCGACACATCGATCACACTGCCGCCACTGCGCCACCGCCCCGGCGACGTGGAAGCGCTGGCCACGGTGTTGCTGCGCAGGCTCGCACCCGGCCGCCGGGTGCAGTGCTCGACCGAGACGGCCCGTCTGCTCGCCGGCGGGCACTGGCCAGGCAATGTGACCGAACTTCAGTCCGTGCTCCGTGCCGCTCTCAGACGGCGTCCGGTCGGCGACATCGAGGCAGGGGACCTGCCCATGAGTTTCGTGTCGGGCACCAGCAGGCGGCGGCTGTCCCGGCTGGAGGCCGCCGAACGCGACCTGATCGTCAAAACCCTGTGGGAGACGAAGGGCAACCGGGTGAGGGCCGCTGCCGCGCTCGGGATGAGCCGGGCCACCCTCTACCGGCGGATGAGCGCCTTCGGGATCGAGTTCGTCGGTCAGCACCCCTGAGCGCGGTGAGTTCCTCGCACCGGTCCCAGTGGGCCACCGGAGCGGTCATCGTGCCTCGCCGAGCACCGGCATCCCGGACACCTCGCCGTACAGGGTCGTGCGCCGTCGCACCGGACGGCCCACGGCCGCGGCGATGTCCGCGAAATCGGCGGGCGTGAGCCCCTGGCCGTGTGCGGCGCCCGCCGCCCGGCTGATGTTCTCGTCCATCAGCGTCCCGCCGAGGTCGTTGACACCGGCGGCGAGCAGCTGCCGAGCGCCGACCGGTCCGAGTTTCACCCAGGACGCCTGGATGTTGGGGATGTCGTCGCGGTAGGCGATGCGGGCGACCGCGTGCAGGAGCAGCGCCTCACGCCAGGTCGGTCCCCTGCGTGCCGCGCGCTTGAGGTAGACCGGAGCGGCCATGTGGACGAAGGGCAGTGCCACGAACTCGGTGAACCCGCCGGTCTCGCGCTGCAACGCACGGGTCCGTAGGAGATGGCGGACCCAGTGCTCAGGGTGCTCGACCGATCCGAACATGATGGTGACGTTGCTGCGCAACCCGATCCTGTGCGCGGTGCGATGCACGTCCAGCCATTGCTCGGTGTTCAGTTTGTCGGGGCAGAGCACGGCACGGATCTCGTCGTCGAGGATCTCCGCGGCGGTTCCCGGCAGGGACTTCAGCCCGGCCGCCCGGAGCCGGCACAGGTACTCCTCGAGGGACTCGCCGAGCCGTCGGGCGCCCTCCCGCACCTCGAGCGCGGTGAACCCGTGGATGTGCAGGTCCGGGACCGCTTCGTGGATCGCTCGGGCGACCTCGACATAGAAGTTCCCGTCGAACTTCGGGTGGATCCCGCCTTGCAGGCACACCTCGGTGGCGCCGAGTTCCCATGCCTCCCTCGCGCGGGCGACGACCTCATCGATCGTCAGGAGGTAGGGCGTACCCCGCAGGTTCAGGCTCAGCGGCCCTTTGGAGAAACCGCAGAACGTGCACCGGAATGTGCAGACGTTCGTGTAGTTGATGTTGCGGTTGGTCACGAAGGTGACGTCCTCGCCGACCAGTTCGCGGCGGATCTCGTCGGCGGCCTCCGCCACCGCGGCGACTTCCGGCCCGCGGGCCCCGAAGAGCGTCAGCAGCTCGTCGTGTCCGGTCTCCTGTCCCGCCAGCACCCCGTCGAGCACCTCACGGACCGCCCCGGAGGCGGCCGCCCGGCCCGGCAGGAGCAGGACCGGGTCGGTGCCGGCGCCTGAGTACCAGGCCGTGGAGCGACGGCCGATCTGGACGACCTCCGCACCGGTGCCGACGTTCCCGGCGGCCTCGTACCGCTCGGGCCAGTGCGCGCCGGGATCGTCGCGGCCGAGGCCCTCGGCATCCGAGCGGTCGAGGACCGGGAAGCGCAGCCGTTCGTCGAGCCAGCGGTCGGCGGCCCGGGCGAACTCGGGATGGACCGGCAGGCGCGGCGCCAGAACATGGCCCGTCAACTCCGTGGCCGCCCGCAGGGCCCGGATCGCCGGCCAGGGACGTTCCGGATTGACGTGGTCTGCCGTCACCGGAGACACCCCGCCCCAGTCGTCGACACCCGCGGCGATCAACGCGCCGAGCCGTCCGGGCTCGGAGAGGTTCGGCGGCGCCTGGAGGTGGACGTCCACCGGGAGGAGGAGCCGCGCCAGCGCGACGGCCCGTATGTGCTCCTCGTGCGGGCAGGCCGGAGCGCCGCTCATCGCGGTGTGCGGCTTGGGAAGGAAGTTCTGGACGATGACCTCCTGCACATGGCCGTGCCGGGCGTGCGAGGCGGCGATGGCGCGCAGCGCCGCGATCCGGTCCTGCTCGGTCTCGCCGATGCCGACGAGAAGGCCGGTCGTGAACGCAATCCGCTGCCGGCCTGCTTCTTCGAGGGTCTGAATGCGGCGGGCCGGGGCCTTGTCCGGTGCGCCGCGATGGGCCGGGAGGTCGGGCCGCAGCGATTCGATCATCATCCCCTGCGAGGCCGACACCCGTCGCAGGGCGGCGAGTTCGTCCGCGGCGATCGCTCCGGCGTTGGTGTGTGGCAGCAGTCCCGTTTCCGCGAGGACCAGCTCGCACATCGCCGCGAGGTAGTCCACGGTCGAGGCGTAACCGTGCTCCGTCAGCCACTCCCGTGCCTGCGGGTAGCGCGCCTCCGGCTGCTCGCCGAGCGTGAACAGCGCCTCGTGGCAGCCCAATTCGGCTCCCCGGGACGCGATCCGCAGAACTTCCCGCGGCGTCAGGTAGGCGCCAGGCAACGAGCGCGGTGCCGTCGCGTACGTGCAGTAGCCGCACCGGTCACGGCAGAGCCGCGTCAGTGGGATGAACACCTTCGGCGAGTACGTGATGCGGCTGCCGAAGGCGTCGTCGCGTCGTCGCCCCGCGGCGGCGACGAGCTCCGTGGTGGAGCACCGTGCGAGGTCGTCCGGATCGTCCATGGCGCCCTTTCGATCGTGAACGGCTCGTGGTCAGCTCATCCAGGCCGGTCGCTCGGTCAGCAGGCGACGACCGTTGGCGATGAAGAAGGCACGGATGACATTGCTGCGCCGCAACTGGGCGTTGGGCGAATCGTCGAAGCTCGCCGCGAAGGCCTTGGCCTCGCCCGTGTAGAAGCCGCGCCTGCGGTACTTGCGGGTCTCCTCGTCGAAGATCTCCTCGATCATCGTGTCCGGGTCACGGTCCACGTACTCGGCGAACGACTGCAGCAGGTCGAGCCGTTCGTCGCGCTCCCGGGGCGTGAGGTCGGCGAGTGTGGCGGCGTACCGCTGGACCGATCGGTGCGCGACGAAGTCGGGACGGGGCACGATGCAACCCTTTCTGAGCGAGCCATGGTGAAAACGCCGTGGGACGGCCGAAGGGGTCGGCCGTCCCAGGGAATCAGTCCGGCAGACCGAACATCGCCGCGAGCGCCCGGACCTCCCTGCGCCGGTACGGGAGCGGGGCCTGCTCTTGGATCATTCCGTCTTCGATCAGGCCCGCGACGACCTCCGGATCGCGCTGCAGGGAGGTGCCCCACCGACCGTCGAAGTAGAGCTCCTCGAAGTCGGGTCGGGGCCGCTGCCCGCCCGCCTCGGGCCCCTCGGCCGCGTAGCCGAGCAACTGGATCTGCGCGACCGTGGCCGTGTCCGGGATGCCGAGCAGTTCGGCCATCTGCTGGCGCTTCCCGGTCAGGAGCTGGGTGCCGAGGCCCTCGTCCTGGGCGGCGAGCAGGGCGGCGCCGATGGCCATGCCCGTCTCGATGGCCGACAGCCACTCGGCGAACCGGCGTTCGCCGGCCATGACGTTGAAGTCGGGTGTCTTCAGGACGATTTCGTCGATGAACTGTTCGCTCCAGCCGTAACTGGAGGTCAGCGCACCGGCGTCGATGAGGCCCTTCAGGTTGTCGCGCAGGTGGTCCCAGCCGGTCATGTCGATCGTCCAGTAGATGTGGACGGGTGCTTGCGCGGCCTGGGGCTGGTTGTAGAGCGCGTCGACGAGTCCTGTGAAGACGTCCTCGTCGGTCTCTTCGCGGTGGACGACGACCGCCTTGCGGATCTGGCCCGCGTTGCCGTGGCAGGACTGGAGCCTGGCCGCCTCCAGGATCTTCTGGATCTTCTCGCGTTCGACCGGCTGCCAGGGCTTGTAGTAGCGGATCGACCGGCGTCGGCCGACGGCCTCCTTGAACGTCAGTCCCAGGGACGACGGCATCCCCGCCGCCTTTTCAGGCTGCACAGCTGTCATGGTCTCTCCCTCTTATTTTGGGCTCGGTTCGACTCCGGGGCGCTTGTGTCGGTGTCGAGACCTCGATCGTGCTCGGCCTGTGCCATCGGGGCCGGTGTGGCCGGGCGGCGCAGGAGGTGTTTCTGGATCTTCCCCACGGAGGTGCGGGGGAGCTGCGAGACGATGTGCACGGCGTCGGGGACCTTGAACTTCGCCAGTTCGCCACGGCATTGCGCGATCACGTCGGCGGGGTCGACGTGCGCTTGTGGCCGCGGGACGACGTAGACATGGATCGCCTCGTCGAGCATCGCGTCGGGTATTCCGACCGCGGCCGACTCCAGGACGCCCTCGATCCGGTCGACGACGCGCTCGATCTCGCCGCAGGCGACGTTCTCGCCGGACCGCTTGATCATGTCCTTGGAGCGGTCGACGAAGAAGAGGAAGCCATCGGCATCGGCGCGGACCACGTCGCCGGTGTGCAGCCAGCCGTCGACGAGCGCGGCGGCGGTCGCGTCCGGATCGTCCAGGTACCCGCTCATCAGCGTCCGTCCGGGCTCCCCGCCGACCAGGAGCTCACCGGGTGTCCCGGGAGCGACGTCGGCACCGTCGGAGTCCACGATCCGCAGCCGGGCACCGGGAAGGGGACGGCCGATGCTGAGCGGGTTCCGGGTCTCGTACAACGGATTCATGGTCGGCGGAATCACGGTCTCCGTCATTCCGTAGAGTTGCACGAGCGGCGTCCGGAAACGGCGCTCGAATTCGGCTGCCTGATCCGGTGAGACATTCTGTGCGAACAACGTCGCCCGGAGAGAAGGGCCGAGGGGAGGATCAGGAGGAAGCCCGGGAGAATTCCCCCCGGAGTTCCCGCTCTTCGCCAGGATCATCCGAATCGGCGCGGCGAAGAGGCTGGCGATCGTGGCCCCGAGTGCCGCGGCCTGTTCCGACCACCGGCCGGCGCTGAATCTGGGGGTCAGCGCGATCGACGCACCCGTGACGAGCGCCGACATCGAGCAGTAGTACTGCGCATTCCCGTGGAAGAGCGGCAGGACGATGAGGAAGCGGTCGTCGGGGCGCAGCCGGACGTGGTCCGCGACCGCGTCCCCCACGGCGAGGTAGGCGGCGTGTGTGATCTGCACGCCCTTGGGCCGGCTGGTGGTCCCGGACGTGTAGAGAACGCCGAGCACGTCGCCGGGAGTCGCGTCCGGAGGGCCCGCATGGTGGTGGGCGCCGCTGGTCCAGTCTCCGCCGACGTCGATGACCTGCTCTGCTCCCGCCGCCTGGACGGTGGGGACGAGGTCGGTCTGGGTCAGCACGGTCCGGCAGCCGGAATGGCCGAGCAGGTAACGCAGTTCCGCCGCCGTGGAGAGCGGATTGGTCGGCACCATGACCGCGCCGAGGTAGGCGGCGGCGAACCAGATGTCGTAGAAGTCGGGGCTGTTGCCGAGGTGTACGCCGAATCGAGTGTCGGCCGAGATTCCCAGATCCGCGAGGGCGGCGGCCGTCTGCCGGGCACGGGCGTCCTGTTCGGCCCAACTCGTCGTTTCGACGACTCCCGGTTCGCGTTCGAAGACAAGAAAGGGAGCGTCCCCACGGATGGAAGCCTGGGACGAAAGGACACCGGAGACGGTGTCGGCACCACGGGCCGGAGCGATGAAAACCACGGATGCAATGGTGTGCCCTGCGCGTCACCGCGGGTTCAACGGTTTCTCAACGCTCTCTCAATGACCGCCGATCTTCACGTTTTTCAATTCAGGGTTATTGCCGCTCTCAGTGCTCTGTGCTAGCTGTTACCCGTGACCCGCATCCTCGTCGTCGACGACGATCCACGCATCCGCTCCCTGGTACACCGGCAGTTGAACGAATCCGGGTACGAGGTGGTCGAGGTCACCGACGGGCGCGTGGCCCTGGAGCGGATATCGGGCGAGACCCCGGCGCTCGTCGTCCTCGATCTGTCGTTGCCCGGGGTAGGAGGTCTGGACGTGCTCCGGGCGGTGCGCACGGGACAGGCCGGCGCCGCCGAGGATCTGCCGATCATCATCCTGTCGGGCCGCGACGGCGAGACCGACCGGATCATCGGCCTCGATCTGGGCGCCGACGACTACCTGGTCAAGCCGTTCTCCCCGGCGGAACTCGCCGCGCGGGTGCGCTCCGTCCTGCGCAGGGCAGGGCCGGACCCGGCCGGGTTCATCGTCAACGGGCCCCTGCGTATCGAGCCTGCCACGCACGAGGTGTGGGTGGGGGGCGTCCGGGTCGACCTCACGGCCAAGGAGTTCGACCTGATCGCGTTCCTCGCCACCCACCCGCGCCAGGTGTTCACCCGGCATCAACTGCTGCACCACATCTGGAAGTCGGCGGAGTGGCTCGGCGAGGCGACCGTGACCGAGCACGTCCACCGGGTGCGCGGCAAGCTGGAAGCAGCGGGCGGGCCACGCATGATCCGTACGGTCCGCGGAGTGGGCTACCGGCTGGACGTCCCGGCATGACCTCCCTGAAGGTCGTCGGCCTGGGCGGCGGCATCGGGGCGTCGAGACTGTGGAAGGCGCTTCTCGCCCGAGGGGGCGAGATCGACCTGACGCTCGCCGTGAACACGGGTGAAGATCTCTGGATCCATGGCCTGCGGGTCTGCCCCGACCTTGACACGGTGCTGTACGCGCTGTCCGGGCGCCAGGACTCCGAGCGCGGCTGGGGCGTCCGGGACGAGACCTGGCGCTGTATGGAAACCCTCGGCGAGATCGAGGGCCGCCAGTGGTTCAACCTCGGCGACCGGGACCTGGCGGTACATCTGTACCGGACCGGGCGGCTCCGGGCGGGCCACACCCTCAGCGAGATCACCTCGGACCTGGCCCGCAGACTCGGGCTCGGCTGCCGGATCCTTCCGGCGACCGATGCCGAGATCACCACCCGTGTGGTGACGTCCGGCGGGAGAGACCTTCACTACCAGGAATTCCTCGTACGCGAACAGGCGACCGCCGACGTCACGGATACGTACATCCGAGGCCCCGCCCTCGCCGCACCGGCCGCCGGACTCCTCGCGCACATCGCCTCGGCCGATCTCATCATCATCGGTCCGAGCAACCCGGTCGCCAGCCTGGGGCCGATCCTGCACCTCACCGGAGTGCGTGAAGCGCTCAAGACCGCCCGCCACAGGACGGTCGTCGTCACCCCGATCGTCGCTTCGGTGCCGATCACCGACCCCGGTGAGAACACCCGGGCACGCAGCCGCGCCCGTTTGCTGGCCGCCGCCGGCTTCGCCGCGGACCCGGCCGGCGTCGCGGCCTTCTACACGGACGTGGCCTCCACTTTCCTCCTCGACCGGGCAGACCTGCCGCAGCTGCCCGCCGTCGAGAAGCAGGGTTTGCGGGCCGTCCCCACGGACACCCTCCTCCACCAGGGCGCCGACCCGGCTCCTTTGATCACGGCCCTTCTCGCCCGGAGGTGAGGCCGGCTCGCCCTCCCCCATGCGAACCCCCTGGCCTACCGCGCCCTGACGCCTGGGCTACCTGCCCCAGATGTTCTGGTACGCCTCGCGGTAGCCCGCCGGGTCCCAGGTCGTGGCCCCGCGGCTGTTGGCGGCGGTGGAGATGTGGACGGGGGCGGCATAGCCGCTGGCGGGCCGGCCGGAGAACGAGCGGTTGAACTCGTCGATGATCTGCCAGCCCTGCTCGGACAGTGGCTCGGGGACGGTGGCGGCCTGGTACTGCTCGTTGTTGATGCGCTGGAAGGCGGAAGGATCGCCGTCGCCCGCGCCGATGTTGAAGGGCGGGCCGGAACCCTGCTTGCCGGCCGTACGGAACGCGGGCGCGGCGTCGGCGAAGTACAGGTCGTTGATGGCGACGGAGTAGTCCCACTCGTCCTGGAAGCGCGAGACGAGCGAGGAGACCGCCTGGGGTGTGCGGGTGCTCGCGTCCGGGATCGGGATGTTCTCGTACGCCAGCAGGTCCACGTCCGAGCAGGTCGCGAGTTCCTTCCGGATCAGCTCGGACTTGTTCTTGGCGAAGGGGATCGAGGCGTCGGTGAAGACCACGACGCCTGCGTCGCCGCCCGACCGCGCGATGACCCAGTCCGCGCTGATCCTGGCCACGTCCTCCACCTTGGTGGTGACGTTGGAGAAGAGCTTGGGCCTCTCACTGGGTCCGGGTGCGGCGACCGCGTGCCATCCGACGAGGGGGATTCCCGCCGCGTCGGCCTGCGCGATCTGGCGCGAGGTCGAGTTGGGGTCGAAGCCGCCGATGACGATGCCCGAGGGCCTGAGGGCCACGGCCTGGCTCATGGCCGCCTGGATCCCTGCCGGGGTGCCCCCTCCGTCGATCACCCGGAGGTTCCAGCCGATGACCTTCGCGGCTTCCGTCACACCTCTGGCGGCTCCCGCGACCCCGGGGTTGGTCATGGTCTGGGCGACGTAGACGATGGTCTTGCCGGACACCGCCTCGGGACCGCTGGTCGGACCGTTCCAGGGGACATCGGTCCTTTCCGCCTGGCGGACGGCCGCCTCGGCCCTGGCGAGGGTCTCGGGGCAGCCACCCGGCCCCCCGGTGGAATCCCCGGTGCCGGTCGACGAGCCGCGCTCACAGCCGGCGAGGACGGCTGCCGCTGCCAGCAGTGTGGCGGCTGTGAGGGAGGTCTTGCGGTGGGAGTGCACGGTAACTCCTCGCGGAGGACAGGGACGGGATGGCGGGCCGGACGTCGGGAACGTGGTGCCGGGAGGGAGGCGTCACGGGGGGTTCCCGGGACTGCTGTCCCCCGTCGGCGCCGTCGGCGACAGCGACTCGGGGGCCGGGGTCGCACCGGTGCGCAGTCGACGCCGGGCGGAGTAGCCGGCCAGGCCGACGGCGAGGAGCAGAGTGGCGCCGTTGAACAACGGAGTCACCCAGAACTGGGCGCCGAGTTGGCCGATACCGGCGAGGCCTACGGCCAGGACGGCGACGGCGACGAGGGTGCCCATGGCGTTGGGGCGGCCGGGTTTGATCGCGGTGGAGCCGAGCAGCGCGCCCACGAAGGCGGGCAGCAGGTAGTCGAGGCCGACGCTCGGGTTGCCGATCTGCTGCTGGGCGGCGAGCAGCACACCGGCGAAGCCGACGATCAGCCCCGACCCGGCGAAGGCATAGATGGAATATCGGCGGGTGGGGATGCCGACGAGCTCGGCGGCACGGGGGTTGGAGCCGATGACGTACAGGTACCGGCCGAGCGGCAGGCGCTCCAGGAGCAGCCAGAGGAGGACCGCGAGGGCGAGTACGTAGAAGGCGGGCACCGGAAGGCCGAGGAAGGTGGAGTCGTAGAGGTCGGTGAAGGCGGTCGGCAGGCCCTGCGGGCTGGGGACGATCCGGGCGCCGCCGGTGATCCAGCCGGTCACGGCGTACAGCATGCTGCCGGTCCCGAGGGTCGCGATGAAGGAGTCGATCCTGCCGAACTCGACGATGACACCGTTGAGGACGCCGACCACCGTCCCCCCGAGGATCACCGCGAGGCAGGCGAGCGGCCAGGGCCAGCCGTCGTTGACGACGAGCTGCATCACCATGACGTGGGCCAGGCCGAGGCCGTAGCCGATGGAGAGGTCGAACTTGCCGGTCACGATGGGGAGCGTGGCGCCCAGCGCGAGGATGGCCGGGATCGACTGGGTGGAGAGGATCGAGGAGACGTTGTCGTGGGTCGGGAAGGTGCGCGGCAGGGCGAGGGAGAAGACCAGGAAGAGCAGGGCGGTGAGGGCCAGGAGACCGTAGGTGCCGATGAGGTGCCCGCTCTGCTCGCGCAGCCGGTCGAGCCGGGACGGTGGTGAGGGCGAGGTGGTCATCGGCGGGCCGTGGTTCCGGGAAGGGCCGAGGCGGCCCGGGTGAGTGCGGCCACCGTGAGGTCCGGGCCGCTCAGCTCGGCGGTCACGGCCCCGCGGACGAATACCAGGGCGCGCCGGCACACGCCCGCCACCTCCTCGAAGTCGGTGGAGATGAGCAGGACCGCGAGGCCGGCGGCGAGCGCGTCGTCGAGCAGGCCGTGGATCGTCGCCTTGGCGCCGACATCCACGCTCGCGGTCGGTTCCTCCAGGATCAGCAGGCGCATGCCGACCGGGACCCACCGTCCGATCATGACCTTCTGCTGGTTGCCGCCGGACAGGGTGGCGATCGGGGCCTCGCTGTCACGGGGACGCACCGAGAACCGGTCCATCAGGGCGACGGCCTCGGTACGCTCGCGGCGGGGGCTGATCCAGCGCAACGCCGACAGTCCGCCCGCCCGGGGGTTGGCCAGGAGGTTCTCCCGTACGGTCAGTTCGGCCGCGCAGCCCTCCTCCTGCCTGTTGCCGGTCACGAGACCGACACCGAGGCCGACGGCGGCGGCGACCGTCCCCGGTCGGTACGGGCGACCGTCCAGAAGTGCGCGGCCGCCGAGGAGCCGCCGGGACCCGGCGAGGGCGCGGCCCAGGTCCATGTGCCCGGCGCCCGTGAGGCCCACGAGGCCGAGGATCTCGCCGTGCCGCAGCTCCAGGCTGACCGGTCCGGCCCGCGCGGTCCGGACGCCGTCGAGGGTCAGCGCGGGCGGGCCGTCGGCGGGCAGGGCAGCGGGCCGGTGCGCGGTCAGTTCGAAGCCCACGATGTCGTGCACCAGGCGGGTGAGGCTGTGGCCCGCCAGCGGGCCATGGCTGACGAGGCGGCCGTCGCGCAGGACCGCGAAGGTGTCGGCGACCGCGTACACCTCGTCCAGGCGGTGGCTGACGTAGAGAATGCCGTGCCCCCGGTCGCGCAGGGAGTGCAGTACGTCGAAGAGGCGGGCGCAGTCGGCGGCGGGGAGGCTGGCGGTCGGCTCGTCGAGGACGATGAGTTCGGCCCGGGTCGCGAGGGCACGCGCGATGGCCACGAGTGAACGCTCGGCGGGGGCGAGGTCGGCGATCCGAGCGTCGGGGTCCAGATGTCCGGCGACGGTGCGCAGCACCTCGGTGCAGCGCTCCCGGGTCCGCCGCCAGGAGATCAGCGTGCGCTGCCGCCCGCCGCGCGCGTACCCGGTGCTGAGGGCGATGTTCTCGGCGACCGTCATCCACTCCACGAGACCGAGGTCCTGGTGGATGAAGGACATGCACCGGGAGGCGGCGTCGGTCCCGAGCCGGTGCCCGGCCACCGTCACCTCTCCTTCGTCGGCGTGGTGGACGCCGGCGAGCACCTTGATGAGCGTGGACTTTCCGGCACCGTTGGGCCCCAGAAGGGCGAGGACACTGCCGCCGTGGATGTCGAGGTCGACCCCGGCGAGCGCGCGGGTCCCGCCGAACCGCTTGCTGAGACCGCGGATTCGGACGAGGGGTTCCGCGCCGAGCGGCGGGCGCACGTTCGCAGAGGTGTCTGGAGCGTCATGCACGGACTTCTCCGGTGGTGGCCTGGCGGGTGGTGGCCTGGCGAGTGGTTCCCGTCCGCATCGGGATGCTACTGGGACCGCCTACCGCATTTACGGCATCTTGCGGCCCCTGCTACTCCAACGGGTCAGTTGATCGGCAGGGCATTCCTCCATACGTGTGGTGGCCGCGAACGGACCCGTGCTCAGGCCGCCGCGTCAAGGGAGCACTCGGCCCAGATGACCTTGCCCTCCGGGGTGTAGCGAGCCCCCCAGGCCTGCGCCAGCTGGGCGACGAGGAACAGGCCGCGGCCGCCCTCGTCCATGCTGGCCGCCCGGCGCAGGTGCGGGGCGGTACTACTGGTGTCGGAGACCTCGCAGATCAGGGTGCGGTCGTGGATCAGCCGCACCCTGATGGGCCCGGTCGCGTGGCGGACGGCGTTGGTGACCAGTTCACTGACCAGCAGTTCCACGGTAAACGCGGCCTCGTCCAGGCCCCAGTCGGTCACCTGCCGGGTGACGGAGGCACGGACCTGGCCGACGAGGGCCGGGTCGGCTGCCAGGTCCCAGTCGGCGATCCGCTTGGGGTCCAGGGTGTGGGTGCGGGCGACCAGCAGGGCGATGTCGTCACCGGGGTGAGCGGGGGCCACGCCGTCCAGAACAGCCTTGCAGGTGTCCCCGGGTGGGCGGTCCGGGTGCGCCAGTGCCCGTCGCAGGTCATCGAGGGCCACATCGACGTCGCGTTGCCGGTCCTCGATGAGCCCGTCCGTGTACAGGACCAGCTGGCTGTGTTCGGGAACGTGGAACTCGGCGGCTTCGAAGGGCAGGCCGCCCAGGCCGAGTGGAGGACCGGCCGGCAGGTCGGGGAATGACACGGTGCCGTCGGGGTGGACCAGCGCGGGCGGGGGGTGGCCGGCGCGGGCCATGGTGCACTGTTGCGAGGTGGGGTCGTAGACGGCGTACAGGCAGGTCGCGCCGATGATGCCGATGCTGTCGGCCGCGGGGTCCTCCCGGCCTTCCTCCCGGTCCAGGCGCACCACCAGATCGTCGAGGTGGCTGAGGACTTCATCCGGGCTGAAGTCGAGTTCGGCGAAGCTGCGTGCGGCGG
The DNA here is from genome assembly GCF_005768555.2 of Streptomyces sporangiiformans. Taxonomy (GTDB): domain Bacteria; phylum Actinomycetota; class Actinomycetes; order Streptomycetales; family Streptomycetaceae; genus Streptomyces; species Streptomyces sporangiiformans. The sequence goes on from NZ_VCHX02000071.1 coordinate 44,268, forward strand.
TGCGCAGGCGGCCCATGGTGGCGGCCGCGTGCAGTCCGTGGCCGACGACATCGCCGACGATGAGGCCGATGCGGGTGCCGGAGAGCGGAATGACGTCGTACCAGTCCCCGCCCACGGCTGACTCGGCCGGCAGATAGCAATGGGCCACCTCGACGGCGTTCTGCTCGGGCACACCGTGTGGGAGCAGGCTCCGCTGCAGGGCCAGAACCATCGCGTGCTCGCGGGTGTAACGCCGCGCGTTGTCCATGCACAGGGCGGCGCGGGAGACGAGTTCCTGGGCCAGCGAGCAGTCGTCGTCCCCGAAGGGAGCGGGATCGCGTGAACGGTAGAAGCTGGCGACGCCGAGGACCACGCCGCGGGCGACCAGGGGCACCGTGATGAGGGAGTGCACGTGGGCGAGTAGCTGATTCGTGTGCTCGGGGTCCTGGGCGAGCCAGCCGGCGGCGGCCTGCAGATCGGGTTCCAGGACTGCGCGCCCGCCGGTCAGGGAACGCGACTGGGGCGTGGTCGGCCAGAGCTCGATCCGCTTGCCGACCGGGTGGAAGGGGCAGTCGGCGCGGATGCCGTGCACCACGGTACGGCGCAGTTCCCTGCCGGGGTCCGCGGACTCCTCACCGCGCAGCACGGCCTCGGCCAGATCGATGGTGACGAAGTCGGCCAGTCGCGGGACGGCCGTCTCGGCGAGTTCCTCGGCGGTACGCCGCACGTCCAAGGTGGTGCCGATGCTGGCGCTGGCCTCGGACAGCAGTTCCAGGCGGCGCCGTGCGGCGAGGGCGTACTCGCCTACTCCTGGCTCACCCACCAGCACCAGAGCGGGGGCCGGGGCCGGGCCGTGGGGCGTGGCGTCGTCGCCGTCGGCAGGCGACCTTGACGGCGGGGTAACGGGTTCGGTCGCACGCCCGGCGGGGAGGCTGAGCAGCTCCTCGACCTGCCGCGGGATGGCGAACCGCTGGCGCGGCGTGTCGACGGGGAGTGGTGGGTGACCGGGGAGGACGGCCTCGACGGCGACCCCCTGGGTCCCGGAGGCACTCGTCATCGGGCGGCTGAGGAGAGTGACGCGTCGGCCGTCGGACAGATGCACATCGACAGCGACACGCCGTGCCGCGGAGATCAGCTCGGCGGCCTTCTCCCTGAGTATCGCCAGGTCACGGGGGTGCAGCAGCTGGGACAGTTCCTCCACGCTGCTGCCGTCCCCGGTTCCGGGCGGCTCACCGAGCCGCACGCGGCGGGCCTCGGTGTACGCCCGCAGCAGGCCCAGCTCTCGCTCGGAGCTCTGCCCCAGCAGCCGCCTTTCGATGGCCTCGGCCGCCCCGCGTATGACGGGGAGCAGACCGGGGTCCGCGAAGGAGCGCGGATAGCCGAAGCACAGGATGCCTTCGATGCCCCCGCTGAGCGGGTCGCGGACGGGCAGCGCGCAGCAGGCACTCGACTGAGAGCGCTCGGCGAAGTGCTCGGCACCGTAGACCTCGATGAGGCGCCTTTCCGCCAGGGCGAGACCTATGCCGTTCGTACCGGCGACCTGTTCGGCGAACACGAATCCGGGAGCGCGCTGGATGTCCGGAAGACTTCTGGCCCAGGACTCCCTGCCGAAACGGCGTTGGAGCACCGTCCCGTTCCCGTCGGCGAGGGAGATGTTCATCTCCATGCCCGCGAACTTGGACTGCAGCCGGTCGAGCACGGGAGCTGCCGCGCGGGCAAGCCTGCCGTCGGGGTCGAAGTCCTCCCGGTAGGGAAGCTCCGCCTGGTCGGGGGACAGACCCAGTGACCGGCAACGCTGCCAGGAGTCCTGGATCGGGCTTCTCACTCTTCCTTCGACCGACTCGCCCTGCAGGAACCGCTCACGAAAACGTGTGGGCCCGGTGCCGCCTCTCACCAGCCCCACCTGAGGCGGTCCCCCATCGGAGCGAACCACTCTCCACCTCACTAACAAGGTAATAATCCGCCCTTCGACCATAACGCCATATGCAGCAATAAAGGGCTAGAGATTGCGTGATTACGGTGCGTTCCAACCCGTCACTCGTGATGGTCGGGGTCGGGCCAGTCTTCTCCGGTGAGGGTCGCCGTCATGCGCCCCTCTTCGAGTGCCACTTTCACGTCCATGCCGCTTGCCGCGGCCTCGACGAAGGCGCTGGGCGGCATGTCGTCGAGGAGGAAGACGAAATGCAGGAGGAACGGTGGCCAGTGCTGGTTCGCCACCCCATCGGCGTCGAGCTGAAGGTTGGCCCTCCACGCCGCCTGGCAGAGGACCGAGACGAAGAGCCCCAGGAATCCGGCGCCCCGCAGGTCATCGGCGTTGTCGATCAGGACCGCGATGTCCTTTGTGGTGCCCCCGTGGCCGTGCCGGTCGTGAAGGCAGTCCACGAGCGCGTCCCAGTTGTGGCCGAAGTGGCCGGGGAAGGACAGCTCCCGGGCAAAGGCGGCGAACAGGTTCTTCGGCTCTCGCAGCTCCCGGCCGTCCATACGGAATACGCGCCCACCCTGTTCCCGCAGCCTGGCGGTCTCGGCGTTCAGCCATGGGTCGTCCCGGCGGGTGAAAACGACCCAGGGTGGCCGGCGCCGAGTGAGTGAGGTTGCCATGCGGGAGATCCTGGCACCGGAGCTCCGCGCGCTCGACCTGCGCGACATCGCACCAGTCGCTGCCGCCGCCCACCCATAGGTTCAGCCTTGGGCAGCCAAGGGAAATCGAGGGTGTACCGATGGGTGAAGGTTCCCCATACTCGCGTCAGGGGTCGAGGGGGTCGACAGCGAGGGAGCCTCACCATGACTTCACCGCGCTACTGCGTCATCGGAGCCGGCGCCGCCGGCCTGGCGGCGCTCCAGGTCCTCACCGACCGCGGATTCGCCGTCGACTGCTTCGAACGCACCGACCGGGTCGGCGGACACTGGCACACCGACTACGACTCGCTGCACCTGATCACCTCGCGCGACGTGTCCGGTTTCGACGGGTTCCCCATGCCGGCCGACTACCCCGTCTACCCCAGCCGTGACCAGATGCGGGCCTACCTGGAGAGCTTCGCCGAGCACCACGGGCTGCGCGAGCGGATCAGCTTCGGCACCGAGGTGACGGGGGTGAAGCCCGTCGGCCCCGCCGGCCGGGACGGCTGGGACGGCTGGACGGTCGAGACGTCCGACGGCGACATCAGGGAGTACGACGCGGTCCTCGTCGCCAACGGTCACCTGACCGACCCCTACATACCGGATTACGACGGGAAGTTCACCGGCAAGCAGATCCATTCCGCGAACTACCGCAACGCCGCCGACCTCGAGGGCCGCCGCGTCCTGGTGGTGGGCGCCGGCAACTCCGGATGCGATCTGGTGGTGGACGCCGCCCATGCCCGGCTGGACGCGAACATCTCCGTACGGCACGGCCAGGTGTTCCAGCCCAAGGCGCTGTTCGGGAAACCCCGCGCGGAGCTGCGCTGGCTGACCAGGCTTCCCTCCTTCGCGCAGGAACGCCTCACCCGGGCGCTCATCAACATCGCTGTCGGACCGCCCACCGCCTACCGGGGCCTGCCCGAGCCCGTCACCCGCAACCTCAACAAGCAGCGCCCGGTCGTCAACAACCTGCTGCTGTACTGGATCCAGCACGGCCGGATCACCGTCCGGCCGGGCATCGAGCGGTTCGACGGCCCTACCGTGCACTTCACCGACGGCTCGGCCACGCAGATCGACACCGTCGTCTGGGCCACCGGGTTCAAGACCTCGTTCCCGTTCCTCGACCCCGGCCTGCTGACCTGGCAGGAGCGCACCCCGCTGCGGGTCGCCGGGCTCACCGTCCCCGTCGGCCTCGAGCGGCTCTTCTTCATCGGCCTCGCCGCGCCCCGCGGTCCCCAACTGCCCGTCTACTCGGCCCAGGCGAAGCTCGTCGCCCGTTTCCTGGAGCTGCAGCAGCGCGATTGTGTCGCGCTGTCCGGTTTCTTCAGCGGCCGGCAGACCCCGGACGCGCGGATCGACATCGTACGGAAGGTGTGGCTGAAGCAAATGGACGCCACCCACAAGGCGCTCGGCCCGCTCGCGCGCGGCGCCACAGGAGGTGCCCGTTGAGAACAAGTGCACGCCTTTCCGGGAGAACCGCCATCGTCACGGGCGCGGCCCGTGGCCAGGGGGCCTCGCATGCCCGACGTCTCGCCGCCGAGGGAGCGCGCGTCCTCGCATGCGACGTCCAGGACGACGTGGGCAAGGCCGAAGCGGCCTGGCTGCGTCAGCGCGGCCTCGACGTGGAGTACCTCCACCTCGATGTGAGTTCGCCGCCGGACTGGGCGCGGGCCGTCACCGTCGTCCGGGACGCCTTCGGCCGCCTGGACGTGCTGGTGAACAACGCGAAGATCATCCATGTGAACCCGCTGCTCGAAGAGCGCATCGAGGACTGGAACACCACCCTCGCGGTCAACACCACCGGCCCGCTGCTGGGCATCCAGGCCGTCGTACCGCTGATGCGCGAGAGCGGAGGCGGATCCATCGTCAACGTCTCGTCGGTCTCCGGGATCGTCGGGGCCGTCGGTCACGTCGCGTACTGCGCCAGCAAGGCGGCGCTGGGCGCGATCACCAGGACCGCCGCGCTCGAACTCGCCGCCGACGGTATCCGGGTCAACGCGATCTGTCCCGGAGGGGTCAGCACTCCCATGAACGCGAACGAGAAAGAGGGCGGCGTGGTGCCGCAGACCCCGATGGGCCGTCGGGCCCACCTCCGGGAGATCTCCGGTGCGGTCGCCCATCTCGCCTCCGACGACTCCGCTTTCACGACCGGAACGGAGATCGTCATCGATGGCGGCCTCCTCGCCCACTGAGCGTTGTCCACTGGTCAACACCCCGGCGCCCGTGTCGGCGGGCGCATCGAGCAGGCCGTCGCCACCGTTCCCCTCGGCCGGGCGGCACGCCCGGAGGAGATCGCCGACTGGGTATGGACGCTCTGCCGCGGCTACTGCATGACCGGCGAAACCCTGGTCGTCAGCGGCGGTCTCACCGTCCGCTGACTCACCCGGACGTACTTTCCAACGGCGGGAGAGCCCTCCCGGAACGGCTGCGGTCGGCCGGGGCTGGGCCCCCGCGGCGTGCCCGGTGGATCACCGCCCAGGCCGCCGCGGCATCCTGCACGCCCAGGCCGACGCTGCCGTAGAACACGATGTCGTCGGGATCGGTGCGGCCGGCCGCGCGGCCCACGACGACATCGCCGAGGGCCACGAGATCCTGCCGTCCGATGTCTCCGGACCGCAGAGCCGTCACCACCGGCCCGCACTGCACCGCGACGGTGGCGGGGTCGTCGACGACGACGGCGCTCGCCCGGCGCAGTACCTCCGCGTCGGTCTCGCAGCGCGTGGGCTCGACGGACCCGACGCTCACGACGGTGCAGCCCTTCGACAGCCAGGAGCCGAGGACGACGGGCTCTTCGCTGAGGGTGCACGCGGCGACGATGTGTGCGTCCGCCACCGCGTCCTCGGCGGTGGCTGCGGCCTCCACCTCGATGCCCTCGATGCCCAGCTCGGCGGCGAGTTCGGCTGCGGCAGCCAGGCGGTTCTCCGGTGTGGGGCTCCAGATCCGCACCGACCGCAGCGCGCGTACCCGGGCGATGGCGCGTACGTGAGCACGGGCCTGTACTCCGGAGCCGATGACCGCGAGGCGGGTGGCGTCCGGGCGAGCGAGAGCGTCGACGGCGAGGGCGCTGCCCGCGGCCGTGCGCAGGGTCGTCACCGTGGTCCCGTCCATCACGGCGACGGGCCGGCCGGTCTCCGGGTCGAGCACGGTGATCAGGGCGTGGACGTTGGGCAGCCCGCGTGCGGTGTTGCCCTCGTTGACGCTGCCGAACTTGCTGACCGCGCCGGTGTCCGCCGACAGGCGGGAGGCGTAGCAGAAGACGATCGAGCCGTCGAAGCGGCTGGAGTAGTGGATCTTGTCCGGCAGTTCGGCGGTCCCGTTGCCCAGGGCGGCGAAGGCCACGCGCTGGGAGTCGATCGCCGTGTCGGGATCGAAGAGGATTGCCACCTGGCTGCGGGACAGGAACAGGATCTCTTCGGGCAGTTCGTCGGGCATGTCGTCGTGCACGTCTTCGGACATTTCCTCGGGCGTTTCTTCCGGCATCTGCTCTCGCTTCCTCGTCACGGGGACCTGCCCGGGCGCGTCCCCCGCGGCGGACGAGGCGCCGAGCGCCACGCCGCCGGCGACGAGCAGGCTTCCGAGCAGCTGTCCGGGACCGAAGCTTCCCGTGCCCACGATCGGTGCCGTCAGCGCGGCCGAGACAGGGATCAGCCCGGACAACAGTGCCATGCCCACTGCCCCGATGCGGTGGATCGCCCCGAACCACAGCACGATTCCCAGGACCGTCACCGCGAGGACCTGCCACGCCAGTGCCGCCGCCTCCACGCCGTCCGGCATCCGTACCCACGCCCGGCCGTCCAGGGCGAGCCCCAGCACGGCCGCCTCCACCGAGGCGATCGCGCAGGCGCAGGTGGTCAGCAGCAGCGGCCCCAGGGCCCTCAGTACGGGCACCACGAACAGGGCCATGACCACTTCCCCGCTCATCGCCGCCAGTGACCAGACCAGGCCGGCCGCGTCGGTCCGTCCCAGCCCCTGGACCACGGCTGCCCCCGCCGCCACCACCAGCGCTCCGCAGGCCACCCGGCCCGAAGGCCGCCGCGACTCCATCAGCGGCGCCAGTATCGCCACCACGACCGGTGTGCACCCCACCACGACGCTGGGAACGGCGGGCTCGGCGGTGCGCTCGGCGTTGAGCACCGCCACGTTGAACCCCACCAGGCCCCCCGCCGTCACCAGAGCGAGCCGCACCCACAGCCGGAGGGTGAGCCGGCGGACCGGTGCCCACCCCCGCCGGGCACAGAGCACGGCCAGCACCAGGAATCCGAGGGCGTACCGCACCGACTGCCCGCCCAGGAACGGGTAGTGCGCCATCAGGCTGCTCGCCACGAAGGACACGCCGACCAGGACGGCGGAGGCGGTTCCCATCAGCACGCCGAGTCGCTGCGACCGCGTCATGTCCGGTATCGCGTTCACGTGGTCCGCGCGCCGGGCCGCCGGTACCGGGTCACCAATCGGTCCGGCAGGAACGGCCGGACGGCGTCCGGCAGCGCGCCGGCACCCAGGCCCGCGTTCACCATCTCGGTGATGAGCTCCGCGGTGGCGGGGGCCAGGGTGACGCCGAGCATCGCGTGGCCGCTCGCCACGAGGACGTTGTCCCGTCCGGGGAGCGGGCCGACGACCGGCAGGCCGTCGGGGGTCATCGGCCGCGCCCCGGTCCAGGCTCGTGGCGGGGAGGCGGGCGCCCCATCCTTCGGACACCCGCCCTCCAGATAAGCGCCTTCCGGACACCCGCCCTGCGGATACCCACCCTTCAGATACGCGCCGGCGGAGCGCACGATGCCGCGCAGACGATGTGCGTCAACCGTGCCTTCCGCACTGCCGAGTTCCATCGTTCCGGCGAACCGCACCCGTCCGGCGAGCGGGGTGAGCGCCACCCTGGCCTCGCTGAGATAGACGGCGTGCCGCAGCGGCACGGACCCGCTCGTGTCGTCGAACCCGTACCCCTTGCCCGCCCGGATGGGCAGTGGGCAGCCCGCCAGCCGGGACAGCCCGGCCGTCCGCACCCCGGCCGCGAGCAGGAACACCTCGCCCTCGATGTCCTCTCCCCCGGCCACCAACGCCGACACGGCGGAGCCCCGGCTCCTTACGGCGGTCACCGGGCTGTCGTACCGGAAGCGGACGCCGCGTCCGCGGCAGGCGGATTCCAGACCGGCGGCCAGCGACGCGGGGTCGACGTGCCGCTCCTCCGGGTACAGGACCCCGCCCTTTACCTGCTCGCCCAGGGCGGGTTCGAGGTCTCGGACCTCGTCGCCGGAGAGCCCGGGGGGCGATGCGTCCACGGCGTGGTGCCGCATCGCCTCTCGCGTCCGGAAGGCCAGCAGCAGCCCCGCACGGTGATGCTCGAATGCGACGCCGTCGGTTTCGTAGGCATCCAGCAGTTCCGTGGTCCGCGAGTTGAGCGTGGCCAGCGCTTCCGCCCCGTGCTGGAAGTCGCGGGGATTGCAGTACCGGAGCATGCGCAGGAGGAAACGAAGATGTGCGGGGTCGGGGCTCGGCCGGATGTAGAGCGGGCTGTCGTTGCGGAGCATCCAGCGCAGGGCCTGCGACACCATCCCGGGCCCCGGCACCGGCGTCGACAAGGCCGGTGTGATCCACCCCGCGTTGTGCGAGGAGGCCCCCGATCCCGCACGGCCCGCCGCCTCGACGACCGTGACCGCGTGCCCGTCCCCGGCCAGGCGGTACGCCACGGCGAGTCCGATCACCCCGGCCCCGGCAACCACCACACTCGTCACTGCCGCGCCACCTCCGACTTCATGCCTTGTGCCCGTGGTTTCGCACCGTGTCCCCGAGGCAGCGGCACCCCGGGCGCGCAGGCGCGTCACGTCGGACGGACGCGCCCGTGCACCCGGGGTGATTCAGGCGGCCGCTCGCTCATCCTCCGAGGTAGGCCTTGACGATCTCCGGGTCCTCGGCCAGTTCGTCCGCGGGACCGTGGAGTTTCAGGGAGCCGGATTCCAGGACGTAGGCGCGGTCCGCGACATCGAGTGCGGCCAGCGCGTTCTGCTCCACGAGCAGCACCGTGGTGCCCTGCTCGCGGATCCGGACGATCGTTTCGAAGATGACGTCGACGAGCACCGGGGCGAGACCCATGGAGGGCTCGTCGAGCAGGAGCAGTTGCGGCCTCGCCATCATCGCCCGCCCGACGGCGAGCATCTGCTGCTCACCGCCGGACATGGTGCCCGCCTTCTGGTCGAGGCGTTCCCGGAGCCGGGGGAAGAGTTCGAGGATCATCTCCCGGTCCGCGGCGATCGCTTCCTTGTCCTTGCGCAGGAACGCGCCCATGTCGAGATTCTCGTCGACGGTCATCCGGGGGAAGATCCGCCGGCCCTCCGGCGAGTGGGCGATGCCGCGTCGGACGACTTCGTGATCGGGCACGCCGTTGAGCTGCCGGCCCAGGAAGGTCATGGTGCCGCGACGCACCGGCAACAGGCCGGAGATGGCCCGCAGGGTGGTGGACTTGCCCGCGCCGTTCGAGCCGATCAGGGTGACGATCTCGCCGGGGTAGACGGTCAGCGACAGGCCCTTCACCGCGGCGATGTTGCCGTAGTAGACGTGGATCTCGTCGAGTTCGAGCATCGGTTCGCGCGTCTCGATCACGCCGCCTGCGCCGCTCATGTGGTCTTGTCCCTTCCGGACTTGCCGAGATACGCCTCGATGACCCGGGTGTCGGACCTGATGTCGTCCGGGCTGCCTTCGGCGATCTTCTCTCCTCTGTCGAGCACGGTGATCCGGTCGGAGACCTGCATGACGACGCTCATGTCGTGCTCGATGAGCAGGACCGAGAGGTCCTTCTCGTCACGCACCCGGTGGACGAACTGGGTGAACCGGCCGGACTCCTGGGGGTTCATGCCGGCGGTCGGTTCGTCGAGGAGCAGGATGCTCGGCTCGAGCGCGAGTGCCCGTGCGACCTCCAGCCGCCGCTGGTCGCCGTAGGAGAGGTTGCGCGCGTACTCGTTCGCGACCTTGCCGATGCCGACGAACTCCAGCAACTCCCGTGCCATCTCCTGGGCTTTGCGCTCCTCGCGGCGCTGGCGGGGGGTGCGCACGATGGTGTGGAAGGGCCCCGAGTGCAGCTTGGAGTGCATGGCGACCTTGACGTTCTCCTCGGCCGTCATCAGACCGAAGAGCCGGATGTTCTGGAACGTACGGGCCATGCCGAGGGCGGCGATCCGGTGCGGGACGAGGTTGGTGATGTCCGTCTCGCCCAGGACCACCCGACCGCTGGTCGCCCGGTAGAGGCCGGTGAGCACGTTGAAGAACGTCGTCTTGCCCGCCCCGTTGGGCCCGATCAGGCTGACCACCGACTGCCCGGGAATGGTGAAGCTGACGTCGTTGACGGCGACCAGGCCGCCGAACTTCACGGTGATGCGGTCGGCGTGCAGTTTCACCGTCCCCGCGTCCAGCGATGCGTCTGTCTGCGGACTCGTCGTCATACCTTCTCCCCCATTCCCGTTCCCGTTCCCGTTTCGTCGGCGATGACCGGCCCTTCGGCGATGGCGGTCTTGAGCGATGCGCTTTCGTCCAGCTCGGGAGCGGGCGCTTCCATGTCGGCGCCAAGCGACTCCATGTCGGTCCGGCTGGGTTCGTGCAGTACCAGCCGGGTCCGCGACTCCGGCAGGATGCCTTCGCGCCGGAACAGCATCATCAGGACGAGGATGCCGCCGAACAGCAGGAAGTTGTACGAGGGGAAGTTGATGTTCGTCCCGAACTCCTCGTTGAAGGACGACCCGAACTGCGGCAGGCCGGTCGAGTTGACCCAGGCGAGGACGAGAGCTCCCAGCATGACCCCCCAGACGTTGCCCATCCCGCCGAGTACGACCATCGCCAGCAGCGTGATGGAGATCGAGAAGTTAAACCGGTCCGGCAGGACGCCTCCGACATGCGTGGCGAAGGCGACGCCGGCCAGGCCGCCCGCCACCGCGCCGACGGCGTAGGCCGAGAGCTTGGTGCGCATGAGCGGAACGCCCATCATGCTCGCGGCGAGCTCGTCCTCGCGGATGGCCAGCCAGGCGCGGCCCAGCCTGCCGTCGCGCAGTCGCAGCGTGATGAAGACGACGACGGCCGCGATCAGCACGAAGATCAGGTACTTCCACACCAGGTCGAAGGGCCCGAGGCGGGTGGAGCCGATGCCGATCGGGTCGACCGGGGTGATGCCCTTGCTGCCGTTCGTCAGGTTGAAGCCGCCGATGTTGTCGCCGTTGGTGAAGACCTGCGGGATGATCTCGCCGAAGCCGAGCGTCACCAGGGCGAGATAGTCACTCTTCAGGCGGAGCGTGGGCGCGCCGATGATCACACCCCACAACGCGCAGAACCCCGCTCCGATGAGGAGCACCAGCCAGAAGCTGATGTGGATACCCGGAACGGTTGCCGTCGCACCGCCGAAGATATGGATCTTCACCTGGTGGAAGAAGCCGGACATCAACCAGCCCGCGGTGTAGCCGCCCAGTGCCCAGAAGGCAACGAAGCCCAGGTCCAGCAGACCGGCGTAGCCGACCACGATGTTCAGACCGAGGGCGCAGATCACCCAGACGAGCGCCTCGTTGATCGAGGTGAGCGGCAGCCAGTTCCGGAAGAACGTCTGACCGCCGGCGCCGAGGTTCGGGATCACGTAGTAGTACGCAAGGAACACCAGGACCGCTGCCGCGGTGTACCCGAGCGGCCAGCGCATGCGGTGCGGTATGGCCAGGCCCGGCATCCGCCTCGCCCGGCTCGGAACGTCGGACACCATGGCTACACCTTCTCCGTGGACGGTCTGCCGAGCAGGCCTTCGGGCTTGAAGACCATCAGCAGGATGAGGATGGCGAAGACGACGCTCTGGGACCATTTCTGCCCGAAACCGAACGGCAGACCATCGTTGAAGCCCTGGATGAGGCCGATCAGGAGGCCGCCCAGCACAGCGCCGCCGATGTTGCCGATGCCGCCGAGGACCGCGGAGACAAAGGCGATGAGACCCAGCTGGTATCCCAGGTTGTACGCCGTCGTGCCCACGACCTGCTGGTACATGACTCCCGCGGTACCGGCCAGCGCTCCGCCGATCAGGAAGGTGAAGGAGATGGTGCGGTTCACGCTGACGCCCATCAGCCGCGCGGCGTCCTGGTCCTGGGCGACCGCCCGCATGGCCTTGCCCTGCCTGGTGCTGGTGATCACCCAGCGCAGCAGCAGCAGGACCGGCACGGTCACCGCGATGACCACCAGCAGGCTGTAGTCGACCTGGAACTTGCCCACTCCGAAGGAACCTTCGGGAAGAACGCTCGGCCACTGCTTGGGAGTCGAGCCGTTCCATTTCAGACCGACGAACTGCAGGACGAAGCTCATCCCGACCGCGGTGATCAGCGGCGCGAGCTTGGGAGCCCGTCGCAGGCGGCGGTAGGCCACGAATTCGAGCGCCACGTTGATGCCGCCGCAGAAGAGCATGGTGCCGACGATCGTGACGAGCAGGAGCACGATGCCGAGCACACCTGCGTGTTCCTGCCCCATGACGGTCGTCAGCAGGAATCCGCTGAACAGGGCGCCGAGCATGAACAGGTCGCCATGGGCGAAGTTGATCAACTCGATGATGCCGTAGACAAGGGTGTAGCCGAGGGCTATGAGCGCGTAGAGCATGCCGAGGTTGAGCCCGACCATGCCCGCCGAGAAGAACTGTGACGGGGAGTTGATCAGGTTGGCGCCGAGCCAGATGGCGACGCCCAGAAGGATGACGTGCGTGGCGTAGCGCTGGATGACCGCCTTGCGGTCGATCGCGGCCGGCACCGCGGTGCTGGTGGCAGTTGCTGCCATGAAGGTCCTCGCGAGGTCGAATAACGCTGTGGGCTGGGGAAGAGGGCCACAAGCCGGTCCGGGGCGGGCGTCACCTGGATGGGGTGGCGCCCGCCCCGAACCTCAGCTCAGCTCAGCTGACGGGCCACGGCTTCAGGAACTTCTCTTCCTTGTCCTTGAGCTGGAGGACCGAGATGTCACGGACACTGACGTCGCCGGTCTTGGGGGAGATGTCCAGCTTCTTGCCCACGATCGACTTGTCGGCCGGGATGCTGATCCCGCTGCCCGAGAAGACCTGCTCCGTGATGCTCTTCCGGGTGCCGTCGGACTTCTCGATCGCCTGCATGATCACCTGCAGTGCCTCGACCCCGTAGAGGGCGTAGCTGGTCGCCGGGTCGGCACCGTACTTCTTCTTGTAGGCGTCGAGCAGCTTGGCGCCGGGGCCGCCGTCCTCGCGGAGGGTGGTGGCGGTCAGGCCCGCGAACGTGATGTAGGCGCCCTGGGCCTGTGCCAGTCCGTCGAATTCGGGGTAACCGCTGAATCCGTCGGGCGCGATGAGCTTCACCTTGGAATTGTCGCCGAGGACCTTGACCTTGTCCTTGACGAGCTGGCCGCCGTTGTTGTCGAAGATTCCGGCGAGGTACACGCAGTCCGGGTTCGTGGACTTGATGCTGGTGAACAGCGCGGTGTAGTTGGGCTGTTTGACGTCCCACGCCTGGTTGCCGAGCACCTTGATGCCCTGCTTCTTCGCCTCTTCCTCGAAGGCCTTGCCGACGCCCTGCCCGTAGGTCTGGTTGTCATTGAGGATGTAGCACTTCTTGGCGCTGAGATCCTTGGCCGCGAACTGGGCTCCCGCCGCGCCCTGGTAGTCGTCGGTCGCGATGACACGGGCGTAACTGCGCTTGCCGGACGGGAAATACTTCTCCGGCTCTCCCGAGTCCCATGCCTTTGTCAGACCGGGGTTGGTGTTCGCGTGCGACACCATCAGCATGGGGCCCGTCGGGTCCTGGTTCAGAACCGGGGCGATGATCTGCGCACAGCCGGAGTTGTAGGTGCCCATGACCGCGACTTCTTCGGTGTTGCCCACGTGATCCTGCGCGTTCTTGGCACAGGTCGCGTCGTCCCAGGCACCCTTGGCAGCGGTCGAGTCGTCGTACACCTTGAGCTTGACCTTGTACTTGCCGGCCTTGCTCCCTGTCTGGTCCAGGTAGAGCTGCATCGCGTTGACCGTCGCCTCGGAGGCGTCCTTGGACGCGCCCTGAAGCGGCAGGTCCACGCCTATGACGAGCGTGCCGCCGCCGGACGAGCTGTCGTCCGCGCCTCCCGAGGCGTTGCCGCCGCAGGCGCTGACCGCGAGTCCGGCCACCGCGACTGTCGCGAAAATCTTGGCTGTTCTGGACATCCGACTCCTCAATTCCGCAGGTAAGGGAAATCTGAAGCGCTTTTATTACGCTTAAGCACACTGAAATGTTTCGATTACATCTCGAAACTGGATTGTGACGTTTACCCTCGATGTCGAGGAAATGGCATGCCAAGATGGCGACACGGTGGATCGAGCCGCTGGAACGGAGGAATTGACACCGACAGCGGCGAATTCGCTGTATGCAGCAGTCAATACCGGAGGGATACTTTAGGTAACCCGAATAATCGGCGGCTCCCAGCTGCCGTCCGACGATGCCGCCGCCTCGACGCGGCGGCCAACTCGACGGTGATCAGGGCGGGTTGGGCGGCATCGTGAACGCCGCGGGAGACCATGCCCGGGTCGAGGCAGGTGTGGGTGAAGCCGTCGGAGCGACGCTGCCGCACAGCCACGAGGTTCCGTCCGGAGCGAGATGTCGGCCGACCGGCGGATCTCACCACGGCAGGGGTGCGGTGTGGGAGATGTCGAAGAACCCGCCGCCGCCATAGACCAGTGGGGCCCGGTCCTCGTGGCGGGCGGAGACCACCCGGCCGGTGAAAACGGTATGACTGCCGGCCTCCAGCCGCTCCCCGATCTCCACCTCCAGCTGGGCGCACGACCCGTCGATCAGCGGCGCACCGAAGCCTCCCGGGGTCCAGGCCAGTCCGGCGAACTTGTCGTCCGCCTTGGAGGCGAAGATCCTGGCGACGTCCAGCTGGTCGGCGGCGAGGATGTTGATGCCGAGATGGCTCGCCCGGTGCAGGGCCGGGTGGGTCGCCGAGCTGCGCTGGACACAGACCAGCACCATCGGCGGGTCCAGCGAGATGCTGGAGAAGGCGTTGACGGCCAGCCCCTTCGGCGCGCCGTCGTCGTCCGTGGTCACCACCGTCACACCGGTGATGAACTTGCGGTGCACTCCACGGACGAGGTCGGGGTCCACGGCCGCCTGCACGGTGGTCGTGATGACGCCGAGCGCCTCCAACAACTGGCGGGAGTCGAAGGTCACCCACTCCTCGGCCACCTTGGGCCCGTCGAAGCGGGCGAAGGTGGCACCTGCCACCTGCACCGGCTTCCCGGTGGGCGGCACACCGAGGAAAGCGCCGGTGTGGTGGCCGGTGGAGCGCCACCGGATGGCCAGTCGGTCGCCGTCCCCGCCCTCGACGATCTCGTCGATCTCGGTCCGCAGATCGGGAAACGCCAGGCGGACGGCACGGACCGAGTCCTTGAACTGCTCGCGGTCCTGCGGCGCGGCGGCAGGTCCGCGGCGTCGTACGTAGGACGGGCTGAGCAGTTCGTCGAGCGCCTCGACCCGACCCTGGTCCCAGGCCGCCTGCCAGGCGGAGCGGATGTGCGTCGCCCGGTCCAGGGTTTCCGCCATCGGCTGCTCCCTCACTCATGCCTTGTATGGCAGGGGACAGTAAGGAAAGCACCCATCGGTGTCAATCCTTGGAACACAGACACCTGGAAAGATCTGGAGAGTTATTAACTGTGCAGGTCAGCTTTTGTTTCACCGTCATTAATGCTTGACGCCCCGGAACCGGCATCCTAGCCTCGGCTGCCATGGCACAGCGCGAGCTGGAAATACGGGAAGGACGCCGTATGCGGTTCTCGATATTCCACAACCTCGGAGCGCCCGGACGGCTCGGCGAGTACGCCCAAGTCATGGAAGAGGCCCGGGAGTTCGCGCTCGCCGCGGAACAGGCCGGATTCTGGTCCACCTGGTACACCGAGCACCACTTCGGGCACGAAGCGTTCGAAATCACCCCGAACCCGGTCCTCATGGGCGCCGACATCGCCGCCCGCACGGAACGCATCCGCATCGGCCAGGGCGCGAGCATCGCCACCTTCTGGCATCCACTGCGGCTCGCCGAGGACATCGCCCTGCTCGACCAGCTCTCCGGTGGCCGCGTCGAAGTCGGCCTCGGCCGGGGTCTGTACGGACGCGAGGCACTCAACCTGAACGCGCTGGCCGACCCGCGCGACCAGGAGCGCAACCGCGCGCTGTACGACGAGACGGTGGAGATCCTGCGCAAGGCCTGGAGCGGCGAGTTCTTCTCGCACAAGGGCCTCTTCTACGAGTTCCCCGCCCCCGGCGTGCGGTGGAACCACCCCCTCTCGCCCGCCACCGCCGACTACACCGAAGCCGGCGTCATCACGAAGATGCAGGTCACGCCTTTCCCTCTGCAGCGCCCGCACCCACCGCTGTGGCAGGTCATCGACAGCCCCCGCTCGATCCGGGCGGCTGCCGCGGACGGTGTCCAGGGCATGTTCTGGCTGCCCCCGGTCTCCGCGCTCAGGGACCGATTCGAGCTGTACCGGAGCACGGCGAGCGAGGCCTCGGGGCGTGAGTACGCGCTCGGCGAGGGCATCGGCCTCGTACGGGACGTCTACGTCGCCGACACCATGGAGCAGGCGCGGGCCGACTTCGAGGAGTCGCTGATGACCACGTACCGGTGGATCATGCACTGGCGCGGGCTCGGCAACCTGATGGAGGCGGGCGAGGAGCTGACCGACGCGCACGAGCTGTCCTTCGACTTCCTGCGGTCGCGCAATCTGCTGGTGGGCACGCCGGAGTACGTCGCCGAGAAGGTCGCCGAGCTGCGGGACGAGGTCGGTCTCGAGCACCTGCTGCTGTGGACCACCCACCCGGGCCTTCCGCACCGCAAGGCGATGCGCAGCCTGGAGCTGTTCGCCGAGAAGATCATGCCGCGGTTCGTCACCGGCGGAGGCGCCGGTGCCTGACGTGCGCAAGGTGTCGGCGCCTGAGGTCCGCAAGGTGGTCACCGTCACCGATGAGGTGCTGCTGGAGCTCGGCCGCCCGGTCGCGGTGCCGGTACGCCGGATCGCCGCGGCGGCGGTGATCCGCAATCCGTGGGCCGGGCTCGGTGTCGTGGCGGACCTGCAGCATGAGGTCGAGCGGATCGCACCCGGGCTGGCCCGGCTGCTCGCGGATCGGGTCATCGGGGCGCTGGGCGGGATCGACCGGGTCGAAGCCTTCGGCAAGGCGGCGATCGTCGGGCTGGACGGGGAGATCGAGCACGGCGGCGCGCTGATCCACACCCCGTTCTTCGGCAATGTGTTCCGCGAGTTGGTCGAGGGCACCTCGATCATCGTCTTCAGCGACGACCGGCTGCCGGCCGGGGAGCCGCTGACCGTACCGCTGTGGCACAAGACGGCGGCGGCCACCCGCTCGCACTACCAGACCGCGCACATCCGCGTCCCCGACGCGCCCCGGCCGGACGAGATCGTCCTCGTCGCGGCGGGCGCGTCCGGCCCTCGCCCGAACGCCCGGATCGGCGACCGCGCCACCGACCCCGTCGTCCGCCTCGCCGATCTGGAGACCGCGCCATGAAGGTACGCAAGATCATCACCTACACCGAGGACGTCCATACCGAGGGCGGCCGCCCGGTCGATCCGCCGGCCCGTACGGCGGTCGTGCTCGCGATCATCGAGAACCCGTGGGCCGGGCAGGGCTATGTGCAGGACCTGCTGCCCGGCATCGACGAAGTCGCCCCGAAACTGGGCGAGTTGCTGGCTCCGAGGGTGGTCGAGGCGCTCGGCGCCCCAGTCGAGGCGTACGGGAAGGCCGCGATCGTGGGCCTGGACGGGGAGATCGAGCACGGCTCCGGGCTGATCCACACGCTCAAGTTCGGCGACTTCTTCCGCAAGGCGGCGAACGCCACCACCCTGCTTCCGGCGGTGGAAAAGCGGGCGGCGGCGGGCACCGTCTTCGACATCCCGCTCAAGCACGTCACCGACGCCACGATCCGCTCGCACCACCAGAGCATCGAGGTCCGGGTCCCGGACGGACCGCGCCACGACGAGATCGTGATCGGCCTCGCCGCAGCGGCCCAGGGCCGACCACAGGCCCGACTGGCCCCACTGTCGAGCGAGCAGTGAGCGACGCGGCGACGACGGCGACGACGGGAACGCCGGCACCGAGCGCGGCAGGGCCGGGGCCGGGCGCGGCAAGGCCGACACCGGCTGCGGCGCCCGAACCAGTCGCGGCAGCACCGGAGCCAGGCGCGGCGCGGCCGGCATCGGCTGCGGCGCACGGACCAGGCACGGCAGCACCGGAACCGGACGCGGCAACCTCGCCCCACACACCGCCAAGCCCGGCCGACCCCACTACCGAGCAAGCAATGAGCGACGCAACCACGACGGCGACGACGGGAACGCCGGCACCGAGCGCGGCAGGGCCGGGGCCGGGCGCGGCAAGGCCGACACCGGCTGCGGCGCCCGAACCAGTCGCGGCAGCACCGGAGCCAGGCGCGGCGCGGCCGGCATCGGCTGCGGCGCACGGACCAATCGCGGCAGCACCAGAGCCGGGCACAGCACCGGAACCGGGCGCGGCAACCTCGCCCCACGCACCACCAGCCCCGGCTGGCCCCACTACCGAGCGAGCAGTGAGCGACGCGGCGACGACGGCGACGGCGGGAGCGTCGGCACCGAGCGCGGCAGGGCCGAGGCCGGTGGCGGCGCACGGACCAGGCACGGCAGCACCAGAGCCGGGCACAACACCGGAACCGGGCGCGTTTGCGGTGTCCGGCACGGTGCGCGGCTCGCGGCCCGATTCGGTGCTCGCTCCCCGTCCCGGGTTCGGCGGCCCTCTCGGCGCCGTGTCGCACCAGCCGCCTGTTCGGCAGGCAACGGCCCACAGCCCTCTGGCCGAGGCCGCCACGACGTGGCGCCCGCGGCAGGTGTCCCTCGCCCACGAAGTCCACGGCGAGGGACCCGATCTTGTGCTGCTGCACGGTGTCGGGCTCGACCGAGGGTTGTGGGGGCCGTGCCTTGCGGCGTTGGCGGCGCGGCACCGTGTGCTGCTGGTCGATCTGCGCGGACATGG
Source organism: Streptomyces sporangiiformans (assembly GCF_005768555.2). Classification (GTDB taxonomy): domain Bacteria; phylum Actinomycetota; class Actinomycetes; order Streptomycetales; family Streptomycetaceae; genus Streptomyces; species Streptomyces sporangiiformans. The sequence goes on from NZ_VCHX02000071.1 coordinate 62,861, forward strand.
CGCTTCCCCGGCAGCGGCAGCCGGCCTCACCCTTGGCGAACTGGCCGAGGATGTAGCCGCGTTGCTGGAGGGCCCCACGCATGTGGTCGGATTCTCCCTCGGCGCGCTGGTGGCCCAGCAACTCGCCTTGACCCGGCCGGAGTCGGTCGCCTCGCTCACCCTCGTCAGCTCGGTGGCCGACCGTTCCGCCGAGGAGCGGTCGGCGGTCGCCGGCCGCAGACGACGGGCCGCCGAGGACTTCGAGGCCTCGGCACGGGCGACCGTCGAGCGGTGGTTCGCACCGGAGTGGCGGGTCCGGGAACCCTCGCGGGCCGAGGCGGTGCTGGGCACGCTGCTGGCCACCGACCGCACCTCGTACCTCGCCTGCTACGACGTCTTCGCGACAGCCGACGCCGCGCTCTGGCCGCGACTGCCCCGCATCTTTGCCCCCACCCTGGCCATCACCGGCGCCGACGACCCGGGCTCCACCCCGGAGATGACCCGGCGGCTCGCCGGGCAGATCCCCGGTGCCCGCGCGACGGTCCTGCCGGGAGCGCGCCATCTGCTGCCGCTGGAACGCCCAGGGGACCTGACGAGGGCGATCCTGCAGCACACCGGACCACAGGAGAGTCCCGAATGACCCAACTCCCCCGCCACCAGCACTTCATCGCCGGCGAGTGGACCGAGCCCGCCGAGGGCGAGTACTTCGAGAGCCTCAACCCGACCACCGCTCAACCCTTGTACGCGGCAGCGCACGGCACCGCCGAGGATGTCGAGCGTGCGGTCGCTGCCGCCCGTACCGCGTTCGAGGACCCGCGCTGGCGTGACCTGAGCCAGACCCGGCGCGGCCGCCTGCTGCGCAACCTGGGCGACCTGATCGGCGAGCACGCCGAGGAACTGGCCCGTACCGAGACGCTCGACAACGGCAAGCTGCTGCGCGAGATGCGCGCCCAACTGGCCGGGCTGCCCGAGTACTTCTACTACTACGCCGGACTCGCCGACAAGATCCACGGCGAGGTGATCCCGGGTACGAGCCGGGAACTGCTCAACTACACGCTGCGCGAACCGGTCGGCGTCGTCGGGGCCATCACTCCGTGGAACTCCCCGCTCCTCCTCACCGCCACCAAGCTCGCCCCGGCTCTCGCCGCCGGGAACACCGTGGTCGTCAAGCCCTCGGAACACACCTCGGCCTCGCTGCTGGCGCTCGCCCCGCTCTTCGACGAGGCCGGTTTCCCGCCCGGCGTCGTCAATGTGGTCACGGGATTCGGCGCCACAGCCGGCGCACCGCTGACCGAGCACCCCGGCGTGGCCAAGGTGACCTTCACCGGATCCACCGAGACCGGCCGCCGGATCGCCCGTGTCTGCGCCGACCGCTTCGTCCGCTGCACCCTCGAACTCGGCGGCAAATCACCGAACATGGTCTTCCCGGACGCCGACCTCGGCTCGGCGGCCATGGGCGTCATCGCCGGAATCTTCGCGGCGGCCGGCCAGACCTGCGTGGCCGGCAGCCGGGTTCTGGTCCATCGCGAGGTGTACGACGAGATCCTGGACCGTGTCACCGCCCGTGCGGCGACGATCCGGATCGGCGATCCGCTGGAGGACACCACCGAGTTGGGACCGCTGGCCATCGCGTCGCAGCTGGAGAAGGTCGAGTCGTACGTGGAACTCGGGCTGGCCGAGGGCGGCACGATCGCCTGCGGCGGCATCCGGCCGAAGACGGAGCTGGGCGGATACTTCTTCTCCCCGACCGTCTTCACCGGCACCGACAACTCGATGCGGATCTGCCAGGAGGAGATCTTCGGTCCGGTCGCGACAGTGATGCCGTTCGCCTCCGAGGACGAAGCGGTCGCGCTCGCCAACGACACGTCGTACGGCCTCGCGGCGGGCGTCTGGACCCGGGACCTGAACCGGGCCCACCGCATGGCGTCCCGGCTGGAGGCGGGCACGGTGTGGGTCAACACCTATCGCTCGATGTCACCGATGTCGCCCCGGGCAGGGTTCAAGAACAGCGGGGCGGGCACCGAGCAGGGCACCGAGGTCATCCGCGAATACACACGGCTGAAGAGCGTGTGGGTCAACACCAGCGAGGAGCCGGCCGGAGACCCGTTCATCCTCAAGTCCTGAGGGAGCTTCGCATGGCAGTCGTACGCCGTGAGCCGGGGTTTGGTGACGGAACACGAGGCTCACACCTGGTGTCAGGCACCACGCAAGAGCCCACGTCGAAGCGGTCGAAGCGGCTGGGCCAGACCAGCATGCAGGCCCAGGTCGCCGAGGAACTCCGCCGGATGATCATCAGCGGCGAGCTGGAACCCCGCTCCAGCCTGTCCGAGATGGCCCTGTCCGAGACCTTCGGAGTAAGTCGCACGCCCATCCGCGAGGCTCTCAAACAGCTGCAGATCGAGGGGCTCGTGGAGATCCGGCCGCGGGTCGGGACCTTCGTCGCGGTGCCGTCCCGGCGGGATCTGACCGAGATGTTCCAGATGAAGGAACTGCTGGAGGGCGCCGCCGCCCGGCTGCTCGCCCTCCGGGGCACCGTGCCCGAACTGGACCTGCTGCAGACCAACATGCGCGCCGCGGACGAGGCCGCCCGGGACGGTGACACCGACCGGTTCGCGGAGCTGGTCTTCGAGTTCCACAGTCTGATCGTCACCGGGGCCGACAACGGCAAGCTGGAAGCCCACTACCGCACGCTGATGAACCAGCTCGCGTACACCCGACTGGTGCGTGCCTCCTTGTCCCGCCCCGGCCGCCTCATGGCATCGGACAACGAGCACCGCCGCGTGGTCGACCTCATCCTCGCCAAGGACGGCGACGGTGCCGAGCGCGTGATGCGCGAGCACGTACGGCTCAGCCAACAGGCGCTGATGGCGGGGATCGACGATAGGCAGCGCTGAGCGAGAGGCGGACCCGCGAGGCCGACCCGGTTAACAGAACGGCAACAGAAGGGACATGCTCTATGTGTTTCCTGACGTGAGACTTATTGTCACGACAGTGAACGCATCCACCCCGGGGAGAGCCCGTGTCCGTTCCGCCGATGTCCACTCCGCCCGCGTCGGGCACCCAGTCACTCGCCGCGCTCGCCAAGGCGGACGGAGTCCGGTTCCTGCTCGCCACCTTCACCACGCTGACCGGCAAGCCCTGCGCCAAGCTCGTGCCCGTCGAGGCGGCGGACGCACTGGAGGGGGAGGGAGTGGGCTTCGCGGGATACGCCGCCGGGGCCATGGGCCAACTGCCGTGCGACCCCGACGTGATGGCGCTCCCGGACGTGGCCTCGTACGTCCCGCTCACCTTCGTCCGCCCCGGCCTGGGGATGGTGCACTGCGACCCCCACGTCGAGGGCCGCCCGTATGCCTTCGCGCCCCGCGTGATCCTCCGGACGCTCGCCGAGAAGGCGGCGGCCGAGGGCACGCGGCTGGTCAGCGGAGCCGAGGTGGAGTACTTCCTGGTGCAACGGGGGGCCGATGGTGCGCTCACCACGGCCGACCGGCTCGATGACGCCGCCCAACCCTGTTACGACGCCCGCGGGCTGACCCGGATGTACGACCACCTCACCGCAGTCTCCGAGGCGATGGTGCGGCTGGGCTGGGGTCCGTACGCGAGCGACCACGAGGACGGCAACGGGCAGTTCGAGCAGAACTTCCATCACGCGGACGCGCTGACCACCGCCGACCGCGTGGTCACCCTGCGGTACATCGTGCAGGTCCTCGCCGAACAGCGCGGGATGACCGCCACGTTCATGCCGAAACCGTTCACCGACCGCACCGGCAGCGGGCTGCACATGCACCTGTCCCTGTGGGACGGCGAGCGTGCGCTGTTCCCGGCGGGCGACGGCAGCCCCGCGGATCGGTACGGCATGGGGTTCAGCCCCGAGGCGTACCACTTCAGCGCCGGACTGCTGGCCCACGCCCCGGCGCTGCACGCGCTCATCGCGCCCACCGTCAACTCCTACAAGCGCACCGGCGCCACCACGACCGCCTCCGGCGCCACCTGGGCGCCGCGCACGGCGAGCTGGGGCGGCAACGACCGTACGCATTTCCTGCGTGTGCCGGACCCGCACCGGGTCGAGATGCGCGGCGGGGACGGTGCGGCGAACTCCTACCTCGCGGCGGCCGGTGCGCTCGGCGCGGGCCTGGACGGGGTGCGCCGCAGGCTCGACCCCGGTCGGCCGGGACTCGGCGAGGACGGTCTTCGGCTGCCGCGCACCCTGCTCGACGCGGTGCACGCGCTGGAGGGGGACGACATCGTCCGCGGAGTGCTCGACGCCGTCGACGCGAAGGCCGGAGTCAGCGACTACTACGCGGAGTTGAAGCGCGAGGAGTTCTACAGCTGGCACAACACCGTGTCCCCCTGGGAGATCGACCGCTATCTCACCGCCGTCTGACACCGCCCTGTTCTCTTGGCTGTTTGGAGGTCATGCCCATGTGCGGCATCGCAGGACTCCAGGTGCGCGATCCCTCGCTGGAGCCCAGGCTCGGCGAACTGCTCACCGGAATGCTTCACCAGGCCGCCGAGCGCGGTCCCGACTCGGCCGGTGTCGCACTGTACGGCGATGCGCGCCTCACTCCGCCCGGCCACTCGGCGGTGAGCCTGCTCGCGCCGGGCGACGCGTCCGCCTCCGAGATCGCCGCCCGGATCGGCGGGGACACGGCCGCCGTCACCGTCAGCCAGTCCACCGTCGTCCACTCCCCCACCCTCGCCGTCGCCGATCTGGAGAAGGCCGTACGCGCCGCCTTCCCGCAGGCCGTCATCACCGGACGCGGCACCGGCCTGGCCGTCCTGAAGGGCGTCGGCCACCCGGACGTGCTCGCCGAGGAGTTCGACCTGCGCGCGGCGACCGGACGGCAGGGCATCGCCCACACCCGCATGGCCACGGAGTCCGCGGTCACCCCGGAGGGAGCCCACCCGTTCTCCGTCGACGAGAACGTCTGCCTCGTGCACAACGGCTCGTTCGCCAACCACGCCACCATCCGGCGCGAACTGCGCGCCGAGGGCATCGAGTTCGACAGCGAGAACGACTCCGAGGTCGGTGCCCGTTTCGTGGCCGCCCAGCTCGCCGCCGGGCACGATCTGGAGAAGGCGCTGAAGCTGCTGTGCGAGCGCTTCGACGGCTTCTACACGCTGCTGGTGACCACGGGGGACACATTCGCCGTCGTCCGGGACGCCATCGCCTGCAAGCCCGCTGTCGTCGCCGAGACCGACGCGTGGGTGGCGATGGCGTCCGAGTACCGCTACTTCGCCCATCTGCCGGGCATCGAGTCCGCCCGCGTCTTTGAGCCCGAGCCCGAGGAGGTCTACACGTGGCAGCGCTGACGACGACTGTGGCCGACCTGTCCCAGCAGTCCGTGCGAGACCTCAACTCAGCACTTCACCAGGCGAGTTCGGGGACGTCGTGGAGCGTCACCCACCCCGACGGCGCCCACAACCTCGCCGTCGGCCTCACCGCCGCGCTGGACGTCGTCATCGACGGCCCGGCGGGCTACTACTGCGCCGGCATGAACCAGCGCGCCACCGTCACCGTCCACGGCAACGTCGGCCCGGGCGTCGCCGAGAACATGATGTCCGGCACGGTGCGGGTGCGCGGCAGCGCGTCCCAGTCCGCCGGTGCCACCGCCCACGGCGGCCTGCTGGTCATCGAGGGCAACGCCTCCGCCCGCTGCGGGATCTCCATGAAGGGCGTGGACATCGTCGTGGGCGGCAATGTCGGGCACATGAGCGCCTTCATGGGGCAGTCCGGGCGCCTGGTGGTGTGCGGCGATGCGGGCGACGCCCTCGGCGACTCCCTCTACGAGGCCCGCCTCTACGTCCAGGGCAAGGTCAAGTCCCTCGGCGCGGACTGCGTGGAGAAGGAGATGCGGGACGAACACCTCGCCGAACTGGCCGAGTTGCTGAAGTCGGCCGACCGCGACGACGACCCGGCCGGCTTCCGGCGCTACGGCTCCGCCCGAGAGCTGTACCACTTCAAGGTCGACAACTCGAGTTCGTACTAAGGGAGTTCGCCATGGAACCCGTATCCCACGGCCTGCGCGAGTCCGCGACCTTCGACCGCGCCACCATCCACGCCATCCAGCGCGCCGCCGAGACCGGAATCTATGACATCCGCGGCTGGGGCGCGAAACGCAAGGTCCCGCACTTCGACGATGTGCTGTTCCTCGGCGCGTCCATGTCCCGCTACCCGCTGGAGGGTTACCGCGAGCGCTGTGACACCGACATCGTGCTCGGCGACCGCAACGCCACATATCCCCTGCGCCTCAAGACCCCGGTCACGATCGCGGGCATGAGCTTCGGTGCCCTGTCCGCGCAGGCGAAGGAAGCCCTCGGCCGGGGCGCGTCCGAGGCCGGTACCTCCACCACCACCGGCGACGGCGGCATGACCCCCGAGGAGCGCGGCCAGTCCAAGCACCTCGTCTACCAGTACCTGCCGTCCCGCTACGGCATGAACCCCGACGACCTGCGCAAGGCCGACGCCATCGAGGTCGTCCTCGGACAGGGCGCCAAGCCGGGCGGCGGCGGCATGCTCCTCGGTCAGAAGATCACCGAGCGGGTCGCCGCCATGCGCACCCTGCCGCGCGGCATCGACCAGCGCAGCGCCTGCCGCCACCCCGACTGGACCGGCCCGGACGACCTCGAAATCAAGATCCGCGAACTGCGCGAGATCACCGACTGGGAGAAGCCGGTCTACGTCAAGATCGGCGCTACGCGCACGTACTACGACGTGAAGCTCGCCGTCCAGGCAGGGGCGGACGTCGTGGTCCTGGACGGAATGCAGGGCGGCACGGCCGCCACCCAGGACGTGTTCATCGAGCACGTCGGCATCCCGACGCTGGCCGCACTCCCCCAAGCCGTGCAGGCGCTGCAGGAGTTGGGGGTGCACCGGCGGGTCCAGCTCATCGTCTCCGGCGGCATCCGCGGCGGCGCGGACCTGGCGAAGGCCATGGCGCTGGGGGCGGACGCGGTGGCCATCGGCACGGCCGCGCTCATCGCGCTGGGCGACAACCACCCCAAGTACGACGCCGAGTACCGCCAACTCGGCTCGGCCGCCGGGTACTACGACGACTACCAGGACGGCCGCGACCCGGCGGGCATCTCCACCCAGGACCCGTCGCTCTCCGCCCGGCTCGACCCCGTCGAGGGCGGCCGGCGCCTCGCCAACTTCATCCGGGTGATGACCATGGAGGCGCAGACCATCGCCCGCGCCTGCGGCAAGGCCCACCTCCAGCACCTGGAGCCCGAGGACCTGGTCGCCCTCACCATTGAGGCGGCCGCCATGGCCCGGGTCCCGCTCGCGGGTACGAACTGGGTGCCGGGGGCCGGGTTGTGAGCCCCGTAACTGCGGAGTTCGACCTGGCGGTGGTCGGTGCGGGACTGATGGGGGCGGCCACCGCGTGGGCCGCCACCCGGCGCGGGCTGTCCGTGGCGGTCCTGGAGCAGTTCGGCGCCGGGCACGACCGGGGCAGTTCGCACGGCAGCGCCCGTATCGTCCGGCGCGCCTATCCGGACCCGGTGTACCTCCGGATGACCGGCCGCGCGATGGAGCTGTGGCGCGAGCTGGAGACCGACGCGGGCACGCGGCTGCTACGCACCGTCGGCGGCATCGACCACGGCCCACTGCGCGACCCGGAGCGCCTCGCGGACGCCCTCGCGACAGCCGCCGTGCCGCATGAACTGCTGCCGCCCGAGGAGGCGGCACTGCGCTGGCCGGGGCTGCGCTTCGACGGTCCGGTCCTGTTCCACCGCGAGGCGGGCACGGTCGACGCGGCCGGAGCCGTGGCCGCCTTCCTGGAACGGGCCGGTGTACGCGAGGCGGACATCCGGTACCACACCGCCGTACGCCGCATCGTCCCGCTCGGTGAACTCGGTACGTCCGGTGCGTCCGGTGCGTCCGGTGCGTCCGGTGCGTCCGGTGCGGAGGCGGTGCGGCTGGAGACGGCGGAGGGCGCGACGCTCACCGCGCGCCGGGCCGTCTTCGCCGCCGGGGCCTGGGCGGCCGACCTGCTGGGCGGCCTCGTACCCCTGCCCGAACTGACCGTCAGCCAGCAGCAGATCTTCCACTTCCCGCGCCGCGACCCGGTGGCAGATCCCTGGCCGGTCGTCGTCCACAAGGACGCCCTCAACACGTACAGCCTCCCGGGCGGGCGGGACGGCGGGCCGCACGACGGCCGCAAGATCGCCGAGCACAACGCCGGCGGCCCCACCACCGCGGGCACCCGCGACGGGAGGGTCGACCCGGCCGCGCGCGACCGCATCACCGCCTACGTACGGGACTGGCTGCCCGGCCTGGTGCCGGAGCCCTTCAACGAGGCCACATGTCTGTACACCTCCACGGCGAACGACGACTTCGTCCTCGACCGCTTCGGCCCGCTGGTCGTCTGTTCGCCCTGCTCCGGGCACGGCGCCAAGTTCGCGCCGCTCATCGGGGAGATGGCCACGGACTTGGCCCTGGGCGGGGCGCCGCCCGAGCCGCGCTTCACGTTGGCCGCCCACCTGGCCCAGGTGGGACGCACCGTCGCGGCACAATGGCCCGTATGACGCCTGACCCGGACACCCCCGTGTTCCCCGACCGCTCCGTCGACCTGCCGGAGCGCGAGGTCGACCCCCTTGAGGCGGCGCGGAAGCTGGAGCTCGAAGTCGTCATCGGCCGCCAGGTGCGGGAGTACCGTACGGCCGCGGGCCTTTCGGTGGCCGAGATGGCGGCTCGGGTCGGGATCTCCAAAGCGATGCTCTCCAAGATCGAGAACGCTCAGACCTCGTGCAGCCTCACCACGCTCGGCCGGCTCGCCACCGGTCTCGGGGTGCCGGTCACCGCGCTGTTCCGCGGGGTGGACGCCGACCGCGAGGCGGTCTTCGTCCCGGCCGGGCAGGGCGCCCGTATCGTCCGCCGCGGCAGCCGGGTCGGCCACCTCTACGAGCTCCTCGGCGCCCTGCGCGGCCCGCACAAGCGCATGGAGGCCGTCCTGGTCACCCTCACCGAGCAGAGCGAGGTCTTTCCCCTCTTCCAGCACCCGGGCACCGAGCTGCTCTACATGCTGGAGGGCGAGATGATCTACGGGCACGGCGAGGCCAGTTACACCATGCGCCCCGGGGACGCCCTCCAACTCGACGGTGAGGGCGCGCACGGGCCACAGGAACTGGTGGAACTCCCGATCCGCTTCCTGTCCGTCACCTCGTACGGCGACCACATCCCTGGCTGAGCGCCCCGTTCAGCGTCAGCTCGGGCTGTCGTCCTCGCCCACGGGAGGCATGAAGGCGCGCAGCCATCGCTCGGTCTGGGCGACATGGGCCTGTGCAGCGCCGGCGGCGGCGACGGGGTCCCGGTCGGCGATGGCCGTGGCCAGCACCCGATGATCCTCATCGCTCTTGCGGCGCAGCTCTGGGCCCTCGGGGAGGGTGAAGACCTGGTACTTGCGGGAGCGGGCGCGGAAGACCGACAGCAGAGACGCCAGAGTGGGATTGCCGCCGATCCGGGCGATCTCCGAGTGGAACCGGTGGTCGAGCTCGGAGGCCTGGGCAGGGTCGTCGGTAGCCTCCATGGCCTCGATGAGCGAGAAGAGCGTCCCTACCGTCTCCGGTGTGCAACGTGCCGCGGCCTGGGCGGCGACATGGGCCTCCAGCACGCGCCGGATCTCGTAGACCTCCAACAGACCGGTGAGCGGCAGGAGTTCGAGGGTCAGCGAGAGGCTGCCGATGACGTCCTCCGGCCTGAGCTGGGAGACGTACGTGCCGGAGCCGTGGCGCGGCTCGATCACGCCCAGGGCGGCGAGCATGCGCACGGCTTCGCGCAACGACCCCCGCGAGACGCCCAGTTCCTCGCAGAGGTCCGCCTCGGGCGGAATCCGCTCGCCCGCGCCGAGGCGCCCGGTGGCGATCATGTGCCGTAGGCCGTGGAACGCCTTGTCGACTGCGGACATCGGTCTCCTCCCCTGACGGGCCGGCAGCACAGCCAGGACCCTCGGGCACTGTACCGAGGCAAGTCATCAGATGTCTTCCGGGCGCAGGCCACGAGTCATCTGATGACTTTCCCTTGATGCACCCTTGTGGAGCCAATATCACCGTGCCAGGATGCCGAGTCATCATACGTCTCTTGGGGCGAGATCTGATGCCCCACAGGCGCTCGGGCCCGGCTGAAGTGGAGTCATGTGAGCGAGACCGAGGTCACCACCGCACCCAGCCCCCTCCTGCTGGCCGACGGCCGACCCGCGGCCCGGGGCTGGTCGCTGGACCCCGCCCTGCGGCACCTGAACCACGGTTCGTTCGGAGCAGTCCCCCTGGTGGCGCAGGAGTCGCAGAACCAGCTGCGCGCGGAGATGGAACGCTCCCCGGTGGTGTGGTTCCCGGCACTGCCGCCACGGCTCGCCGCCACCCGGGTCGACCTCGCGGCCTTCCTGCGGGTCGCCCCCGACGACGTCGCCCTGGTGCCCAACGCGAGCGCCGGCGCCAGCGTCGTGTACTCCGGCCTCACCCGCAGCCGCGGCGGGGAGATCGTCGTCACCGACCACGGCTACGGGGCCGTGACCATGGGCGCCGAGCGGCTGGCCCGGCGCTGGGGCGGCCGGGTCCGCACCGCCCGGGTGCCGCTGGACGCGGACGAGCGGCAGGCGTACGAGGCCGTGGCCGCCGAGTTGAGCGAGGCCACCGACCTGATCGTCGTCGACCAGATCACCTCGGCGACGGCACGCCGGATGCCGGTGGAGCGGATCGGCGCGGAGGCCCGACGGCGCGGCATCCCGTTGCTCGTGGACGGCGCACACGCCCCCGGTCTGATCGCCGCCCCGCTCGCCGGCGTGACGGGCGACTTCTGGGTCGGCAACCTCCACAAGTGGGGCTGCGCACCACGCGGCACCGCGACGCTCGTCGCCCGCGGCCCCTTGCGTGAGCAGCTCTACCCGCTGATCGACTCCTGGGGCGCCGCCGATCCGTACCCCGACCGCTTCGACCAGCAAGGCACGGTGGACGCCACCGCCTATCTGGCGGCGCCGACGGCACTCCACTTCATCGAGCGCACCTGGGGCTGGGAGACCGCCCGCCGCTACATGGACGACCTGGCCGGCTACGCCGAGCAGGTCATCGGCGCCGCGTTCGCCGAACTGACCGGAGCGAACGGCCCCGTCGGCGTCGGCATGCCCGTCCCCGGCATGCGGCTGGTGCGGCTGCCCTCGGGCCTGGGCACCAGCCGCGTCGAGGCCGACGCGCTGCGCGACCGGGTCGCCGAGGAGCTGGGGGTGGAGGCGGCCTTCACCAGCTTCGGCGGCGTCGGCTATCTGCGGCTGTCCGCACACGTCTACAACACCGCCGCCGACTACGAGTACTTCGCCGAGACCTGCGTCCCCGTCCTCGGCGAGTGGGCCCGCACGGCCCGTGAACAGCACAGCGCGCCGTAGCCAAGGAAGAGCCAGGAAGAAGCAAGGAAGAGGTCAGCACTATGAGAAGAAGGACGGCAGCCGTCGCCCTCGGTACAGCCGCCACGATGGTTCTGACCGGCTGTTCCACCATGAGCCCCAGCGCGGGCGGAACAGTCACCCTCAACATGGTCGAGAGCCTGACGAACCCTGCCCGCACCGATCTCCTCAAAGGCCTGATAGCGGACTTCGAGAAGAAGAACCCCAAGATCAAGGTCAACCTGGTCTCGCCGCCCACCGAGCAGGCCGACCAGAAGATCCAGCAGATGCTCCAGTCCGGCAGCGGTGTGGACACCCTCGAGGTGCGGGACATCACCGTGGGGCCGTGGTCGAACAACGGCTGGCTCTACGACATGAAGAAGGACCTCACCGGCTGGAAGGGCTGGCAGGCCATGACGGAGAACGCCGTCAAGGCCTCCGAGGACGCCGCGGGCAAGACGTACTTCGTCCCCTACGGCTTCTACGGTCTGAGCCTGTTCTATCGCTCCGACCTGATCAAGGACGCCGGCTTTGACAAGCCTCCGGCCACCTGGGCCGAACTGCTGAGGCAGGCCTCCGCCGTCCACGACCCAGCGGGGCGCCGGTACGGCTATGCCTTCCGGGGCGGGGCCAACGCCAATGGCAACGCCGCCGCGATCATCGAAGCCTACGTCGCCGACCAGGTCGACCCCGCCAACGGCTACAAGCTCAAGGACGGCAGCACGATCTTCTCCGCGCCCGGGGCGCTCGACGCCATGGAGACCTACCTCAAGCTCTTCAAACAGGCATCACCCAAGTCGTCCGTCGCCTGGGGCTATCCGGAGATGGTCGAGGCCTTCTCCAACGGATCCACGGCCTTCCTGCTCCAGGACCCCGAAGTGATCGCCACGGTCTCGGAGTCCAAATCGATCACGAAGACGCAGTGGAGCACCGCCCCGCTGGTGGCCGGCCCCAGCGGCAAGACCGTCCAGCCGCTGGCCACCGCCGGCTGGGGCGTCGCGAAGGGCAGCAAGCACAAGGCCGAGGCCGTCAAGCTGGTCGAGTTCCTCTCCGAAGGCAAGGCATCGACGACCTTCACCAAGAAGAACAGCCTGGTGCCGATCCTCAAGTCGGCGACCGAGGACCCGTTCTACAAGACCGGCCCATGGTCCAGCTACGTCACCATGACGGAGCAGCCGGAGAAGTACCTCGTCGTCACCCAGCCGCGCGGCGTCGCCTGGTGGACCGAGTGGCAGCAGAAGGCCGACGCCGACGTCCAGAAGATGATCCTCGGCAAGCTGACGCCCAAGAAGCTACTGGCCGGCTGGGACACGTACTGGACCGAGAAGTGGAAGTAGACATGACCGCCGCTTCCACCACGGCGAAGACGAGAGCGAGGTCCGGGCGCCCTTCCCGCAAGGGGGGCGCCCCGCCCGCCCACGGCGCGCGCCGCAGGCGGGAGTTCACCACCCGCCGCGGCCTGCTCATCGCCGCCTTCATGGCACCGGCCGCGGTCTTCGTCGCCGTCTTCACTTACTACCCGGTGATCGCGGGCAGTCAGATGGCCTTCCGCAACTGGAAGCTGACGGATCTCACCGACACCTCCTGGGTGGGCCTGAAGAACTTCCGCGACGTGTTCACCGACCCCGCGTGGGGCACCGTGCTGGCCAACACCGCTGTGTGGGTGGTCGGTTCGATCGTGCCCCAGTTGGTGATCGGCTTCGCCCTCGCCCTGTGGCTGCGCCGCCGGTTCCGCTTCCGCGGTGTCTACCAGGCACTGGTCTTCTTCCCCTGGGCGATCTCCGGGTTCCTCATCGGCATCCTCTTCCGCTGGCTGTTCAACAGCGAGTTCGGCGTCGTCAACGACCTGTTGCAGAAGGCCGGGCTGATCGACGAGCCGATCGCCTGGCTGGCCGATCCGCACAAGGCGATGGTCGCCGTGCTGATCGCCAACATCTGGTACGGCGTCACCTTCTTCACGATCATGATCCTGGCGGCGTTGCAGTCGATCCCCGACGAGTTGTACGAGGCGGCGGCACTGGACGGTGCGGGCAAGGCACGCACGCTCTTCCAGATCACCATCCCGTACATCCGGACCACGTTGGCGCTCACCGTGCTGCTGCGGATCATCTGGATCTTCAACTTCCCCGACCTGATCTTCGGGATGACGGGCGGCGGACCCAACAACGAGACGCACATCGTGACCACCTGGATGATCAAGATCACCCAGCAGGGCGACTACGGCAGGGCATCGGCCCTGGGCCTCCTCGTGGTGGCCGGGCTGTTGCTCTTCGCGACGTTCTTCCTGCTGGCCACCCGCGAGAAGCGAGAGGTGAGGCCGTGATCGGCAAGGAAACCACGGCCGGACGGACCGTCAAGTTCGCCTTCCTGGGCCTGTGGCTGCTCTTCACCGTCTTCCCGCTGTACTGGATCACGGTCACGTCGCTCAAGGCGCCAGGCGACATCTTCGCCTTCCCGATCGCCTACTGGCCCGAGCACTTCTCACTGGAGAACTACAGCGAGCTCTTCGGCACGGCCGACTTCGGGACCTACCTCACCAACAGCCTCGTCGTCGCGACCGTCGCGGGCGCGGTGGCCACGGCGATCTCGATGCTGTCGGCGTACGTGCTGGCGCGCTTCGAGTTCCGCACCAAGTCCGCCCTGCTGATGGCCGCGCTGGTCACCCAGATGATCCCCGCCTTCATCGCGCTGGGTCCGCTGTACCTGCTCATGACCGACCTCAGGCTGGTCGACAACCGCCTCGGGCTAATCCTCGTCTACATCGCCGTGTGCATCCCGTTCTGCACGGTGATGCTCCGCGGCTTCTTCGAGAACATCCCGGACGCACTGGAGGAGGCCGCCATGATCGACGGACTCTCGCGGTTCGGGGCCCTGTTCCGGGTGCTGCTGCCGGTGATGCGTCCCGGGATCGTGGCCGCGTTCATCTTCAACTTCGTCAACTGCTGGAACGAGCTGTTCCTTTCGGTGACGCTGATGAACAGCGACACCAACAAGACCATCCCCACGGCCCTGAACGGCTTCATCTCCAGCTTCAACATCGACTGGGGCTCGATGTCCGCGGCGGCCGTGCTCACCATCCTGCCCACGATGCTGCTGTTCGCCTTCGCCAGCCGCCATATCGTCCAGGGGCTCACCTCCGGCGCGGTCAAGGGATAAGGGTGTAGCCCCTGGGCGGGTCCTGAAAATGGAAGAGAGTTTCCGTTGACGTGCCTGTTACTCGCGCGCTATTCCTGAGCAACACATGCACCGTTCCCTGACCTGCGACATCAGCAGTGCGGCGCCAGGCCGGGACGGAGATGTCTCCCAGCAAGGAGGACAGGACATGACGGCCACAGACAGCGCGGGCGGGGACAGATCCACCGTCCCGCAGGGGTACTCCCCCCGTCTCTACAACGAGGATCTCGCCCCGGCCACCGAGCGCAAGTGGGGCGCGTTCAGCATCTTCAACGTCTGGACCTCCGACGTACACAGTCTGTACGGCTACTTCCTGGCCGCCAGCCTGTTCCTCGTCGCCGGAAACACCTTCAAGTTCCTCATCGGCATCGGCGTCGGCTCGCTGATCATCTACTGGCTGATGACCCTCATCGGCAACGCGGGTGTCAAGACCGGTGTCCCCTACCCCGTCCTCGCCCGCGCCTCGTTCGGCACCTTCGGCGCCAACGTCCCGGCACTCGTCCGTGCCGTGGTCGCCACCTTCTGGTACGGCGCCCAGACCAGCGCCGCCGCCGGCGCCATCGTCGCCTTCCTCGTCCGCTACGACGGCCCCCAGCACCTGCACGAGACCAGCAGACTCTTCGACCACAGCGGCCTTGAAGTGCTGTGCTACCTCGGTGTGTGGGCCGCCCAACTGCTCATCATCAGCAAGGGGATGGAAACGGTCCGCCGTTTCCAGGACTTCGCGGGACCGGCGGTCTGGCTGATGATGCTGGTCCTGGCGGTCGCGCTGTCCGTGAAGGCCGGGGCGCTGGACTTCTCCGTCGACATGCCGGGCGACGACCTGGCCGCGCTCGCCAAGAGCGCCACCGGGCTCGACGTCAGCCCGGGCTCGCTCGCCGCGATCGCGGCGATAGCCGCGACCTGGGTGACCTACTTCGCCGCCCTGTTCCTCAACTTCGGTGACTTCGCGCGCTTCACCCCGGACGAGAAGACCCTGAAGAAGGGCAACGTCTGGGGCCTGCCCGTCAACCTGATCCTCTTCTCCCTCGTCGCCGCGATCACCACGGCCGCGGCCAGCAACGTGTACGGCGAGGTCATCCTCGAACCGGCCAAGATCTCCGCCAAGTTCGACAGCGCGTTCCTCGTCCTGCTCGCCGCCCTGACCTTCGCCGTGGCAACGCTCGGCATCAACGTCGTCGCCAACTTCGTCAGCCCCGCCTTCGACTTCGCCAACGTGGCCCCGAAGTACGTGACCTTCCGCAGGGGCGGCCTCATCGCCGCCGTCATCGCGCTTCTGCTCTACCCGCTCCACCCCTGGGACAACGCCCCCAGCTTCGTCAACGCCATCGGCTCGACGATGGGCCCCATCTTCGGCGTGATCGTCGTCGACTACTACCTCATCCGGAAGGCACAGCTGCACGTACCCGCTCTGTACGAGGAGGGCGGGGAGTTCCGCTTCCAGGGCGGCTGGAACGTACGCGCCTTCGCCGCCGCCGCGGTGGGCGCCGTCTTCTCCAGCATCCTTCCCACCTACGGACCGTCCGGATACGGGGCGACGCTCGGCCCGTACTCCTGGTTCATCGGAGTCATCGTGTCCGGGGTGCTCTACTTCGCCTTCAGCGGAGGCAAGAGCCCGCTCGCCACCCCGGCTGCCGCCATGCACGGGGAATCGGACGTCGCCAAGGGATCGTAGGCAACGGCTTGCCCCCGGTCATCCGAGTGCGCGCACTCGGATGACCGGGCTCTGCGCGGTCCGTCGCCTGCCGGGGCGGGGGCCGCTTCGGCTCGGTGCAGCTGGGGTTACTCCTTAGCATTAGCAATCTCCCTATAGGGCACGCGTTTACGGTGAGGCTTCCCCCCGACTTGGAGGCCGCTCCATGACCTTGCTATCCGGACGGCGCGACGACGAACAGTCGCCGGTGAGGGAGCCGAAGGGAGACGGGGACGTTCCTCCGCTGGCCCGCAGACCGGTCTTCGCGCTCGCCGCGGCCGTCGCGGCGCTTCTGCTGCTGGTCAGCAACCGTTTCGGATACGCCGGCGACGAACTGTATTTCATCGTCGCCGGCGGACACCCCGACTGGAGTTATGCCGATCAGCCGCCGCTGCTGCCGCTGCTGTCGCATGCGTTGGACGTGGTCTCCGGCGGGTCGCTGGTCGCCCTGCGAGCCCCGTCGGCCCTGATGGCCGCGGCAGGCGTGGTGATCGCGGCACTGGTCGCCCGGGAACTCGGCGGGCGCCGCGGAGCCCAGGTGCTGACCGCGGCCGCCTGTGCCCTCGCACCGATCACCCTGCAGTCCGGGCACCTCTTCATCACCAACTCCGTCGACGTCTTTCTGGCAACCCTCTCGTGCTGGCTGCTGGTGAGGTGGGTCAGGCTGCGCGACGACCGTCTGCTGCTGGCGACGGCCGCGGTGGTGGCCGTCGAACTCCAGGTCAAGTACCTCGCGGTCGCCTTCTGGGCGATGGTCTTCGCCGGCGCGCTGCTCTTCGGTCCCAGAGAGCTGCTGCGCCGGCCGAAACTCTGGATCGGTGTGCTGCTGATCGCGGTCGTCACCGCCCCCGCCCTCGTGTGGCAGGCAGGGCACGACTGGCCGCAGCTCACCATGTCGGAAGTGATCGCCGACGAGGTCGCCGAGGCGGGTGAGGGCGGCATTCGGATGGTGCCCGCGGTGCTCGCGTCCGCGGGGATCCTGGGGCTGGTCCTCCTCGTCCACGGGCTGGTCCGGCTGATCGGCTCGCCCCGTCTGCGGCCCTACCGTTTCCTCGGCTGGGCCTGGGTCGGTCTTGTGGTCGTGTACGCGCTCTCCGGCGGGCGCGGTTACTACGCCGCTTCCTATCTCGTAGTGCTCTGGGCCGCGGCAGCGGTCGACCTGCAGGACAGGCATGTGCTCCGCCGGGCACGATGGCGGTGGTGGGTCGCGGCACCGCTGACCGTGCTGTCCCTCGCCCTGATCCCCCTGATGCTGCCGCTCTATCCGCGGGACAAGCTGGCCGACACCTCGGACGGGGTGTCGATGGAGACCGTCGGTTGGCCGGAAATGGCGGACACGGTGGACGGGATCTACCGGGCTCGGCCCGCCACGGAACGCCGCAACACAGTGATCATGACGGACCGTTACGAACAGGCGGCCGCCCTCGATCGCTACGGCCCCTCCCGGAAGCTGCCCCCCGTCTACAGCGGGCACCGCGCCTACTGGTACTTCGACCATCCCGCGGACACGACCCGTCATGTCATCTACGTCGGCGCGGATGCCGACTACCTCGACCGGTTCTTCGGCACGGTGCGGAAGGTCGGGGAGGTGGACAACGGTCTCGGAGTGCCCAACATCAACCAGGGCATGTCTATCTGGTGGTGCGACGACCCTCGGCGGCCGTGGGCGGAGCTCTGGCCCGAGTTCAAGCACATGGCCGCGGTCACCAACCGAGGCGAGCCCCTCGCCGAGTAGTTCCCCGGCGGGATGTGAGTGACGGCAACGGCGTTGCACGAAGTACCCCGTTGACCTCCACGGTGGAGGTCAACGGGGTACTTGGTGCGGCGCCGTTCACGACCAGGCAGAGAGCAACTGCGCGGCCTGTCGGGCGTTGAGCCTGGGGTCGCAGAGCGATGAGTACCGGTCCTCCAGGCAATGCGGTGTCGGCGCGTCCGCGACGCACTCGGTCACGTCCTGCGGTGTGGCCTCCAGATGGAGTCCGCCGGCGACACCGCCGGCCGCGGCCACCGCCTCCCGGAAGCCGTGGATCTCACGGACCATGGTCGCCACGACGCGTGTCTTCCGACCGCCCGGAGCGACGACCGTGTTCCCGTGCATCGGATCGCACAGCCAGATCACCGGATGCCCCTCGGCCCGCACGGCCGCGACCAGGGCCGGCAACCGGTCGGCGACGAGATCGGCGCCCATGCGGGCGATCAGGGTGAGCCGGCCCGGTTCGCGCAGAGGATCGAGCCGGGCGCACAGGGCGGCGATCTCGTCCGTTCCCATCGTGGGGCCCACCTTGCAGGCGACCGGATTGACCACCTCGGCGAGCAGTCCCACGTGGGCGCCGTCCAACTGGCGCGTGCGTTCCCCGATCCAGGGCCAGTGGGTCGAGCCGAGCCAGCGGGTGCCGTCCGCGCGCTGACGGACCATCGGCAGCTCGTAGTCCAGGAGCAGGGCCTCGTGACTGGTCCACGTCCTCGACCCGGCCGGGTACGTCGACCCGCCGGACGGGCACCAGCCGAGATGCCGCATGGCATCGCTCGCCGCGAGATGACAAGCCAGGATGCGCAAGGGGTCGGCGACACGGCTGCGCAGGTCGGGCTCCGGGCTGTTGACCATGTGCCCGCGGTAGACCGGCAGAGTGAGGCCGCCGATCTCCTCCATGGGCTTCGAGCGGGGTTTGGCGAACTGGCCCGCGATGCGACCGACGCGCAGGACGGGCGTGCGCGTCTGCTCGCTCAAGGCCGCGGCGAGCCGGTCGAGCAGCGCGGACTTCCGCCGGACGTGTGCGACGGTGCACTCCCGGGGATCCTCCGCGCAGTCGCCGGACTGCACCACATGCGCCTCGCCGACGGCCACCCGGGACAGCAGGGAGTGAAGGGTGAGCACGTCGTCCGCGCGGACCAGCGGCGGACGTGACGCCAGGATCTCCTTCACGCGGCCAAGCTGGTCGGCGTCCTCCCACTGGGGCTGCTGAAGGGCCCGAGCCCGCGCGGGCCGTCGCGGCACGATCGTCGGCGATGTCCCGGACGTCACGCCGTCGCGCCTTCTCCTCGGCACCGCCCACGGCACGCGCACTGGTTCGCCGCCGTCCTCATGCGCTGCGGTCCTTCTCCCGTGGCACGCCGGCATCCGGAGGCACGCCGGCGTCCGGACGCGCGGGTGCGTGGGCGTGCAGACGCGCGTTCCAGGAGGGAGCGCCGAAGACCTGGGCCTTGTCCTGAGGGATGCTCAGATGCACGTCACGTCCCTCGTCGTCCTCCGGTGTCGGGGTGATGAAGACATTCCACGGAATGGGGATGGGCGGGTACTCGAACCAGAAGGGCCGCCCACTGCCGAGGTCGATCCGGTACACCGGAAACCGTCCCACGTTGTTCAGCGAGACCGTGCCGTCGAAGGCGTCCAGTGCCATACGGCTGAGCACCTGGCGTGAACGTCCCGCACTCCGCTGGGCCGCCAGGAAGGCGATCTCCTTGCACAGGTGTCTCTCGGTGACCTCGCCGATCGCGGTGCGCACGGCCGAGGCGACGTCCGCCAGCGACGCGGCGGCCAGTTCACCGGAGCTCAGCGTGGCCGTCGTATTGGTGACGGCGTTGCCGCCGAAGCCGTCGGGCAGCACGTCGCGCAGCGCCGAACGGATGTCCACGATCACGCCGAGGCGCTCGGCACTGTTGTCGGGCCGCGCCCGCAGCTCCCCCAGGACCTTCCACACATGGGCCGCGAGGGCGTCGCCGGCCGACACCCACTGCCCCGTGCCGGCGAGCGGCGCCGCGGCAGCCGCCTTGATGGCACGCACCTCGTCGCCGGGAAAGCGCACGGTGAGATGGCGCACCCGGCGCGAACCCGCGTTGACCCGCCAGAGGAAGCGGAACTTCTCCCGTCTGCGCACCGCGACGTACTGCTCGCTGTGCTCCCTGGCCGCCCGCGCGGCGAAGATGCCGAGTCCGTCGAGCGTGTTCCGTCCGTGCGGAGGGGCCTGGTACGGAAGTCCGTGGTGTTCGCGGGACCAGTTCTGGAGAAAGTCCATGAAGCCGCTGAGGTCGGTCACCCCGTGGTTGAAGGTGACGCCGAGCACCGAGCCGCCCCCGCGCATCTGTGTGATCTTCACCGTCAGCAAGGGGGTGTCGTGTCCGACGACCGCGAAGGGATTCACCCGGTGCAGGTACCTGCCCAGGTCGGACTTGGCCGATCTGCCGATGCCGTAGTCGGGCATGGGGAGGTCCGAATGGACCTCGGCGAACAGCGCGCCCGCGTCGTTGCACACGAGGTCGATGCCGCCGTCGGGGTTCCGTTCCATCCGCCCGGCGAGCGGTGGGTGGCGCGCCAGCGTGCGGGCCAGCGAATCCCGCACGGCGGCGGTGTCCAGGCCCTCGCGGTAGTAGAACGTGCACCCGACCGCGAACGTGCCGGGCAGCAGGTCGTACACACCCATCCGCACCCGTTCGCCGGTCGCCCGGCCCGCCCGCACGACAACCGGGCGTTCACGGGACCGCGACAGGGCAGAGGGCATGCTCATCACACCTCACGGTTGTCCGGCCTGGGCATGAGAACGCGGCCGGGACGGATGTCTGGGCGCCTCAGCCTCACAGCGGGCGTACGAGGAAATCCCTAGACCCCCGGGCGGCCGCCGAATGGGACGGATGCTCTTGGTGGTTCCCTAGAGCTCGCGGGCACTGCTGGCACACAGGCGGGGCCGCGTGCTGGGCTGGACTTCCCGGTCGACCGATCCGGGCGCGGGGAATCCGGTCCGCACTCCCGGTGCAGTGCGCGGCCCGGAGCCCGCTGTCCTAAGCAGGAGGCCCGCTGCCGATGAGGAACGCAAAGTCCGAGATCCTCGATCAGGTGCGCAAGTACCACCGGAACACCGCGGGAGCGGAGTTCATCCCCGATGTCACTCCCGTCCTGGCCTCGGGCGCGGTTCTCGACGAGGACGACCGTGTCGCGCTGGTCGAGGCGGCTCTCGACATGCGGATCGCCGCGGGTACCAGCTCCCGCGCGCTCGAACGCGCGCTGGCCAGATACTTCCGGCTACGCAAGGCCCATCTGACGAACTCCGGTTCCTCGGCGAACCTGTTGGCTCTCGCCTCGCTCACCTCACCACAACTGGGCGACAGCCGACTGGTGCCGGGCGACGAGGTGGTCACCGTCGCGGCAGGCTTCCCCACCACGGTCAATCCGATCATCCAGAACGGACTGGTACCGGTCTTCGTGGATGTCGAGCTCGGCACATACAACGCCACACCCGAGCGGATCGAGCAGGCGATCGGCCCGCGCACCCGGGCGATCATGATGGCCCACGCACTCGGGAACCCCTTCGCCGTCGAGGAGATCGCACAGCTGGCGCGGGACAGGGACCTGTTCCTCATCGAGGACAACTGCGATGCGCTGGGCAGCACTTACCGGGGCCAACTCACGGGGACCTTCGGCGACCTGGCCACCGAGAGCTTCTATCCGGCCCACCACATCACGATGGGCGAGGGCGGGTGCGTACTCACCGACAATCTGGCGCTGGCGCGCATCGTGGAGTCACTGCGCGACTGGGGTCGCGACTGCTGGTGCGAGCCCGGTGAGGACAATCGCTGCTTCAAGCGCTTCGAGCAGCAGATGGGCACCCTGCCGCCGGGTTACGACCACAAGTACATCTTCTCGCACGTCGGATACAACCTGAAGTCGACCGATCTGCAGGCGGCTCTGGGGCTCAGCCAGCTCGGCCGGATCGACGAGTTCGGGAAGGCCCGCCGGCAGAACTGGACACGGCTGCGGGAGGCGTTGGACGGACTGCCGCACCTGCTGCTGCCCGAAGCCACGCCGGGCAGTGATCCGAGCTGGTTCGGCTTCACGATCACGGTACGGCCCGACGCGCCGTTCGCGCCCCGTGCCCTCATCGACCACCTGGAGTCCCGCCGGGTGGCCACCCGGCGGTTCTTCGCGGGGAACCTCACCCGGCATCCGGCCTACGAGGGGCGGGAGTTCCGGGTGAGCGGCCCGCTGGCCAACAGCGACATCATCACCGAGCGCACGTTCTGGATCGGCGTCCACCCGGGGCTCTCGAACGAGATGATCGACCACAGCATCGCGGCGGTCAGCGAGTTCGTCACCCTGCCCTTCTGACGCCCTGCCCTTCTGACGTCCTGCCCTTCTGACGTCGCCGGCGGTCAGGAGGCCGTCCACCCAGAGGGCCGCCCGCCGCGCAAGCCC
>NZ_VCHX02000064.1 GCF_005768555.2 Streptomyces sporangiiformans
CCGAATAGCGCCACTCATCCACCCGCGACCGCACCACACGCCCACGCCGCCACGACGACAACGCAGGCAGCACCGCACCCAACTCACCACCCTCAAGACCGAGCGTCTCGGCCAACGCCACCGAGTCCCCCCGCTCCACCGCCGCCCAGAACTCCACATCCAGCGGATCAGCCACCACCCCACCGACCTCGCCCGGAGCAACACCCTTGTCCAGCCAGTAACGCTCGCCCTGGAAGGCGTACGTGGGTAACGCGACCCGGCGCCCGCCGGCGAGCAGCGGGGACCAGTCCACGGACAGACCCCGCACCCAGCCCTCGGCAAGCGAGGTGACAAACCGCTCCAGTCCACCCTCGTCGCGGCGCAACGTGCCCAGCACGGCCGCCTCCACACCGGCGTCCTCAAGCGTCTGCTGCACCCCGATGGTCAGCACCGGGTGGGCGGAGGCCTCGATGAAGTAGCGGTGGCCCTGCTCGGCCAGCGCCTTGGTGGCCTCCTCGAATCGAACGGTCTGGCGGAGGTTGGTGTACCAGTACTCGGCGTCCATCACCGTGGTGTCCAGCCAGTCGGCCGTCACCGTCGAGAAGAACGGCACCTCCGCCGTACGCGGCTCAAGTCCCGCCAGGACATCAAGGAGTTCGGCGTGGATGGCCTCCACATGCGCCGAATGCGAGGCGTAGTCCACCGGGATCCGACGCGCCCGGACCTCGTCGGCCTCGCAGGCGGCCAGCAGGGCATCCAGCTCGGCGACATCTCCCGAAACCACCACGGACGAAGGCCCGTTGACCGCCGCGACCGACAGGCCCTCGGACAGCCGCTCACGAACCTGATCCACCGGCAACGCCACCGACACCATGCCACCCAGACCCGACAGCGCCAGGATCGCCTTCGACCGCAGCGCCACCACCTTCGCGGCGTCCTCGATGGACAGGGCTCCTGCCACACAGGCCGCCGCGATCTCACCCTGCGAATGCCCCACGACCGCGGCGGGCTTGATGCCGTACGCACTCCACAGTTCGGCCAGGGACACCATCACCGCCCACAGCACCGGCTGCACGACATCGACGCGCTCCAGCGCCTCGGCATCATTGAGGACGTCGAACAACGACCAGTCCACATACGAGGACAACGCCGTGGCACACTCACGCATCCGCTCCGCGAACACCGGTGAGGACTCGATGAGTTCGGCCGCCATGCCGACCCACTGCGAGCCCTGCCCCGGAAACACGAACACGCTCTTGCCCCGCAGATCCGCGACGCCTTGAACCAGCGCGTCTTCCAGGCCGTCGAGGTCGGACCCAAGGAGCACCACGCGGTGTTCGAGAAGTGCGCGGGTCTTGGTCAGTGAGTGGGCCACGTCGAGGCGCGACAGTTCGGGGTGTGCGGTGAGGTGGCTGCTCAGCCGTTCGAGCTGCGCGGTGAGTGCGGGGGCCGTGCGGGCCGACACGAGTAGGGGCAGGACCGGGGAGTGCGGTTCGGCAGGCGAGTCTGCCGGTGAATCCGCGGTTTCCGGGGGCGCGGCCACGCTCTCGACGGTGGATGCCTCCTCCAGCACGGTGTGCGCGTTGGTGCCGCTCACGCCGAACGACGAGACCGACGCCCGGCGCGGGCGGCCCGTCTCGGGCCAAGGACGTGACTCGGCGAGGAGCTCGACCGCCCCCGTGGGCCAGTCGACGTGGGGGGTCGGCTCATCGATGTGCAGGCTCTGCGGCAGTACGCCGTTCCGCATCGCCATGACCATCTTGATGATGCCCGCCACACCCGCGGCGGCCTGCGTGTGCCCGATGTTCGACTTGATGGAGCCCAGCCACAGCGGGCGGTCCGCGTCGCGTTCCTTGCCGTATGTCGCGAGGAGTGCCTCCGCCTCGATCGGGTCACCCAGCGATGTGCCCGTGCCGTGCGCCTCCACGGCATCGACCTCGGACGCCTCGACGCGCGCATTGGCGAGGGCCTGACGGATGACGCGCTGCTGCGAGGGACCGTTCGGCGCCGTCAGACCATTCGACGCGCCGTCCTGATTGACGGCGGAACCGCGGACCACCGCGAGCACCTCGTGCCCGTTGCGGCGAGCGTCCGACAGGCGCTCCACCACGAGCAGGCCGACGCCCTCGCCCCAGGCCGTGCCGTCCGCCGCTGCCGCGAACGCCTTGCAGCGGCCGTCGGCGGCCAACCCTCGCTGGCGGCTGAACTCCATGAAGGCAGCCGGGCTGGACATCACCGTGACACCGCCGGCGAGTGCGAGCGTGCACTCGCCGGTGCGCAGTGCCTGCATCGCCAGGTGCAGGGCGACCAGGGATGACGAGCAGGCCGTGTCGACCGACACCGCGGGACCTTCCAGGCCCAGGGCGTAGGCGACGCGGCCGGAGACGACGCTGGCCGCGTTGCCGATTCCGAGGTAGCCGTCGACGCCGTCGGGCACCGAGGTGAGGCCCGCGGCGTAGTCCTGACCGTTGGTGCCGGCGAAGACGCCCGTGCGGGTGCCGCGCACGGAGAGCGGGTCGATGCCCGCGTACTCGAAGGCCTCCCAGGCCGTTTCGAGGAGGAGCCGCTGCTGCGGGTCCATGGCCAGCGCCTCGCGCGGCGAGATGCCGAAGAACGCGGCGTCAAACCTGGCCGCGTCGCTGACGAAGCCACCGTCGCGGACATAGGCGGTGCCGGGTGCGTCGGGATCCGGGTCGTAGAGCCGCTCGAGGTCCCAGCCGCGGTCGGCGGGGAACGGTGACATGGCGTCCGTACCGGAGACGACAAGCCGCCACAGGTCTTCGGGCGAGCCGACGCCACCGGGAAATCGGCAGCTCATCCCGACGATCGCGATGGGCTCGTTGTCCTGCCACGACGTACCGTCCTGCAAGACCGCAGCCGCGCTGTCGACGGCCGCGCCGATGAACTCCTCGCGCAGGTATCCGGCGAGGGCGACGGCGGTCGGATAGTCGAAGACGACGGTAGCGGGCAGCTGCCGGCCGATGGTGGCGCCGATCTGGTTACGGAACTCGAGAGCGGTCAGCGAGTCGAAGCCCAGCTCGCGGAAGGCACGGTCGGGGTCGATGGACGCGGGGCCCGAGTAGCCGAGGACGGCCGCGGCGTGCGTGCACACCAGGTCGACGACGGCTTGCTCCTGCTCGGCTGCGGGGACTCCGTCCAGCCAGCGGGCGAGGGCCGAAGCGCCGTCGTCGGGGGTGGCGTGCTCGCGCAGGCGTCGTACCTCCGGTATCCCGTCGAACAACGCGACATGCCCGCCGGCCCCGAACCGCTCCCAGTCCACATCGGCCACGGCCACGACCGCGTCACCGTGGTCGACCGCCTGCCGCAGAGCCGCCAGAGNCACCGTGGTCGACCGCCTGCCGCAGAGCCGCCAGAGCACGCTCGGGCACCAGCGGCGACAGACCGCCCCGCCGCGCCCGCTCCTCGATCTCCCCCGCCGCCATACCGCCACCGGCCCACGGACCCCACGCCACCGACGTCGCGGCAAGACCCAGTCCACGCCGATACTCGGCCAGCGCGTCCAGGTACGCGTTGGCCGCCGCATAGTTCGCCTGCCCCATCCCGCCGACAACGCCGGCGAAGGAGGAGAACAGCACGAACGCCGACAGATCCATGCCCTGGGTGACCTCGTGCAGCACCCACGCCGCATCCGCCTTCGGCCGCAGCACCCCGGCCACACGCTCCGGCGTCAACGACTCGACCACACCGTCATCCACCACGCCCGCGGCATGCACCACCGCCGTCAGCGGCACCTCCGCGCACGCCTCGGTGAGCAGTGCCTCCACAGCGGCACGGTCCGCCACATCACACGCCGCGACCGTGACCCGGACACCCAGCTCCGCCAGCTCCGCCGTCAACTCGCCAGCGTCCGGCGCCTCTTGACCACGCCGCGACACGAGCAGCAGATGCTCCGCACCGTTACGGGCCGCCCAACGCGCCACGTGCGCGCCCAGCGCCCCCGTACCACCCGTGATCAGCACCGTGCCCGACGGCACCCACGAACGCACAACCGGCGCATCCGCCGCCCGGGCCCGCACCAGACGCCGCCCGAACACACCGGACGCCCGAACGGCCACCTCGCTTTCAACCCCCGCCAGCACGGCGGCGATCCGCGCACCTGTGTCCTCGCCCCACGTCTCCGGCAGGTCGACCAGACCACCCCAACGCTCCGGGTGCTCCAGCGCGGCGGTTCGGCCGAATCCCCACACCTGGGCCTGCACCACGCTGCCGGGCACCTCGTCGGCGACCGCCACCGCGCCCGAGGTCAGCAGCCACAGCGGTGCGTCGATCCCGGCGTCGGCGAGGGCCTGGACGAGCGCCATGGTGCCGACAACCCCGCGGGGCACCCCGACGTCGACCTGCTCGTCGAGGCCGAGCAAGGAGACCACGCCGTCCACGGTGCCTGCCCCGACGGCGGCGCGCAGGGCCTCGGCGACGCCGACGCGGTCCAGGTCGGACAGGACGACGGGTACGACATCCGCGCCGTGGTCCGCCAGGGCAGCGGCGACCTCGTCGGCGGCCTGGGCCACGGAAGTCACCACGACCCATGTGCCGGTCAGCGCGGGGGCGGACGCCTCGACGCCCAGGGGCTGCCAGGTGACGCGGTAGCGCCAGTCGTCGATGAGCGAGAGCTCCCGGCGCTGCCTGCGCCAGCTCGACAGGGCGGGCAGTACGGCACTCAGCGGCTGCTCCCCGTCCACCCGCAGGGTCCCGGTGAGCGAGGCCAGGTCCTCGCGCTCCACCGCTTCCCAGAACGCCGTCTCGACGGGGTCGCGTACGATCTCGCCGTCCCCACCGAAGTCCCGGGACTCGAGCCAGAACCACTGGTGCTGGAAGGCGTACGTAGGCAGGTCGACTGCCTTGGCACCAGGGAAAACGGCGTCCCAATCAAGACCGATGCCGGCTATGTGCAGGCGGCCGAGGGCGGTGACCAGGGCTTCCGGTTCGGGTCGGTCCTTGCGCAGGGCCGCGATCAACTGCGCGTCCCCGGTCAGGGATTCCTGCGCCATGCCCGACAGGACACCGTCCGGGCCCAGCTCCAGGAACACGGACACGCCCTGGTCCTCCAGCCAGCG
>NZ_VCHX02000002.1 GCF_005768555.2 Streptomyces sporangiiformans
TCCGCCGCGAGCTTCTGGGCGAGTTGCGCCACGGCCTCCTCGGCGCCGGCGATCACCACCGACCGCGGACCGTTGACCGCCGCAACCGACGCCCCGGCCTCCCGCCCCTCCAGCAGCGCCGCGACCTCGTCCTCGGACGCCTCCACCGCGAACATCGCCCCACCGGAAGGCAGTTGCTGCATCAGCCGACCCCGCGCCACAACAAGAGCGCAGGCATCCTCCAGCGAGAACACACCCGCCACATGCGCCGCAGCAAGTTCGCCGATGGAGTGCCCGACGACGAAGTCCGGCCGCACCCCCCACGACTCCAGCAGCCGGAACAGCGCCACCTCCACCGCGAANAAGTTCGCCGATGGAGTGCCCGACGACGAAGTCCGGCCGCACCCCCCACGACTCCAGCAGCCGGAACAGCGCCACCTCCACCGCGAACAACGCAGGCTGCGCCCACTCCGTACAATCCAACGCCTCCGCATCCGCACCGAAAACCACATCCCGCAGCCCGTCCACATGGACACACACCGCATCGAACGCCTCCGCGAAGACCGGGAACGCCTCATACAACTCACGCCCCATACCCAGGCGCTGCGCACCCTGACCGGAGAACAAGAACGCCGTCCTGCCCTCGGACAGCGGCGGATGCGTCACCGCACCGGCGGCCACCGCCTCCAGACCGGCGATCAGCGACGCCCGGTCCTCGCCCAGCGCCACCGCACGGTATTCAAAAGCAGTACGCGTGGTGGCCAAGGACAGCCCCACGTCCAGCGCATCGAGCTCGGGATGCGCCTCCGCATGGGCCAGCAACCGGGCCGCCTGTGCCCGCAGCGCCTCCCGGCTGTGCGCACTGACCACCCACGGCACCACGGGCAGCACACCCGACGCTCCGGCAGGCTCCGAGGCTGTCTCCTCCTCAGGTGCGGCTTCGAGGATCACGTGCGCGTTCGTGCCGGACAGACCGAACGACGACACACCCGCCCGGCGCGCATGCTCCGACTCAGGCCATGACACGGCCTCCGACAGCAGACGCACCTCACCCGCCTGCCAGTCGATACGCGAAGACGGCTCATCCACATGCAGGGTGGCGGGCAGCATCCCCTGCCGCATCGCCAACACCATCTTGATCACACCCGCCACACCAGCGGCGGCCTGGGTGTGACCGAGGTTCGACTTCACCGAGCCGAGCCACAACGGCCGCTCCTCGGATCGGCCCTGCCCATAGGTGGCGATCAGCGCCTGCGCCTCGATCGGATCCCCCAGCGCCGTCCCCGTCCCATGCGCCTCCACCGCATCAACTTCGCCAGAAGACACACCGGCCGCCGCAAGAGCGGCACGGATCACCCGCTGCTGCGAGGGACCATTCGGCGCGGTCAACCCGTTCGACGCACCATCCTGATTCACCGCGGAGCCACGTACGACAGCGAGCACCGGGTGGCCATGACGGCGCGCGTCAGACAGTCGCTCCACCAGCAGCACACCCACACCCTCAGACCAGCCGGTCCCGTC
>NZ_VCHX02000060.1 GCF_005768555.2 Streptomyces sporangiiformans
CCTCGCCGAGCACTTGAGCACCGCGCTCGCCCCGGTCGGCGCCCCCGCCCCCGCCGCGGTGTCGACCTCGGCCGTGGGAGGGCCGCGCACCGACGACGAGCCGATCGCCATCGTCGCCATGGCCTGCCGCTTCCCCGGAGACGTGAACTCCCCGGAGGACTTCTGGCAGTTGCTGGCCGATGGTGAGGAGGGGCTGGTGCCGTTCCCGGAGGATCGGGGGTGGGATCTGGATGCGTTGTACGACCCGGAGCCGGGCAAGGCGGGGACGGTGTATACGGGCAGGGGTGGCGTCCTTTCGGGGGCGAGGGGTTTTGATCCGGGGGTCTTCAATATTTCGCCGCGTGAGGCGGTGGCGATGGATCCGCAGCAGCGGTCGTTGCTGGAGATCTCGTGGGAGGCGTTCGAGCGGGCGGGGATCGATCCGGAGAGGCTGCGGGGCAGCCGTACCGGGGTCTTCGCCGGAACCAACTACCAGGACTACTCCTCCCGCCCGCTCGCCCCGGGCGAGGACGCCGCATCCCACCTCGCCACCGGCAACGCCGCCAGCGTCATGTCCGGCCGTCTGTCTTACACCTTCGGTCTGGAGGGTCCGGCGGTGACGGTGGACACCGCGTGTTCGGCGTCGCTGGTGGCGCTGCATCTGGCGGCGCAGTCGCTGCGGGCGGGGGAGTGCGACCTGGCCCTCGCCGGTGGCCTGACGGTGATGTCGACGCCCGGCCTGTTCGTGGACTTCAGTCGGCAGCGGGGTCTGGCGGCCGATGGCCGGTGCAAGGCGTTCGCTGACGCGGCGGACGGGACCGGGTTCTCCGAGGGCGGCGGGATGCTGCTGGTGGAGCGGTTGTCGGATGCGCGCAGGAACGGTCATCGGGTGCTGGCGGTGGTGCGCGGCTCGGCGGTGAACCAGGACGGTGCGTCGAACGGGTTGAGTGCGCCGAATGGCCCGTCGCAGCAGCGGGTGATCCGGGCGGCGCTGAACACGGCAGGCCTGTCCCCGGCGGACGTGGATGCCGTCGAGGCGCACGGCACCGGCACCACCCTGGGCGACCCCATCGAGGCGCAGGCCCTGCTGGCGACGTACGGTCAAGGCCGGCCGGAGGAGCGGCCGTTGTGGCTGGGGTCGGTGAAGTCGAACATCGGGCACACGCAGGCGGGTGCGGGTGTGGCGGGTGTGATGAAGATGGTGCTGGCGATGCGGCACGGGGTGCTGCCCGCCACGCTGCACGTGGACGCGCCGTCCTCGCACGTCGATTGGGAGGCGGGCGAGGTGCGTCTGCTCACCGAGCCGGTCGTGTGGCCGGAGACGGACGGGCCGCGCCGGGCGGGCGTGTCCTCGTTCGGGATCAGCGGCACCAACGCACACCTGATCCTCGAAGCCGTCCCCGAGGAGGACACCGAACCGACAGCACCCGGCGACCGGCGCCCGCCTGTCCCCTGGGTCGTCACCGGCCGCACGGCATCCGCCCTCAAGGCCCAGGCGAGCCGGCTGCTGGCCCACATCGAGGCGAGGCCCCAGCTCGATCCGTACGACGTCGGTCTGTCCCTGGCCACCACTCGCGCCCTCTTCGAACACCGCGCCGTGGTGCTCGGCGCCGACCTGCCCGAGCTGATCGCCGGGCTGGCCGCGCTCGCGGACGGCAGCCCGGGTCCCGGCACACCGACGGGCACGGCCCGTACCGGTGGAAAGACCGCGTTCCTGTTCACCGGCCAGGGCGCCCAACGCCTGGGTATGGGAAGGGAGTTGTACGAGGAGTTCCCCGTCTTCGCGGAATCCTTCGACGCCGTCTGCGCACATGTCGCCGGGCTGCGGGAGGTCATGTTCGGAGACGACGCGGAGGCGCTGGACCGCACGGAGTTCGCCCAGCCCGCGCTGTTCGCCTTCGAAGTCGCCCTCTACCGGCTCCTGGAGTCCTGGGGAGTGGTCCCCGACTGCCTCACCGGTCACTCCGTCGGTGAACTGGCCGCGGCGCATGTAGCCGGAGTGCTCTCCTTGGAGGACGCGTGCGCACTCGTCGCCGCCCGGGGCAGGCTCATGCAGGAGCTGCCCTCCGGAGGCGCTATGTTCGCCCTTCAGGCGTCCGAGTCGGAGGTGCTGCCGCTCCTGGAGGGGCGTGAGGCCGAGGTGGGCATCGCCGCCCTCAACGGCCCCGACGCCACCGTGGTTTCCGGCACCGAGGACGCCGTCGGCGCCGTCGCCGCCCAAGTGGAGGCCCTCGGGCGCAAGACGACCCGACTGCGCGTCAGCCACGCCTTCCACTCCCCGCTGATGGAACCGGCCCTGGAGGCGTTCCGCGCGGTCGCGGCGCGGCTCTCCTACGCGCCGCCACGGATCACCGTCGTCTCCGCCGTGACCGGTGAGCCGGTCGGCGCCGACCGGCTCACCGACCCCGAGTACTGGGTGCGGCACGTCCGTGAGACCGTCCGCTTCCAAGACGCTGTCCGACGCATGCGCGAACTCAGGGTCAGCCGCTTCGTGGAGATCGGACCCGACGGCACCCTCACCGCCATGGCGCAGGCTTCCATGGACGTCGCGGTGGACGACGGCGTGGACGACCCCGTGGACGCCGCCGCCCGGTCCGACCGGGCGGAGGCGACCCTGCTGGTGCCCGCCGTGCGCAAGGACCGCTCGGAGGTACGGAGCGTCCTCACCGCGCTGGCCCACCTGGTCGCCCACGGCGCCGCCGGGCCCGACTGGCACGCCCTGTTCGCCGGCGCCCGGCCGGTCGCCCTGCCCACCTACGCCTTCCAGCGGGATCGTTACTGGCTGGAGAGCGCACCGTGGACCGGGGACGTGACCGCCGCCGGGCTCGACACCACCGGACACCCACTCCTGGGCGCCGCCGTCACCCCCGCCGGCTCGGGCGGGGTCCTGTTCACCGGACGCCTCTCGCTGCGCAGCCACCCCTGGCTCGCCGACCACGCCGTCCTCGGGCAGGTCATCCTCCCCGCCACCGGTTACCTCGACCTCGCCGTCCACGCGGGCGACCGCACCGGGTGCGGCCATCTCGCCGAACTCACCCTGCAGAGCCCGCTCGTCATCCCCCGCGAGGGCGCCGTGCAGATCCAGGTCGCCGTCGAGGAGCCGGACGCATCGGGGTGGCGCGCCTTCCGTGTGCACTCGCGCCTCGCCCGCACCGACCAGCCCTGGGAGCAGTACCAGGACCAGCCCTGGGAGCAGCACGCCCAGGGCGTCCTAGCCGCCGAGGCACCGCCGGCCCCGGGCGACCTGGACCTGGCCGCCTGGCCCCCGCCGGGCGCGCAGCAGGTGTCCGCCGGCGGACACTACGAGCGGTTCGCCGCCGCCGGCTTCGACTACGGCCCGGCCTTCCAGGGCCTGGACACGGTGTGGCGGCGCGGCGACGAACTCTTCGCCGAGGTCACGCTGCCGGAGCCCTGCCGCAAGGACGCGGGCCGCTTCGGACTGCACCCCGCGCTGCTCGACGCCGCGGTCCAGGCCCTCCTCGTCGAGGCACCGGACGTCGCGGCAGCGGACGTCGCGGCAGCGGACGTCGCGGCAGCGGACGTCGCGGCAGGGGACGTCGCGGCAGGGGACGTCGACGCACCGGACGCGCGGGGCGAAGAGACCGCGGCGGGGCCGATGCTGCCGTTCGCCTGGAGCGGCCTGACGCTCTACGCCGAGGGAGCCACCGCCCTGCGCGTGCGCCTCGCCCCGGCCGGGCACCCGCACGGGTTCTCGGTCGTGGTCACGGACACCGACGGACGGCCCGTCGCCGCGGCCGACGCCCTCACCCTGCGCACCGTTTCGTCCGACCGGCTGGGGCAGCGGCCCGGCAGCGGGCCCGGACTGCTGCGTCTGGACTGGCGGGCGGCCGTCCCCGCTCCGCCGGCGCCCGCTCCCGAGTCGGTCCGCTGGATCATGCTCGGCGAGGGCGACGACCGGGTCGCCGAGGCGCTGGACGCCGCCGGTGTCCACCTCGAGACGTACGCGGACCTCGAAGCACTGGGCAAAGCGGTGGACACCGGTATGACCATGCCGGACGTGTTGCTGGCGGCTCCCGACCCGGCCCGGGGTGACGGCCGCGCCGTACCCGAGGCCGTACGAAGCCTGCTGACGCACTCCCACGACCTCGTGCGCGGCTGGCTCGCCGACGAACGGTTCGCGGCCTCCCGCCTGGTGTTCGCCACGCGGGGAGCGCTCGCGACCGATCAGGACGAGGACGTCCGGGACCTGGCCGCCGCCGCACTGTGGGGGATGGTCCGCTCCGCCCAGGCGGAGCACCCGGACCGCTTCCAGCTGGTCGACCTGCCTGACACCGCAGGCGTCACGGACGACACCGAAGGCGTCATCGGCGCACCGGCGGAACAGGCTCTGCTCGCCGCCGTCGCGGCCGGGCACCGGCAGTGCGCGGTGCGCGACGACGTGGTGCTGCTGCCCGGACTCGCCCGGGTCGACGACCCGGACGAACCCTCAGCCCACGCCCCCGTCTTCGCCCCCGCCCCCGATCTCGGCACCGGTACCGTCCTGCTGACCGGCGCCACCGGCGCCCTGGGACGACGGGTGGCCCGCCACCTGGTGACCGCGCACGGCGTACGCGGCCTGCTGCTCGCCGGCCGGAGCGGCGCCGACGCCCCGGGCGCCGCCGAACTGGTCGCCGAACTGACCGAACTCGGTGCCTCGGTACGCCTGGTGGCCTGCGACGTGTCCGAACGGACCGAGGTCCGGCGGCTGATCGCCGAGGTTCCCGCCGACCGGCCGCTGACCGCGGTCGTGCATGCCGCCGGCGTCGTGGACGACGGCACGGTGACCTCCCTGGACGCGGCGCGGTTCGACCGGGTCCTGCGGCCGAAGGCCGACGCGGCATGGCTGCTGCATGAACTCACCGCGGAGCTCGGCCTCTCCGCGTTCGTCCTGTTCTCCTCCGCGGCCGGCACCTTCGGTTCTCCCGGACAGGCCAACTACGCGTCCGCCAACGCCTTCCTCGACGGCCTGGCCGCCCACCGCCGCGCACACGGACTGCCGGCGACATCGGTCGCCTGGGGGCTGTGGGCGGAAAACAGTGCGATGACCGCGGGGCTCTCCGCCACCGACCGCGGCCGCATGGTCCGAGGCGGTATGCGGCCGCTGGCTGTCGCGGACGGCCTCGCGCTGCTCGACGCCGCGCTGGCCACGGACCGGGCCGCCCTGGTCGCCATGGACACCGGAGGGAACCACACCGCCGTCGAGGCGCTGCTGCGGTCCGCCGCGCAGACGCCCGCGCGCCGCCAGGTGGGCAGCGGTGTACCGTCCGCCCCGGCGCTGCTCGGAGGACGGGACGCCGCCGAACGGCGGACCGTACTGCTGGCCCTCGTCCGGGAACGGGCCGCCGCCGTGCTCGGTCACGCGTCGGCCGAAGGCGTGGAAGCCGACCGCCTCTTCACCGAGCAGGGCTTCGACTCACTGACCGCCGTCGAACTGCGCAACCAGCTCACCGCGGCCACCGGCCTGGCGCTGCCCCCCACCCTGCTCTTCGACTTCGCCACCCCCGAGGCGCTGGCCGCCCACCTCGACCAGCGGCTCCTGGACGAGGCCGATGCCCCGGCACAGGCGAACGAGCAGCGAGCCGCCGCAGCGGCGAGCGGTCCCGCCCCGCGGGCCGAGGACACCCTCGGCGCCCTGTTCAAGCGCGCCTGCGAGATGGGCAAGGTCGACCAGGGCTTCGAACTGCTCCAGGCGGCCGCCGAACTGCGTCCCACCTTCCACACCCCGGAGGAGCTGCCGTCCGCCCCCGAACCGATCCGGCTCGCCGGAGGGGACGGCGCGACGCCGCTGGTCTGCTTCAGCTCGTACGTCGCGCTGGCGGGCGTGCACCAGTACGCGCGGTTCGCGTCGGCGTTCCGGGGCGAGCGTGACGTGTGGGCCCTGCCCACGCAGGGCTTCGCCACCGGCGAGGCGCTGCCCGCGACCTTCGACGCCGTCGCGCGCCTGCAGGCCGGAGCGGTCACCCGGGCCGTCGGGGACGGCCCCGTCGTCCTCCTCGGCTCCTCCTCCGGCGGCATCCTCGCCCTGGCGGCCGCCCGGCGGCTCCAGGAGGAGGGACGGCGCCCGGCGGCGGTGGTCCTGCTGGACACGTACATGCCCCGCGCCGACTCGCCGTTCCTGCGGTTCTCTCAGCAGATGCTGGGCGGCATGTTCGACCGGGAGTCGATGTTCGCGCACATGGACACCGACCGTCTGACCGCCATGAGTTGGTACGCCGGCATGATCGGCGAGTGGGAGCCGGGAGAGCTGGAGTGCCCGGTGCTGCTGGTACGGGCCAGTGAACCTCCGGTGCCGGCCGAGCAGACCGGCCCCATGGAGCCCCATGAGTGGCAGTCGTCCTGGGAGCGGGCGGACACCGTTCTCGAGGTACCGGGCAATCACTTCACCATGATGGAAGCGCAGGCCCGTGGCACGGCGGAGGCCACGGCGGCCTGGCTGCGGAGCCTCGGCTCCTGAGACCGCCCAGGCCGGGGGCTCGTTGATGTCTGGAGGAAGTCCCAGTCTCCCGCGGCCCGCATCCCCCGCCCGCCCCCTCCGGGAGCACCATCTGCAGGCATGGCCGAAAAAGAGGACCGGTGGCCAGTGGCGACCACGCGCTGCACCGGTCGGAAAGGAACAAAGACGGCATGAAGGTGATGTTCACATGTCTGCCGGAGAAGTCGCACCTCTACGGCCAAGTGCCGTTGGCGTGGGCTCTGAAGGCTGCCGGGCACGACGTCCTGATGCCCAACAGCCCGGGCTTCACCGACGCGATCACCCGCACCGGTCTCGTCGCCGCGCCGGTCGGCGGCGACAACACGCTGTACTCCAAGCTGCCGGCCGCCCGTGAGTACCAGGACATGGAGGTGACCAACTGGAGCCGCCTCGCACAGGGAGAAGCGGACTGGCCCACCCTGCGCAGCTGCTACGAGCTCAGCGTGCCCTTGGGCTACGCCCTCTACAACGACCCGGTGATGGAGGACATGCTCGCCCTGGCCGAGAGCTGGCAACCGGACCTGGTCGTCCGGGACCCGCTCTCCTACGCCGGGGCGCTGGCGGCCCGCGTCACCGGCGCTCTCCACGTCCGGATGCTGTGGTCCGCGGACGTCTACGGACGCACCCGCAGCAACTACGTGGAACTCATGCGGCAGGTGCCCGAATCCGAGCGCGTCGACCCCCTGTCCGACTGGATGAACGAATGGGGCCGGCCCTACGGCGTCGTGTGCGACGAAGAACTGCTCCAAGGCCAGTACACCATCGACTCGCTGCCGCCGAGCCTGAGGCTCCCCAGCACACTGCGCCAGCTGCCCCTGCGCTACCAGCCCTACAACGGGACCACGGTGGTGTGGGACTGGCTGCGCGAAGCGCCCAAGCGACCACGCATCTGCCTGAGCCTGGGCAACATGAACACCGAGGCCTTCGGCGGGGACTACGTCTCGATCCCCACCGTCCTCGACGCCCTGTCGGACCTCGACATCGAAGTCGTCGCGGCGGTCCTGCCCGGACAGCGCGCGGAGCTCGGTCCCGTGCCGGCGAACGCCCGCATCGTCGACGACGTAGCCCTGGACACGCTGCTGCCCAGCTGCTCCGCGGTGATCCATCACGGCGGCTGGGGGACCTTCTGCACCGCCATGGTCCACGCCGTCCCGCAGCTCGTGATGTCCACGTACATCGCCGACCAGGAACTCCGCGGCCGGTCACTGGAGCGCGAAGGCGCCGGGTTCTTCGTCCACCACAGCGAAGTCAACCCCGCCCAGGTCCGCGCACATGTCCTCCGCCTCCTCAACGACCCCCAGCACGCCGCGTCCGCGCGCCGCGTCCGCGACGAGGTCGCCGCGATGCCGAACGCCTACGAAACAGTCCCCGTGCTGGAAAAGCTGGTCGCCGAACGCTGACGGCCTGTTGGCCGGTCAGGCCGTCGCCCAGGCCGGTGTCTCGTTGATCGTCACCACGGCCGCCGTGCAGATCCAGCCAGGCCCCTGGGACGTCAGCAGCACATGGTCGCCCGCCGTCACCTCACGGGTCCGCACGAGGTGCTCCAGGGCGATGAAGGGGTCGGCACCGCCGATGTGCCCGACACTCTTGCCGAACTCCCAGCTCGATCGGGACATCGACAGCCCCAGGGGCACCATCACCGTGTACTCGACCACCCGGCCGTCCACATTGAGCGACACGACCTTGGTGATGTCCGGGGCGTTCAGGCCTGCGTCGACCAGAGAGCGCTGCATGATCTCCAGGTCGAACACGGTCATCTTCTCCAGCGTCTCCGCCATCGAGAGGTCGGCGTCATGGAATCGCATGACCCGCTCGCCCATCTCCGCCATTTCGGACGCGGTGTCGGAGTCGAGGTTGATCAGCGGACCGTCACCGCGGTGCCATTTCTCGAGCCGGTGCAGCACCCCGGCGTTCAGTGACCTCACTTCGGCGAAGCCCTGGTCCGCACTCAACAGAACCGATGCTCCGCCATCCCCCAGAAGGCACGACTGGTTCTGGCCGTCCGTCCAGCGGTTGATACCCGGCGAGTTCCAGTTCTCGCCGGTCGTCAGCAACACCGCCTCCGCCTCACCGGCGCCGGTGATCTGGCCAATGGCCACTTCCATCGCACTGAGCATGCCATTGCAGCCTTGCTGCAGATAGAAGGCGGGGATCGTACCCAACCCCAGCTCCCGCAAGACGTACCCGGGTGGGTAAGACCCCGCAGGTGCCTGGTAGTTGACACTGCTGTGGATGTGCGTCGCAACGGCCTCAGGATCGGTCTTCGACCGGTCCAGCGCCGTACGAGCGGAGTTCACCGCCATATCGAGCGCCGGGACCTCAGGGGCCACATACACACCCGTCAGCCCCGTTTCGGCATGCGTTTCCGCTTCCAGGAGCCCGTCCGCGACCGCCTTCTCGACGCTGACCCATTCATGGAGATCAACTCCCAGCGAATCAATGTAAACGCCTTCGACCCTCATCAGCCATTTCCTCCGTCTTGTCTGCAACGGGCAATATCCAGTGGGTGTGGCCACGCGACGCCCTGTCAGGCGAGCAGCCGCGTCTTCAGGTGCTGCGCCAACTCGGCGGCGGTCTCGAAGTCGAACGCCACATTCGACGTCAACGTGAGCCTGGTGGCGGACGCCAGGGCGTTGCGGAGGTTCACCGCGCTCAGCGAATCGAAGCCGAGGCCCTTCAACTCCGCGTTCGCGGGCACGGTGTCGGGGGAGGAGTGGCCCAGGACCGTAGCGATGTGGCCGCGTACCAGGTCGGTGAGGACCGTGTCGCGATCCGCGTCGCTCAACGCGGCGAGCCGGTGCCTCAGTTCCGATGCTTCGGCGGGGGTGTCCTGTGCCGCCCGGCGGGCCCGAGGGGGCAGCAGGGCACGCAGCAGCGAGGGGGCGCCCCCCGCCCTGGCCAGGTCGCCCAGAGCGGAGAAGTCCAGCGGTGCCGCCACGATGGCGCCCCGCTCCGCACCCCAGGCCGCGTCCAGCAACTGGAGGCCCTGCTCGGTCGGCAGCGCTCCCCAGGCGACGGACGTCGCCGGGAGCCCCTGGGCGCGTGACCGGTGGGCGAGCGCGTCCAGGAAGGAGTTGGCCGCGGCGTGGTTGCCCTGGCCCGCGGCTCCGAGGACGCCGGCGGTGGAGGAGAGCACGACGAAGGCGGACAGATCCGCGTCCCGGGTCGCCTCCCGCAGTGCGAGCACCGCGTCTACCTTGGGCCGCAGCACCGCACTCAGGCGCTCGGGTGTCAGGGAGCCGATGACCGCGTCGTCCAGCACGCGCGCCGCGTGCACCACCGCCCTGAGCGGCCGTTCGGCGGGAAGCGCCGCCAGCAGTCCGGCCAGAGCCTCCTGGTCCGTCGCGTCGCAGGCGGCCACGGTGACGTGAGCGCCCAGCGCGGTGAGTTCGGCCTGGATGTCAGACGCCCCCGGTGCGGCGGGACCTCGACGGCTCGTCAGCAGCAGTTCCCGCACGCCGTGGTCCACGACCAGATGGCGGGCGACCGCGGCTCCCAACGTGCCCGTGCCACCGGTGACCAGGACCGTACCGTCCGGGCCGACCGGCAGCGACGTACCGTCGGCGCCGATGGCGAGCCGGGCCAGTCGCGGCACCCGCATCGCCCGCTTGCGCAGCGCCCATTGCGGTTCGTCGGAGCCGGCGACCTTCGACAGCGCGCGCCAGGCCGGTTTGCTCGCGTCGGTGTCCACCAGCATGAACCGGCCCGGGAATTCGGTCTGAGCCGAACGCACCAGTCCCCACACGGCGGCGGCCGGAAGGTCGAACTGCCCGGTCAGCCCGGTACGTTCGGTGTCGTCCCAGGGCGGCACCGCACCTTGGGTCAGGAAAACCAGCCGGGAGTTGTCGAACACGGGCATCGTCACCCAGGAACGCGCCGACTCCAGCGCCCTGCGCGTGGTGTCGTGGACGGCCCCGGCCAGTTCCTCGCCGGTCCGCTCCGCGGCGGCGGACGCACAGGCCATGACAACCACATCGGGTGCCGGAGCGCCGTCGTCGACGGCCGCGGCCAGCGTCCGCAGATCCGGGTACGCCTCGGCGTACCGACCGGCCGACATCAGTCCGGACCGCACCCCCAGCGTGTCCTCGCCGACAACCGCCCACTTGCCGGGCACCGCGTCGGCGCCCGGCGCGAGGTCGACATCGGTCCACCCAACGGTGAACAGACCGTCCTGCTGTGCGGCACCAGCCGCACCGATACGGCTCGTGGAAACGGGCTGGAGCCGCACGGACTCCACGGTCAGCACCGGCTCTCCGGTGGCATCGGCGGCCCGTATCGAGAAGGCCCCGTCCGGCAGGGGACTGATCCGCACGCGCAGCACCGACGCCCCGGAAGCGTGCGGGGACACCCCCTGCCAGACTGCCCCGTGCCAGGCTCCCGCCTGCCACGGCCGGCCGGCCTCCCGCAGCGCACCCTCGATGCGCAGCGGGCGCAGCATCGCGTCCGTCAGGACCGGATGGAGCCCGAACTCCCCAGCCTCCGCCCGCAATTGCTCGGGCAGGGCGATCTCGGCGAAGAGGTCGTCACCGCGCCGCCATACGGCTCTGACGCTCTGGCGAGCGGGGCCGTGACTCGGGCCGTCCGCAGGCGCCTCCACGTCCGCAGCAGACTCCTCGTCCTGGGCGGACACCGGTACCGCCTGCGCTTCGGCCCCGGCCGGCGGCCACACCTCCAGGTCCCAGCCAGGCAGCGGGCCCTCTGGGGAGAGGAACCCGGTGGCATGGCATGACCACGGTCGTCCGATCTGCTCGTCACCGCGCCGGGAGTGGACGGACACGGGACGCGACCCACCCTCTCCGGGCGCGCCGACCGTGACCCGGAGCTGGACGGCCCCGGATTCCGGCAGCACCAGCGGGTCCTGGGGGGACAGCGTCTCCAGTCGGCCGAAACCCACCTGGTCACCGGCAGTCGCCGCCAGTTCGACCAGTACCGAATCGGGCACGAGAGCCGAACCGCCCACGCTGTGCCGGGAAAGCCAGGCATACGCCCCTGCCGACAGCCGCCCGGTGAACAGCACGGTTTCGGAGCCGGGAAGCTCGACGGCCGCCCCCAGCAGCGGGTGCTCCACGATCACCGCACCCACCAGCGGAGGGTCGGCAGGCAGACCGGCCGGGGGACCGACGACGAGCGGCGTGCCGCCCAGTTCGGGCAGGCGCTGGCGGGCGATCTTCCCCGCCGGGGTGCGGGGGATCTCGGCGACCGTGTGGAACTCGTCGGGCACTTTGAAGGAGGACAGCTCCTGCCGACAGGTCTTCAGGACCAGTTGCGGATCGATACCGTCGGGACCCGGCACGAGATAGGCGACAGGCACCTCGCCGAGCACCTCGTGCCGTTGGCCGGTCACCGCGGCGTCGGCCACTCCGGGTACCTGTGTCAGGACCTTCTCGATCTCGCCCGGATGGATGTTCTCACCACCGCGGATGATCAGTTCCTTGACCCGGCCGGTGATGGTGAGGAGTCCGGACGTGTCCTGGCGGGCCAGATCGCCGGTGCGGTACCACCCGTCGCGGAGCACGGCGTCGGTGGCCTCGGGCTGGTTGTGGTAACCGAGCATGAGGGCCGGGCTGTTCACCCATACTTCGCCCTCCTCACCGGTGGCGACCTCCGCGCCGGTCCGAGGGTCCGTCAGGCGCAGCGTCAGTCCGGGAAGCGGCTGCCCGCAGGAGCCCGGCACACGAGGCCCGTCCGGCGCCTGAGTGGTGATCGCCCCACCGGTCTCGGTGCTTCCGTAACTGTCCAGCAGGCGGGCGCCGAAGGCTTCCTCGAACGTCTCGTGCAGCGAGGCGGGACAGGCGGAGCCGGCCGCCATGCACACACGCAGGTCCGGCAGTCCGGCACCGCTCTCCCGCGCCACCTCCACCATGCGGTGGTACATCGTCGGCACCCCGACCAGGAAGGTGGAGCGCTCCGACCGTGCCGCTTCCATGATCTCGTCGGCGGCCGAACCCTCCATGATGTGTGCCGTGGCGCCGACAGCCAGAACCCCCAGCACGCCGATGTTGTGCGACACGGCGTGGAAAAGCGGCATCGGCCACAGCACCCGGTCGTCCTCGCACAGGCCGAGGATGGGCGCGTTGCAGGAAGCCGTCGCCCACAGCGACTTGCGCTGGGTCGACACCACTCCCTTGGGGCGTCCCGTGGTGCCCGAGGTGTAGAGCATCCAGGCCGGTTCGTCGAGCCCGAGATCGTCACGGGCCGGGCTGCCCGGCTCGGTGGTCGCCAGGCTCTCGAAGTGCCGGACACCGGCCGGTGCGTCGGC
Source organism: Streptomyces sporangiiformans (assembly GCF_005768555.2). Classification (GTDB taxonomy): domain Bacteria; phylum Actinomycetota; class Actinomycetes; order Streptomycetales; family Streptomycetaceae; genus Streptomyces; species Streptomyces sporangiiformans. Next base: position 12,711 of record NZ_VCHX02000060.1, read on the forward strand.
CGGTGCGTCGATCGGGGCGTCGATCGGGGCATCGGCCGGCCCTACCCCCACGACCGCCGTTCCCGAGCGCTGTCCGGTGACCCTCAGCACCTGCTTCAGCCGAGCGGCACCGGTGAACACCAAGGCCGCACCGCTGTCGTCGAGCACATGCGAGAGTTCGGCATCCGACGACTGGGGATCGAGAGGTACGCCGATCGCGCCCGCGCGGGTGACGGCGAGATAACTCTCCACCATCTCCACGCGATTGCCCATGCGCAGCACCACACGGCTGCCGCGCTCCACCCCCAGGTCCGCCAGATGACCGGCCAGCCTGCGGGTACGCCGTTCCAGTTCCCCGTAGGTCACAGCACGCCGGGCGTCGCGAAACGCGGGCTTCTCGGGAAACCGACCGGCGTTCCCGGCAAGCAGCTCATGCAGCGGCTGGATCAGCTCATTACGCAACTTGTCACTCACGTCTCTCGGGTGTCTCTCGGGCGCCCATCACACGGGAACGGAAATGCGGGGTCTGAAGCAGCCGCAGCGTGCACGTCCTCCCGGCGTCAGGCGCCGATCGAGCGGTAGCGGCGCACGGCCAGCGTCCGGCAGAGGACGGCGATGGCGACGGACCAGCCCACCGACACGACAATGGGGTGCTGCGCCGGCCAGGCGTCGGGCAGCGACGTCAGGTTCGGATTGCCGAACAGCTCACGCAGGGACTGCACCGTCGCGCTGAGCGGATTCCACTCGGCCACCGGCCGCAGTACGGCCGGCAGTGACGACGGCGCGACGAAGGCGTTCGACAGGAACGTCAGCGGGAACAGCCAGAGGAAGTTGCTGCCGGCCGCCGCCTCCGGCCCCTCCACCGACAACCCGATGAGCACACCCACCCACGACAGCGCGTAGCCCATGAGCAGCAGCACAGCGAAAGCGGCAGCCGCCCGAAGGAAACCGTGGTGGATCCGCCAGCCCACAATGAGGGCACACAGCACCATCACCGTGATGAAGAAGAGGTTCTGCACCAGGTCGGCGAGGCTGCGTCCGGACAACAGGGCCCCGCGTGACATGGGCAGCGAGCGGAACCGGTCCACCATGCCGAGCTTGATGTCGGTGGCCGTGCTGATGCTGCTGATGCTGGCCGTCACGAACGCGATCGTCTGGGCGAAGAAGCCCGGCATCATGTACTCGCGATAGGCGGACGGCCCCGCACCGTCGGGGACGACGAAGGACCCGGCGAAGATGTACGCGAAGATCAGGACGAACACCACCGGCTGGGCCAGACTGAGCAGCAGCGCTCCGGGGGTGCGCAGCATCACCAGCAAGTTGCGGCGGGTGATCACCCAGGTGTCGGAGGCCGCCTTCATGGCGTGGGCATACCGGGCCCCGTCCGGCAGACCGGTCGTCCGGGTCGTAGTGGCCACCGCGATCACCCCTTGCCGTCGGTCGCACGAGCGGAGACCGCCGCGAGTTCGGGTTCGCGCAAGGGTTCCTCCCTCGGAGCTTCGCCGGTCAGGTCCATGAACACCTCGTCCAGGGTCGGGCGCCGCAGGCCTATGTCGCTGATCCCGATTCCCGCCGCGTCCAACTCGTCGATGATCTCGGCCAGCATGCGCACCCCGCCGCCGACCGGAACCGAGACCAGCGCCCTGGCCAGGTCCACTTCGGGCTTCCTGCCGCCGAAGCGGGCGAGGACCGCCACGGTGTCCTGGATCCGCTCACGCAGATCCACCACCACCTCGACGCACTGCTGCCCGGTGCGTGCCTTGAGCTCCCGGGGAGTTCCGCGCGCGATGATCCGGCCGCGGCCCACGACGGCGATGTCATGGGCGAGCCGGTCCGCCTCCTCCAGGTACTGCGTGGTGAGCAGGAGCGTCATACCGGAAGCGACCAGTTGCTCGATCGCGTCCCACAGCATGAGCCGACTGGCCGGGTCGAGACCGACCGACGGCTCGTCCAGGAACATCACCGCGGGACGCACGACGAGCGCGCCGGCGAGGTCGAGGCGGCGACTCATGCCGCCGGAATAGGTGTCGGACCTCCGGTCCGCCGCCTCCAGCAGACCGAACTGTTCGAGCAGTTCGTCGGCGCGCGACCGGGCGGCGCGTCTGCGCATCCCGTACAACTCGCCGATCATGCGAAGGTTCTCACGCCCGGTCAGTTTCTCGTCGAGGGCCACGAACTGGCCCGAGAGACCGATCGACCGCCGCACCTGCTCGGGGGCGCGCACCACGTCGTGACCCGCCACGGTGGCCGTCCCCGCGTCGGGCCGCAGCAGGGTGGTGAGCAGCCGCACCGCGGTGGTCTTGCCCGCTCCGTTGGGTCCCAGGAGCCCGAGAACGCTGCCTTCGGGAACCTCCAGGTCGATCCCGTCGAGGGCGCGGACCTCTCCGAAGGTCTTCGTCAAGCCCTCGGCGTGAATGGCGGCTGCCATGGACTTCTCTCCTTCCTGCTGATGCTCGTGCTCGTGCTCGTGTGATGAGGTGTCCGCCTGCTCACGGCCCTGGCCCCGCGCACTGCGGGCCGGTACCGGCTCACTTCGCGGAGACGAGCTTCAGCTCGGGGTGCGCGGTGCCGCCCGCGATCGCGGTCGACGAGATGTGGGAGGCGACGCGGTCGTCGACGGGGTCGTTCGCCGGGTCGTCGTGCACGACGAGGTGCTCGTACGTGGTGGTGCGCTGGGCCGGGACACGGTCCGCCGTCCGGATGAGCGTGATCAGTTCCAGCAGGTTGGAGCGGTGCTTGGCGCCGGCGGAGGAGACGACGTTCTCCTCGAGCATGACGGAGCCGAGGTCGTCGGCTCCGTAGTGCAGCGTGAGCTGGCCGATCTCCTTGCCGGTGGTGAGCCAGGAGCCCTGGATGTGGGCGATGTTGTCCATGAACAGCCGCGCGATGGCGATCATCCGCAGGT
>NZ_VCHX02000079.1 GCF_005768555.2 Streptomyces sporangiiformans
GCGAAGCGGCCCGGGACCGGAGCCTCACCCACCCGCACAGAGAAGGAAGTTGATGACGACCGCACCCGTGATGGACCCCGCCGAAGTCGTTCTCGCACCCGCTCCGAGCCCGCTTCCTCCACCGCCGCTGGCTCCGCCGATCCCCGCCGAACTCGATGCCGTCCTGCGGCGGATGCGGTTCCCCTATCTCCGGGCCGTCGCCCCCGACGTCCTCGCGACCGCCAGGTCACAACGCTGGGACTCGGCCGAGGTGGTCAGGATCCTGCTGGAAGCGGAGATCAAGGGCCGCGACGAGGCGACCCGCCGCAACCACCGCAAGATGGCCCAGCTGCCGTCCGGGAAGACTTTCGAGTCGTGGCGGGAGGCCGACTCCTCGATCCCCGCGCCGACCCAGCAGGCCTGGTGACGCTGGAGTGGATCTCCCGGGCGGAGAACTTGGCGGTCGCGGGACCAAGCGGTACTGGAAAAAGTCACCTGGCGGAAGCGTTGGCGAACAAGGCGATCGACCAGGGCATGAAGGTCGCCTGGTTCACCCTGGAATCGCTGACCGCCCACCTCGGGCGGGCCACCGTCGACAACACGGTCTCCAAGGCCGTCGCGAAGATCACCAGGTGCGACCTCATCGTCGTCGACGACAACGGCATGCTGCCCAGCGGGCAAGCCGCCGCAGAGGCGTTCTACCGCGTCATCGACGCCGCCTACGAACGCCGGTCCGTGATCGTGACCTCGAACCTCCATCCGTCAGGATTCGATTCGATCATGCGTAAGACACTGGCCACCGCCGCCGTCGACCGGCTCCTGCACCACGCTCACATCGTCCTGACCGAAGGGTCCTCGCTGCGGCTGACCCAGGTCACCAGCGGTCAGGGCGTCGTTCCCTCGCCCCGGCCGGCTGACCCCTGGCTCCTCAGACGGGCTCCGGAAGCGGACCAAGGTGTTTGATCACACGCTCACGCAGCAGGAGGTACTCCTCCCAGCGGCGGGGCAGCGGGCCCGGCGGCCGCGTGGCGACACGAGCAGCCGTGACGGTCTGCCCGCGCTGGAACTGTTCGAGTGTCTGGTCGAGTTCCACACCGCTGGGCAGCCGGTTCCACCAGTGGAAACCGTGCTGGGTCCCGTCAAGGTGCACCTCGCCGACCATGAGGTCACCGCCGAAGACGTCGTTGACGATCAAGGCGGTGATGTCGCAGTGCCCCCAGGCCGGGTTGTCCGGCTGCCAGCCGGCTGGTCATCAGGCGAGCAGGTGTCGGCGGCCCAGCCGGCACGCAGGGCCTTGTCGAGATCAAGAAGGTTCCAAGGGGTCATGCCGCCAGCATCGCAGCCACCACTGACATCACAGACGGCCCAGGCGCACGGCCCAGGCGCACGGCCCGGCCGTCCCGGCCATGCACGGATACAGCCGAACGGAGGACGAATAGTCATACCGGACAGGGAGATTAACTGTCCGTCGGCAGGGACCTGGAATGACCGCTCACTCGGACGGGCTGATGTCCGTGGACAACGAGTCCGATCGGATCTTCGCCTTCATCACTCCGCGCATGGGTCAACGGGAGCACTGCCGTACCCGACGCTGGTGCAGATCACCACATCTGCTCGTTACTCAGCGCGACGTGATCGCTTGCAGCGAGAACTCGCCAACTCTGATGAACAACCGCCAAGAGGCTTGAACGGTCACAACGAGCACCAGTCACCTCAACCCCAGGATAATGGCCCGGTTAGCACTGTTGTTCGATTACGCCTCGCTGTGCGACCGGGCGGGCGGTCTGATCCCCGGCAGCGGCCGCCCGGCCATCCCGCTCCGTGCAGGCCAACCCTTGAATTGAGTCGGGTCTTGTCAATTTTGATGATGGCGAGGTATATAGGTGTTGTCGTCTCATGCGCATCCTGTCTTCGGGAGAGGAGCTGACCGATGATGCTCATGCGAACCGACCCCTTCCGGGAGCTGGACCGGCTCACCCAGCAGCTGCTGGGGACCGCTGCGAGGCCGACGGCCATGCCGTTGGACGCCTTCCGTACTGGTGACACCTTCGTCGTCGAGCTGGACCTGCCGGGCGTGGAACCCGAGAGCATCGACCTGGACGTCGAACGCAACGTGCTGACCGTCAAGGCCGAACGCCGCCCGAGCGCCGACGAGAACGCCGAGGTCGTGATCGCGGAACGGCCCACCGGGTTCTTCAGCCGCCAGCTCTTCCTCGGGGAGACCCTGGACACCGAACGTATCGATGCCTCCTACGAGGCCGGTGTGCTGCGGCTGCGCATCCCGGTCGCCGAGCAGGCCAAGCCCCGCAAGATCGCCATCAGCGGCGGCGACTCGCGCAAGCAGATCAGCGGCTGAGCCCGCGACATGAGGCGGGCGGGAGCCCGGGCCGGCGGCTCCCGCCCCGTACCCGTCCCCGCTGGGCGGCGGCCGTCCACTCGGGAGGACGTCATGCGTATGCACTGGGGCGCGTTCATCGCCGCGGTCCAAGAACGTGGCGAATACCCCTCACAGGAAGAGGCGGAACGATCCTCTCGCATCGTTCTCGCCTTGCTGGGCGCTCATCTGGTGGGCGAGGTGCGCGCCGAACTGGCAGCCCGGCTCCCCGAAACGCTGGCGCTGGTTCTCCTCAATCCCCTCCAGGCGCACGAACCTCTCCCGCCGGAGCGGTTCATCCGGGCGACCGCGGCCTGGATCGAAGGCGCCACGGAGAAGACCGCGACGTGGGACGTCAGCGCCGTGCTCAGCGTCGTGGCCGACGTCGCGGGCGAGGACCTGACCGATCGGCTCCTGCTCCAGCTCCCGCCCGGCTATGACCTGCTCTTCGGCCGCCCGCAGCCGAGCTGAACACTGACCGGCGGGGTTGGACACGGCACCTGCAGGACACCCTCCAAGTCGTAGTGCATCCGACCGGGCCCGGCAGCGGCCGGATGACCGTGGCCGGAGACATCGATGTGGTCTGCGCCCCGGACGTGCGCGAATCCCTGCGGACCGCCCTGTCGACTTCGCCTCGCGCCACACTCTTGCCCCAGAGAACTCCTGCCCTCGGCAGGACCGCCGTGCCGTGGTGGCGGGCTCCGGTTGCTCGGCACTCGGACGGACACGAGCAGGCAGTACTCCCGGATTCCTGCGCTATTGGGGGCGGTTGTGGCAGGTGAGCGCGGCGGGATCACCACTTGGTGCGTCACCACCGGCCACCTTCAATGGGTCAATGCCGGCTGTGAAACGGGAACGCGGGGGCGCACCAGCGATGAGGCCACAGTCCTCCTGATCGAGTGGCGCGGGGGCGCCGCCGATTACCTCACCGCCCTGGAATGAGGGCCCCGGGCCCCTATCCACCGTCTCGCCCAGGGCGGCAAGCGCTCCTGCGTCCAGTTGCGCATCTTCGCCTGGGATGGGCTCGATGCCGCCACGCGCGTGATGACACCGCGCGGCTCCACGGTCTCTTTTCGCGACGGCGAGCACGGGGGCACACCGTACGGTTCAGTCGTCCCCGTCGGCCATCCGCTGGGCCCGGGCCCCGGCGGGAGTGCAGGTGATGTCGTACGCCAGGTCGTCCGCGTCGTCGGCGCCGGGCTCCGCCTCCAGCCGGGCCACCGGGGCGGGGCCGCGTTCCACGTCCTCGTCGAAGGCATATCCGTCGGCGGGGCTCCAGGAGACGAGGTACACGCTCCCGTCGGGACGGCACTCGACGGTGGCGGTACCGCCGGTGAAGCGGACGGTCTCCCGGTCGAGGGCCGGGGACGGGCGCGGCGAGGACGGGCGGCTCGGTGTGGGGGTGGGGGCAGGGCTCGAGGGGGACGGGGGATGCGGTGTGGTCGTCCCGTAGCGTGAGNGTGGTCGTCCCGTAGCGTGAGGGCGCGCTCCCCGCCAGTGCGCGCCGTACCGCCGCGTCGTCCAGGGCGCGGCCGTGCTCGGGCGTGCCCGCGTCGGCGCTCGCGAGCTGCCACGCGCCCAGTCCGCCCGCGCCCGTGCCGACGGCGACCCAGGCCGCGGTCACCAGGGCGCTGCGCCACTTCACGGGACGACCACCTCTCCTCGACGACGTCAGGGGCTCGTACGCGTCTGTCCCGCACCGACGTGCGGAAGACACCGCAGGACCCTGCCGCACCTTTCCCTAAAGCCGGGTTAAGACACCTGCAAGGATGCCCTCCTGAGGTCCCGTCTGTTCACCTGGATTACATCCCGGGTCCACCATCTGGCTACCGTGTCCGTCATGGCCCACCTACTGGTCGTCGAGGACGATCCCGCGCTGCGCGGCGCCCTGGTGCGCGCTCTGCGGGACAAGGGACACGCGGTCGCGACGGCGCCCAGCGGGATGGCGGGACTCGACGCGGCCGTGAACAGTCCGCCGCACCTGGTCGTCCTGGACCTGGCACTGCCGGACGTGGACGGCGGGCAGGTGCTGCGGATGCTGCGGGCGGTCAGTGACGTCCCGGTGATCGTGGCGACCGCACGGGACGAGGAGCCGGAGATGGTCGCGCTGCTGGAGGGCGGCGCCGACGACTACATCGTGAAGCCGTTCGGGGCGGCCCAGCTCGACGCGCGGATCAAGGCGGTGCTGCGGCGGCTGGGCCCGGCCGAACCCGAGGAGCCGCTACGGGTGGGCGGGCTCGTCGTGGACCCGGCGGCCCGCGAGGTCGCCTTGGACGGCCGGGCCCTCGACCTCACCCCCCGGGAGTTCGACCTGCTCGCCCACCTGGCCCGCCGCGCCGGCCAGGTCGTCTCCCGTCGCGAGCTCCTCGCCGAGGTCTGGCAGCAGCCGCTGGGTGGCGCCGACAAGACCGTCGACGTCCATCTGTCGTGGCTGCGGCGGAAGTTGGGGGAGACAGCCCAGGCCCCGCGCTATCTGCACACGGTCCGCACCGTGGGGGTGAAGCTGATGGTGCCCATGCCCGACGGAGAGACCGGCGACGCGGGAGAGCCGTAGTGCGGCGCCGGCTGCTCCTGCTGACCGGGGCCACGACCGCCCTCGTCCTGGCCGCCCTGCTGGTGCCCCTCACACTGCTCACCCGGACACACGCCGCCGACCGGGCCACCGCGGAGGCGACCGCGCGGGCACAGTGGGTGGCGTCCGCTGTGGGCCCCGTACTGGCGGACGGTGCGCGTGGGGCGGCGGCAGCCGAACAAACCGTGCGGAGCGCCAACGGCGCCGGTCTTCCCCGGACCTCGCTGATCCTCGCCGGCGGCGCCGTCGTCGGCGCCCCCGCGCAGGTCACGGACGCGGTCCGGCTCGCGCGTACAGGGCGGGCGTTCACCTATGAGCTGTCCGACGGCGGACGGGTCGTGCTGGTCCCGGTACACGGCGCCCCGGACGGCACGGCGGTGGTGCAAGTGGCCCTGAGCTCCGGGCAGTTGCGCGACGGAGTCCTGGCGTCCTGGCTGGTACTGGCCGGGATAGGCGCGGGCCTCGTCCTCCTGGGACTCGTGCTCGCCGACCGGCTGGGCGCGCGGCTGGTAAGCGCGACGCGCTCCCTGGCCAAGACGGCGGACCGGCTGGCCGCAGGCGACCTGACCGCCCGCGCAGAACCGGCCGGACCACCGGAACTGCGCCTGATCGGGGACCAGCTGAACCGACTCGCCACCCGCATCGACGAACTCCTCGCGGCGGAACGCGAGAACGCCGCCGATCTCGCCCACCGCCTCCGCACCCCCGTCGCCGCACTCCGGCTGGACGCCGAAACCCTGCGTGACCCCGCCGAGGCCGAACGGATCACGACGGGCGTGGCCGCACTGGAGCAGGGCGTCGACGAGGTCATCCGCCGGGCCCGGCGCCCCCTGCGGGAGACCGAGCCCTCCTGCGACCTGTCGACCGTCGCTCGCGAACGGACCGCGTTCTGGCTGCCGTTGGCCGAGGACCAGGACCGTGCCGTCGAGATCGACACCCCGCCCGGCCCCCTTCATGTTCCCGTCCCGACCGACGAACTGGCCGCCGTACTGGATGCGTTGATCGGCAACGTGCTCGACCACACCCCCCAGGGCACGGGCTTCCGCGTCACGGTCCGGACGGCGGGTGGCCCCGCGGAGCTCCTGGTGGAGGACGAGGGCCCTGGCTTCACCCACGGCGGCGGCCCCCATCCCACCGTGCGCGGCACCAGCGGCGCGGGTTCCACCGGCCTCGGCCTGGACATCGCCCGCCGTACGGCGGAGGAGGCGGGCGGCACGTTCACGGCGGAGAGCGCACCGGGGGCAAGGGTGACGCTCGCGTTCCCGAAGGCCGCGGGCCGACCGCCCGCTCCTGCGTCCGACGGCCGTCGGACGACCACCTGACCGCTTACGGGAACACCGTCCGCACCGCCCGCGCCCACGCGTTCGCCCCCAGCTCCGGACGTACGGCCGCCAGTCCCGCGCTGTACTTGGTGAAGCCGGCCGGCCGCACCCCGTACCCGTGCAGCATCCGGTCCGCCTGCGTCAGGTGTCCCCGTGTCTTCGTCTCGACGAGCACGAGCCCACCGTCCGCGACGGCTCGCCCGCCCCGCGCCTCGTCCCGCACGACCAGCCCTGCGTCACACGTCACCCGCTGTCCCTCGGCGACGAACGTGACGCGCCGGTAGTCCGTGCGCAGGGAGGGCACGAGACCGTACGGGACGTCGAGCGTGCCGTACGACTCCCGCAGCACTCGGGCCAGGAACCGGAGCCGCGTCGCGTCGAGCGGCCGGTCGCCCCCGGCCATCCGCTGCCGGTGCTTCACCGTCTCGCCTCGCCCACTCTTGAGCTTGACCTCGAACTGCCGCTCCCCGCTGTCCTCGTACACCCGCTCCCTGATCCGGAACCGGCGCCGGCGCCCCTGCCGGTGGTCGTGAAAGGTGCGCAGCTCCGGGGTGTCGTAGTAGGTGGAGCGGTACCGGAAGCAGCGCAGACCGTCGATGGCGAGGACACGGAAGGCGGGGCGGCCGCCGGGCCGGCGTGGATCGGTCAGCCGGGCCGCGAAGTCCTCGAAGACGGATACCGGTACGACGTAGCTGTTGTCATGGCGTGCCAGTAACTCGGCACGGGAGTTCAGCTCGGCCAGCGACATCGGGTGCGCGGCGACCGCGGCCCGCTCGACGGCGCCCAGGGCCTCGGGAGGCATACCGCTCACCATGCGGCCGGCTCCTTCGGCGTGGTGCGCGGCGTGGGCGAGCCGGATGCGCCGCGGGGCCGGGACACCAGAGACGTACGGACTGTACGAGCCGCCTGCACCCCGTGGGCTGCCCGGTACCGTACCTCCACCACGGTCAGGTCCCGCACATAGTCCACCTCGCGCACCGTCCACCCGTACGGTTCCCCGAGCCGTCGGCGCAACTCCGCACGGAGGGCTTCTTCGTCCTCATGCACAACGTCCAGCGTGACGACCGTGCGCCGCTCACGCGCGTACAGGCGCGGGTGATCGGCCGCGTACAGAACGAGCAGGAGCACCCCCGCGAGAGATGTGGCGATGCCGAGGCCCAGCCCGGGGAGCCCGCACAGCAGCCCCAGGACCAGGGTCGTGAAGTAGTACGCCACCTCCTGGTGCCGCACCGAGTCCGAGCGCAGCCGGACGATCGACAGGACTCCGAACAGCCCGAACCCCAGCGCCAACCCACCGTCTTCGCCGACACGACCGAGCGCGGCAACGACCGCGAACAGCGCGACGTTGAGCGCGAGATAGGCGGGCACGAGCTCGCGCCTGTGATGCCGGCGGTGGAAGACACCGCACGTCAGCAAGGTCACCGCGACCAGATCGAGCCCGAGGTGGGCGGCCATCACTCCAAGATTTCCTGTGCTGTCCATGGCCACGACGTTAGGGAGCAAGAGGTTAAACGGACCGCTGCCGGGGGTTAAAGCAGCGGCGCCCCGGACAGCGAACAGCGCCTGCGCCGACAGGTACGGCGACTCAAGGAGCTCCGGGCCGCCGACGCGGAGGAGATCGCCCAGCTCAAGGCCGACATCGAAGCCCTCGTCCGCGCCCTGCACCAGGCGACAACAGAGAATCAGCTCCTGCGCCGGCAGTTGGTGGAGCGCACATCTGCGCTCCACGCACTGCCCATCCACCTTCGGCCGCCCGACACCGTGGCGCGCAGCGATGCCGGGCGTGACATCAACCCATGGGAGCGCCCGTCAGCGCGAGCTCGAATGTCCGCTGGGGCCACCCTGCACATGCCCCTGGAGGCGGTGGGGCGCTGGGCTGAAGAACACATCGCCGAAGTCCTCGCGGCGCGCGAGGCCTACGACGCCCGCCGCTGATTCCCCGCTCTTGTGCCTGTTTCTGTACGTCGTCCACGGCGGCTTGACGCGCTGTTGCGAGGCCCCTCAAGGAGGATTCTTATCGCCGTGCGGGAAGCCGTACCGTCCCTGCAACTGAACGAAGCGGGCCGCGGTGAGAACCCACCGCTGCTCCAGCCCCGATGCGGTACGAAGGAAGCAGACGACCTGTTCGTGTCCGCCCGGCCCGATCGGCTGTACCAGGCGGCCGGACGGCCGCACCTGCGCGATCAGCGGTGCGGGTACCTCCGGGAACGCGGCCGAGACGATGACCGCGTCGTACGGAGCGCGGTCCGGCACACCGCCGCTGCCGTCGCCGACTCGCAGTTCTACGTTTCGTACCCGCTGCCGTGCGAGATTGTCGCGCGCCTGCCGGGCGATGTCCGGCCTCATCTCGATGCTGACCACGTCGTCGGCCAGCCGAGCGAGCAGGGCGGTCTGGAAGCCCAGGCCGGTCCCGATCTCGAGGACGTGCTCGCGCCCTTCCAGGCCGAGGCTCTCGATCATCATGGCGGACAGCGACGGCTGCGTGGTGACCTGGCCCTGCCCGATCGCAACCGGCACGTCCCGGTAGGCCATGGCCGACTGACTGGCCGGGACGAATTCCGCCCGGGGCGTCGTCCGCACGGCCTCGAGCAGCCGCTCGTCCTTGATCCCGGCGGCTCTGAGGGCCTGCACGAGATCCGCGGGCTCCTTGGACACGGCGCTCATGGGCGGGTCACCACACCGCCAGGCTAGGCGGTCGCGTACGCCCGATACATGCCGGTCTGCTCCGACAGGCGGACCGCCGAACCGAAGACGCGAACCGCACCTGTCGCGCCGTTCAAGGCGTGAGGCGCGGAGAGCAGGTCGGCGGCGGCCTGCCGCACGATTGGGCCATCGAGTGGTTCACGATGCCCGGCGCCGGCTGCGGCGTTGCCCGAACCGGGCCCGCCCGCGGCGGCTACTCGGGCCGGTCTGCTCGTTCGAGCCTGGCCACCTCAAACTCCACCCGGACATCGTCGGCCAGCCGCAACGCGCCCAAGAACGCGGTGTAGGGCTTGATTCCCCAGGTGGTTTGCGTGACGGTCGCCCAGCCGCGCAGGAGACGGTCACCATTCCACTTCCCGTGCACCGTCACCGGGTGGGTCCGGCCTTTGATGGTGAGGTCCCCGGTGATCTCGAAGGACTGGGGCGTTCCCGTGATCTTGGTGGACCGGAAGGTGATCGTGGGGTGCTCTGCGGTGTGCAGCAGGGCTGTGTCTCCCAGTGTCCGCTTGATCTCCGCCCGGTCGGCATCAGTGAGCGGCTTCAGTCCGCCCGTTCCTTCCCGGACCTCCAGCGAGCCTGTCTCGACCGTCACCCGCACCGACGACCTGTCCGGGTCGTCGGCGGCCACCACCGCCTCCCCGGACCATCGGGCGGCCTCGATCGTGAGGTCGTGCCCCGCCCTGCGGCCCAGCCCGGCACGGCCGGTCTTGATCAAGAGGCGGCCAGTCGACGGTCCGAGCCGGTATGTTCCGTCTGTGAGCGTCACGGCGCCGAGGGTACGGGGCGGACGCGCCCGCGTCGTCGAGGCAGGCCGTTCGGCGTGTCCCCTGGTAGGTGCAGAACCGCCCGGTCACTGGTCAGACGGCCGGAATTACCCGATGGCCGTGACCTCCATGTCGTGTCCGAGCGCCCCACCGTCACGCTGATGGGGGCGTGGGCTTTTTGATCCGACGGCATCCGCTTCTGCCTCTGTGCTACCGCTGTGGCACGGAGAGTTCGCGGCCGAAGTAAAAGCCTTCCCGCTCCTCGACCACGTACGGGGCCATGTGCGCGCGTCGCTGCGTTTCCGGCTCGGAGTTGCGCCAGGAGTCGCATGCCTCCTTGGAGTCCCAGAACGACACCCCGGTGATCTCCTGACCGTCCTCGGACCAGTACGCAAAGGCGCGGCGCAGTCCCTGGGGGTAGGGGTCCGGACGCCATTCCCTCTCGAACTCTTCCAAGGTGCCCGGCCGGAGGCGACGCGTCGTCACCCAGACGAAGTGCTCCTCCATCGCAGCCTCCTCCCAAAGCCGATGCGGCTTACCGACTACTTTCAGACCACCGTAGGCCCGAAGCACCGCTTCCGCCTGCGCGGCGATCGACGAACCGCGCCGAGCATCCCCGGCGCGGTTCCGGGCTGCGGCTCCCTGGTGCCCTGGTGTCATCGGTGTGTGCGGGGCGGGTTCTCGCCGGGCCGCGTTGAGCAAGACGTAGGCGTACCGTCGCTCGCAGCTCCACCAGGAGGGCCTCCAGCCAGGCCACCGCGGTCTCCAGGTCCCGCAGCACCCGTCGAGATCGGGAACGGGCCGGCATGCCGGGGGAGCGGTCGGCAATCGATAACGCCGGGCGCAGGGGCTGAATCTACGGAACCGTGCTCGTCGACATCGAGACACGGCGGCCTGTGGGCCTACTGCCGGACCGTGAGGCCGACACGCTGACGGCCTGACTGGCGAGGCGGTAGGAGCCGGTGCCGGTTTCGATGATCGTGCCGTTGAAGGTGAGTGAAGGTGAGGCGGTCGAGATGGCCACGTACAGTCTCAGATCTGTGTCCCGCACAGGCCATAACTGGAGTTAACGCAGGTTTCCCCAAACGCGCGGCGGCTGGTTCGGCGCAGGTGCGCATCCTGCGCGGGGCGATCCCACGAGGGCGCGAGATTTTCGCAATTACGGGCGGATTCCGCGAGCGGAACCAGGAACTTGCTCGTTCATGCGTGAATCCGGAAGGCGCTGCTCAGGCGATCCATCCCTCACCGTGTCGGTGACGGTCCAACCCCACAGCTGAGAACTCGTCCTCTCCGGCGCTCGCCACGACGCCCAGACGTCGAAGTGCCTGCGAGATGGCGCGTGGCCCACGGCCTGCGCCGTGACCCAGCGCGTGTCGGTGAAGGCCTCGGCGCCCGCCGCGATGGACTGGTCGTTGACGTGGACGATGCCGGTACGCAGACGGCTCGCGACCTTCAGGCCCTTCGCCAGATTCTCGGTGATGGCGCCCGCGGTCAGCCCGTAGTGAGTGTCGTTGGCGAGCGCGAGGGCCTGGTCGGCGCTGTCGATCACGTGGGCCACGGTCGCCGGACCGAAGATCTCGTCGTAGTAGACCTTCATCTCCTTGGTGACCCCGGTGAGGACGACCGGGCGGATCAGCGTGCCCGGCTCCTCGATGTCGCCGGTGCCCGCGGCCAGTTCGGCACCCTGGGAGACCGGGTCCGCGACGAGTGCCGAGGCCCGGCGGGCGGCGGCCGCGTTCACGACCGGGCCGACCCGCCGTGCCAGGGTCGCTCTGATCGCCGTACGGCAGTGCCTGGACGCGGGCGGCGAACTTGGCCGTGAATTCGTCGGCGACCGCACGGTGGACGATGACCCGGTCCACGCACCTGCAGATCTGCCCCGCGTTCATGAAGGAGCCGAAGACCGCGGCGTCCACCGCGTAGTCGACGTCCGCGTCCTTGCGGCGCGGCCGACCTCCGTGGAACCGGTGAAGTCGACCATCCGCACCCGGGGGTCGGCTGTCAGCGCGGAGACCACCTCGGCGGCGTCGGCGCGGTCTTTGGTGACGACGTTGAGCACGCCCGCGGGCAGTCCGGCCTCGTGCAGTACGTCCGAGATCAGCAGACCGCAGGCGATCGGTGCGTCCTCGCTGGATGGTCGTGCGGGTGGGCATCAGGAAGGCTTCCGGATGGGGTCACGCGGTGAGAAGGGCAACGAGATAGCCGGCGACCAGGAGGGCGCACACGACCGCAGGGGCGAATCCACGTGCCCTGTCCCCGTTGCGCAGGTGCGTGATCACGGCACCGGCCATCAGCAGCAGCAACCCGGCACCGGCCAGAGCGCCCAGCAGCGGCACGGCCAGGCCGAGGGCCACACCGGCGGCACCCGCCACCTCGAGAACTCCGATGACGCGATATGCCGAGACGGAGAAGCCCGACTGCGCGGCCAACTCCCGCATCGGTGCCACAGCGAGGATCTTGGGCACCCCGAAGGCCACGAAGAGCAACGCGACAAGACAGGCCAGGGCGACGGAAAGGGTCATGGGTTTCCTTGGGGTGAATCAGATGTCGAGGGCTCCGCCTGGTGGCGGGCGTACGGCGTTGGGGCCGGAGGGGACGTCATGCGCTGCTTCGCGCGTCCCGGCGTTCGGTGCCCAGGCGAGCGAAGTAGGCGATCAGGTCGGGTTCGTCGACGGCGGCAGGGTCGACGACCTGATCGGGACAGGCACCCTGGAGCAGGCGTTTGACCGGGACCTCGAGCTTCTTGCCCGTGAGGGTGTGGGGGATGGCAGGCACGTCGAGGATCTCGTCGGGGACGTGGCGGGGTGAGGCGCCGGTGCGGATGGCGTGGCGGATCTTGTCGCGCAGGGAGTCGTCCAGGGTGACTCCGGCCGCCGGGACGACGAACAGGGGCATCCAATAGCCGCCGCCCGGTTCCTCGGCGCCGATGACCAGGGCTTCGGTGATCTCTGGGAGGCGTTCGACGACGTCGTGGATGTCTGCGCTGCCCAGGCGTACACCGTTGCGGTTGAGGGTGGAGTCGGAGCGGCCGTGCACGATCAACGAGCCGTGTGAGGTGAGAGTGACCCAGTCGCCGTGCTGCCAAACGCCGGGATAGGTGGCGAAGTAGGCGTCACGGTAGCGGCTGCCGTCGGGGTCGTTCCAGAAGTACAGCGGCATGGAAGGCATGGGGCGGGTGACGACCAACTCGCCGACCTGGTCGACCACCGGGTAGCCCTCGGCGTCGTAAGCGGACAGGGCGACCCCCAGATGAGGAGCGGACAGCTCGCCCGCCCAAACGGGCGTGGTGGGGGCGCTGCCGGCGAAGCCGGAGACGACGTCCGTGCCGCCGGTGATGGAGGCCAACTGGACGTTGTCGCCCACGTGGTCGCGGACCCAGGGGTGGGCCGAGGCGGGCAGCGTGGAGCCGGTGCAGCCGATGACGCGGATCGACGACAGGTCGTGGACGGACGGGTCGATGCCGAACTTGGCCATACCGAGCAGGTATTGAGGGCTGGTGCCGAAGAGTGTGACGCGGTGGCGGGCAGCCAGTTCCCACATGACGTCCGGGCGCGCCAACGGGGCCGGGCTGCCGTCATAGGTACAGGTGGTGGCGCCTGTCAGGAGGGTGGAGGCGACCAGGTTCCACATCATCCAGTGGGTGGTGGTGTACCAGAGGAGGCGGTCGCCGGGGCCCAGTTCGGAGTGGAGGCCTAGGGTCTTCAAGTGCTCCAGCAGCACGCCCCCGTGGCCGTGGACGATGCCCTTGGGCAGGCCGGTGGTGCCGGAGGAGAAGACGACCCACAGGGGATGGTCGAACGGCACGGGCGTGCAAGCGAGTTGCTCGGTGCGTGTGACCGCGTCCTCCCAAGCAAGCGTCAGACCCGGGTACTCGCCCTGAGGCCAGGACAGGCCCACGTTGTCCACCAGCACGGTGGCCTCGAGGGTGGGCAGCGACCGTGCGAGATTCAGCGCGGCGTCGCGGCGATCGTGGGTCGTGCCGTTGAAGAGGTAGCCGTCCCCGGCGATCAGCACCGTGGGCTCCAACTGGCCGAAGCGGTCCGCGGCGGCCTGCGGAGCGTAGTCCTGGCCACACACCGACCAGACGGCGCCGAGGCTCGCGGCGGCGAGGAAGGCGACGATCGCGTGAGGGGTGTTGGGCAGGTAGCCCACGACCCGGTCGCCCTGGCCGACGCCCAGGTCGCGCAGGGTGGCGGCGACGGAGGCGACCTGGGCGCGCAGTTGCTCGCCGGACACCTCGTAGCCGGCTCCGGTCTCGTCCAGCGCGATGACGGCCGCCTCGTCCAAGCGCAGGTGGCGCAGGGCGTGGTGGGTGTAGTTGAGGGTGGCGCCGGGGAACCAGCGGGCGCCAGGCATCTTCTCCTCTTCCAGCACCTGCTCGTACGGCGTGGCCGCGTCGACGTCGAAGTACTCCCACACCGCGCTCCAGAACCCTTCGAGGTCGGTGACGGACCAGCGGTGCAGGGCGGTGTAGTCGGTGTAGTCGCAGGCGTCTTCGACGGAGCGGTGCCGTGCGAGCCGGCGGCCGAAGTCCGCGATACGGCTGTGCGCGGCCGTCTCCGGGTCGGGGGACCAGAAGGGTACCGGGGTTGGTGCGGGACTCGTGGTGGTCATCGAGCGGTGCTCCTCAACAGGGTGGCGGTGCCGGGATGGGGGTCCCCCTGCTCGAGCGAAGCCGAGAGCTCGGGGGAGTCGCCGTGCACAGAAGGGGCGCCCAGGTTGCGACGTCGGTGAAGCCGCCGCGGCCGGTGGGCACGGTGTCCAGGACGATGCGGTCGGGGCGTACGAGTACGGCGGCGGCCCGGCCGTCGTGCAGCCAGGCGGCGAGGGTGCCGTCGTCGCCGGCCTCGTCCACGGGGACGATCCGGGCGCCGAGCCCCTCGGCGACGGCCCGCGTCGACGGCGTCAGGGGTTCGGCGGTCAGCACGGCGAAGGAGTCCCCGAGTACGTCGTCGAGGCGGGTGCGCCGGCCGTCGGCGATCACCCAGGGCTGGGGGCAGCAGGTGCCTGAGAGGCGGCCGCGCCGTATGAGCGGGCCGGAGGTCAGGGTGGGGCTGATGCCACGGCCGGCCAGGCCCGTCACACCCGGGATGCGGCACGCGGCACCCAGCAGGGTCCGGCGGATCGCGGCGGCGCGGTCCTGGCCGCCGGTCATGGCCCAGCCCGTCGCGACGGCGAGGCGGATCACATGGCGCGCGTGGGGCTTGCGTTCGCTCTCGTAGGTGTCCAAGAGCCGTTCGTCAGCGCCCTGTTGGAGGACGCGGGTGAGTTTCCACGTGAGATTGTGCGCGTCGCGTATGCCTGAGCACAGGCCCTGCCCGATGAAGGGCGGGGTGAGGTGGGCGGCGTCGCCGAGCAGGAACACCCGGCCCCGGCGCCACTGGTCGGCGACGCGGGCCCGGAAGGTGTAGCGGGCCTGCCGGATCACCTCGAAGTCGTCGGCGCCCGAGAGCGACACCCACGGGGCCACCAACTCCCGCAGCCGCTCCCGCCCGTGCGTACCGTCGAGGCTCTCCCCGTCGCGGAGCCGGAACTCCCAGCGGTAGCGGTCCTCGCCTATGCGCATGAACGTCGCGGGCCGGGCGGGGTCGCAGACCTGGTCGACGCCTTCCCAGCACCGCACGTGGGCGCGGGTGCGGACGTCGATGACGGTCCAGTGCTCCTCGAAGCACAGGTCCTCCCATCCGGCGCCGATGGCGTCGCGAGTGAGGCTGCCCGCGCCGTCACAGCCCAGCACGGCGTCGGCCCACAGGTGGGTCTCACCGCCGTCCCCACGGACGGTCACGCGCACCGGGCCGTCGCCGTCCTGGTCGACGGCGGTCACCTCCACACCACCGCGCAGCTCGCACTCCGGACGCCTGGCCAGGGTGTCTCGCAGCAGGCGCTCCAGCTGCGGCTGGTCGAACATGCTGGTCTGCGGAAAGCCGTGGTGCCCGTGCGGGGAGCGCCGGAACTCGGCCATCACCCGGTGCCGGGCGTCCAGCAGACGCAGCCCGCCCGCCGGCCGTGCGACGGCGGAGAACTCCCCGTCGATACCTGCGGCCTGGAAGATCCGCCGGACTTCGTCGTCCATGGCGACCGCGCGCGGCAGAGGGTAGACGTCTCGGTGGCGCTCGAGGACGACGGTACGGACTCCGCGCCGGGCGAGGAGGAGGGCGGTGGTGACACCCACGGGCCCGGCTCCGATGATGACGACGGGTATGTGCGCCGCCCCGGTCAGGGTGTCCCGTCGGCCGACGGCCTGGTCTGTGGTCATGTGCGGCTCACCTCGTGTGTCAGTTCGCGTCGATCACGGGCGTGCGTTGCTCACCGAGGTTGATCAGCCCGTCGGCAGTCGCGATCGTCGCCGTGATCACGTCGCCCTCGTGGAGGTAGCGCGGATTCCTGGCCTGGCTCTTGAAGAACGCCTTCCACTTGACGGCGGGTGGCAGCAGCGCGCCGAGCTTCTCCACCGGCTTGGGCGGGGCCTTGAGGGCGGTGCCGCCGGGGGTGCCGGTCAGCAGCAGGTCGCCGGGGTCGAGGGTCTGGAAGCGGGCGAGCAGCGTGAGCGCCTGCGCCGGACGGACGACCATGTCGGCGAGGGTGCGGTCCTGACGCAGATCACCGTTGACGGACAACTTCAGCCGCAGATCGAGGAGATGGGCGAAGTCCTCCGGCTCCAGCAGTGCCAGGTACGGCCCCGTCGGCGTGAAGGTCGGATACGACTTGCTCTCGTAGAACTGGGTCTTGGTCAGCTGTACATCACGTGCGCTGACGTCGTTGGTGATCACGAGCCCGGCGACGTACGACGGCAGGCTCTGCTCGGTGACGACGGTGCCCACGGGCAGGGATGCGCCCATGACCAGGCCGAGTTCGACCTCGTAGTCGAGGAACTTCACGTGCGCGGGCCGGACGATACTGTCGGCCGGGCCGCTGACCGAGCCGGACGCCTTGCGGAAGAAGGTGGGCGGGATCTCGCCGGTGAATCCCGAATCGCGGGCGTGACTCCGGTAGTTGACCATCTGGGCGACCACCCGGCAGGGCGTGGTGACCGGGGAGAGCGTGACGAGGTCGGCGACGGGCGTGCCCGGCTCGCCCGACGCGGCGGCCTCGCGTACGGCGTCACGGTCGACGAGTAGCTCCGGGGTGGTGACGGCCTTGGTGTCGACGCGGACGGCTCGGTCGTTCGGGGTCTTTCCCGGTCGAGCGGAGTCGAGACCTTGGGGAAGGACCACCCACCAGCCATCAGCGGTGCGCAGGACGTTGGTACTCATGAGTTCATCGCTTTCAGCAGGCCCAGGAGCCGGGCAGGGTCGAGTTCGTTGTCGCCGCGCAGGGCATGCAGCACCTCACGGACTTTGGCGGGAGACGGATTCGCGCCGAGGAAGTCCCGGGTCGCCGGCGGCCCCCATTGCGCAAGGCCGCTCGCCGACATGGGCGACCAGCCGGGTTCGAGGTCGCAGGAGAAGAGGTCGCCGTCGGCGAAGTGCTCCAGCATGAAGCGGTCCGGATCACGCCAGTAGTCGAAGAGCTGGCTGCCCTGGATGTGCCGGCCGATGCCCCAGCTGCGCTGATAGCCGCGCTCGGCCAGGTACTCCCCGCCCGCCGCGATCGCGTCCAGGTCGGTGACCTGGTAGGCGGAGTGGACATAGCCCGTCCCCGGACCCAGATGCATCGCCAGCGTGTGGTGGTCCACCACGACGCTTCCCTGGTCGCAGCGGATGAACGCCATGACCGGGCCGCGCTCGCGCTGACCGTCCAGGAAGTGGAAATCACTGACGATCATGCCGAGGGTGTCCAGGTACCAGTCCAGGGCACGGGCGAACACTCGCGTCTCCAGGACCACATGACCCAGCCGCTGAACGCGCGAAGGCTCACGCGGTGGGCGCTGCGGGACGTTCGTACGACGGTGATCCGTGCCGGAGTTGAGAAGAAGCGGCCGCTGTTCGGGCAGCGCGGGCAGCTCCTCGGCATGGTGCACGATCCGCACCGGGACGCCTGAGGGGTCGAGAAGGTCGACCACCTTGCCGCCGCCGGGCGCGTCCACGTCTCGCACGGCGGAGCCGGTCGCACGGGCCAGCCGGTCCAAGTCGGCCCGTTCTGCGGCGCGGAACGTCGGGCCGATGAAACGGGACGTACGGCCACGCCGGATCACCATGCAGGGCGAGCCGGCGAACGTACCCCGCAGCCACAGCGCGCGCTCACCGCGGGCGGCGATCCCGAAACCGAAGTCACGCGCGAAGACCTCCGCGCGGTCGAGGTCGGGCTTTTCGAACTCCAGCCAGGCCAGGTCAGCCACCTTGATCAGCGGATTGCGGGAGCGCCCGGGGTGTTCGCCGAGAAGGGCGCCCTGCTCGCTGTGGATGTCCTGGTGGGCTGTTCTGACGTCGGTCTCGTCGACGTGCGTCTGGGACACGGTGCCCTCCAAGCAACATTGCCGTAATGATGAGATCATCAGCTCTGATAGACCCATCGTCAAGGGGTTGGCCTGCATCAAATGATGGTTCCATCAGAATTGCGGTCGTCATCGTCGCCGTTGTTAGACTCACCGCATGCCGACCTCAGCCCCGCCCAGCAACCGCTTCGAACGACGCCGCGCCGAGACCCGGCAGGCACTGGTCCGCGCGGCCCGGCAGATCCTGGCCGAGACGGGAGACACGAGCGCGAGCATCCAGGCGATCGCGGAGCGCGCGGACGTAGGTTTCGGCACCTTTTACAACCACTTCGAGTCGAAGGCGGAACTGTTCGACGCGGCGGTGGTGGACGCGCTCGAGGAGTTCGGCCAGGCCATCGACGAGCGTCTGCAGGGAACCGACGACCCCGCCGCGCTCGTCGCGGCGGGCGTGAGGCTCAGCCTGCGCATGGTCGACTCCCACCCGGAGCTCATGCAGGTACTGCGCCACCGGGGACTCGGCCACGTCCACTCCGACCGGGGGCTGGCGCCCCGAGCCCTGCGCGACCTGGAACGCGGTGTCGCCGCCGGCCGCTTCGTCGCCGTCGACCCGACCGTCGCCCTGTCCGCGCTGGGCGGGTCCCTGCTGTCCCTGGTGGAGCTGAGGTTCGCCCGCCCCGAACTCGACGCCGACGAGGCTGCCGCCAACCTGGCGGAGATCGTTCTGCGCATGCTGGGGGTTCCCCCGGACGACGCCCGCGATGTCGCCCGTCACCCCCTGCCCGATCTGGCCTGACCGGGTCCGGTTCGGCGGGGTTGCTCGGGAAGGGGGCAGGGGCCGGGATTCGGCGGCCGTGGGTGTAGTTCTCCTCCGTCTCCTCCGTGGTGTCCGCTCCTTCTGTGGCCGAGGACCGCGATGCCGAGGAAGGCGCCAAATTCCACAGGAAGTCGGTGTACGGGCCCGCTGCCGGCCGACGGGGAAGAACTGCTCAACAAGGCTTTCGAAGAGCCCTGCACCTGACCGAACTCGCGGGCCATGGCGGCCGACAGGTCGTCGACGATCCCGAGCATGAGCTCCGCGGCACGCCGTATTTCGGCGAATCGCCGCTCACCGCCCAGCGGCCGTTCGCAGACGTCCCACAGCTCACCGTTCGCGAAGGCATGGCCGATGTGGATCGCGCGCAGCGTGTGTTCTACGCCCACACCGCGACTCACGACCTCGGCCGGCCCCAGGAGCACCTCGGCCACTTCGGCAACGACGAAGTCCTGTTCGTCGTGGAGGGCAGCGACCGCCCCGAGCGCCACTGCCTCACACTCCTTGTGCAGCTCCTGCACGACCTCGTCGACGGTCAAGTAGGGCACCTCCTCGGCGATGTGCCTTCGCGCCAAGGCCTGGCCAAGCTCGACAGCCCAGCCGCACGGGCCGACTCCGACGTGCGTCACGAGCTCCGCCGCCTTGGCCTGCGGCAGGACCGCATGAGTCACCGCGTCCCGCTCGCGTGGCTTGAGTTCTCGGATCCATCCGCCGTGCTGTTCGGGGCTCCTTCTCGCGGGGCGCCGTTCATATCTCACTGTGGTCCTCGCCGCCCGCCCGGCCGGCGCGCGCCGGCTGAGCGACGCGTACGGTCTCCTGACCGCTCGCGCACCGGCTCCGCCCCGGGGCGCGTCGCCCAACGGGCGGCCAGCGCGGTGAGCGTGAAGACCACCGCCCAGCCGTACTTCGCGCCACTCAGGCTGACGAAGGCGATCGGGATCGACAGCAGGAAGGCGACTGTCGGGAAGGTCAGGAACAGTTGGAAGCGCCGCATGATCTCGGGTGCCGACCCCGGCCGCAGCAGGCCCCGGACCCGGCAGTGACGCACCATGTTGATCAAGGCCAGTCCGGTACCCCCGACCACGGCGGCGTAGAGGACGGCACTGATCTGGTAGGGGCTGTCCTCCAGGAGGACCTTCGTCGCGAAGGGGACCAGGGCGATCCCCAGCAGCCAGGTGAAGTTCAACCACAGCAGCCGAGGGCTGAAAGCGCCGATGCGGCCGAACAGCCACTTGTGCGACGCCCACAGCGCGGCGATGACCGCGAAGCTCAGCAGGAACATCACATAGTCCGGGAGATGCTCCCGGAATGCCCCCCACACCTCGGCGTCGCTCCTGCCGTGGGGCACCGGCAACTCCAGCGCCAGCAAGGTCAGGGCGATCGCGACGACCGCGTCGCTGAAGAAGACCAGCCGCTCGTTGGTGGCTTTCTCACGGCCGTCGACCGTCTCACTCACCTCGGGCACGTCTGCTCCCTGGTCGGCATGGTGCGTCCCGCCCGACCCGGGAGCGCTCTGCGGCGCGGGGATACTGTCCTGGATCACTCGGTGTGAACGCCTTGGCCGCGGCGGTGAAGGCGGTTGTCCAGTCGGACGTGATGATGCTTGCGATGTATCCGTCCGGCCGGACGAGGATGAGCGTGTCGCCGGTGATGCCGTAGACGCTGTTGAGCCGGCCGGTGGTGTCGGCGAGGACGCCGTCGTCGTCGATGTGGCCTCCGGTGCGGACGGCGTAGCGGCGCAGTTCGGCGCCATCGGCCGGCCAGATCAGCTTGGGCAGCGCCTCGGCGGCGTCGGCGCCGAAAGCCAGGAGCGTGAAGTGCGGCCCCTGGTAGACATCGAACAGGCGTCGGACATCGTGCGCGGAGCACGGCGCGTCCGGCGCCCGGTCGCCCGCGTGCAGTGTCTTGGTGGCGGGGGAGTGGACGGGGGCGAGCGGACCGGCGTGGTAGGAGAGATCGAGTTGGCGTTCCTCGTCTCCGCGCTTGAGTCCGGAGACACGGTGGTTGCTGAGGTCTGCGTACAGGTCACTGGACTTGCCGAGAACGCGTGCGGCGATCGGCTGCCGCTCGGCTTCGTAGCTGTCGAGGAGGCTGTCCGGTGCGCCGGCGATGACCTGGGCGAGTTTCCAGCCGAGGTTGTAGGCGTCCTGCACGCCGGTGTTGAGTCCTTGCGCGCCGGCCGGAGTGTGCACGTGGGCGGCGTCACCGGCCAGAAAGACCCGGCCCGCGCGGTAGTGCTCGACGAGCCGGACGTTGGGCCGGAACACCGAGGTCCAGGTGATGTCGCGCAGCCGCAGGCCGGTCAGCTTGTGGAACCGGGCGGCCAGCGCGGCTTCGTCGAGGTCCGGTGCGTCGTCCGGCTTCAGCCGGATCATCACCTGGAACTGGTCGGAATGCGGCAGGGGGCACGCTCCCGCGGAGGCGCGGGGCCAGATGTGCCACCGGTCCCGGGACAGTCCGTCGATCGTGCCGTCGATGATGAGCGTGCGGTCGGATGCGTCGGTCTCCCCGGCGAAGCCGAGTCCGGTGGCCTTGCGGACGGCGCTGGCGCCCCCGTCGGCGCCGACGAGGTACTTGCTGCGCACCTTCTCGCCCGAGGCGAGCGTCGCCGTGACGCCGGCGGCGTCCTGTTCGAAGTCCTCCAGTGCGGTGTCGTACTCGATGGGCAGTCCCAGGCGGTCGAGCAGGCGGTGCAGGATGGCGTCGGTACGGTGCTGCGGCAGCAGCAGGATGTTCGGGTACGGCACGTCCGGGGTCGGCCGGTTGCGCTGCTGCATTTTCCACGGCGCGGTGACCGGTCCGAGGTGAATGCCCGCGAGCGGGTAGGGGCCGCCCTCCGCGTGTGCCTCGCGCAGCACGCCGAGGTCCTCGAAGACCTCCTGTGTGCGTGGCTGCACGCCTTTGGCGCGGGAGCCCTTGAAGGCGTGTGGTGCCTTGTCGATCAGGCGGACGCTTAGGCCGCGCCGCAGCAGGTCGGCCGCCAGGGTGGAGCCCGTTGGGCCGGCTCCGGCAACGAGTACGTCGATGTCGTGGTGTTCGGTCATGGCGAGGGGCCTCAGTTGATCTTTTCGAAGAAGGTGGCGAGCAGCCGTGCCGTGCCGTGAGGATCCTCGAACGGGACCATGTGCCCGCAGTGGTCGAGCACGTGCAAGTCGTCCGGCGGGAAGAGGTCCCGGACGGTGTCGAGCTGCTCTATGGGGGTGACCTGGTCGTGTTTGCCCCACAGCAACAGCTTGGGTACGGGCAGTCGGCCGGCCCGTCGATAGAGGTCGTGCTGTCCGATGAGCGGGAAATCCCTGAGCGTTGACAGCAAGGCGTAGATCGAGCCGTGGAACCGGTAGGGCTCGCCGACGAGGCGGCGGAGCCGATCCGTGTCCTCGCCCGTCCGAACGTTGTGGCCCAGATGGCTGCTGAGGAAGCGGTGGCCGAAAAGTCTGCCCAGGAGCCGGGCGAGCGGATCGACAGCCAGTAGGCGGGTGAGGGGCTGGTTCTGCTCTGCCAAGCCGGCCGGACCGATGAGAGTCAGCGACAACGGCGTCGGGATGCCGGCCTGGGTGGCGAAGGCCATGGCGATGAGTCCACCCATGGACGTTCCGACCACGTGGACTCGCTCGCGGGGAGCGACCGCGTCGAGGAGCTCGCTCAGCTGGCGGAGGAACAGGGCCTGGTCGTAGGGACCTTCGACGCGATCCGACCACCCGCGGCCGTAAGCGCTGTAGGCCAGGGTACGCAGGCCATGGGCGTGCAGGTCGGCGGCGATCGCGTCCCAGTAGCCGAGCGGGATCGTGTTCCCGGGGGTCAGCAGCACGAGGGGACCGGTGTCGGGTCCGGCGAGCTGGTAGTGGGTCATTCCGTCGGACAGCGGGACGAAGGAGCCTTGGGCCGCCGCCCGTGCGGTCTCGTCCAGGATTCGGTCTTCGCCTTTTGCGACGTAGGTGCCGCTCACGACTGGCCTCCGAGGAATTCGAGCATGGCGCCGGCCACGCGGGTTGGAGCTTCCTCCGGCATCAAGTGGCCGATCCCGGGGAGGACGATGTCCTGGCTGCCCGGGATGTCCCTGGCGAAGTGCTGGCCGTCGATGCCGTCGCCGCGCAGGACCAGAGTGGGCACGCGCAGCCGGCGGAGTTCAGGCGTCCGGTCGGCCTGGTCGGTCCTGGCGAGGTCGATGAAGGCGGCACGGTTCCCCGGCCGGCTCATCATGGCGTGCATCCGGTCGACCATGGCTTCCGGCACGGTGAAGTCGGGCCCCACCATGCCGCGCACGTTCCGGGCGACCATGCCCCGCGAGCCCGCACGGCGCAGCAGCGGGCGGGTGAGCGGGTTGCGGGCGAGGCGCATCGCGACGGGGAGCGACTTGCCGACATACCCCGTCGAGTTCATGAGCACCAGGCGCCGTACCCGCTCGGGGTGGGTGAGCGCGAAGTTCCAGGCGATGTTCCCGCCGAGCGAGTTTCCGGCGACCATGCAGGTGTCCACGGACTGCCCGTCGAGGAAACGGGCGACGAAGGCGACGTACGACTCGATGCGGTAGTCCCGGTCGGGCCGGGGCCCGGTCAGTCCGAACCCCGGCAGGTCCAGCCGGATCACCTCGTAGGCCGGGCGAAGCCGCGCCGCGACCTCGTCGAAGGTGTCCAAAGACGAGCCGGAGCCGTGCAGGAGCAGCACCGCCGGCCCTCGCCCCTCCCGCACGAAGCGCACGCGCATCCCGTCGACCGACGTGAATGACGATCCCTCCGTGAGGCTGTTCTTCATCTCGCCTCCCCAGTTATTGGCTACGACGTAGCCGTATTATTTCGGCTACAGAGTAGCCATTTTTGCGGGAGAGAGGCAAGCCAAGTGACTACGCGGGACCGGCGAGGGCGGCTGCGCGCGAGATCGCTCGAGCCGGGGCGGTGGCGTGTCGGCCAGGTGTCTCGACCGCACCGTCCTGCTTGCCCAGGCGCGCGACCGAAGGGTCTATAGCGCGACCGAAGGGTCTATAGGTGGATGCCGGCGTCGAATCCCGTGTCGGCCAGCGTCCTTGGCCGCGCGTAGGCGAGTGATCTGCCGGAGTCAGCGTCCGCTGGACTCTCCAGGCACCTAAGAGTCTTTGCGTCTAGCCTGTTCCAGACCATCGACGAGCAAGTCCAGGCCGAACCGGAACTCCTCGTGCAGTGGTACGGAGGTCAGCTCGTCGGCTGCGGCCGTCGTGGCCGGATAGGTGGCGGGGTCCAGGGAGTGGTAATAGTCCCGCAGCTGCACCTGGTCCTCGGGGCGTGGTGTTCCGGGGCCGTGCTGCTGGATGGCGAAGCCGATCACGTAGTGGCCGATGGCGGTGAAGGTGCGGGCGGCCAGGCCGACCGAGAACCCGTGGCTCAGGAGCAGTGTGATGAGCCGTTCCCTGGCGCGGAGTCCGTTGGGGCCGACGGGAACCTGGGCCGCCAGCAAGGGCACCGCATGAGGGTGTCGGCGCAGGGTGTCGTAGAAAGTCTCCGCGGCGGCGGCCACGGCTTCCCGCCAGGACAGGCTGTCCAACTCCTCGGGCGGGATTCCGACCTCGCCCAGGATTCTGTCGGCCACGAGGGCGAGGAGTTCGTCCTTGCCGTTGAAGTGGCGGTAGAGCGTTGCCGTGCCCGAGTCCAGGGCGTCGGCGAGCATGCGCAGGGTCAGTGCCTGGATCCCGACTTCGTCGATGAGCTTCAGGGCGGTGTCGATGATCCGGCCTACGTCCATCGGGGGGCGTCCGCGCCGGTACGCAGGGGCCGGTTTCCGGCTCGCCCACCAGGCAGGACTGCCCGGCGCCGCCGGAGTCTCCGAAGCCATGAAGCGGTCATCCTTTCAGCGGCCGATCTCCGCATGCGTGCGTCGAGAAAAGGGTATTTTTCGGCTCCAGAGTATCCGTTAACGACCCCCGGCTCGGTCTCCAAGAGCCCGGGCCGTTGCCTACGGGCCGGATCTCGACCAGGCGATGGAGCCTGTATCTCCAAGTCTTTCGTCAGTTTGCTCGGCCTCAAGGTTGTCGGGCCCCTGCCCTCGTCCGGTGAACCCAGCGCGGGGACGGCAGCGTGACCGACGGACGTGCCCTGCGGCGCGCTACGTGCAGCGGGCAGAAGTGAGGAAGCCGGCCGCGGCCAAAGACATGCCTCCGGCGGGGGCGCTCAGGCTCCGAGATGGAGGGGGCGCCGTTCGCGAGTGCCGGCAGACGGGATGGGAGCTGGGGAGGGTGGTGGGGAGGGCCGTGACTTCCGCTCGCCTGAATAGCTAAGATCCCTTGCGACCTGCGGAAAGTCCGCACAAGCGGGCCTCCCGGAGGTACGGAATGTGTGGAAAAGCGGCGTCGCCGGGCGGGCTCGCCCGGTGGACGTGCGGAATGCTCGCCTGCTTCGCGTTGGTGACTGTGGCGACCGAGGTAGCAGGCTGGCACAGGTACCAGGTGCTACTGGCACTAGCGCTGAAGCGGTCGGATGAAGGCGAGGCGTTGGTCAGAGCCGACATGTGGTTCGGGAATCTGACTGGGTGGTGGCAGGCGACGTTCCTCGCGACCATGCTGCTGTTCATCCTCTGGCTCGACAGCATGCGTTCACTCGCGGACACGGTTTGGCCCCAAGGGCAGCGCCGCCACCGTGCTTGGGTGCTCTTCGGCTGGCTGGTTCCACTGGGACAGCTGTTCATACCGAAGATGTTCATCAACGACCTGTGGGCTGCCGCCCAGCCAGCGATGCGACGCCGTCGCGGCAACCCTCTGCTCACCATTTGGTGGCTCACCGTACTCGCCGCAGGCGCCTGGGCCACGGACGGCTACTCGGCTCTGAAGCAGGCTGCCACAGCGGGCGAGGCCCGCCAGGCGCTGCGGCATGTGATGCTCAGCGACGGTCTGCGCATCGGAGCCGCCGCGCTAACCATCGCCGTCGTCTGGCGGCTGAGCGGCTTGCTGCACCACGCGAAGGACAGCGAAGCCTCGGCGGATGCGCACAGTAGCTAGGCGCGTGCCCCTTGCGTGCCCGAACGAGCGGGAAACCGCGGGGAACAGCGGTCGCTCACGGACACCGGCAACGGCGAAGGCCCCCGACTGACTTGGCTGGTCAGGGGCCGTTCATCTGCGGTGGGTGTGGGTTTTGAACCCACGGTGACATAGCTGCCACGACGGTTTTCAAGATCGTCTGCAGTTCCGAAGATGTGCCAGAGTTGCCATCCAGCGGCCTCCGCCCCGTAATCATGGGCACAAGACAGCCCGCTCGTACCACTCTGCCGGGAAGCGATCGCGGTACGAACGGGCCCTAGACGCCTTGGAGGCATCAGTCATGAGTCTGGCCCCATCCCCGCATGCTGTGTCGAACCCCATGGTTCCGCTCTGGGTAATCACCGTGATCATCGTCGTCGTGGCGTTGCCCTCCACCAACACCGCCTTTGACGCCTGGGCGAATGCAGTCGCTGTCTCATCAGCTCTCGTTGGCGGCAGGTCGTTTCAACTCAAGCCGCTCTCGCTCTGTCTTGCTGACCGGTGGCACCCTGTACAGCAGCGAAGCGCGGCAACCGCCGTGACCACAGCCGCCCAGTAACCACGCCAACGAAATGGCCCGAGCCGACTCCGCCTGACATCTACGGCTGACATCAACGACAGCCGGACATCAGCGGAACAGTACGGGCCTAAGGGTTGTCCCGTAAATGATCTTCGAGTTGTCTCGAGGCGTTGTGTTCCTCTTTCCAGGCCGAGAGTTCGGCCTGGCCGCGCTCGCGACGGTGGGGGATGACCAGGCCGGTGCCCCGGTAGCCGCCGTCCGCGATCACAGTCGTCTTGCCGACGGTGTCCTTCGCACCGGAGACAGCTCCCATGCCTTGCGGTCGTTGCGATTTCCGGGCAGCAGCCGGCCGACGGCGACGATCAGCCGGGTGTCGGCGTCGATGACGACCTGGTGGTTGGTCGAGTAGCGGTAGTTCTTCGACTGCTCAGCGACGGTGTGGTCACGGGTGGAGATGAGGGTGCCGTCCACGATCAGCACGGCGCCCTTACGGAACCGCTTACGGGGCTGCAGCGCGAGTGTCGCCCTCGGTGATGCTCGTAGGCCCGAAGCACCGCTTCCGCCTGCGCGGCGATCGACGAACCGCCGTACTTCGCCCTGCCGAAGGGGGCGAAGACACGCACCGTCGACATGCCCTCCTCCGTGGCCGAAGAATTGAAGCATCACGTCGAAATGTTCCCGCCGGTGGAGGTAGCGGATGCGCGCACCTCCTTGACCAGAGGGTTGGCATCGCCTTGACTGCTACAGCCCCGTTTCAACACCCGTCTCCATGACTGGCTCAACGCACCCCGATCGCGTGAGTCATGAACCACCGTCATCCTGAGGCCCCGTCAACGGCACCGTGATAGTCCTCGGGCGTCAACTCCGGGTCAGATCCCGTGCACTGCGGCTGATTCGGTCGAGCGCGACGCGGGCAGCAACGACGGCCGGGTGGTCGTGGCTGCCAGTGCGGGTAGCGATGAGGACGCGCCGAGCGTTCGGCGGCGTCAGCTCGGTAAGTGTCACTGTAGGAGCGTGGACGCCCCAGGCAAGTTTGGGTAGGAATCCGACCGCCTGCCCGGCTTCGATCAATCGCACATGGAAGGTGAGGTCGGTCGACTGGTAGCGAACGTGGGGTTCAAAGCCGGCTTGGCGGCAGACAGCGCTGGCCCAGCGCCTGGCGGCATTGCCCTCGGGTTCCATGACCCAAGGCAGGTGTGCGAGAGCTGCGAGTTGCGGCGGCTCGCCGTCCGGTGGGGTGGCTAGAAGTAGAGGATCCTCGAGGAGAAGCTGAGTGTGCAGGCCGCTCAGCGCCGACGGCGGCTCTCCCGGGTACTCCTCGGCGATGACCAGGTCGAATTCGTGCGCGACAAGCGCCCGCAGCGGTGTGCGTTCGTTCTCCTGATGCACGTGGACGCGAAGCTGCGGATGCTCGCGCTGAAGCAGCTCTACGGCAGGCAGGACCAGAGTCTTAGCCGCAGTCTGAAAGGTTGCAATCCGCAGGTCCCCCTCGAGCACAGTCTTAGCCCGGGCGATATCGGCCTCAGCCTGCTCGAGCCGGTCCAAGATCACCTCGATATGCCCGACCAGCATCTCCGCCGCGGGCGTCAGACGGACCCGGCGTCCCATAGGTTCCAGGAGCGGGACGCCCACCTCGGTCTCCAGCTGCGAAAGCTGCGAAGAGATGGTCGAAGGACTGTACGAGAGGGCCGAAGCCACAGCTGCAAGGGTGCCGCGGTGCTTGAGTTCGCGCAGCAACCGAAGCCGGTGAAGGTCGTACATCACGCACCAATCGCCGCCCGTGACCACCGATTCGTCGCTTGAGATAACCAATCGTACGCGAAAACATGTGCTGCCCCGCATTGAGGCACCGCGAGACTGCCTCGTCCTGCGGTATGTCCAACGAGCACGTGGGTCGTGGTCAACCTTCGTTTGAGCAGGTCGGGTGAAGGGTGAAGACGCTTGGACGAGGCTGGTGACGCGGGGGGTATTGCGCGCAGTTGACTTCCTGCTGGCTTGCGGAGAGCCGCTCCCAGCGGCCGCGGCAGGGCAGCCGTACGGTGCCTCCGGCGCCTTGGCGGTGCCCTTGCGGCGTCGCCGGTTGACGCCCCACGTCCAGTCGTCGCCCACGGAGGAGTAGCCGTGGAAGTAGGCGACGCCGTGGGTGCGGTGGTAGGTCGCCGGCAGGCCGTCGGGCTGGCTCTGCTTCGCCCAGCACGAGTCGGCGGTGGGCCGGATCCCAAGGGGCCCGAATTCGTCGTAGGCGAACCGGTGGATCACATCGCGCACGGTGTCCTCGTCGGCCTGCACCAGCTGGGCGATTACCGGAACACGGTCCCCGCCCGCCGGGACCGGCAGCATCATCGCGCGCCGGTGACGCACCGAACTCGTGCTGCCGGCGCGCGATCTGGTGCAGCTTCTGCCCCTCCTGGGACAGGCTCAGCCACCGCGCCCCCACCGGTCGGACGTCACCGCACATCCAACCGCCACGACCAACCACCAACCCGGCGAACCTACGCGGTCACAGCACTGGATGGTTTCTGCCCAGTGATTGGTCGAAAATACCGATGAGTGCGCATCGATAACGACGACTGGACCGGACAATGGGGGGCGCATAGCATTCCAGAACCGCGAGAATCGGCCACCCCGAGATGTGCGGTACGGCCGACGCAGCCCGCGGCTCATTGGTATCGGTCGTCGGTCTCCCCACGCTGTCGTCGCTGCCTGCTGGCCCCCTGCCGCAGGCCGATCAGATATCCCGCCACGCGATTTCGGAGAGGCCATGACACCACCCCGTGCACGTTGGCGCGTACGCCGCCATCCTGCTTGCCTGTCACTACTGCGGGGATCGGTCATGCTCGTGATCGCCCTGCTCGCCGTCGTGGCAGTGGGCGCTCCGACGTACGCGGCCGGTGATCGGACCGTGCAGGGAACGTTGCGCAACTCTGCAGACAACAACGCGCCGGTCGCTGGGGTGAAGATCAGTGCCCAGACCAGTACAGGGAAGACCTACACGGGCGTTAGCAACGACCAAGGCCGGTTCGTGATCACTGTGCCCGGCAGCGACTCGGGCACCTTGACCGTCACATTGGACACCAAAACGCTTCCCGATGCTGTGCAGATCCGCGACGGAGCGTCGAACACCTTGCGGCCAACGGGCAGCTTGAGCACGATCACCGTCAACTTCCCCCTCGGTCCCGATACCCGTCAAGTGTCGACAGCGTGGGACCAGGTCCCCCAACTGCTCTACAACGGCCTGCTGTTCGGCCTGGTGCTGTCATTGGGGGCTCTTGGCCTGTCCATGGTGTTCGGCACGACGGGACTGTCGAACTTCTCCCACGGCGAACTGGTGACCTTCGGGGCATTCGCCACCTATCTCGGCAACCGGGTCGTAGGGCTGCCGATCGTCGTGGCGGTGGCGGTGGCGGTAGTGCTGTCGGCACTGTTCGGCTACCTGAACGACAAGGGTTTGTGGGGTCCACTCAGACGCCGCGGAACGGGACTGATCGCCATGATGATCGTCTCGATCGGTCTGCAGTTCCTTCTCCGGAACTTCTACCAGTACTTCACAGGTGGCCGCGCCTTGACCTACCGCGAATACGTCACGCCCGCCGGCCGAGACGCCTTCGGCTTGTTCACCTATACCAATCGAGATGTTGTCGTCATCTCGATCAGTCTGCTTGCGCTCGTCGCGGTCACTCTTGCTTTGCAGTTCACCCGGCTCGGTCGCGCCACGCGCGCGGTGTCGGACAATCCGGCCCTGGCCTCTGCGACGGGGATCAACGTCGGTCGTGTCATAGCCACGGTGTGGATCGTGGGCACCGCGCTGGCGGGACTGAGCGGGGCGTTCCTGGGATTCTCCCAATCGGTGACCTACCAACTGGGAGCGCAGGTACTGCTGTTGGTCTTCGCCGCTACCTGCGTCGGAGGTCTGGGATCAGTGTGGGGCGCGATGATCGGCTCGATCATCATCGGGCTGTTCGTGGAGACCTCAACCTTGGTCATCCCATCGGAACTCAAGTTCGCGGGCGCGATGGTTCTGCTGGTGCTGGTCCTGCTCGTCCGACCACAAGGCCTGCTCGGCCGCGCCGAGAGGATCGGGTGAGGACATGGACATCATCGGCGCCCTCACGGGGGCACTGCACGACGGTTTCGGCTATCTGGCCGTCTCGTTCTGCTTGGCTGCGATCGGTTTGAACATTCAGTTCGGCTACGCCGGGCTGGTCAACTTCGGTCAGGCCGCCTTCTTGTCGGTAGGCGGTTACGTCATGGGCGCGGCGATCGCCACAAGCGGGGTTCCCACCGTCCTCGCGATTCTGCTCGCGATCGCCTTCACCGTGGCGTTGGCGTTGATATTGGGTATCCCGACCCTGCGTCTTAGGGCGGATTACCTGGCGATCGTCACCATCGCGGCGGCAGAGATCCTACGACTTGTGTTCGGGACGTCGTTCCGGACGTACTTTCACGGCAAGGACGGTGTGACCGGCTTTACCGCCGGGTTCCGAAGCCTCAACCCGCTGCCGAACTACGACGGCTTCTTCCTGACCTACAGCCGGGAGGAGCTGTGGACAGTCATGGTCGGCTGGGGTTTGGTCATCATGATCAGTCTGCTCACCTGGGCCCTGATGCGATCACCGTGGGGAAGGGTTCTTCGGGGCATCCGTGAAGACGAGGACGCGATGCGGTCTCTGGGCAAGAACGTCTACGGCTACAAGATCCAGGCCCTCATCCTCGGTGGAGTGGTGGGATGCGTCGGAGGCTTCGTGGGCGCGTTCGGGGCCGCTTCGGTCCAGGCCGACACGTTCAACCTGGACTTCACCTTCATCGCCTTGACCATGCTCATCCTGGGTGGCGCCGCTCGGGTCCTTGGTCCGGTCGTCGGCGCGGTGATGTTCTGGGCGATCCTGTCGTTCCTCGGATCGGTC
The DNA here is from genome assembly GCF_005768555.2 of Streptomyces sporangiiformans. Lineage (GTDB taxonomy): Bacteria > Actinomycetota > Actinomycetes > Streptomycetales > Streptomycetaceae > Streptomyces > Streptomyces sporangiiformans. Next base: position 31,303 of record NZ_VCHX02000079.1, read on the forward strand.
TTGACTCAGTTGGCGAGCTACCCGGTCGTGGCCCAGTTCATGAACGCCGACCAAGCGTCAACCATCCGGCTGATGTTGGTCGGATTGGTGCTGATGCTGCTGATGATCTACCGGCCGCAAGGCATCTTCGGTGATCGAAGGGAGATCGCGCTCGATGCCCACTGACAACTTCCCCAATGACCACCTCTCCTCGGGCGCCGCACGCAAGGACGTCTCCGCTGCCGGTGATACGTCCCAGCCAAGGGTTCCCGACCCCGGCGCCGGGGAGAACAAATCGATGCACGAGTGCCGGACTGCCTTGCAGTTGGTGCCGCATGAGGCTGGCGCTGCCAAACCCGACCCCATTGTGGTCGTGAACGGAATCCGCCGCACCTTCGGCGGCCTCACCGCGGTCGACGTGGAACATCTCGAAATCCAACGTGGGGTCATCACCGCCTTGATCGGACCCAACGGTGCGGGCAAGACCACGTTCTTCAACCTGCTCACCGGCTTCGATCAACCCGATGCCGGTTCCTGGTCCTTCGACGGGGCACCGCTCAAAGGCAAGGCAGCCTACAAAGTGGCACGCCTCGGCATGGTCCGGACCTTCCAGCTGACCAGAGTGCTCTCGAAACTGACGGTACTGGAGAACATGCGGATGGGCGCCACAGGTCAGCGTGGCGAACGCCTGTGGGCCGCCGCGCTCCCCGCCCTGTGGCGGGCGCAGGAACGAGACATCACCGACCGGGCCAGAGACCTGCTGAAGCGGTTCAAGCTCGACGCCAAGGAGGCAGACTTCGCCGGGTCCCTGTCAGGCGGCCAGAGAAAGCTGCTCGAGATGGCGCGAGCGCTCATGGTCGAACCGAAGCTGGTCATGCTCGACGAACCCATGGCCGGCGTCAACCCAGCGCTGAAGCAGTCCCTGCTCGGGCATGTGAAGTCGCTGCGGGATCAGGGAATGAGCGTCCTGTTCGTCGAACACGACATGGACATGGTGCGAGAGATCTCCGACTGGGTGGTCGTCATGGCCCAGGGCAAGGTAATCGCCGAGGGACCCCCCACATCCATCATGTCCGACGAACGTGTCATCGATGCCTACCTCGGAGCTCGCCACGACACCGACATCAGCGAGCTCGAACGCGTAATCCAGGTCGAGCACACGCACGACCACGCCGAGCAGAGGGCCGACCGGGAGGTCCCGAGATGACTTCTGCCCATCACGGCCCATCGGACTCCCAGGTCACCGATCAGGGCGAGATCGTGGCTGAAACCGACCCCAACGCCCCAAAGATCGACGAGGCAGCTCGGACAAGGCATCTGCAGGCGGCCGAGGGCGCAACCCTTCGCGCCGACAATCTGATCGCCGGGTACCTCCCCGGAGTCAACATCTTGAATGGCGCCGATCTGTACTGCCAACCCGGCGAGTTGGTCGGCATCATCGGACCCAACGGCGCCGGCAAGTCGACACTGCTCAAAGCACTCTTCGGGCTGGTCAAGATCACCACCGGGACGGTTCGCTTGCGGGGCGAGGAGGTCACGAACCAGCGCGCCGACGCACTGGTATCCCAAGGGATCGGCTTCGTACCGCAAACCAACAACATTTTCCCCTCGCTCACCATCGAGGAAAACCTGCAGATGGGGTGCTACCAGAACCCCAAGAAGTTCGCCCCCCGGTTCGCGTTCGTGACCGAGCTGTTCCCTGCGCTGGGCCGGCGCCGCAAGCAACGGGCCGGACAATTGTCAGGCGGTGAGCGGCAGATGGTGGCTATGGGCCGGGCTCTGATGATGGAACCCTCCGTGTTGTTGCTCGACGAACCCTCAGCGGGCCTGTCCCCGGCGATGCAGGACGAGGTGTTTGTCCAGACCCGAGCCATCAACCGCACCGGTGTGTCGGTCGTCATGGTCGAGCAGAACGCACGCCGCTGCCTGCAGATCTGCGACCGCGGATACGTCCTCGACCAAGGACGCAATGCCCACACCGGGTCCGGACAGTCGCTGGCCCGTGACCCCAGGGTGATCGAGCTGTATCTCGGCACCTTGGCCAAGGCCGCCCAGGCAGACAGCACACCTGCCGACAGGCGGAACTAGGACCCCGACCACACATCTTCGCCGGTCGAATTCTCCCCTCGCGTCCACTCCTGACACCCGCCACGGCACGGTCGTGCACCACACCAAGAGCGCAACAGTCATCACCCACACCTGGAGGTCCCATGTCGCTCCCGCGACGCATCATATGTATCGCCGTTTCGGCCTCCGCCGCGCTGGCAACCGCCGCTTGCGGCTCCAACAGCAGTCCCACCCAAGCCGGCAGCGAGCCGCCGGCCAAAGCGGGCACCCAGCTCTACTTCGTAGACGGCAACACGGCCGACTATTCCAGTGATTTCGAGCCGGGCACTCTCAACGGTGTGCGCGCCACCCTGCCCGGCGGCAAGATCGGCGACGAGTTCCGGCAGAGGATCCTCAAGATCAACAGCAAGGTGAAGGACTTCACCTACGCTCCGGAGGCCTACGACGCCACGATCCTCTCTGCCCTGGCTGCGGTCGCCGCCAAGAAGGACTCCGGCAAGGCGATCGCCGAGAAGGAGATCGGCATCACCAGGGACGGGACAAAATGCACCAGCTTCAAGCAGTGCGCCGACCTACTCGCCGACGGAACGGACATCGACTACGACGGTGCCTCTGGCCCGATCGAGATGAACTCGACAGGAAGCCCGTCCGCGGCGACCGTCGGCATCTACCAATTCGGGCAGGACAACAACTACAAGAATGTCCGCTACATCAACGGCACCACCCCGGACCAAGCCAACATCCGAGCCGACCAGAAGGTCAGCGGCCCCATCCCCAAGGGGGACGGCACCCTAACGTTTGGCACCCTGCTCCCTGCCACCGGGGACAGCTCCTTCCTCGGCGCCCCGCAGTTCGCCGGCGTGGACCTCGCCATTGATGAAATCAACAAGGCCGGGGGCGTGCTGGGCAAAGATGTGAAGCAGTTGAAGGGCGACTCCGGTGACGGGTCGCCGAACATCGCGCCATCCGAGACCGACAAACTGCTCCGCGGTGGCGCCGACGTCATCATCGGCGCCGCTTCCTCGTCGGTGTCGCTGTCGGTCATCGACAAGATCACCGGTGCTGGCGTCGTCCAGATATCGGCCGGAAACACCTCGACCGCATTCGACACCTACCCCGACCACGGCATGTACTTCCGCACGGCCCCCTCCGACGTCCTGCAGGGGCAGGTGATGGCCCAGACCATCAGCGAGGACGGTCACAGCAACATCGCGATCCTCGCCCGACAGGACGCCTACGGAGAGGCATTGGCGAAGAACGTCCGCTCCTTCTACGAGGAGTCCGGCGGCAAAGTCGTCTCCTACGTCCTCTACGACGCGACCGCAGCCAACTACACGGCCGAGGTGGAGAAGGTGAAGGCCCAGCACCCGGACGCCATCGTGCTGATCTCGTTCGACGAGGCCAAAAAGATCGTCCCGGAACTCATCAAAGCCGGTATCGGCCAGAACGGCTGAGCCCGTACCTGGCCGGTGGTCGTGGCTCCGGATCCGCCCCGCGGCCACGACCACCCGGACTGCCGTATCGCCCGTGGAGTGGAGAAGGGTTTCGCATGACCACCAGGCCAACAAAAGCCATGCCTACCGCCACCGCAGAGCACGGTGCCGACCCCGATTTTGACACGGTGTACGACCGCGCCGCTTTCGGGTCAGCGAAATGGGCAAACCAGTGGGACGAATTTTCACCGCGTGTCCGGGGCGAGGATCTGCTGTCGCTATGGACGGCCGACATGGACTTCCGGGCACCGACGACCGTCATCGACCGCCTGCGCGCCGCTGCGGACCACGGTATCTACGGTTACACCCTGCGGGACCCGGAACACTTCCGGATCGTGCAGAACTGGTTCACCGTCAGACACGGCTGGACACCACCGGTGGAAACGCTCCTCCCGGCCCCCGCGATCATGTCCTCGGTCGCAGCGATCTTGCGCACCTTCACCGCCCCCGGAGACGGGGTGATCGTCCAATCACCGGTCTACTCGCCGAACTTCGAGGCCATTACCGGTAACCACCGGCGGCTGCTCGTGAACCGACTACGGCTCATCGACAACCGCTACGAGTTCGACCTCGACAACCTGGCCGAGCTGGCCGCATCCGGCGCAAAGGTGCTCTTGCTCTGCAACCCCCACAATCCCTCGGGCCGGAGCTGGACGGCCGACGAGTTGCTCGCCGTGAACGACATCTGTGCGCGCCACGACCTCCTGGTGATTTCCGACGAGATTCACTGCGACATCCGACTGAACGGTCGGCCCCACGTGGCCTACGCCTCGATCAGCAGCGACGCCGCCCGCCGAGCATTCATCTGCACTGCCCCCACGAAGACCTTCAACCTTGCCGGCCTGCCATCGGCCACACTCTCGGTTGCCGATCCATCCCTGCGCTCGGAACTGCTGAACGCCATGCGGGCATCGTTCATGATCAACGCGCACTACTTCGGTCGTCTCGCCTTAGAGACTGCCTACACCACGGGTGGTCCGTGGCTCGACCGGCTGACCGACTATCTCAAGGGCAACGTGGCCTTCGTGCACGAGTTCGTCCAAGAGCGGCTGCCCGAGATCACGCCGATGCCGCCGGACGCATCGTTCCTGGTCTGGTTGGAGGCTCGTGAGCTTGACGCTCGTGTGGGCGGGCTGCACCAGTTCCTTGTCGACCGGGCGGCTGTCAATCTCTACGACGGCCGGGTCTACGGCCCCGGAGGAGAGGGGTACGTCCGACTCAACGTCGGCTGCCCCCGGAAAGTGCTGACTGAGGCGCTCGAACGCATCGATCGTGCGCTGTCACGATAGCGCTCCTCGACCTCACCGCCACGAGTGACTGCCCGAATCGGGACCAGCGGTGGCGGGGGAGGGCGCCGGACTCCGAGACCCCCGACCGCTCGAAGATGGCCATCGACCGGCTGATCGCCCGCCGCAACGTCCACCTTCGGGAGAAGACGTTGTGGCGGATGCTCTACGAACGGTCGCACGGTCGGAGGAGATCCTCTCCTCGGCGTCAACAGGAACTAGTTGTGCCGCATCAGGCAACGTTCGCCCCGTCCCCATCATCTGGCGCGTGTGTGGCTGTGGTCAGTCGGTTCGTGATCTCTTCGGCGGTCAGCACGAGCGCGAATCCCTTGCGTAGGACGGCGAGTTCTGGTTCCTGCCGGGACTCGTCGTCAGTGGCCGTGACGTCGGATCCGACCACGACCTTGTACCCGCGTTCATATGCCTGCCGGGCGGTGGTGCCGCAGCAGTAGTTGGTGAGCGTTCCCGTGACGATGACCGTGTCGCGGGCGAGGTTACGCAGCATCGTGTCGAGCGGGGTGTCGTAGAACGCACCGTAGGAGGGCTTGCGGATCAGCGCCTCGTCGGGGCGGTGGCCCATCGGGGCCCAGACCTCGGCGGGGCCCGGCCGGCGCCAGTCGGTGTCGGCGTGCGGGAGGAACCGCAGGGCGTGTGGCCGGTCCAGTCCGAGATGCGTGTCGTCGAAAATGGTCCAGATCACCGGGACGGAGGCACCCCGGCATACCTCGACCAACTGCCGCAGCCGGGGCGCCATCCGGGTCGCCGCGGGCACCCAGTAGGGGCTCCATCTGGGCCGGACGAATTCGTCCTGCATGTCGATGACCAGCAGCGCCGTCCGCTCAGGTCGTACATCGAACGATGCCCGGCCGTGCTCGTAGGCGTCCCGTGCCTGAGCAGTCACCCACTCCTCGGTATACGTCATCTCCGCCTCCTGTATCGATTCGAGGTACCTCGTTTCGATGTGCGAGAGTAGCAGCATGCTCGAACTCGCGATCTTGGGATTCCTGGCCGAGGGGCCGCTGCACGGTTATCAACTGCGCCACCGGATAGCGCACTTGTCGGGTCATGCGCGGCCGATCAGTGATGGCAGCCTCTATCCGGCGATCAACCGGCTGGTCAATGCCGGGCTGCTGGAGCGGCGGACCGAACCGGGCGTCTCGGCCGCCCAGCGGCACACTCTGAGCTTGACCGACGTTGGCCGCTGCGATCTACTGCGGCGGCTCCGGGATGCCGACGGCCTGGACATCAGCGACAGCACCCGGTATTTCACGGTCCTGGCCTTCCTTTCCCAGCTTCCCGACACCGCTGACCAGCACGCGGTACTGCGGCGGCGGCTGGGATTCCTGGAACAGCCCGCGAGCTTCTTCCACGATGGTGACCGCCCACTGGGCGCCGAGGACACCGGCGACCCCTACCGCCGCGGCATGCTCATCGTCGCCCGCGCTACCAGCCGCGCGGAACGGTCCTGGCTGCGGGAGGTCCTGGCCTGACGCCGCGTCGGCAGACCCCTCGCCCGTCCACAGCCCGGACACTCGCCGTTCCCGTGAGACTGTGCTGATGGCAGAGCGGGTACGCGTTCGCGAGATCGATGGCGACGAGGGGCAGCGCCTGCCGCGGATCATCCGTAGGGGCACCGGTTCGGTGGTGACCTGGCGGCGGGCACAGATGGCGCTGTTATCCGCGCAGAGTATGCCCGTGGCAAAGATCGCCGAGGTGACGTTCACCAGCCCAGACCGGGTCCGGATCCACCCCAAGATCGCCGTCAAGTACGTGCACCCGGACAAGGGCCTGCCCCGCATTCGCTGACCGGGCGGCCGGCCCCCTCGTCACGTCGGTTGGTCACCAGCCGGTGACGCGTTCCCAGATGGTTTGAATCGCCGGTGCGGTGTTCGTGGTCCGGGCGCCGTCGATGACGTGGTAGCCGTGGTGCTGAGCGGCGGTGGCGCAGGCGTGATTGGGCAGGATGCGCAGGCGAGTGCCGACGGGCAGGTCGGGCAGGTGGGCGCTGTCCCGGGCGGTGAGGGTGCCGTGTTCCTGGCTTGCGCCCGTCATGACCAGGCCCGGGATGAGGTTGCCGTCCAGGTCGGTGACCAGGCCGTAGCCCTGGTCCTGCGCCTGGACGGCCGTGCCGCGGTCGCGGGACATGGCCATCCAGCCGCCGTCGGTGATGATCCACCCGTACTCGCGGCGGTGGCCGATGACGGTGACGACGACCGACAGGGCGAGGTCCTCGATGCGGCAGACGCCGAGGCCGGCCATCACCAGGTCGAAGAAGACGTAGTTCCCCGCGCGCAGTTCGGTGACGCCGGTGAGGTCCTCGGCTGCGTGGGCGGTGGGGGTGGAGCCGACGCTGACGGTGGCCACGGGCAGGCCGGCCGCGCGCAGCCGTTCGGCCGCGGCGACGGCGATGTCGCGTTCGTTCTTCGCCGCCAGGCACTGTTCCTCGACGGTGTAGGCGAAGTACGACTCGCCCGCGTGGGCCAGCACACCGTCCAGACAGCCGGCGTCGTACAGGATGCGGCCGATCTCAGGGAGCGTGGGGGCATCGGGCTTGAGGCCGCCGCGGTGGCCGTCGCAGTCGATCTCGATCTGAGTGGGGATGGGAAGGCCGGCCCGGCGGGAGGCTTCGGCGACGAACTCCGCCTGCTCGGCGCTGTCCAGCAGGATGCGCAGGGTGACACCGCGGCGCAGCAGCGCGAGGACGCGCGGGAGTTTGTGGGGGTCGATGCCGACGGCGTAGGTGATGTCGGTGTAGCCGCCGTCGGCGAACGCCTCGGCCTCGGCAAGGGTGGAGACAGTGACCGGGCAGGGTGTGTCGTCGTGCAGGAGGCCGGCGACGTCGAGGCTCTTGGCCGTCTTCACGTGGGGGCGCAGGGCCACCCCGAGCCGGTCGGCCCTGGCTGCCAGTCGTTCGATGTTGCGCCGGCTCTTGTGGACGTCGACGACGGCGAACGGGGTGTCGGGGTCGGCCAGAGTCCGGGCGGCGCTCGGGCTGGCGGCGTTTGCGGGGATGTTCACGGGGAGATGTCCATCTTCTTCAGAAGGGCCAGGCCCAAATACAGGTCCTGCAATCCGATTCCGGAGCTGTCGAAGACCGTGATGTCGTTGTCGTCGATGCGTCCCGCGGCGTGGTGGGTGAGAAGCTCGCCGAGCGGGGTCAGGACCGTCCCCGCAGGGGCGTGCTGGCTTTCGCCCATGCGGCGAGCCTGCTCGGGCAGGTCGCAGAAGACGCGGGCGCGGCTGAACAGTTCGGGCGGGAGTTCCCGCTTGCCGGGGACGTCCGCGCCCATGCAGGAGATGTCCGTACCGGGCCGGACCCACGCGGCCTCGAACAGTGGTGGGGTGTCGGCCGTGGCGGTGGTGGCGGTGACGATCACATCGGCCCGGGCGCAGGCTTCTTCGGCGCCGACGCGACGGGCGTCGTGTCCTTCTGCGGCCAGTGCCGCGGTCATCTGCTCGGCACGCTCGGCGGTGCGTCCCACAACCAGGACCTCGCCGATGGGCCGGATGCGGCTGACGGCCCCCACCTCTTAGGCCGCCTGGTGTCCGGTGCCGAAGACCGCCAGCGTGGTGGTGTCGGCACGGGTCAGCAGGTCGACGGCGAGGGCGTCGGCCGCAGCGGTGCGGTAGGCGTTCGCGGTGCCGACCTCCAGGACGGCCGCGATCCTGCCGATCGTCTGGTCGAAGAGCAGCAGGGTGGAGTGATGGCGCGGCAGCCCGTGCTCCGCGTTGCCCGGCCAGTAGGTACCGATCTTCACCCCGGCGTGCGTCGCGGACGCCGACGGCTTGAGGGTGAACCGGTTGCGCGGGTCGGACCCGTGCACGGCCAGACTGGGAAAGGCCGTGCCGTCCACCGTCGCGGCGAAGGCGGCACGGGCCGCTTCAAGGGCCAGGTCCTCGTCCACGAGCGCTGCGGTCTGCTCTTCAGTGATGTGCAGCAGGCGGCGCGCAGCCGGTGGCCGGCCGGAGCCGGACGAGGGAGCGGGAACGGGGTCGGTGGTCGATCCGGCGGCGGTCACGAGCGGCCCTTCACTTCGTGTAGTTGTAGACGGTCGCCCGGGACACGCCAAGCAGGTCCGCGATGGTCTGCGCGGCATCGCGCGAGTCGAAGTAGCCGTCCTGGTGCAGCTGCCGTACGAGTGCCTTCTTGTCCTCCCTGCTCAGCGACCGGGGGGTCGCGGCGCGCTCCACGGCCAGTTCCTCCACTGCCTGGCGCAGCTCGCGCGCGTTGCGGTCCCGCAGGGTTTCCAGGGCCTGCTCGCGGTGCTCGGTCTCCGTGGCCACGAGGTTCGACAACGCGAGCGTCACCGGTGACAGCACCGAGACGTCGAGGTTCAGGCAGAGCGCCGCGATGTACTCGCCGGCGGCATTCTTGATCCCGATGGACGTGCTCTTGGCCGGGCGGCCGTCGGGGAACTGGTTGGGGTAGTTCTGGATGACGCTGGGGTAGCCGGGATCCTCAATGCGGGCCAGGCCCAGCTCTGTGACGGAGTCCCCGACCTTGCGGCCGGAGAGGTTGTTCTCGATCGCCCGGATCGCATGCTGCGGATCCCGCAGGTCGTGCAGAACCACCTCGCACAGGCCCGGGAACATGCGACCCAGCGCAACAGCGATCTTCTCGGCCTCACGGATGAGGTGCTCATCCGCCTCGGCCTGGGCCGCGGCACCGACGCCCTCGTGTTCGTCCCTCTCCGCACCATCAACGACGCGTTCCACGGGGCCCCTTTCCGAACCTGGATTAGATCTGCATTCCATCTTTAGACAATGAGCCTAAGGAGTCTTCCCGGTGGTTGTCCAGCGGGCCAATCAGCTGGCGAGGGGCCCCGGACGCGGGCGTGGCGATATCGCCAGCCAGATCGCCATCACCGCGACCAGCGCATGACTGTGGTTCGGCCCTCGTGTCACAGCGGCATGTCGTACGCGGCAGGTGTCAGGGCCGTCGGTTCGAGCAGGGATCCCGTGTCGTGCCGGCGCGCCGGGCCGCCGCCGACAGCGGAGCCTGGCACGCCCGTCGGCCCGGGGATCTCAGGGCGGCAGGTGGACCAAACTGCCACCCCGGTTACTTGCTCGGGCCCTCGGAGCTGAGGTCGCCGCCCAGAACGCTGGCGCCCCGGCCGCCGAAGGGGGAGTGGAAGCCGAGGCCGTAGCCGTTGGCACCGATGGGTGGTGCCGGTGTGCATACAGCGGGCGATGGCCCGTCGCCACCGCCACCGCCACTGCCTCGCGGGCGCCCGCGGCGAAGGCGTCCAGTGGTGCGCGGTGGTCGTGCTGCGCCGGTTCGTCCACATGAAACGCGGTCACTCCCAGCCGGACGTAACGCTCGGACGTGAGCCAGAGCCGGCCGAGGACCCGCCGGGTGTTGTGGCCGTTGGCGGGAAGCGCAACACCGTTGAACTCGCGGTGAACAGACTCAGACACTTCAGAGCCGTCGCCACCCGCTTTGGCAAGCGCGGCCATGTCTTCCTTGTTGCCGCGACCGCAGCCGCCCTCGTCTCTGGCTCCGTGCGTGATCGACCGGCCGCCTCAGTAGCCGTGGACGTGGACGTGGACGTGGACGTGCAAGTGCATGTCGTGTCGGCCGTCGTCATGCAAGGCGGCGCTGCGCTTGGTGCCTTCCAGGAGGTAACCGCATTTTGCGGCGACCCCGCACGAGGCTTCGTTCCGTGTCGAGTGGTCCAGCTCCAGACGGTGGAAGCCGATCTCGCCCACGGCCCAGGCACTCAGCGCCGTGAGGGCTTGGGAGGCCACGCCAATGCCGCGAGCCGACGGAAGCACCCAGTAGGCGACGTTGGCGATGCCGTCGTCAAAGTCCAGGCCACGCAAGGCGATTCGGCCAAGCACCTCGCCGCTGTTGCCGGTGATCGCCCAGTGTCCGCGTCCTGGTAAGCGAAAAGGAACACTGGCGCGTCGCCCCGTTCCCAAGCGCGCAGGAGCAAGCCCTGAGCCGTGGGGAGCACCGGTTGAGGAGCGGCTGCGAGTGAGCCGGAGGTAATGACGGGCGGCGTCGACAGAGCGCGGGTCATTGGGCATGATCGCCCGACGGTGGCCAACACACGTCAAGGTCACCGGCACGGCCGAGAAATGCCCTGTGTATCAGCCTCAGGGCAGCGTGGGGGTGAGCGGACAGCCTGCGTGCCGTGGGCGCGGGCCGACGGTGCGGGAACTGCTGAGACAAGGGCAGGCCACCGCGCAAGTCTCCCTGGTGAACGGGCAGTTCAACCGGAGGAGTGCACGATGGGCCCGTGGTGATGGAGGCGTGCGTGCACGGGGTCTCCCGGGGTCTCCACCACTCGGTCGATGACCTGGTCAAAGCCCTGGACACCGACGAAAGCGGACGTGGTGCGACAGTGCGGAAGTGCTGAGGCTTGCACCGTGGCAGCAGCCGCCAGTCGCCGTCTGACATACAGGAACACTGTTCACCGGCGCCAGGGGTCGGGGACCTGGTCCTGGGGTTCTGGCGGGTCGGTCCGGTTCTGCTGCGGCCATGCGGTGTCCAGGATCAGCTCCGCCATCCGGAACACCAGCTGGAACCGTGGCTGATCCGACCGGCCGTAGAGGCAGACGTAGTACGACGAGCCGTCGGCGTACCGGAAGACTTCGCGCCGTAGGATCTTGCGGATCGCGAACTCCGGCTCCTCGGTGCACGCCGCCTTGTACAAGGCGGCCTCCGCCTGCTCCCTTGTGCCGTGGAGTCTGGCGAGAGTCCGTGTCGCATTCTCGGTGTCGACTGTCTCCACGGTGATCATCCACAAAGCCATACCCGTCCCCCGATAGGCGCATGTGACGGCGAGCGCGCACGTCGTCATGGGGGAATCATGGGCCGGGAGCGGGCATCTGTACAGGACTGTCTGACGGGGTCCCGGTCCCTGCCCGCACCCGTCCCCTTCACGCGTCTCCTCCTCACACCCCTACGGCCTGACCGGCGCGATGTTCGCCCAGGACCGGGCCGCCGTCGAGCAGGCCGGCGCGGCGCTGCGCTACACGGCCGGCAACTTCTACGTCACGACAAGCCCCCGGCCCGGTCGTCGGCCAACAGCCCTTCGGCAGCGCCCGCGCCTGCGGGACCAACGACCAAGGCCGGCACGGTGTGGAACCTCATCCGGTTGGCCAGCCCGCGGACGACGAAGGAGAACCACCTGCCCGCCACCGACAACCGTTATCCGCACCTGGACGCCTGAGGGGCCTGCGCATGGGCAACACACCCATGTCATGCGCGAGGTGCGTCGCCCTGTGGCCTGTCCTCAGCCGCGCCGCGTGAGGATGCTGAGCGAGTTGGCGGCGACGATGGCGCCGACGCTTGCCCACTCCGTCCAGCCCAGGTTCTGGCCGAGGATGATCCAGCCTGCCAGGGCGGCGAGGACGGGGTTGACGCTCATGAAGAGCCCGAACGCCTGGGCCGGTACGCGCCGCAGCGTGAACAGGTCGGCGAGGTACGGCACTGCCGAGGAGAGCACACCGGCGGCGACGGCGTAGCCGACGGCCCCCACGGTCGGCGGCTGCCGGAGGACGAGGACGATGCCGACCGGCAGGAACATCAGAGCGGAGGCCGCGGCAGCGGCCGCCGAGCCCTGGGCCCCCGGGATGCGGCGGCCGACGGTGCGGTTGAGCAGGATGTACGAGGCCCAGCATGCGGCGGCGAGCAGGCCCAGACCCATGCCGACGTAGTCGGCGGAGGACTGCGGTCGCATCAGTGTGATGACGCCCGCCGCGGCGATCACCGCACAGCAGGCGTCCACGCGGCGGCGCGCGGCGGTCAGGGCGATGGCCAGCGGGCCGAGGAATTCCAGGGTCACCGCCAGCCCGAGGCCGATGCGGTCGATGGCTGTGTAGAGGGACAGGTTCATCGTCCCGAAGACCAGCGCCAGCAGCAGTACCGGCCACCACTGCCGCGCGGTGAAGCTCCGCAGCTTGGGCCGGCCGACGGCGAGCAGCACGAGCGCGGCGACGTACTGGCGGACAGCGACGACGCCGACCGGCCCGAGGACCGGGAAGGCGAGGGAGCCGATCGCGGCGCCGGTCTGGTTGGACACGCCGCTGCCGACCATCGTGGCCACACCGGCGAGACGTCCCTGGGTAGGGCGCGGGTCCGGTAGCGGTGCCGGGCGTGCGGGAGTTGCGGGACGGACGGGGACTGGGGCAGGTGCGGGTGCGGCTCGCATGTCTTGATCGTGGGCCGGGCGGGTCCTTGCGCAAAATGCGTACCGCATTCGATCTATACGCTGGGGTTATGGATGTGGAGCTACGGCAGTTGCGCTGTCTCGTCGCGATCGTCGACGAGGGCGGCTTCACCGACGCGGCCATCGCGCTCGGTGTCTCCCAGGCTGCCGTGTCACGGACGCTGGCCTCGCTCGAACGCGCCCTGGGCGTACGCCTGTTGCGGCGCACCTCCCGTGAGGTGAAGCCGACCGCGATGGGACTGCGGGTGGTGGCGCAGGCCCGGCGGGTGCTCGGTGAGGTGTCCGACCTGGTCCAGGAGGCCACCTCCGGCCACACTCGTCTACGGGTCGGCTACGCATGGTCGGCGCTCGGCCGCCACACGCCCGCCTTCCAGCGCCGCTGGGCCCAGGCCCACCCCGAGACGGACCTGCACCTGGTCCGCGTCAACTCCGCGACCGCCGGCCTGGCGGAAGGAACCTGCGACCTTGCGGTCGTGCGCAGGCCACTGGACGATCGCCGATTCGACTCCGCCATCGTCGGGCTGGAGCGGCGGCTCTGCGCACTCGCCACCGACGACACCCTGGCGAGGCGCCGCTCGATCCGGCTCGACGACATCGGCGGACGCACCCTGCTGGTCGACCGACGCACCGGCACCACGACCACCGACCTGTGGCCGCCGGACGCCCGCCCGGTCACCGAGGAGACGCACGACGTCGACGACTGGCTCAACGTGATCTCCACCGGCCGCGGCATCGGCGTGACGGCGGAGTCCACCGCCCACCAGTACCCGCGACCCGGCATCGCCTACCGGCCGGTGCGTGACGCCGAGCCCATCGCCGTACGTCTCGCGTGGTGGCGGGGCGACGCGCACCCCGCCACCCAGGCGGCAATCGAACTGCTCACCACCCTCTACCGCAACGGCTGACCGGCCCTACGCGAGCACCACCAGCCCGCGCCCGAACCGGCGCCGCCGCGCCGGGCCGCCGCCGTGGCCGCCGGTGCAGTGGCTGTCACGGAACCCGCCCAACCCTGCGCCTGAACGGACCGGTTGACCTAAGGTCTCTGCATAACCGCAGGCGTACGCTCAAGTCAACGGTGTTTCCTGGCTCCTTCCTGCGCCCGGCCGCAGGGCGTGCGGGCGCAGGACCTCAAGAATCCGCTGGTGGTCCGGCGCCGGCACCTCCGCGTCCAACCCCGTCCCGCGCGCCGCGGTACCACCGAACCTGGCACCGCCGGACACTGCCCGCAACAGCCTCGCCGCTCATCGGCGCTGGCACGGAGACGACCTCGGCCGCCGTCTCCCGAGCGATCAGCGGCCGTTGCAGCAGCCTCTCCACCTCCGTCGGCTCCACTGTCGTCGCGTGCTTGAGGAGCCGGACCGCGAGCCGATAGGCCTCCTCCCGCAGGGGGCCCGCCGCTCCCGCGCGGTCGCATCCCTGTCGTCGGCCGGCCTCAGCACCGACGCCACCACGCACCCACGCACTCGTCCCGGGCTTGGTGGCGGCCTGCAAGGTGTCCTCGTGGCCCGCTTCGTCGGCGAGGCGAACTGCGGTTTTGGGCAGCGCTTTGTGCTCACAAGGCGCGGAAATGTCGACGAGAGACAGCAACGCTGCCGGTTCCGGTGCCGTGATGGCGGCCGGCCGTCGGGCCGCGTCAAGGTCGCGAAGGGCGCGTCCTCGCCCACTGCTCCCAGGTGTTGGGGGAATGCTTGGTGATCCTCGTGCGTCGATGCCGAGCAGCCGACCTGCTGATGTTCATGGCGGCGGCCAGACGTTGCAGGCTTCCGCCGGCAGCGGTGTAGGCGCGGAGCACACCGTCCCGGACACCCTGGAGGCGGGGCGGGAGCCGGTCAAGGCCGCGCAGAGCCGCAATCCAGTCGCCAGGAGCGGGGCCGGTGTGCCGGGGTCGCGGGAGTTGCGCCCGGTGCGGAGCATGCCCATGGCCCACAGATAGCTGTCGAAGATCTCGGCCATGAGGGTGGCGTCCTGGCCCATGGCCTCGGTCTCCAGGGCAGTCAGGGTGATGGTGATCTCTAAACCACCGCTTTGATCGTCGCCGGATCGGCAGGAAACAGTCATCAGCCCCCCAGGGCACTATGGATGATGTGAACCGTGCCCCATTGTCCTGGTTCGTGTGTCAGCCCGCGGTGTTCTGTTCCTCCCGGTCCTGGCGGTGGCGAGCCGGTAGGACTCGGTGCCAGTTTCGATGATGCTGCCGCCGAAACGTGAGCCGGTCCACGATGGCCGCGTAAAGCCGCGGGTCAGTGAATGCCCTGGTCCGTCCTCCAAAGGAGTCATTGGAGGCAATGGTGACGCTGTTCTTTTCTTCCAACTCGGTCAGAACCTGGAACGGCAAGTCCGCGCCGTGACGGTCCACTTCGATGTATCCGGGCCCGTCGATCGCGAGGGGATCGACGCCGTCGTGGCGGGCGGCCTGTCGAAGAGTACTGGGAGCCCACCGAGCAGGCCCCTGCCCGCCGTCACCGCTCACGCCGGGAACGCTGCACCGCAGTGTCTTCCCGCCCCGTTCCGGCCGCACCCCGTGCGGGGTCCACGCGCTCGAGCTTGGTCCAGCCGGTCCAGCCTCGCTTCTTCAGCAGCTCGATCAGCTGACGCGCCGGCGGCACTGTGTCGAACGCCAGTGTGTCCATCAACTTGACGAGCGGTGGCTCGATGTCGGCGTCATCGACGTAGTCCTCGCCCTGTTCGTCGGCCAACTGCGTGATGTACGCGGCCAGTTTGTCGGCGAGCTCGACCAGCCGTGGGTCGTCGTCGGTGCGGTCGAGTGCCTGGCTCAGGGTGAGATTGAAGCCGATGAGCTCCGGGTCGGCGATCTGCTCCCGCTTGCGTGCCATCCACTCCGGGACTCGCTCGGGTGAGTGCGCGGCCAGCGGGATCCAGCCGTCCCGTTCGACCTGGACGATCCGCTCGTCAACCCCGAGCGCCCGCAGCCGGTCGAGATACTCGACCACCTCCTGAGGCAGTGCCAGGTTGTCCCCGGCGGTGAGGCGGGCGATCCGCTCACGGTGCCGTTGCCGCTCCCGGATCTCCGCCCGCAGACGCTTGTCGATGTCTGCGACCGCCGCGGCGAACTCCTCCTCGTCGGCCTGGAGCAGCTCCCGTACGCGCGCCAGCGGGACCCCGGCCTCGGCGAGGGTTCGGATCTTGATCAGCTCGACCACGGCGCCGGCGTCGTACCTCCGATAGCCGGAGTGGTCCCGCTCCGGCTCCGGCAGCAGCCCCTTGGCGTGATAGTGCCGCACTGCGCGCACGGTCACTCCGGCGTACGACGCCAGCTCGCCGATGGTCAGCATCGGACCAGTCTCCTAGAAGCTGTTCAAGACGTCGGCCTGTCGGCTGGGTGGTGTGCGCTCCGGATGATCTCCGCGATTTCGGGGGCGTGGGTGAAGACCAGCCGGTGGTCGGTGTCGAGATGATCATGTCGATCGGGCGGTCGATCTTCCGGTACCGGTCGAGGATTCCGGAC
Organism: Streptomyces sporangiiformans; assembly: GCF_005768555.2. GTDB lineage: Bacteria > Actinomycetota > Actinomycetes > Streptomycetales > Streptomycetaceae > Streptomyces > Streptomyces sporangiiformans. The sequence goes on from NZ_VCHX02000079.1 coordinate 47,771, forward strand.
CGAACCACATCGATCTCGAGGTTCAGGTCGTGGATGTCCTGTGCGGTGAGCACCACCTGACACGCAGTGTTCCTGGCCCGCTCGATCTCTTGCCGCGCCACCAACTCCTCCGCCATTGCGCGGAATTCCGCCAGGTCAGCGTCGGTGATGAACGGTTCTGGCAACGGGTTCGCCCCGTCGATGAGAACAAGCCCGGCGACGGTGTCAGGACACTCGGAGGCATAGTGCACGACCAGGTCCGCGCCCAGCGAGTAGCCCACAAGCACGGGCGCCGAGGGCAGGTCGAGCTCCGCCAGCACGGCGACGAGATCGCTCAGAAACGCGTCGAAGGAGTACCGGTCGGTGGCCGAGGCGAGGCCATGGCCCCTGAGGTCGAAGGTCACCACGTCGTGGTCGCGGCGGAGGAGCCCGGTCAGCTCGTGCAGGTCGGCCTGTGTCGAGTTCAGTCCAGGACACAGGACCAGCGGTCGTCCCCGGCCGCCGCGGGATACCGGGATCCTGACGCCGTCGTGGTGGACCGTGAAGTGCCGCATCGTCCTGTCGCCTCTCTCGATCCCATCACCGTCGTCGGTCGGCGTGTCGGTGATCGTCCGTTGATGAGGTCTCTGATCGGCTCCGGCGGCTCCCTCGTGGTCGCCGTATGACTTGCGTGGTCCGGCGACCTCGATCGCATTGTCGGTCTTCCCGGAGGTGCCGGTGTACTGCCGCTGCACCCCGGCCGAACGGACGCCCTTCTTGATGAACCCCGTCTCATCCACGATCAACACGCAGTCCTCGGCGCCAAGATGCTCCAGCAACCAAGCCGCGGATCTCGTCCCGCACCGCGTCCGCATCCCAACCGGCCTGGTTCAGCACGCGCTGCACGCCGTCCGGCCGATCCAGGCATGCAGCGCGTCGAGTCCTGCCGCCCAGCGATGTACCACATCAGCCGTGACGTCCCCACCCATGACCAGCTCCATGACGGTGACGTCCGGCCGCTGCTGACGGCCTGACCTCGGGGTGGAGCGGGAAATACCATGACGGCCTGGAACAACTGGGCGGATCACCGGTCGGAGTTGAGATTCCGGCTCATCGCTTGCGCGACCTAGAACGCCGTCATCCAACCCGACGCCTCGTGGAACCGCGCCTGTCCGGACTTGCGTAGCACCGATACCAGCGCTTGGCGACCGGATGCCACGCGGTATCAGCCCTGGGGGCCGTCGTAGAGCGACCAGTGGGTGTCTTGACCAACTTCGGGCCGTCCGACTTCTTCGGACGCCGCCTCCGATCTCTTCTCTTCGGTGCCGGTCCCGGCATCGCCCATCACCTCCTCCAGCATCCGCACGCTCGTGCTCAAGTCGCACCGCAAGTGCGCACTCCCCGTTCGACGGAGATCTTTGATCCGGTGCTCGAGATGCTGTGTGCCCCCTACAGTGAAGCCCAATGACACTCCTACATACTCATGACTATGGGGGCGATGGCCCGCAACTGGTTCTACTGCACGGTTACGCACGGTCGCTCACCGACTGGGACGCCTCGGCCGCCCTGCTCACCGCCGGGCACCGGGTCCTCGCCGTCGACCTTCCCGGGCACGGCCGCTCTCCCGGTATCTCCTCCTGGACCATCCCCAACGTGGTGCGGCACATCGCGGACACGCTCGACGCGCATGGCGTGCCGGAGGCCGTTGTGGTGGGCCATTCCCTCGGCGGACTGGTCGCGGTCGACTACGCCCGGGCGAACCCGGGCCGTGCCCGTGCCGCCGTGAATCTCGATGGCTTCTGGTGGGGACGCGAGTACCCCGGCGCTGAACGGGTGAGTGAAGGGCTGCTGGCGTCGGCCGGGGCCATCGCGCCACCCGAGTACGTCGAGGAGCAGGTCATCGTCTCCGCCCGGTTCGGGATTCCCGCCGACCGTGCGGAGGCCGCTGCCCGCGCGGCCGTACGCCCGTTGCCCGACGGCAAGTGGCAGACGCTGCCGCAACGGGCGGAGGCGCTGGAGATCGTCGACGAACTCCACAGGCTCGGCGCGCTCGGTGTCACCACATGGCTGGACGGGGTCGACTGCCCGCTGCTGCTGGTACAGGCCGGCCGACGGCTACCGCCTGCGCCTGGCATGGAGTGGTTCGACGAATTCAGCGCCCGGTTCGCGCAAGGGGTCTCCGAGGAGCTGGCCGCGGTCTCCCGCACCCGGCCGACGATCAGCGTCAACCGGATCGACGCCACCCATCTCATGAACATGGAGACTCCCGAAGCGGCGGCGACGCTGGTCGCCGGGTTCGTTGGAGGACTGCCCGGCTAAAGAATCCGGCACGCCTCACGAACCCCACTTCGCCGTTCTCCCGCCGCTCGAATGCGGACTCGAAGAAGCCCCGTTGACCTGCTTGCGCGGATCAACGGGGCTGTCTGCCATGAGTCGCTGTCTGTGGACGGGGGTTCGCGGACCTTGGAACCTCCACAGAATGTGAGCTGCTGTCTGCGCGAAGATGGTGCGGATGGTCGCGGCGGCCATCTCCGCCGAACCCTTTTCGACCACCGCAAACACGTCGCGGACGAAGTGAACGGGGCACCTTCGCCGGGTCGACCCCAGGAAGACAGTCCGGGTTGCGGCGACCAGTCCGCTGTGGCTGTCGGCAGGACACGGTTCTCACCCCTGGCTGGGCCTTCACCATGGACGGCTCTCCCTTGCGGCTGGCCGGCAGGAAGGCTGTCGACGCCGTCACGGCGGGCGTCCCGCCGAGCTGGGCAAGGTCTCCTTCGTTCCCCTCTCTGCCGAAAACGTCGGTGGCCTTGACCTCAAGCTTGCTTGAGGTCACAGAGTGAACTGCATGAACACCGAAACCGCAGACATCAAGGCCATCGAACAGATCGTGGCCACCGTCGAACGCACCCAGCGCGCCAAAGACGCCGAGGGATTCCTGGCGCTCTTCCACCCCGACGCCCTATGGACAACTGGCCACGGCAAGGTCCTGATTGGGTTCGACGCAATCGCTGAGTTCACCCGTGCCGTGCTGCCCAACGCCAGCTGGGACGGCGAGGTCACCTACGAGGCAATCCACCTGCAGTTCTTGCGGCCCGACGTGGCGGCCGTCAAGGTTCGGCAGGTCTACCACTCGGCAGAGGGCGACACAGAGGGCGCCCCGCTCTACGTCATGACCAAGCAGGATGACGGAACCTGGCTGCTGCACGCCTGCCAGAACACCGAAGTCCGGGCCGATTAGGACTCCTCAGGGCAATCAGTTGCGGAGCCAGATCACGAGGGCTGCAGCAGTGACAGAGGTCGCGAAGAGCTGAGTGCCGGCCTCTGTCGCGACTGTGTGAAGACAAGCACGAAGAATTGCCTGCTGCTCGCGGTCGACATGTCGCCGTGGCTGCGACTCTGACGCGCCGTGCTCGGGGGATCGGCTGCTGTGCCCGGTCTACGGCATGCGAAGAGCGCGTCCCAGTTCACTCAGGGCCGGCCCAGGTCCCCGGAGTGCGGGTGCCCTGCCCTCACTTGGCATAGTTGACCACGCCAAAGTGGCAGGGAAGGAAGGGTCATGGACGAGGAACCGGAGCGCTACCGGGTCGAGTTCGCGAGTGGTACTGCCGCCTCGGTGGCGCAGCGGCGCTCCTTCCGCGACCACGAGCGCAACGATATAGAGCCCGACCTGCCTGGCTGGCCCCCTGGACAGGCCTTCGCGGTACGGGGGTTCTACGGCAAGCTCGGCCGACACGTCCGTACTGTAGTCACCGGGCTTTTGATGTTGCCGCTGTACATCATCGCCAGCGCCCTCGGCAGTCCCGCGTCGCCCGACAAGCGGGGGAAGTTGGAGGAGCGTGAGAACGAGGTCGACGACTTCCCCGTCATGTGGGCGGGCGTGGGCGAGACGGCTCGTACGCTGCCCTGGCAGCTCGATCCCTCCCGGCGGTCCTGGCGCATGGTGACCGAGATCGAACTGGCCGAGTCTGAGGGGCTCGTGCGCATTACGTCGTACGAGGACACGGCGCGGGGCAGTCGGTTCGTCGCTTGGGGCGGTGGTGAGAAGGTTCCGGGATCCGATGCCGTCCTCTGGTCGTTGCCTCGGAAGGAAATCGCCGGCGTGGAGGTCAAGCGATTCAGCATGGCCGAGTCCGACTTCAAGATCTCCTTCCGGGATGGGTCTTGGGCCCGGCTGACGACGACTTCGTCGGACGGTGCGCGGAGGATCGCGGCTCTCCTCTCTTAGGTCGTTTTCACTCGGCCCCCGGCCGCCCGGGCACCAAGAACCGGCAACCCGCACCCCGCTACGAACTCGGCAAGACCGTCGCACGCGCCGAGACCCTCGCAGAACTTCACGTGTCCCGAAGACAAAGATCAAGCTGACGGCGTCGCCTGCCCCGAGGGCGAGTTCGGAAGAGCGAGCTGATCTCGCCCCCGACACGGGGGCTCTCGCCGCCCGAATCGACAGAGATGCCGCAGCCCAACCCACCCGGGGCCATGGCGCATGAGCACACAAGGCCCACGTGTCGGGGTGTCATTAAGGCGCCGCGTCAGGACGGGGGGCGAGGACGCAGAACTCGTGGCCCTCCGGGTCGGCCAGGCACGTCCACGGGACGTCGCCCTGGCCGAGGTCGAGGTCGGTGGCGCCGAGGGCCCGCAGCCGGGCCACCTCCGCTGCTTTGTCGTCACCGGGGTACGGCAGCAGGTCAATATGGACGCGGTCTGGCACGGTCTTCACGCCGGGCGTGCGGAGGAACTCAAGATACGGGCCGACACCCTTGGCGGAGCGCAACACCGCATGTTCGTCAGTCACCTCGTGCAGGGTCCAGTCCATCGCCTCACCCCAGAACCGGGCCATGGCCCGCGGATCCGCGCAGTCGACCACCACCGCGGCGATCGGCCCGGTGTCCCGGTAGATCTCCCGAGGCTCCAGCACGCAGAACTCGTTGCCTTCGAGGTCGGCGAGGACCGTCCACGGCACGTCGCCCTGGCCCACGTCGGCTGGCGTCGCACCTAGAGCCCGGAGGTGTTCGACCAACTCCGCCTGATGGGCCGCAGAGGTGGTGGCGAGATCGAGGTGCACACGGTTCTTTGTTGTTGTCTTGGGTTCCGGGACGGTAACGACGTCGACGCAGACGGCGGCCGGGTCCGGCCAAACGAATCCACCGACGGGTTCAACGTTGGTCACGCCGGGTCCCTCACTCGAGACACCCCAGCCGAGCGCCTCCGCCCAGAACCGGCCGACCGCCGAGTCCTCAAGAGCTTTTATGTTCACCTGAACAGGTCGCAGTGCCATGCCGGCGATCCTATGCGCCCGCTCTGCAACGACATCTGCAGGTACCGTCGCCAAACAGGGATCAACTGCTCACTCGCCAGACGAAGTTGGCACGGTGCTGGGCGGATCCGCTGCAGGGGGCCAATCCACTCCGAGCAGCGACTTCGACATCACGGTCCTCCTTCCTGATCACGCGACGAGACGTCGGGAGGTGCTTCGTCACGATGAGCGTCTGGCCGAAGTCTTCCTCAGCAGCCGCGCAGACCTGCGGACGGCCTTCGCAGAGGCCCGCGTCACGCGACGGGCAACGGCTCTCTTCCTCTTCGCCGAATCCATCGTTCTCTACGACCCGGACACCATGTCGAGGTACTTCGCCGGGAAGATGCCGTCCTCGGCCAGAGGCTACTCGACGGACATCTAGCCCTCGCCAGGCACGCTGGCCCCACGCCGCTGATGGCCTCAGTCAACCAGGAGCTGGACCCGACAGGCGGCCCCTTCCGCGAGGGTTATGTCGAGCGCCACCGGGTCTTCCGGATGGCCTGCGCCCGTCCAGTCGAAGCCGCGTCGGGCAGGCAGGTGACGGGGGATGCACCTGCCTGCCCGACGCGGGCATACCCGCTCACGGGGGGGAGCGGATACGACGGGGCCCTGGGCCCACTCCCTAAAGCGCAGCGCCGAGCCGCAGTGTCACACCCCCTACCGCCTGCCGTTTTGCCGGTCGGTGCAGGTGTGTGCGCGGCGCTGGGGCACGATGGCCTGCCGGTGCCGGTGCCGGTGCCGGTGGACTCGCCCGTGGCTCACGGTCATGGCTGGAAGGTCGCCTACAGTGTGGCCCCCTCTGATGGGGCAGGTGTGGGGGTTGGGTAGGGGTGAGGCGTTGCGGGCGGACCGGTACAGCCTGATCGAACCGATCGGGAGCGGCGGGACGGGGCAGGTCTGGCGGGCCTGGGGCACCGCTATGGGTCGCCAGGTGGCGGTCAAGCTGCTGGCAGCGGCGGGCGATGCCCCGGTGGTGGCGCAGTACTTCGCGTAGCAGGCACAGGCTGCGGCCCTGCTGGCGACCTTGATCCGCTCCTTGCGGCGCACGAGACCGTTGGTCCCAGGTGGGCCGGACGAGGCGAACCGGCTGGTGGGGGAGGAGGGTGGAGCAACCGCGGCCTGCAGGGGGCTGCCCGTGGGCGCGGTGTCCACACGCGTTCAACGCGCACTCGCCGGAGCCTGGTTCGCGCCGTCGCGTGGGCCCGCCCTCGCCGTCGGCCGACGGCGAGGGTGTGACATCTGCGGCGACCGGTGCGCTGTAACGGGTGGGCCGTGAGAGCGGCCCGTGAGAGCGGCTTTCCCTCTTGGGCGGGTCCTCGCGCAGTGAGTAGCAGCGTTCATCCCCCGGGCGTCTGCCTGCCCGGTGTGCCGTCAGCGGATCCGCGGCGTCTGCCCGGCGGGCGCCGAATCAGCCCCGGTGTTGGGGCGGTCGGTGCCGGGTGCGGGGACCTCTGTACGCTGGGCACCCTTCGGTGCAATCGCGTCATACCGCATGATTTCGGGTGCATGGTGCGATGTGATGTCTTCGGGGGAAAGGTGCTTTGTGGACGTGCTCGTGGCGGATCGGTACAAGCTCAGCGAACTGCTGGGGCGTGGCGCGAGGGGTGAGGTCTGGCGCGCCACGGATCAGGTCCTCAACCGGCCGGTCGCCGTGAAACTCCTGCACACCGACTGCTCGGAGCACGTGGCGGCCACCGACGCCGAACGCTTCCACCTGGAGGCTCAGACGGCCGCCTGCCTCAACCACCCCCACGTGGTCGGGGTCTACGACTTCGGTTCCCACGACGGCCGGCTCTACCTGGTCATGGAGCTCGTCGACGGCTGGACCCTGGCCCATGAACGGTCCCTACGCGGCGCCCTGGCCCCGCAGGAAGCCGCCGCCATCGCGTCGCAGATGGCGGCAGGCCTGGCCGCCGCGCACCGCCAGGGGGTGATCCACCGGGACATCAAGCCCGCCAACGTGATGCTGACTGCCGACCGCATCGCGAAGATCACTGATTTCGGGATCGCCCGCTTCGCCCACGATGCCGCCAGCACCCTGACCGCCACCGGCAAGATCGTCGGCTCCGCCGACTACCTGGCCCCCGAGCGCGCCCTCAGCCGCCCCTCGCAGCCCGCCTCGGACGTGTACTCGCTCGGCTGTGTGCTGTACGAACTGCTCACTGGCCACCCGCCCTTCACCGGCGCGTCCAGCCTGTCCGTAGTCCAGCAGCACGTCGACGCAACCCCGGTTCCGCCCACCCAGCTGCGCGGCGAGATACCGACGCCGCTCGCCGACTATGTGCAGCGCCTGATGGCCAAGGACCCGGCGCGACGCCCCACCGCCGACCAGGCGGCCGCCTGGCTGTCCGGCCCGGCGGAACCGCTCGGTCAGCCGACGCCGCATCAGGTGCCCCTGACCGGCCCGCGGCTGCCGCCTCCGCCGGCGGACCTGCAACGGACGGAAGGCCTCCCGGCAGTGGCGCGCACACGTGCCGCCCGGCGCCACGGCATGTCCCCCAAAGTCCTGCTCACGATCGGCGGGGTCATCGCTTTCGGAATCGTGGCAGCCATCGGCACGGCAATGACACCCGATGACAGTGACGGTGCCTCGCCGAACCCCGCGAGCACGCCAACGCCTGCCGACGCCGCACCGGCCACCGAGGAGACCACGACGCCACCTGCACCGCCGGCGTCCTCCGCGCCGGCGGCGGACGACGGCTACGACGAGCAACAGGCGAAGAATCAGGCCGAAGAGGATCGCAAGGCAGCGGAGGAGGAGCAAAAGCGGGCCGAGGAAGAACAGAAGAAGCCGGAGGAAGAGCGCAGGAAGGAAGCGGGAAAAGCGCAAAAAGGCGACGACTGACCCCCCAGGCACACAGCGGCAACAGCGGGTGCGTGGCGCGGCCCGGGACCCGCGTGGCATACCCCCGGACCGAAAGGCATACGCGGCAGTGGGCAGGCAGAGAAGACCGCGGCACTCCATACCGCGCGACGCGCAACTCACCGCTGCTGTGGCCCGCGCGCGCCACGGCAGCGAGGAAGGCTTCAAGACCGTCTACCGCACGCTTCATCCCGCACTGCTGGGCTACCTGACCGCCCGGCTCGGTGACGACGACAGGGCCGCGGAAGCAGCCTCTGCCCTCTGGCGGGAGATCGCCTACGGCGTGTTCACCTTCCAGGGCGACGGCGCCGACTTCCGCGCCTGGGCCGCGTCCCTCGCCCGCCGCCAGGTCCGGCACCACCCCCGGCCGGGCCCAGCCGGGGCTCGGGCAGGCGGCACCGACAATGCCCGGCGCGTGCTGTCAGCACTGCCTCCGGACCTGGCGGAGACACTGCTGCTGCGCGAGGTCGTCGGGCTGGACGACGCGGCAGCCGCACGCGTCCTCGGCACCACCGCCGCATCCGTGCAGACCGCAGCAGACCACGCCGCCCGGCTGGTGGCCGACTGCCTCGCATCCCGCCCCAAGCCTGATGGGCCTGACACGGAGATGGCCTGCGCATGGTGCTGACGCCTGCTTCCGCCAGAATCACGGCACTTGCCGCCCGCGGTGCTCTGAGCAGAACACTGCGAGAGTCGTCCTTCGGCGGGGCGGGACGTCGGCTCAGGGCGACGGTGATGCGCCGCAAGACCGCTGCATGACAAGACTGCCGTCAGCATCGGCCAATCCGGCGGGCGTCATCAGGTGGACGTGCCGACACGCGGGTGTGGCACTTGCGGCGCCCGGTGCGCTGTAACCGGTGGGCCTGATTACGGCCCCGCAGAGCCCGCTTCACCCCCCCCCGTATGCGGGTCACATCTCGTCACCGCCCCAGGACACGCACCCGCCGTTGGCGGCGCCGCCATCACGAAGCGTGGCTTTGTGTCTGGGCGGCCGGTGATGGCGAAGCAGCGGGACCTTGCCTGGCCTGGGCCGCGGACCGCACACCAAGCGCGCCCACACACCGGCCGCCTGCTCCCGGCAAGGGAACAGCCAGACTGTCGCCATACAAGTGCAAGTGTCCCGCGCCTGGATTGCTGGAGCGCCCCCTTGAGTGGGCGTTCCAGCTACCCGGCCATGGTGTACCACCCTGCTGGCGCGAAGTGACCATCGTCGGCGGGAAGCGGGCGTTGCCGCGCCGCCGGAGGGCGGAGGCTGGAGCCCGGTTGTCGCCGACGAGGCTGCAGCTGCCTCCGTGTCAGTGGGGCAGCGGCAGGACCGCGGATACCGTCTTTCCTTCCGGCCGGATGCGGACCTGCACATCCGCAGAGAGCTCCTGGACCAGGTGCCAGCCGAACCCGCCCGGCTCAGCTGCGCTTGTGTGCCGCGGCTGCGGGGCGACGGCACTGGCGTCTTCCACCGACACTGTCACTGTTCCCGGACCGTCCACCAGGCGGAGCGCGGTTACACCGCCGGCATGCCGTACCGCATTGGTGACCAGCTCCGACACCACGAGCAGCACCGCATCCGTGTCGGCCCCGCCTGCCGGAGCCAGCGCGGACAAAAAGCCGAGCGTCACATGCCTCGCTCGCTCCCCGGTCTGCGGACTTGTCCAGCCCAGGGGGTCGTGTTCTTCCTCGGGTGGATGCACGATTCAAGCCTCCGCTGAGCTGGACACACCGATGCTTTTTCGCCTGCCCCGAGATAATCCAGCCATGCCCGAACACCCCCATAACGGCGGTGACTGGAGGGCGATGAAGGTGGTGCGAGTGTCGTAAGCTCTGGCCCCGCTCGGCCACGACCTGCTCGCAGAGCTGGCCGCGGTGGCGCTGATCGACATGGCGCCAAGCCGAGTGGTGGCGGTGTGGAACGAGGGTGACACCAACCCGTTGATCCGATCGTTCATCGAGATCGCGACAGCCGCGTACCGTCAATCGCCACCGAGTCCTTTCCAAGCTGATGGCGGTGGTTCATTGCCTGCAGCGGGCTGTACGAAGTAGTGAAGCTCCATAGACGGGCTCTCGCTGTCCAGTCGATCCTTGTGCTGTCTGACCCTCAACTCATCGTGCGGCGACGTGAGATCGGGACTCGCTGGCGGCGTCCTCCGGCCGGACGGCAGGCCCTCTCGCGCTGGCCCATCCGCGCTGCGGCGACACCTACGGCGCCGGCGAGCAGGCCACGGTCGACCTGAAGAACTGGCGGCTCCTCGGCAAGATCCGGTGCAGCACCAACCGCATCTGACCTCGTCCGAGCCGTTCTTGCACTTCATCTCGCCGCATCAGCAGCCGGCAAGCGGGCGGACAGCACTCGGCCCAGCGCCAGCACGCTCAGGCCGAACATCAGGATGCCCAGGGGGACATGGAGTGACGGCATGTGCGCGATGCCCAGTACCACCTGCACCGAGGCGAGTACGAGGAAGCCGGACGCGTACAGGATGGGGCGGGGCGGCCCGCCGCCCGGCCGCCACGCCAGGATCGCGGCGAGCACGTACAACATCGATGCGCCGTACATCACGCGCGCTCCGGCGCTGTGAAGTATCTCGCCGTGGGGCGAGGACAGCAGCAGTCCGGCGGTGATCGCCTGGAAGAAGATGGCCAAGGTCTGCAGGGCGATCGCGACCTGCAGGAACGTGAGACTGCGGTGTTCTGACGTCGTCTGTGTGACCATGGCGCGGTCTCCTCTTCTGCCTCGCGGCGGTGGATCGGTAGTGTCTCGGTAGACCGACGACGTGGGCCCGTGAAATGTGAGGCGAAGCGCCGAACTCACGGGCCGGTGCGGTGTTTCGTCGAAGTGGCGAGAGCGGGATCGGACGAGAAGAACCAGGGAGCGGTCGCCACCATGAGCACCCCATCCGAGCCAGGACATGACCGGTCCGAGCCGGGTCTGAGCGCGATCGTCGGCGAGCGGCGCCAGCTGATCAACCTCGCCTACCGGCTGCTCGGTTCGCTGGCCGAGGCCGAGGACGCCGTGCAGGAGACCTACGCCCGCTGGTACGCGATGCCGCGGCAACGGCAGGAGGCCATCGAGTCGCCCGGCGCCTGGCTGACGACGGTGGCCACCCGCATCTGCCTGGACCTGCTCGGCTCAGCGCGGGCCCGGCGCGAGCGCTACGTCGGCCAATGGATACCCGAGCCGCTGCCCGACCGTACGGAGTGGATCAGCGGGCCGGCGGGCAGCGGCAGGGCCGATTCGGCCGACCCCGCCGACCGGGTCACCCTGGACGAGTCGGTGAACATGGCCTTCCTCGTCGTACTGGAGTCGATGACGCCGGCCGAACGCGTGGCGTTCATCCTCCACGACGTCTTCCGGTACCCCTTCGCCGAGGTCGCCGAGATCGTCGGCCGGTCGCCGGCGGCCTGCCGACAGTTGGCGTCCTCTGCCCGTCGACGTATTGGCGCCGCGCAGGCCCCGGCGGTTTCGACGGCCGGGCAGGCCGGTCTGGTGCGGCATTTCAAAGAGGCGTGGGAGGCGAGGGACATTGAGGCCCTCGTCGACCTCCTCGACCCGGACGCCACGATGATCGCCGACGGCGGGGGACTGGTGGGCGCCGTCCTCCGCCCGGTCGAGGGCAGCGAACGCATCGCCCAGTACCTGATCCACATCGCCGGCAAAGCCCCTGGGCTGACGCTCCTGGAGCGGACGGTCAACGGCCAGCCCGGCCTGGTCGCCCAGCATGCCGGTGTCACCGTGACCGTGGCGGCGTTCAGCGTCGCAGGCGGCCGCATCACTCGCATCTGGGCGATCCGCAACCCGGAGAAACTCCGTCCGTGGACCGAGAACGGACAGAGCTGACTTGGCATCACCATCAGCTTGGAAAAGCCTCATTGAGCTTCTTCAGCGGTGCCGCTCCAGGGTGAGTACGGCTTTGGCGATTGACGTCATGCGGTTCGGGCTGCAGCGGGCGGGACGGAAGAGCTGCCAGGACCCGAGGCGGGCGCCGAGGCGACAAGATTGAGCACTGCGACCTCGTCGCCACGCGGCCCCCCGAACCAGTGGCGGCACCACGGTGCAGGCTGTCGACTACAGGCTGGCGATGCTGTCCTGCACCGACTTACCCCAAGCCACACCTTCGGCGTGCGTGTTGGCGAAGTCCGGGTCCACATAGATGTAGATCCTCTTGATGAGTTCACGCTCGAACTCGAACACATTGCAGAACAGCCCGAAGGAGGAAACGCCGTCTGGGAAGTCCACGCCTGACGTCGTTGTTCCCTTTTCCGCGCCCTCGACGATCACGTAGTTGCCGGACGACAACACGGTGAAGCTCTCGATCTCGTGCTTGAGCGACGCGATTCCCCGGCCGAGACCCTGAGCGAACGCTCCGATCTGCGCCTTCCCACGCGCGATGCCGAACTTCGGGTAGAACATGTGCGCATCTTCAGTGAAGATGTCGATGACCGCAGGGTTGCCAGCGTCCACCATACGGAAGTAGTTGACAGCAATCTCTTCGCGACGCTTCTGGATATCGCTGGTGGTGTTCATTTTTCCTTCTGGTAGGTGGTGTGTGTGGTGCGCTCTCGCGCTGGTTGAGGGGTGCGGTCAGACCTGCGCCTGGCCTCCGTCGACGAACCAGTCGACGCCGTTGACGAAGCTGGAAGCGTCTGAGGCCAGGAACGTCGCCACGGCGGCGATCTCATCCGGGCGGCCGATCCTGCCGAGCGGTATTTCCGAGGCGAGCTGGTGGTCCGGGCCTACGGCGCCGACCAGGCCCGGGGTATCGGTCGGGCCGGGGCTCAGCACGTTGACCCGGAACTTCCGTTCCTGCGCGCTGCGCGCCCAGCTGCGCACCAGGTTGCGCACCGCTGCCTTCGATGCTCCGTAGATTTCCAGGCTCGGTGCGGGGCGGAGGGTGCTGGTCGATCCTGTCACTACGATCGAGGCGCCGTCCGACAGCAGGGGCAGCGCCTTCTGTACGGTGAAGATCGTGCCCTTCACGTTCGTACCGAAGGTGGCGTCGATGGCTTCCTCTGTGATCTCACCGAGACTCTGAGGGACAGCGCCGCCGGCGTTGGCGACAAGCACGTCGATGCGGCCCGCCTCCTCGCGCACGACCGAGTAAAGGTCATCGAGGTCCGTCTGTACCGAAACGTCGGTCCTCACACCGGTGGCCGCCGGCCCGATCTCAGCGACGGCCGCGTCGAGCGGCTCCTGACGGCGACCGGCCAGGAACGCCCGTGCCCCCTCCGCGGCGAACCGCCTGGCGATGGCAAGCCCAATGCCGCTGTTGGCTCCGGTGACCACCGCCACCTTGCCTGCGAGTACTTCCGTCATAACGCGCCCACTCCTCCATTCTTGACTGGTTCGTCCATAACGCTAACCGTTATGGACGAACCAGTCAAGAATGGGTAAGCTGCTCCCATGGCACGACCTAGGAAGTTCGACGAGCAGCAGGTACTGGACACTGCCCGGGAGCAGTTCTGGTCGGGTGGGTACGCCGCCACGCGCATGGAAGACATTGCCGAGGCAACGGGGCTCGGCAAAGGCAGCCTGTACGGCGCGTTCGGCGGAAAGCAGGAACTGTTCCACCGCGTGTTCGACGACTACTGCGGCTCCGTCGTCGATGCTGTGAGCCGGCAGCTGCGCGGCGACGACGCGAACGCCTACGCGCGGCTGTCCGCCCACGTGTACGCGGTGGCGGCGGCGACTGCCGCAGACACCGCCCACCGCGGATGTCTGTTGGCCAAGGGCGCCGCCGAGCTGGCCGAACACGACGAGACGGTGGCCAAGCGGGCGCGCGCGGCCATCGAGGCGCTGCAGGCGCTACTGGAGGGCGACATCGCAGCCTGTCAGCGCAATGGCGATATTGCCGCGGACGTGGATCCGGGAAAGCTGGCTGCGCTGGTGCTCGCCGTACTGCGCGGCATTGAAGCGCTGGGCAAGGCCGGAGCGAGCGAGGAGACGCTGACCGATATAGCCTGGACAGCCCTTGCTGTACTGCCCCGCCCCGCCCGCTGAGTCTCCTCAGCGTTGCCGCTCCAGCGTGAGGATGGCCTTGGCGATTGACGTCATGCGGTTTCCGTCGAGCGCGGCGTCGCCCGCCAAGACATTATCTCATTTGGTTGCCTCGGTAGGCTGTCGGCTGTGGTGGGGATCGTTGAGCGGCTGGTGCCGGACGAGTTGTGGGAGCTATTCCAGCGGGTGGTGCCGGAGGTACCCACGCGGCCTCAGGGTGGAGGCCGACGAAGGCACGGTGACCGTGAAGTGCTGGCCGCCATCGTGTTCGTGGCGACCTCGGGCTGTACCTGGCAGCAACTGCCTGCCGCGTCGTTCGGGCTGTCCGGCGCGACGGCTCACCGGCGTTTCACAGAGTGGACGAAAGCCAGGGTGTGGGCGAGGCTCCACCGCCTGGTCCTCGACGAACGCGGCTCCCGCGGCGACCTCGACTGGTCTCGATACGCGATCGACTCAGTGAGCATGCGCGCCCTGAAAAGGGGGACCTGACAGGTCCGAATCCTGTCGATTGGGCCGCCGCATCCGGCACCGCATCGCCCGCAAGAGAGTTGAGACCTCACAGCGGCTGGGGCGCCACCGTTGGACCATCGACCGCACCATGTCGTGGCTCGCCGGATGCCGCCGTCTCCACCGTCGCTGCGAGCGCAAACCGAACACTTCCTCGCCTTCACGAGTACCGCCCGCACCCTCATCTGCTACCGGCGGCTCGCCCTGATATGGGCTCGCTGCAGCTTCACCGCCCGGTCGTGGCCGTACCGATCGGCAGGTGTCCATTAGTCACTCACCAGGGCATTCAACCGCCACCGCAGTACGCCTGCCAGCGACCTTCAGTCACCAATTGAGATGGTGTCTAATGGCGTTCCGCCAGCCCAACCAGGGCAGCAGTAACGATATTGAGAGAAGAAAACGGCATGAAATACACCGGGCTGGGTTCGACAGGGCTGAAGATCTCGCGGGTCTGTCTCGGCATGATGAGCTACGGCGATTCCGCCCAGCGCGCGTGGTTCCTGGACGAGGGGGCGGCCGAGCCCATCGTGCGTCGGGCCGCGGAGGCCGGGGTGACGTTCTTCGACACCGCGGACATGTACTCGCGCGGGGTGAGCGAGGAGATAACCGGGCGGCTGCTCGACAAGCTCTTCCCCCACCGTGACGACTACGTGCTCGCCACGAAGATCTACTTCCCGATGGGCTCCGGACCCAACGACGCCGGCCTGTCGCGCAAGCACATCCTGTCCGGCATCGATGCCTCGCTGCGGCGGCTGGGGACCGACCATGTAGATCTGTACCAGATCCACCGGTGGGACTACGAGACGCCGATCGAGGAGACCATGGAGGCGCTGCACGACGTGGTGCGCTCCGGCAAGGCCCGCTACATCGGCGCATCCAGCATGTTCGCCTGGCAGTTCGCCAAGGCCCAGCACGTCGCGGAGACGCACGGCTGGACGAAGTTCGTGTCGATGCAGAACCACTACAACCTGGCCTACCGCGAGGAGGAGCGGGAGATGATCCCGCTCTGCCTCGACCAGGGAGTGGGCTGCATCCCGTGGAGCCCACTGGCGCGCGGGCTGCTCGCCGGTTCCCGCGAACGCGGCGGCAAGAATCTCACGGTCCGCGCTGACAGCGACCAGTACGCCGAGGAACTGTACGGGGACGCCGACTTCGACGTGGTCGACGCGGTGCGCGAGGTTGCCGCTGAGCGAGGGCTGCCACCCGCGCAGATCGCCCTGGCGTGGCTGCTCGGCAAGTCCGCGATCAGCGCACCGATCGTGGGCGCGACCAAGCTGAACCATCTGGACGACGCCGTCGCGGCGGTGGAGGTGCTCCTGAGCGAGGAGGAGATCGCCCGCCTGGAGGCCCCATACCAGCCCCACCGAGTCATCGGCCACGCCTGACGGCTCTGACTGGCTCCGAGCAGCTCGGTTCGAATCGGGGTCGAGTCAGAGCGGTTTCCTCTGACTGCCTCCGGTCGCCTGTGCAACCCGTCCTAGGGCGTGTTTCGAAAGCGGTTGCTCAGGGGCCGTGCCGTGCAGGCCAGGGCTCAGAAGCGCGCGGGCGATGCTGACCGGCGTCGGTCCACATCAGGGGACGTTGAAGTGCGGCCGGTGTGGCTCAGCGCGTGACGTCCATGCGCTGTGTGCCGATGACCGACAGCAGCCGTAGCGCCTCTTCGGAGGGCGAGCCTGGGACCGCGGTGTAGATCACGACCTGCTGGTCGCGGTCGGTGATGTCGAGGACGTCGCAGTTGACGGTGACGGGGCCGACCAGCGGGTGCTGGAAGGTCTTGCACAGGGTGAGCTCGGCGGACACGTCGTGGGATTGCCACAGGCGGGTGAACTCTTCGCTTCCGTCGAGGAGTTCGGCTACCAGCTCGGCGACCTCTGGATCGTCGGGGTAGCGGGCGGCGGCGGCGCGCAGCCGCTGCGTCGAGGTGCGGGCGAAGGCGTCCGCGTCCGACACTCCGTACAGCCGCTGCCCCTGCGTGTGCGGGCCAAGAAAGACACGGCGCACGAGGTTGCGGTCGCGTCGCGGCAGGGCGGAGAAGTCCTCCATCAGGGCTGCCGCCAGATCGTTCCAGGCCAGTACCTCGAAGGTCGCGGACGTTACGGTCGCCGCGGCCTGCGGCAGTCGGTGCAGCAGGTCGAGGATGCTCTGCCGTACCTGGCGCGAGGGCCCGGCCGACGGGAGCGGCGGTGTGCCGGCCAGGTGATGGACATGGTCGCGTTCGGCGTCCGTCAGGCGCAGGGCCCGAGCCAGTCCGGCCAGCACCTCGTGCGACGGGTGCGGCGCCCGGGCCTGCTCCAGCCGTGTGTAGTACTCGGTCGAGATGTACGCCAGCTGCGCCACCTCCTCACGGCGCAGGCCCGGGGTGCGGCGGCGCGGTCCTGCGGGCAGCCCCACCTCGGCAGGGGTGATCCGCTCGCGTCGGCTGCGCAGGAAGTCGGCCAGTTCTCGTCGGTCCACCTCTCCAGTGTGCGGGGGCGCCGGGCCGCGGATCCAGGTACCGCCGGTGCCTGGTTGCGCTTCGCGGACGGGCGCAGGCTTGGCGCCATGGACAACACACCTGTCACCGGCACATCCACCATGCCTGCCGCCCTGGGCCTGCTGGCCAACAAGGTCGCCTTCATCACCGGTGCCGGACGCGGCATCGGAGCCGCCGCGGCTCGGCTCTTCGCCCGCGAGGGCGCCCGAGTGCTTCTCGCGGCCCGGACGGAGGACCAGCTGCAGGCGGTGACCGCGGAGATCCGGGCGGCGGGCGGCACCGCGGAGTACGTGGTGTGCGACCTGGCCGACGCGGCCGGCGTGCGCGCCGCCGTGGACCGCGCCGTGAACGTCTACGGCCGGCTCGACATCGCCTTCAACAACGGCGCGACGATCCAGCAGCCCGGCCCGATGCACCAGATGCCGGAGGCCGACTTCGACCGCCTCTACGACGTGAACCTCAAGGGCGTCTGGCTGGCCATGGTCGCCGAGATCGCCGCCATCCGAACCACCGCCGGGACCGGCGCCATCGTCAACAACTCATCTGTCGGCAGCCTGATGGGAAACCCCGAGCTGCCCGTTTACGGCGCGATGAAACGGGCGGTCAACAGCCTCACCGAGTCGGCCGCCGTCACCTACGGCCCGGAAGGCATCCGCGTCAACGCCATCGCCCCTGGCAACACGGCGACCGAGATGATAAGCACCTGGGAAAAGGGATCACCCGGTCTCCGAGAGCGGCTCACGGCGCACACCCCGCTGGGCCGCGCGGCCGACCCGCAGGAGATCGCGCAGGCCGCCGCCTGGCTGCTGAGCGACCGCTCCTCCTACGTGACCGGCACGGTCCTCCGGGTCGACGGCGGCGCGCGGGCCTGAGCCAGGGACGCCTCTATCCCTGTTCACAGCCACTCGTTGATCGCCGCTACGAGGACGGTCGCCTCGTAGCGGACCGCGAGCTTGTCGTACCTTGTTCCCACAGCTCGGTGCCTTTTGAGTCGATTGATGCCGCACTCAACCGCGTGCCGAGCTTTGTAGTCCTCCCGGTCGAACTTCGGCGGACGGCCGCCGCAGGAGCCGCGTTTCTTGCGGTTGCGGATGTGATCGGCCTTGTCCGGGATGGTGCAGTGGATCCCGCGTCTGCGCAGGTAGGCGCGGTTCTTACGGGAGGCGTAGGCCTTGTCGGCGCGCACCCGCGTGGGCCGGGTGCGT
The DNA here is from genome assembly GCF_005768555.2 of Streptomyces sporangiiformans. Classification (GTDB taxonomy): domain Bacteria; phylum Actinomycetota; class Actinomycetes; order Streptomycetales; family Streptomycetaceae; genus Streptomyces; species Streptomyces sporangiiformans. The sequence continues at coordinate 66,056 of NZ_VCHX02000079.1, forward strand.
GGCCTGCCTGACCCCAGTCGGGGCACCCTGATGCGCCCCAGAACGACCTCGAACTGCGGGGAGTCGCCGCGCTGCCCGGCGGTGATCACGATGGACATGGGCTTCTGGCCCTGCTCGACGGCCAGGTGCAGCTTGGTGGTCAGGCCGCCGCGCGAGCGCCCAAGGCCGTGGTCGCCCGACTCGGTGGAGACGCCGCCGGGCGGCTCCTTCTGCAGGTCCCCCTTTTTCGTGCCCCGGTGGCATGCTGGTGGGCACGGACGATGGTGGAGTCAACGTTGATCTCCCAGGTGATCAGGTCCTTGGCATCGGCCCGGACCTGCAGGGCTGTGAAGATCCGCTGCCAGGTGCCGTTGCGCTGCCACCGACGGAACAGGTCGTACACCCGGCCCCAGGGTCCGTACTCCTGCGGCATGTCCCGCCAAGGGATGCCGGTACGGACCCGGAAGTGTATGCCGTCAACCAGCCGCCTCCTGATCCATATCGGCGGTCGGCCGAGCTTCTTGCCCCTCGGCAACAGGGGCTCCAGCACCGCCCACTGCTCGTCCGTCAAATCTCCACGCGCCATGAACCAAGATCATCCCACGATCAAGATCCACTTTTGACACACGCCCTAGCAGTCACTGCCGATCCGGCCCACATAAGAGCAGGTCAGAAGGGTGCGTCGGATATACCCCCGGGACGTTCATCACTACAGCGCGCTCACCGACGTTCCGCACTGCCTTTGCCGCCTGGGAGGCGATGGCCGCCGTCGCGGAGGAGCTGGTGCGCTTCCGGCGGGTGCCTGATGAGGCGTACCGCGCGGAGTGGAGCGGGGGACAGGCCGTACGCGTGGCCGCCCGCGTCTTCCGCTGCGCCCGCCTGGACGTAACGCGGGCAGGGCGGGCATCTGCGCGGCTGACCATCGACACGCGGACCGATACGTACGTGCGGGCCATCGCGGCCGTGCGGGCCGCGTACGGACACAGCACAGTACGCCTGTCACTCCTCGCCGACATGGGAAATACGGTCGTCGCCGAGCCGGCGCTGAACATCCTGGAGCAGCACCTGGAGCAGCTCGGTGAGCTGGCCCTGCTGCTCGCCCGTCAGGCCGTCGATCAGCTCGGCCTCCCGGCCCAGAACGTGGTCGACGGTGGTCTCGACCAGGTCGTGCCCGGACTGGGTCAGGGAGACCAGGACCGTGCGCGGCCGCCCTTCCCCGGGCCGGCGGGTGACGAGCCCGTCGCTTTCGGCGCGGGCGACGCGCTGCGAGATGGCACCCGCGGTGACCAGCGACCGCCGGCTGAGTTCGCGTGTGCTCAGCGTGTACGGCTTGCCGCTCCGCCGCAGGACACTCAGCAGGTCGAGGGTCGCGGCATCGACCCCGGCCCGCGCGAGGACTCGCCGTCGGTCGTCGCCGAGCAGCTTCGCCAGTCGCCAGATGGGCGTGACGATCCCGATCGACGCGACGGGCGTGCCGGGCCGCTCGCGCTCCCAGGAGGCCGCGATGTCCTGCACGGGGTACGTGGACGCGCCGTCCGTCGGGTAGCTCATGCTCTTCGGCGTGAGGGGTTCACTTGCCATGCCGACCCTCTCCAGTGTTACGTTTAGTTCTAAATTTAGATCTGAACCTAGGGGCTCATCGTATGTCACGCACCATCCTGGTCACCGGCGGCGGCACGGGCATCGGCCGCGCCATCGCCTGCCACTTCGCCGACCAGAACGAGACCGTCATCGTCACGGGCCGTCGCCCCGCCCCTCTTGACGACCTCGCGGAAGAAACCGGGGTTCGTCCTCTGATCTGCGACCACACCGACCCAGAGGCCCTCCTGCGGCTCGTGGCCGAACTCCCCGAGCGCGTCGACGTACTGGTCAACAACGCGGGCGGCAACATCGTCTTCGACGCCGACGGCGAGACCGATCTCGCCTCCTACGCCCGCGACTTCCGTGCCAACCTCGATGCGAACCTCGTCAGTGCGGCCCTCACCACCAGGGCCCTCGACGACCGCCTCGCCGCGGGTGGCGCGGTGGTGCACCTCGGTTCCATCGCGGCCGACCAGGGAGCCGACTCGTACGGCGCATCCAAGGCGGGCCTCGCCACCTGGAACTTGAGCCTTGCCGACGCCCTCGGACCCCGCGACATCACCGCCAACGTGGTCTCGCCCGGCTACATCACCGACACCGAGTTCTTCCGCGACCAGCTCTCCGACGAACGCCGCGCCACACTGATCGCCGCCACCGCCACCGGCCGGCCAGGCACCCCGGCCGACATCGCCGGCGCCGTGGCCTTCCTCGCCTCTCCGGCTGCCCGCCACATCACGGGCCAAGTCCTCAACATCAACGGCGGCGCCAGCAAGACCCGATAGCCGTCATGCCAGTAGTGGCTTGCGGTACGTGCGGCAGGAGGCGCCATCCGGCAGGCTATGTGGGCCAGTTCGCTCCCGTCTGATCTCTAGTCGCCCCGCTTCTGACGCCGCTTGCGCCCTGGGGGACAGGCCGTGACCGACGGTACAAACGAAACATGACACGCCATCGCCCGTATCCCAACGATCTGTCCGATGCCCGCTGGGCTTGATCGGGCCCACGCTGACCGCCTGGCGGGGCCGGGTGCAGGGGCAAGGGCTGGACATCGGGCTCCCGCCCCAGCACGAACTGCGCCGGATCATGGACGCCATCCTGTATGTCGACCGGACCGGCATCCCATGGCGCTAGGTGGTCAGCGCTCAGCCGGCACTCGTGAGTTCTTGAGCGAGTACTGGATCCGGTAGCGGTGGTGGCCGCTGACCGTGCGAGGGGTCGCCGATACGGATGCGGGTCTGCGACCCCAAGTCGATGAGTTCGTAGGGGACCGGGGCGGAGGCCGAGGTGACAGTGACCTCCGCATCCGGAGACAGGCCCGGGACCTCACGAAAGATGCCGCGCCGCTCCCCGGACCCGAAGTCGTAGTCGATGACCTCGGTGATGTGGGCGCTGCCGTCCTGGGAGGTCTCGGCGCCGGTCCACAGGCTGGTGACCCGTTCGGTGTTCCCGCCCACCGCCTCGAGTGTCACGGCCACACCCACCAGCAGTGCGGCGACAGCCAACCAGATCATGTTGACGCGTCGACGCCGCCTCACCGCCAGCCCCCGTCTACCGTTCAAGACAACTTCCACTCGCCAAGCGGGCCGGCAGCGTATTGGGGCAGCACCACGGCCGGTCAAGGCCGATCTCCGAACGTCACTCCGCGATGGCCCACGGCCACTCTGAACAGGCCGCGCTGTTCCTTAGGGCAGCTGGCTGCCGGGCGGGCCCGCTCCCTGGCTGAGGCCGAAACCAACTGGAGTGAAGAGTAGGGTCGGCCAGTTTTCAAGGAGTCCCAACTATGCCGAACATCGAAGATCGCCCACCCTCGCCGCTGGGCCCGAGGAACGTGCCGATGCGTGTGTTCGGCATTGGATCGCGGGCCAGGACCGCGCCCGCCCACGGGGCGTGAACCGTGCCGCCATGCCCGGGTTCGGGCGGGCATCGCGGACACTGGGCAGCAGGAGAGGGGAGGCCGACCGTGCTGACCACAGTCCGTGAACAACTGGGCCAGGCCCTGTTCCGCCGCGTCGCCGGCCCCGACGGACCGGCCACGCGTGCCCGCATCCACCACACCCCCGGCCCGCGCTGGTTCGCACCGGACCGCCCGATCCGCACTGTCCACGGTGACGCCTCGATGTTCATCGGTGGCCTGAGCGCACTGCTGTTGCAGTCCCTGCATCCGCTCGCCATGGCGGCGGTGGCCGGGCACTCCGGTTACCGCGGCGACCCGTGGGGCCGACTACAGCGCACCAGCACCTTCCTGGCCGTGACGACCTACGGCACCGCTACGGACGCTCAGCGGGCGGTCGACCACGTCCGCGGCATCCACGAACGGATCCGTGGGACAACGGCCGAGGGCGTGCCGTACCACGCGGCCGATCCGCACCTGCTCGGCTGGGTGCACGCCGCCGAGACGGACAGCTTCCTGCGCGCCCACGAACGCTTCGGAGCCCGCCCGCTGGACGCCGCCGGCTACGACGCCTACGTCGCCGACACCGCGCGCGTCGCCGAAGCGCTGGGGGTGAGCAACCCGCCACGCGACCGCCGCGAACTGTCCGAACGCCTGACCGCCTACCGGCACGAACTCAAAGCCACGTCAGAGGCACGGGCCGCCGCCCGCTTCCTGCTGTTCCAGCCTCCCCTGCCCCTTGCGGTACGGCCTTTCTACGGCGGGCTGGCCGCGAACGCTGTCGCGCTGCTCCCGCCATGGGCCCGCGGCATGCTGTGGCTGCCCCGGGTGCCGGTCGTGGAGGGCCTCGCCGTACGCCCCACCGGACAGGCCCTGACCCGGACCATCCGCTGGGCCATGACCCCACCGCGCCAGTCCGGTCCGACGTGAGCGCGCGGCACCCGGTGCCGGGTCGTTTCGCCGGGCGATGATGCTGCTGGCCTCCGTCGGCGGGAACCGCATCCCGGTGATCGCGCAGCTGGTCCAGGCCGACGAAGACACGGTGCGGGAGGTGCTCCACCGGTTCAACGACATCGGCCTGGCCTGCCTGGACCCTGGAGGGACGGGAGGCCGTCCCCGCCTGCTCAGCGATGACGACGAGGACTTCGTCATCCACACGGCCACCACTCGCCCCGCCAAGCTCGGCGAGCCCTTCACTCGCTGGTCAACCCGCAGACTCGCCGCCTACCTGCGCCGCATGCACGGCCGCGTCATAGGTAGCGGCCGTGAACCCTTACGGTGCCTGCTCCTGCTCCTGCGCCGCGGCACCTTCCAGCCGCACCACAGGACAGGGAAGCAGGCGCCCGACCTCGCACGCGACACCAAGCTCGACCGCATCGAGCAGGCCCTGGACCGCTTCCCGGACCGAGTCCTCGCCTTCGACGAGTTCGGCCCCCTCGGGATTCGGCCTACCGCAGGCTCCTGCCGGGCGAAGCAGGGCAACCCCAACTGCTTGCCCGCGACTTACCGCCGCACCCACGGCGTCCCTACTTCCACGGCTGCTACACCGTCGGTGACGACCGGCTGTGGGGCGTCAACCGCCGCCCGCAAAGGCGCCATCAACTCTGGCCGCGCTGAAGCCGGTCCGCGCCGCCCGACCCGACGGCGCGCCGATCTACATCATCCTGGACAACTTCTCCGCCCACATCGGCACGGACATCCGTCGCTGGCGAAGAAGAACAACGTCGAACTGGGCTTCACCCGACCTACGCCTCCTGGGCGGTGCGGGCGCCGGCCGCGTGCTGGTGGGCGCGGACACACACATCGGTCACAAGATCACACGAACCCTGATCCCTACTCCGCGACGAACGGTGCATATCCAACCGGGACCTCGGTCACCTGAAGGTCGGAGAAGAGCAAGGTCAGGTTGTGCGCGTTGGTCTCGATGCGTACCTCGTGGAAGTCGATACCGAGGGCGTTCGACCAACGTCGGGTGGCCTCCGACTCGGGAAGGAGCTTGGCTCCCGGGTAAAGGCAGTGCCACTTCACGCCCCAGACGTATCCGTCGAGGTCGGCACCAGTTTCATGGTCGATGAGCCGGTCGTCCAAAGAGACCCGCCAGGTCTCCGCCGGCACTGACGTCTCGCACCGCGCCTCAACGCAGTACCTGAAGAGATACCGCAGGTGGGACGGCGTGATGCCGGTACGGGGATCAGCCGTCGCGTAGACGATGACCTCGTAGTCGCGCATGTAGTTGGTGTATCCGTGGTGCACGACAGCGTGATCGAAGGTCTCATCCAGCATATGTTCAAGTGCGGCAGCATCCATGCCGCCCTTCTACCTCACTCGGTGAGATCTTCGACAACGAAATTCACGAGGGTCAGGCGCCGTTGCCTCAAAGATCGCCCGGACAAGTCCTCGTGAAGAAACGGATTGATCGTCATCCGGGCGTCTGGCTAACGTTGCCCGCCATGACGACGCCCCCAGACGCCGCCAACTGGCGCGCGGCCAACCGTGCCAACTGGGACGAACGCGTCCCGATCCACGTCGCCGGCCCCTTCTACGACCTTCCCAGCTTCATCGCAGGCGAGGACACGCTCCGGGACTTCGAGCTCGCCGAGGTCGGCGATGTCAGTGGTAAGACGCTGCTCCACCTCCAGTGCCACATAGGTCTGGACACTCTGTCCTGGTCCCGGCGCGGAGCCTCCGTCACCGGCCTCGACTTCTCCGCACCCGCCGTGGACGTGGCCAGCGACCTCGCCACACAGATCGGCGCCACCACAGCCTGCTTCATCACCGCTGACGTGTACGACGCGATCAATGCGCTCGACGCGCAGACGTTCGACATCGTCTACTCCGGCTTCGGCGCGCTGTGCTGGCTTCCGGACATAGCCCGGTGGGCGCAGACGGCGGCTGCGCTCGTCGCTCCAGGAGGCTTTCTCTACCTGGCCGAGTTCCATCCCTTCGCCGATGTCCTGGCCGAAGACGGCCAGACCGTTGAGAACGACTACTTCGAGCGTGACCCCATCGTCGTGGATGCGCCCGGCACCTATGCCGACCCCGGCGCACCGACCACCGCGACTCTGACAGTCGAATGGCGGCATGGCATCGGCGATGTCGTCAGCGCCCTGACCGCCGCCGGCCTGCGCCTGGAGTTCCTGCACGAGCACAACCGTGGCCACTTCCGCCTTCCCGCAGGACTAGGCGTCCCGCAGGTCTACTCGCTCCGTGCAGCGAAGGCAGGGTAGGAGAAGCCGATGGTTGTCACGAACCGGCTGGTCACAGCCACTTGTTGATGGCCGCAACGAGGACCTCGCTTCGTAGCGGACCGCGAGATCCTGCTCCCGCTGGTGCTGATCGCGATAGGCCTGCTCATCACTATGGAGGGCGCGACCTACGGGCTGTAGGTGCGTCGGCTCCTTCTGGAGTCTGGTTGAGCGCCCGAGTCAGTACGCGATTGGCGGCGCGGGCCGCGTCCAGCTCTTCGGTCTGTTCACCCAACTCACCTTGCATGTCCACGAGTTGCTGTTCCAGTGGGTGATGCGGCACTGAAGTTGGTCGAGGTCCGCCGGGGCACGGACGCCGGATGTGGGTCGCCACGCGAGCCGGCATCCGACAGCTGATCCGCGCCGCGCGCCGAGAACCCATCCGTCGCCGTCCCGTTACGTCCCACCACGCAAGCGGCGGCCCAACCCCGGTGGGCCGTCGCCCCGGGGGGTGACGCACCGGCGTTGCCCTCTGGAGCGGTCGTCCACGCATCGCACAGAAGAGCGGTGAGGTGGCCTTCCCCGCCGGGATGCGCCGGTCGAATCGGCAGATCATCCACTCCTGGCATCAGCCCTCGGCGCCCCGCCGCAGCGCTTGGCGCCATCCCGGTCGCACTCCCACTGCTTTTCACGCTCTCCCACTTTCCGGTATACCCTAAGGGGGTATATCGTTGTGGTGTGAGCCACGGGAACGGGCAACACTGGACGGGAAGGGGGATGACGGTCATGGACCACACCGGACACCCCACCAGCACCGCTCACGAGCATGCCGCACACGAGGCGGCCGGTGAACACGGCGTGCATGGCGGCGCATCCTGGGGAACCGCGTCGAAGGCAACGCTGCACTGCCTGACCGGATGCGCGATCGGCGAGATCCTCGGCATGGTCATAGGCACCGCCCTGCTGTGGGGCAACGTGCCCACCATGGTCCTGGCGATCGCCCTGGCGTTCGTCTTCGGCTACTCCTTCACCCTGTTCGCCCTCCGCGGGGCGGGCCTGGACTTCAAGAGTGCCGTCAAGGTGGCGCTGGCGGCGGACACTGTCTCCATCGCGATCATGGAGCTCGTCGACAACGGCGTCATTGCCCTCAGTGGCGCGATGGACGCCCACCTGTCCGACGCCCTGTTCTGGACCGCGCTGCTGGGTGGCTTCGCCGTCGCATTCGTGATCACGACCCCGGTCAACAAGTGGATGATCGGCCGGGGTAAGGGTCACGCCGTCGTCCACGCCTACCACTGACCTCTCAGGCTGAAGTGCGCGCCGGGGCGCACCCTTCAAAGGGTGCACCCCGGCGCGTTTGCACTGCACAATGCCGGCTGGCGATGTACCAGTGGCCTACCGGCTCGGGGCTGGGTTCTTCAGTGCGGCAGGAGGTGCTGCTCGCGCTGGCGGCGGCGCCCGTAGCGGGTCACGCCACGCGGCTTGAACACCGACACGGCGGCCGCGGTGAGCAGCACCAGCAGGGCGGCGGCCGCGTCGGCGATCAGTTGGATGCGCATTCCCTCCAGCTCGCCGCCCGCGAGTGTGGCCCGGGCCGCCGCGTCCGCGAGGTGTCCGACCGGCTGCATGTGCACCAGCAGAAGAAGCGTGGCCAGCACCGTGATCAGCAGTTTCGCGATGACCCAGTAGTGGCGCAGCAGCCCCCAGAGGGTTCCCAGCGACTGGAGAATGCCAGTCAGCAGCGAGGCGATGCTGAGAGGAACGATCACGGACCACCCCACCAGCTCCATCGCCACATAGGCGCCCTGCACCGTCCGAGGCGAGCTGCTGGACAGCCCGGCGAGGGCCAGCGCCAGGAATGCGGCGACTGCCCCGAGCCAGCCGACCGAGACGGTCACGTGGAGGGTGAGTGTCAGCTTGCGCAGCCGCGGCGGGAACGGTCTCACGGTGTATGCCCGGACATGCCACCGCCGGCCAGATGCACGATCACGAACACCACGACCAGGACGACCGCGACCGCCGCGGACACCTTCACCCAGCGGGGTGCCCCGTCGTCGTCATGGGCCTCGGAACGAGGCGGTGAGCCGGCCATGGCGTCCTCCACAAGTTCAATCCGAAGCGTCGCCGCCCCGGCCTTCGTTCCCGTTTTACGAGACACAGTGTCTATCTTGTGGCGGAGTGTATCCAGTCCTGGACATCCGTATCCTTGGGGGGTGCCCAAACTGTGGAACGAGACGATCGACGCCCACCGCCACGCCGTGCGCGAGGCCATCCTGGACGCCACCGCCCAGCTGGTGGAGGCGGGCGGCCTGCGGTCGGTGACCATGTCACAGGTCGCTGAGCGGACCGGCATCGGACGCGCGACGCTCTACAAGTACTTCTCCGACGTCGACGCCGTCCTCCTCGCCTGGCACGAACGCCAGATCACCGGACACCTCCAGCACCTGGCGGAAGTCCGCGACCGCGCCGGGACAGCCGGCGAGCGTCTCGAGGCCGTCCTTCGGTCGTACGCGGCCATCGCCGGACAACGCCACGGCGGCGAACTCGCCACCTACCTACATCAGGGCGAGCACATCACCCACGCCGAACGGCACTTGACGGGCATCGTGGAAGACCTCATCACCGAAGGCGCGCAAGCAGGCGACCTGCGGGCCGACATCCCACCCGCCGAGCTCGCGCAGTACTGCCTCCACGCCCTGACCGCCGCCGCCGGCCTGACCTCCAAAGCCGCCGTGACCCGCCTCGTCGACGTCACCCTGGACGGCCTGCGCCCAGTTCCCTGACCCATACAAGACGGGTGCGCGACGCAAGCGCAGTTCTCCATGAGGTGGCAGTGCAGTGCCCGCCTGAAGAGCTTGCTCCGGATGGGGCCGAGCTGAGCGGGGAAGCGGTTTGCGGCCTCCCCGCTCGATGTCTGGATCAGTTCCAGGTCATGTTGATCGCGCGTTCGAAGTTGACGTATCCGGCCCGTTGGAAGGCGTTCGCCATGGGAGTGTTGCTGAGATCCGTGGACGCCCGGATGCGCGGGACGTTTTGCTCGGCGAGGACGTGGGTGCCTTCGGCGAGGATCTCGTCGATGTAGCCGTTGCCGCGGTGCGCGGGCAGAACGGCCAGGTAGGCAATGATCGAGTTGTAGTCATTGCGGGCCGGGATGACGAACCCCACCGGATCACCGCCGGGGAGCATCGCGATCCGCCACCACTCCCGCGGGCTCGTGTAGCGCGCGAGCTCTTCCTCGTAGTGCCTGAGCGCCGCTTCGTGGGCGGGCATCCGGGCCAGGTCGCGCCGGCTGTGAGCGTCCAGCGTCCCGTCCATGGCCAGGGTCATCAGGGCAAGGAGTTCCTCGGAGTCACGGAGCGGAATGCCAGGCGTCCGCTGGGCTGGGGAACAGGTGTCCCTGGACGCCACTCCAGACGCAACCGTTCCACGCTCAGCTCGGCGCCGGTCCGCTCCAGTATCGTCATTCGGTCCTTCACGACGCGCTCGGTCACCGCACTCTCACGCCAGTTGGACGGGACGAGGCGGCTGTACTCGGGCGGGCTGGTCCCCGGCGGAAGGGTCTTGGCCATGGCGGTGTGCAACAGTCGTCCGCCGATGTCCACGCGGTCGGGAGCCGCGGCACTGTCGTCGAGAGCGAGAATGTCCAAGAGAAGCGGTGTGTCGTCTCCAGCCCGGCCCCACCAGGCGACCCTGGCCAGCAGGTGGTCGCCGCGCAGGGCAACCCACATCCATTCCGGCCGACGCCGGCCGGCTGCGAGATCGTCCGCCAATTCCTCGTTGAAGGCGTAGGGAAGTCGGCAGAAGAGGTCGAGTTCGTCGTGCCCCGTGATCGGGCGCATGGTCAGGTCGTTCTGTTCCAGGGTCAATGCGCGCTCCGGTGAAGGCGCCCGTCCGTTCCGGGGTCAGACGCGGTCCGCGCCCCGGGAGGACATAGGCGCAGTAATCTTGGGATCATGGGCTGATCCCTCCTCTCGCTGTCGAGGCCCCTCGGTCGTGTCGACAGGGAATCCGGCCGCAAGGATGATCCAACTGCCGCCCCCGCGCAAACTCTTTTTCGCGATCACCGGCCGAACCGGCCGGAGGTGTAGAGCGGGTGCGGCGTTGGGCGGCACGGGTAGCGTGTCCTGCTGGCCTGGCCACCGATTCGGCGTTCGGGACCTGGCCAGGTGTGTTGGTCAGGTCAGCCGTTGCTGCTGGGCGGCTTTGGTGTGGCGAGTCGGTAGGAGTCGCTGCCGGTCCCGATGATGTTGCCGCCGAAGGTGAGGCGGTCCACGATGGCCGCGCAGAGCCAGGGATCGGTGAACATCTTGGTCCACCGAGGAGAACGACTCGTCGGAGGCTGTCGCCATGCTGTTCACAGAGAAGATCGGCCTGTCCGTGGCGGGCGATGGTCTTGGTCAATACCTTCTCGTCGGCGACCTCCACAAGTTCGTTGACGAGCTCGGTCCCCAGCATGTACTTGACCCGGAACTCGGCCATCGCGGCTTCGGTGCCCAACGCGATCAACAGGTGCGATTTGCCAGTGCCTGAGTCGCCGATCAGGCACAGCGGCAGTCCTTCGCGGACCCACTCGCAGGAGGCCAGGGAACGGATGGCGGCCGGGTCGATGGCGGGGTTCGCGTCGAACTCGAAGGTGCGCAGTGCCTTCTCGCTTGAGAAGCCTGCGGCTTTGATCCGGCGCTCGGAACGACGACGGTTGCGGTCGTCGCAATCGGCCATCGACTACTCGGCCAGGAATGAGCGGTAGGTCATCTGGTCGCGGGCCGCGGCGTCGGCGAGCTCGGAGAACTGGCCGCGCATCGCGGGCAGCCGCAGGTTGCGGCAGGCCGCGTCGATGGCGGCGTCGGCAGCCGGTTCGGTCAGGCCGAAGTGACCAGTGACGCTCATGGCGGGAACTCCCTCACCTGATGGGAACGCCCGGCCGATGGCCGGGCGTGCCGCAGGAGTAGGTCGTAGGCGGCCACCGACGGCAGCGGCGCGGGTCCGGCGGCAGCGCAGCCGGCCGGCGCGTGGTCAGTGACACCACCGGAGAGGCGATCCGGCCGAGTGCCGCGTCCGGGCTGGCCTGGCTCGGGGCTTCGTGTTCGGCGGCCCGGCGTTTTCCAGGGCGACCGCGTCCACGGTCAGAGCCCCAGCCCGCAGGGCGGCGGCGATCCCCACGACGACGTGGTCGTGGCTCATATGACGGTGCAGCAACAGGACTTCGATCAACGCGCGGGTGCCGGACGCGTCGCCGTGCGCGCGGCGGGTGGCTTCCCGCCAGGCGTCGTGCACCGGGGTGACTTCCCCGCCGCGCGGGCCTGTTCCAGCGCGGTGGCTCCGGGCAGGGCGCCGGGCTTGCTCGGGAGTTTTTCCAGTATTCATGATGAACAGGTTCATTGGGGAGGAAGGCTCAACACCTACGCGACATCGGGCCGTGTCATCAGTGGCGACCGCACGTGCAACTCTAGGCTGGGGCCGGTCAGGGGCACGGTGCTCCATGTCGCCGCAGCGGTCCTCGCCTCGGCGTCGACGACCAACCGAACGCGGTGCGGGGTGGTGACGACGTAGAGATCGGCGACGAATGTGCTGTCCTGCCAGGCACCGGCCGCGACGACAGGTCGGCCGAGCGGGGAGCTTTCCCGCCAGTCGCCATGGCCGATCTCAACGTTGAGGAGCGACTCGAACCGTACGAGCCATCCGCCGTCGGTGGGATCGATGATCACCGTCGTTCCGTCGGGCAGGGCCGAGCCCTCAGCGGAGGCGTCGAGCGTCGCGCTGGCCGAACGCCCCGGGTCGGCCGAACCCGGCACCGGCGACAATGACAGTTGCTGCAGCCGATCGGCGAGGATCTCGTCGTCCTGGGCGCTTCCCGCATGGTCCACGCCGGGCAGCAGGCACTCCCACATGGCGTCGAGCACCTCCTGAGACTCCCCTTGGGCGGTCACGGCGACCACGAGATCGTGCGACGGGACGACCACACACTGCTGTCCGAAGGAGCCATGACCGTGGTACCCGTGACGCGACATCCAGAACTGGTAGCCGTATCCGCAGGAGAAATCGGCGTCGTCCGCTCCCTCCTTGAACGGCACGCAGTCGATGTGCCGTCTGGTCGCGAGCTCCAACCATTCGCGCGGGACGAGCCGCCGGTCGCCCCACATGCCTCCGCGCAGGAGCAACTCACCGAAGGCGGCGATGGCCTCGGTCGTGAGGTGCAGTCCGTGGAATCCGAAGGCGGCACCGCTCTTCACCCGGTCCCATTCGGCGTGGTCGACGCCCATCGGCTTGAAGAGGCGCTCGTCGAGGAACTCCGGGAGACCGCGACCCGTGACCCGTTCCACCATCCGGGCCAGGATGAAGGTGGTTGAGTTGTCGTAGGTATGCCGCGTTCCCTCGGCCACGGCAAACGGCAGGCACAGGAAGCCCTTCACCAAGTCGTCGGGTTCCAGCTCCCAGGCTTCGGCGAGGCTGTCCGTGAGGTGCCCGGCTGTCATGGACAGCAGGTGGTGAACGGTGATGCGGCTTCCCTGCTCCGCGATGTCGGCCGGGACGTGGTCGGGCAACACGTGCACCACCCGATCGTCCAGTGAGAGCAGCCCGTCGGCGATCGCGAACCCCACGGCGACCGAGGTGAACGACTTGGTCAGCGAGTAGAGAAGGTGCGGGCGTTCGGCCGAGTACGGCGCCCACCAGCCTTCGGCGACGACGTGGCCGTGGTGTACGACCATGAGGGAGTGACACTCGACGGATTGTGCTAGCCGATCCAGCAGCGCGGCGATGGAACGGGACGACATCCCCGAGGCGGCCGGTGTCGAGCGCGGCAGCAGGGCACGCTGAGAAGCCATCCGGGCACCGTATCCGAACGCCATTTCGGACCCAAGCGATTAACTGACCGCTGCAAACTGAGTTAAGCCCGCGATCTTGCGGCTGGCGATCTTGGTCGGCAGGCTGTGCGGGTGCGTGCTGATCTTGTGCCAGACGACTTGTGGGAGCGCGTGGCGCCGTTGCTGCCGCCCGTTCCGTCCCTGTCCGTCAGGGCGCATCTGCCTCCTGACGCGTCTAGCGCTGCTGTGGGGGAGTCGCCATCCGCCAGGCGCGCTCCGGAACGCCAGCCGCCGACACGCTGGCCGACCTGGAGGAGATGCTCAAGGAGTTCGCCGACGCATGACGTCGGCTCAGTTCTTCGGCTGGTCGGACCGCGCGCGTCGGTCGGCTGTGGGACCGTGGGGGCCGGGCCCGTCGCTTCCCCCGTGGCGACGGTCCCGTTTCAGGGGGCGATGGCGGCGTTCGCGTGAAGGTACCCAGCGGGGTACACAGAAACGTACCCAGCAGGCTGGACGCCGGAGCGCTGGGACCATCCGACAGCCACGCTGCCACGGGACAGCGGCTGCTGTCCCACACCTTGGAGACGCGGGTGGCCCCAGCGCCTCGCCAGCCCAAATCGGTTGCGGAGCGCAGGGTCAGCGTGGGATCAGCGAGCCCTCTCCCGTGATCGTCAGGCGCGCCTGGTGGCCGCCCGGCGAGCAGTTGCGGCCGTTGGGATAGGTGGGCTTCGGGGTGGTTACTGATCTGTCGGTCGAGCACGGTGGCGCCCTGCTAGTTCTTGAGGACCAGCGTGACGTGTATCGGCTTTCCTGGGAGGTCACGTACGACCGCGAAGCCAGACCGGAGAAAGGACTCGGGGGCTTGTGGTGTCCTCGCTGCCGGGCTTTCTGTGGTGGTAGCGGATTCCGTGGTCATCACGGGGTTGCCTGGGGCCGCCGGCTCTTCCGACCAAGTCTCCCGCAGCTGCAGCGCGCTCTTTCGGCATCTGCCGTCCCAGCAGGCCGTAAGGGTTGCGTCGGCCACCCTGTTCGCCAGTTCCGGGGGGACCTTGACCCGGATCCCGGCGGGCGCGTCCCTCAGTGTGCAGGGATGGGTGTCTCCCGCGGAACACCCGCACGCGGTCAACAGCGCCAGAGCCGCCAAGGGCAATCCGACGTTCTGTCTCACGCTGGCTCCTCGGTGCCCGTCTGCGCCTTGATCACGGCCACTCATGCTCGCACGGCCGCACGACGGCTTGAACGCAACGATCGGCTGTGGTGCAACACCCGTAGTGACACCATGAGTTGGGACGAAAGGTGGGGGTTCGTGCAGGGTGACAAGCGGCAGATTCAGACGGCGGTCCTGGGCAGTGCGGACTCGGAGGAGCCGTTGATGCTGCCTTTGGAGGCGATCGAGCTGGACGCCTTCCGCCGTCGGCACGAGCACGACACGTTCTGGTGCGGGCTGCTGCGGCGGCCAGCTGACGACCAAGCTCTACACCGACCGGGTGTGTTCCCTGTCAAGTTCTACGTGTTGAGCTGCGGACGCGTGCAGTGCCAGATAGCCGGATGGCGGGGGAGCGCCAGATGTCTCCGTTAGTGTAGGTGACGAGAGACCGCCGGATCCCAGTCGCACAGCCGCGTCCCGATCCGGGTCAAGGCCCGTGTGGTGCGGTCAGGGCTTTGTGGGTCGACTCCAGGATCTTCTCCGACAGGTCTGTGCCCGCCGTGGCCCGGGCGAGGAGGATCGCGCCGACCAGAGTGGCCACCATGGGAAGGCCGTCGTTGGCGTCGGTAGACATCCACGCGGCGAATTCCTCGACCCCGGCTGCGTACGTTTCGCGCACCTCCCCAGCTGTGGACTCGCGCGCCATGTCCCCAGCGAATCCCGCGGTGGGGCAACCGGTGCCGGGCTGGTCACGGTGCTCGGCCGACAGGTAGAAGTCGACGAGGGCGCCGCGCGCGGTTTCGTGATCGCCGTGGGCCGTATCGAACGAAGCCAGGAGTAGGTCGAGGTCCCCGAAAGCGGCTTGGGCAGCCTCGGCGATCAGGGCCTCCTTGGAGGGGAACTGTTTGTAGAAGCCGCCCGTGGTCAGCCCGATGGGAGGCCGCCGCGTCGCCGACAACACCAACCAGCGCACCGACCGCTACGGCGGCTCCCTCGACAACCGCATCCGCTTCGCCGTCGAGGTCGCCACCGCCGTGGCGGACGAGATCGGCGCCGGCCGCACCGGCTTCCGGATCTCTCCCGGCAACCCGTTCAACGACATCGCGGAGAGCGACACCCACGAGCTGTACCCGGCGCTCGTGCGCGCCCTCGCCCCGCTCGACCTCGCCTACCTGCACATCGGCCACGGCGGCGACGAGGAACTCCTGCACACCCTGCGCAAGCTGTGGCCGAGCACCTTGGTTCTCAACCGGGCCGGCACCGACATCGCCACCCGCGCGAAGGACATCGAAGACGGCCTGGCCGACATCGTCACCGTCGGCGTGATGGCACTGGCCAACCCCGACCTGGTCGAGCGCGTACGCACCAGCGCGCCGCTGAACGCCCCCGACCCCGCCACCTTCTACGGCGGCGGCGAGGCCGGCTACACCGACTACCCCACCCACTCGGCCTGACAAACCCCGTCGCTTCCGGTCCTGGCGGGCCGGTATGCGCAGATGGCCCAGCGTCTCGGTTACCCCGGTATGCGGGCCATCCTCCCGCTTGTTCGATCCGATTCCACGGTCCGTCACTGGGGCGGAGCCGCTCCGTCCATCCATATTGGAGAAGCACATGTCTTCCTCGAACGTCGAAATCCCAACGTCCACCGCCGACGTGCACTGGCTTGCGGATGAGTACCTCAGGCGCGTCAACCTGCGTGATCTCGACGCCCTGTTCGCCCTGTACGCGCCGGACTTCCGCTCCCACGCCGCCGACGGAACCACCACCGGCGTTGAGGAGACCCGCGCGGTGCTGGCGTCGTTCCTCGACGCGGTCCCCGACTTCGCTGCCACGCCGGTCCGTGTCGTCGCCGAGGACGATGGGTTCGCGATCAGCTTCATCCAGTTGTTGTTCAGCTCCTGGCGACAGGCACCGCTGTGCGTGCGTTGGCGCGTGATCCCGAATCGGCCGAGCCACCGAAAACTTGTCGTTTATCCGTTGAGATCGAACGGCCTTCGAAGCCTGCCCCGCCGCGGCGGCCGCGTGAAGGTGGTGCGGGCACACGTGCGGCGCGTCGTGAAGTGCCTGGACGCAGCCGAGGCCCGGATCGACGTGGAAGGGAACCAGGCGCTCCCCGCGCTCGTCGTCCTCCTGGACGATGTCGCCGACCGTTACGCCGACGGACGACTCGGCGCGCTCCTCGATGAAGAGAAGCTGACCGAATACTCGGCCGGGCGGGACTGGTAGGCGCTTCGCCTTGCGTTCCTTGCTGTGGTCATCGGGGTTGGGGCGGTTGGCGCTGGGTTCCTGCGCTGTCGGATCCGGTGACGACTGTTCTCATCGCGAGTGTCGGCGTGCTGGGGGTGGCGCTGCTGTACCGCAAGGACCTGACGCGGGGGATCGACATCCTCGGGCTGTGGCGGCCGTCGTGACCAAACTGATGTCCGCCTTGTGGCTGAGGGCGTGATTCTTACTGGCACAGCACGCGGTCGAGGTACTCGTCCAGGGCCTCCTGGCCCAGCTTCCCGTCCAGGGACAGCGACTGGCGTAGCGACCTGCCGGTCACCTTGGCCGGGATACCCCAGTGCTTCTCCGTCTCTCGGAGGTGCCCGCCCGGTTGCCCCCATTGGACCTAATGACGTCGCCGAACCGGCCCGCCGGCCCCGGGAGTTCTGCTCGCCGTGGTGCCGCGGCCCCGTGCAGGTCCTGCGCAACGGGGGCCCGCTGCCCGGTGGCCCGGGCCTGCTGCTTCACGCTGCGGATTACTGGTCGCTCTCCTTTGGGAGGAACTCCGAGGGATAGCCACCGCCCCCGCCGCGACCGCTGCTGTCGAAAGGGTGCGGCACCGAGCCGCCCAGGGCAGGAGGTGGTTCGGAAGGGGCCGTCTTGGGCGCGCGCTGAGCAGCGCGGCCGTCCTCAACGATGTCCCAAAGTTGGCGCCAGGTGCTGAAGAGGGCGGGGTTGTGGTGCTTGGGCGGCTCGACTTCCCGGCCATCCTGGAAGTTCATCAGCGCCTGCACCAGCCACAGCAGACGGTCAAGGGAAGCTGGGGCGCGCTTGCCTGACAGGATGTCGCTGACGGTCGACTTGGACATCGACGGGCCGTCAGGCATCTTCTTTTTGCCCCACGTGACGATGCGGTCCAGTGAGGGCCGTCCAACCTGCCGGCGCAGCTCGCGCAGCTGCGCGCTCAGCTGCGTGCACGCCTGCCTATATGCCGTGTCGTCCCACGACTGCTCGTGCGCCATGTCGTCCGGCATATCTCCCAGCGGCACCAGTTGACCCGATGCAAGGCGGGCGACCGGGTTGTATCTGATCTCGCCCATGCCCGTCCCCAGGGAGCCCCAAGCCTGGCGTTCCTGCGTGTACCGCGTCTCGTCCGCCATAACGGTCCCCCTCGCCCGCGCCGATGAGGGAACGGTAGCGCCGGAACGAAGTCGAACGAAACAGAACGCCCAGGTCACGACGCCCCAATGTTCTGTCGCCACCGACCCTGTTCCGTTTGCGCAGGTCAGACACTTGCCGTGAACAGGATGGTGCGCATGGCGAAAAAAATGACGCGGCTTCAGACACCCCCTGCTCCCGCACTGTCCACTCGACTCGGCTGCCACACCACGAGCGACGGGAACTGCGACCAAGAGACCAGTTCCACGATCAGGATTCCCCTTCCCGACAGCCAGGGCGACAGCCTGCCCTACCAGTTCCGGGTCACCTTCGACGAGATGATCGAGGACGCGGAGTCAGAGCTGGCCCTTCAGCGCCGCCGAGTGCGGCAGATGCGCCATCAGCGACGTCGGCAGAAGCGTCGGGATGCGGCCCGCTGGATCCGCAACCACTGTCGCGCGGGTCTGTTCTGTGGCGGCACGGCCGCCTGCACGGCTGGGTTGGTCTTCGTCGTGCTGGGGCAGTACGGCATCGCTTTCGAACTGTTCAAGGTCGCGGCCGCTGCCTGGATCGCGGCGGCCTCTTACCAGCAGCCCTCTCAGGGCTGACTCCGCCCGGTACGAAACGAGGGCCTGCACCGTGGATGGCACGGCCCCCTGGTCACTGTCGTGCAGCCGTCGGCGGCGCCCAGCGCCGGGGTCCCGGCCAACCTCCGGAAAGTGGGTAGACCGCCTCATGACCCGTCACACCGCAGCCCCCGCCCAGCCCCGGGCCCGGCACATGAACCTGTTCCGCCGCTACTTCGACCTGGTGGCCACCGGCCGCAAGAAGATCGAGGTCCGCGTCCAGTACACCAATCTGCGCAACCTCGCCGCCGGCCAGCACATCAAGTTCGCCTGCGGCAAGGACGAATGCCTGGTCCGCGTCATCCGCGTGGCCCGCTACACCTCCTTCGAGGAGATGCTCGACACCGAGGGCCCGGCGAACGTCAACCCCGACTCCCCGCGCGAGCAGCAGCTGACGAACATTCGCCGCATCTACGGCCCCGAGAAGGAAGCCCTGGGCGTTCTCGCGATCGAGATCGAACGCGTCAACGCCTGAACCAGCAAACCGTGAAAACCTCGTCCCTGGCATTCCAGCTGCCGGGGGCGAGGCGTTTCGCATGCTAATACTCCAGCAGTACTTCGTGGCTTGACCTGGGGAAACGTCGAGCGGTGGGAGTGTAGCGGGCGGGAAGTCGTCACGGACGGCTTCTGCCCGCACGCCCCTCGAAGGAGTGCCCCCGACGTCGGTAGTGGCAGCGGCGGGCCACCGCTTGGCGTCGTCGGCGCCAGTGCGACCAGCTCAACGCGTGGGTGAGGGTGTGAAGGTCTCGGGGTGTGTGAGCTGCCAGGAGTCGCCGCACTTCTGCCACGGTGAGCTCGATGACCACGGCATCCTCACCGGTGGATCCCCTTTTCCGGCTGCTCGCGCGCTCATCGCAGCGAGGAAGGTGTGGGCGAGCATGGCCAGGGTGATGTGGCGGTACCAGCTGACGTAGCGGCGGACTTCGTACTCGTCCAGGCCGCACTCGTTCTTCGCTGCCTGGAAGCACTCTTCGATCGCCCACCGGGCGCCGGCGACGCGCACCAGTTCGTCCACGCCGACATCCAGCGGTGCGTAGCCGAGGTAGTAGGCGATCTCGTCCGGCCGACTCAAGCTGCGCCGTGCCAGCGCCCACCGTCGACGGATCAACACGCCGTCCTGGTGGTCGTACTCGGACACTGGGCGCAACTGGACGGCGGCCCAGTCGTATTCGCGCTGTCCCTTTGCGCCCGCGCCGCAGGAACGGCGTTCCGATGCCTGGTCGGGGGCCTGCTCGAAGGCCTTGTCGATGCGTGGGCCGGCCAGGGAGAACTGGGACTTGGGGACGGCGAGGACGTAGCCGACGCCGGATGTTTCCAGCATCCGGCGGAAGCGGTTGTCCTGTCCGTAGGCGGCGTCCGCCGTGACCCAGGCGACCGGCAGCGGCGAGGCCAGCGCCCTGCGGACGATCGTCGCCGCGAGAGTGTTCTTGGTGGCGAACTCCCGCTCGTCGGGGACCTTGGCGGCGCGGCAGCGGTCACGGTCGTCCGTCCAGGACTTGGGCAGGTAGAGCTCCCGGTCCACCAGGGCGCGGCCGGCCGCGCTGGTGTAGGCGGCGAAGACGCCGATCTGGCAGTTCTCGGTACGGCCGGCGGTGCCGGAGTACTGCCGTTGGACTCCGGCGGATGTAGTGCCCTTCTTCAGGAACCCGGTGTCGTCGATGATCAGTACCCCGTCGGGGCGGCCAAGGTGTTCGGCGACGTAGGTCTGCAGGTCGTCGCGGATGTCGTCGGGGTTCCAGCGGGCTCGGGAGAGCAGGTGCTGCAGTCCGTCTGGGGTGGCGTGGCCAGCGTGTTCGGCAAGTTGCCAGCTGTTTTTTCGGGCCACCGGGGCGAGCAGTGCGCGCACGTAGTCCCGCATCCGGCGGCGGGGTTCGACACGGCCGAAGTGGCGCCCGATGGTGGTGAAGAGGTGGTCCAGGTCGCGGTCCCAGGTCTCGGCTGCCTGTTCGGTGATCACGACCGGAGGCTTCCCAGGCCCGGGGCGACCTTGCCATCGGGGGCACTCCTTCGAGGGGCGTGCGGGCAGAAGCCATCCGTGACGACTTCCCGCCCGCTACACTCCCACCGCTCGACGTTTCCCCAGGTCAAGCCACGAAGTACTGCTGGAGTACTAACCGCGCCTGACCGTAGAGGTCAGCTGCGGATCTATGGCAGTTGAGTAGCTCCCCTCAACTGCCCGCCACTGGACTGTCCCCAATCTACCTAGGTAGATTGGGGAGGTGAGCGACTTTCAGATGACACCGCATGCTGAGAAGGTGCTGCGCTTCATGCTCACCAAGCCCGACAACCCCACTTGGGCGCGTGAGCTTACCCAGCACACCAATCTGCCCAACGGCACCCTCCTGCCCATTCTCATTCGCCTGCTCAATCAAGGGTGGGTTGAGCGGTACTGGGAGGACGACGAGACGGCCGAGGCTGAAGGCCGCCCACGGCGGCGCTACTACCGGTTCACTCGAGACGGAGCCGAGGAGGTCCGTCTCCTACTTGCTCAGCGGACCGCGAGCCGTCCCTTGAACGGCACCACACCCCGCCCTGGCCTGGTGCCCCGCCCGCACGTTGCGGGAGGTGGCGAATGATGAGTTTGTCTCCTAAGGACAGGCAATGGGAGAGGGCTCGCTGGGCGACCCCTGGTCTCGGGATACTGCGCATCCTGGCCGTGTGGATTCCATGTCAGGAGCGCGAGGACTATCTGGCTGAACAGGCTTCAGTCCTGGCCGAGGCGCCCAACCTTTGGGCCAAGCTCCGCGAGCTCCGTTCGTCCTTGCTGGGCTTCCGCCGCACGACGCGAGAACTCCGGCGGTTCACGGTCCTGCACACACCCACGGCACCGGAGGCATCCAACGTGATCGCCGATGCCGCAGCCGAGCACACCGACGCCGACACCGACGATTGGTGGGTGGTTGGCGAGTCACCCACTCCCACTTCGAGCTACGAAGGTTGGAGCGGCTACGACCCTCCGCCCGATGGCGTCTATGGAGCGCCATGAGGCTCACTGACCATGTAAATCACGAAAGCCTCGGAGTTGCTGCCGGCCAAAGCACTGCAACCCGAGGCATTCGCAAGGCCCCTACCCATCCGGCTGTTATGCAGAGAGGCATGACCTATGAACCAGCGTATCCCCTGGTGGGCGCTCCTTGTGGCCGTGATCGCACTAAGCATTGGTGCTGCCCTCGTTCTAGTCGGCAAGGCCACCACAGCCGAAGCAGCGTCGTTCGTAGCCCCGGTCTTTGCGCTGCTCACAGCGCTCTATGTCTCGCAGCGCCAACCACCTCCCGAATGATGTCCGACCAGATCAGCGCAGACCTGGACCGTGATCTTGCACCTGCATTGGACGCCACTTCTGATGGCTTCAGCGGTCCGAAGAACTGGACGGCAGAAACGGGTGGTCTGCTCGAGAGTCTGCTCAGCTGAAGAGGTCTCTTGCAGGTCCGACCCAAAGCGCGCGTCACCGAACGGAAGGCCCATGTGGTTTAGAGGCCCTAACAAAGCCGTTGGACGTGGCGGTGGGTGATCAGGCAGATGGCGAGGCCGAGGAAGGCTTCGTGGATGTCGT
>NZ_VCHX02000062.1 GCF_005768555.2 Streptomyces sporangiiformans
GGGCGGCCGGCGTTCGAGTTGCGGGCGGTGCTGGCCGCGACGCTGTCGCCGACCTGGGGTGTCTACAGCGGGTTCGAGCTGTGCGAGAACACCCCGCTGCGGGCGGGCAGCGAAGAGTACCTGCACTCGGAGAAGTACCAACTACGGCCACGGAACTGGGAGTCGGCCGAACGCGAGGGTCGGTCCATAGCGCCGCTCATATCCCGGCTCAACCGGACACGGCGCCACAACCCCGCGCTCCAGCAATTGCGGGACCTGCACTTCCATCCCACGGACAAGGACGCGGTCATCGCGTACTCCAAGCGCAGCGGCTCGAACACGGTCGTGGTGGTGGTCAACCTCGACCCGCACCACACCCAGGAGGCCACGGTCTGCCTGGACATGCCACAACTGGGGCTCGACTGGCACGAGTCCGTTCCGGTGCGCGACGAGCTCACCGGCGCCACCTACCACTGGGGCAGGACCACCTATGTGCGGCTCGAGCCGGGCCGCGCGCCGGCACACATATGCGTCCTGCGACCGTCCTCACCGATCGGAGGGTCACCCACATCATGATCGTCAACGAGCCCGTCCCGGACACCTTCGAAGACACCCCCGCGAAAGACCGCGACCCCGAGTGGTTCAAACGCGCCGTGTTCTACGAAGTCCTCGTCCGCTCCTTCCAGGACAGCGACGGCGACGGCATCGGCGACCTCAAGGGGCTGACGGCCAAGCTCGACTACCTGCAATGGCTCGGCGTCGACTGCCTGTGGCTGCCGCCGTTCTTCAAGTCCCCGCTGCGCGACGGCGGCTACGACGTCTCCGACTACACCGCCGTCCTGCCCGAGTTCGGCGACCTCGCCGACTTCGTGGAGTTCGTGGACGCCGCCCACCAGCGCGGCATGCGCGTGATCATCGACTTCGTCATGAACCACACCAGCGATGAGCATCCGTGGTTCCAGGAGTCGCGGAAGAACCCCGACGGGCCGTACGGCGATTACTACATGTGGGCGGACGACGACAAGCAGTACCAGGACGCCCGGATCATCTTCGTCGACACCGAGGTCTCCAACTGGACCTTCGACCCGGTCCGCGAGCAGTACTACTTCCACCGGTTCTTCTCGCATCAGCCGGACCTCAACTTCGAGAACCCCGCGGTGCAGGAGGAGGTGCTGGCAGCGCTCAGATTCTGGCTGGATCTGGGGATCGACGGGTTCCGGCTGGACGCGGTCCCCTACCTCTACGCGGAGGAGGGCACCGACTGCGAGAACCTGCCCGCCAC
>NZ_VCHX02000063.1 GCF_005768555.2 Streptomyces sporangiiformans
GGGCGGCCGGCGTTCGAGTTGCGGGCGGTGCTGGCCGCGACGCTGTCGCCGACCTGGGGTGTCTACAGCGGGTTCGAGCTGTGTGAGAACACCCCTCTGCGGGCGGGCAGCGAAGAGTACCTGCATTCGGAGAAGTACCAACTACGGCCACGGAACTGGGAGTCGGCCGAACGCGAGGGTCGTAGCATCAGTCCCCTGATAGCCGAACTCAATACGATCCGGCGGCGCAGCCCGGCCCTGAGGCAACTGCGGGACCTGCACTTCCATCACGCGGACAAGGACGCGGTCATCGCGTACTCGAAGCGCAGCGGCTCGAACACGGTTGTGGTGGTGGTCAACCTCGACCCGCACCACACCCAGGAGGCCACGGTCTCGTTGGACATGCCACGACTCGGCCTGGAGTGGCACGAGTCCGTCCCGGTGCGCGACGAGCTCACCGGCGCCACCTACCACTGGGGCAGGACCAACTATGTGCGGCTCGAACCCGGCCAACAGCCCGCGCACATCCTGACCGTCCTGCGACCGTCCTCACCGCCAACCGGAGGGTCACCCACATCATGATCGTCAACGAGCCCGTCCCGGACACCTTCGAAGACACCCCCGCGAAAGACCGCGACCCCGAGTGGTTCAAACGCGCCGTGTTCTACGAAGTCCTCGTCCGCTCCTTCCAGGACAGCAACGGCGACGGCATCGGCGACCTCAAAGGGCTGACGGCCAAGCTCGACTACCTGCAATGGCTCGGCATCGACTGCCTGTGGCTGCCGCCGTTCTTCAAATCCCCCCTGCGCGACGGCGGCTACGACGTCTCCGACTACACCGCCGTCCTGCCCGAGTTCGGCGACCTCGCCGACTTCGTGGAGTTCGTGGACGCCGCCCACCAGCGCGGCATGCGCGTGATCATCGACTTCGTCATGAACCACACCAGCGACCAGCACCCGTGGTTCCAGGCTTCCCGCAACGATCCCGACGGCCCCTACGGCGACTACTACGTATGGGCCGACGACGACAAGCAGTACCAGGACGCCCGGATCATCTTCGTCGACACCGAAGCCTCCAACTGGACCTTCGACCCGGTCCGCAAGCAGTACTACTGGCACCGCTTCTTCTCCCACCAGCCGGACCTCAACTTCGAGAACCCGGCCGTCCAGGAAGAGATCATCTCCGCCCTGCGGTTCTGGCTGGACCTGGGGATCGACGGGTTCCGGCTGGACGCGGTCCCCTACCTCTACGCGGAGGAGGGCACCGACTGCGAGAACCTGCCCGCCAC
>NZ_VCHX02000078.1 GCF_005768555.2 Streptomyces sporangiiformans
CTCGACGAACGACTCGGCAAGATCACCTTCTGGACGCTGTTCATCGGCTTCCACGGCACCTTCCTCGTCCAGCACTGGCTGGGCACCAACGGAATGCAGCGCCGGATTCCCGACTACCTGGCGGTGGAGGGCCTGACCGTCCTCAATACCGTCTCGACCATTTTCTCCTTCCTCCTTGGTCTGTCCCTGCTGCCGTTCTTCTACAACGTGTGGAAGACCGCCAAGTACGGCAAGAAGGTCGAGGTCGACGACCCGTGGGGCTACGGCCGTTCGCTGGAGTGGGCGACGTCCTGCCCGCCGCCGCGGCACAACTTCCTCACCATGCCGCGTATTCGCAGCGAATCCCCGGCGTTCGACCTCCACCGACCCGAAGTCGGCGCCGCCGAGGCGGAGTTGGACTCCGCGGAGAGGGCGGCCCTGCGGTGACCGCGATGGACGAGCGGCCGCTGGACGCGAACGCCCTGATCAACGAGATCGAAGGCCATCTGCTGATCGAGGCCACCCGCGGCGAGGGCCGTGCCCAAGCCGGCCGTTTCACCCGGCGGTTCGAGTGGCTCAGCGACTCCCAGCGCGAGGAGATCGAGGAGCGCTACGCGCAGGAGTACCTCGCGCTCACCCGACTTTCCTGGCGACGCACCGCACGACGCGGCGAAGAACTGCGGGCCGAGTATCAGGAGAGGTATCGCACGCTGCGGCAGCGGCTCATCGGCTGGTTCCTGTTCGGGGTCGCCCTCTTCACCACTGCGGTTGCACTGATCGTTTCCGTGATCGTGTACGAGTAGGGTGCTGTCATGCTTGACGCGGGATACGCGACATGAGCAGGTCGATTCGGGTCGAGGTGCCCGACGCGTTCGCCGCTTCGTACAGCGGGAGCGGCGCGTCCGGCCGTGCGTGGATCGCCGCGCTCCCGGGGCTGGCGGCCGGCTGCCTGGACCGCTGGGCACTGCGGCTGGACGGCCCCGCCGGGCACGGCATGGCCTCGCTGGTGCTTCCGGTGACCCGCGCCGACGGTACGCCCGCGGTGCTGAAACTCCAGCAGGTCACCGAGGACAGCGCCGACGCCGCGCGCGGTCTGCGGGCATGGAACGGAAACGGTGCGGTGCGGTTGCTCGACCACGACCCGGACACCGGCACCATGCTCCTGGAACGGCTGGACGCGACCCGGTCGCTGGCGTCGGTGACCGACGACACCGCCGCGACGCGGATCCTCGCCGAGCTGATGGCACGCCTGGTAGCGGTGCCCGCCCCGCAGGGCGTGCGGCGGCTCGCGGACATCGCCGCCGCCATGCTCGGCCAGGCGCCGCGCGCCGTACCGGCGCTGCGCGACCCCGTCGAGCAACGGCTGCTGCGCACCTGTGCGTCGGCCGTGGCCGACCTGACCGGCGAGGCCGGCGACCAGCTGCTGCACTGGGATCTGCACTACGACAACATCCTGGCCGGGCAACGGGAGCCCTGGCTCGCCATCGACCCGGAACCACTGGCCGGCGACCCCGGGTTCGACCTGTGGCCGGCACTCGACAGCCGGTGGGAGTCGGTAGTGGCCTCCGGCGACGTGACAGGCACGGTGCTCCGCCGCTTCGACCAGCTGACCGAGGCACTCGGCCTGGACCGGCGGCGGGCGTCCGGCTGGACACTCGGTCGCGTCCTGCAGAACACGTTGTGGGACATCGAAGACGGCAGAACGGTGCTGGACCCGGCCGGGGCCGCCGTCGCCACAGCGATGCTGCTCCGTTGGTGACCCTCGGGCCACCCCACTCGGGCACAGCGAGGCGGAGCTACGTGTCCGCCGGGGACCACCCCGCCGGGCGCAGAATGCCCAGGAGCAGTTGGACGAGTTCGTCGACCACCTCGTCGAGACTCGCCTCTACCCAGCCCGAACTCCAGTCGTGCAGCAGGCCGTTGACGCTGCCGATGAAGGCCGCGGCGGCGACGCGGTAGTCGCGGGGCGCCGCCTCGCCGCGCTGGACGGCGGCCGCGGCCTCGGCGCAGATGAAGTCGATCCAGCGGGAGCGGCGGGCCAGCCGCTGTCTCTCGAGGCGGGGGCTGACACCGATGATCTCGACGAAGGTGATGCGCAGGCGCCGCGGGTCGCCGGTGACGTTGGCGGCGTAGGCACGGAAGGCGGCCGTGGCACGCTCCGCGATCGGCTGTCCGTTCATGTCGCCGAGTCCGGCCAGAGCGGCTTCTTCCGCCCAGTCGTTGACCTGGAGGTGGAGGGCGGCGAGTACGTCCTCGAGGGAGCGGAACTCCTCGTAGAACTGGCGGGTCGACAGCCCGGCGGCCTCGCTCAGGGCGGCCACGGTCGTGGCGCGGTAGCCGGGGCTGTCGCCGAAGAGCTGGAGCGCGGCGTCCAGAAACCGCCGACGTCGCTCAGCCTGCCGCTCCTCGGCGGACTTGCCACCATAACGGCCGGTCGGCGCTTTGATCCTGCCCGCCACTGACCCCTCCCTCATCACTCTTGTCGCTCAGATGGCCAATTTTGTCGTGTCCGACGTCTTGTGGAGAGCGGCACCCACTCCTTACTTTCCAGTAAGTAAGTCTGAACGCCAACGTATTCAGATCTCAGCTTGTCATGCTCCCACCAATGAGGAGAAGGTCATGTCTGCCTTCAAAGCCCGGCACGTAGGGCCGCTCGCGGCCGCCCTCGCCCTGATCGTCGCCGGACCGGCGGCGGCCACGGCCGGCACACCGAACGCCTCCGACGGCACCCAGGACGCCTCCGCGGACCTGCGCGAGGTGATGTTCGTCGGCAACAACTGGGACGGCACCGCCGACGTCATCAAGTCGGGCGGCGACCTCGCGAAGATCGGCCGGATCAACGTCATCCCGGACAAGGAACAGCGGATGGCGGAGATCAACGCCGACCCGATCAAGTGGATCTACTTCATGGCCATCCGCAACGGCGTCGGGGAGGGTCACGACCAGTTCGTCGACGACATGTACTCGACGCCCGACGGGTCGGCGATGGTGGTCTCCCGGCCCAGCTTCGCCGATGTCGTGTCGATCGACCTCGCGACGGGGAAGATCAACTGGCGCTTCCCGGTGTCGGGTTACCGTTCCGACCACATGGCGGTCTCCCCCGACGGCAAGCGGGTCGCCGTGTCGGCCTCGATCTCCAACACCGTGCACGTCCTCGACATCGCCACCGGCAAGCAGCTCGGTTCGTTCAAGACCGGCGACAAGCCGCACGAGAACGTCTTCTCCCAGGACGGCAAGTACCTGTGGAACATGTCGATCGGGGACGTGAACACCGCAACCGACGCCCCGTGGCTGGACTGGACGAAGGGCGACCGCAAGATCACCGTCGTCGACGCGAACACGTACGAGCCGGTCAAGGTCATCGACATGCGCGAACGGCTCGACGCCTTCGGCCGCAAGGACCTGTCCGACGCCGTCCGCCCGGTCGCCTTCACTCCGGACGAATCGAAGCTCTACTTCCAGGTCTCGTTCTTCAACGGCTTCGTCGAGTACGACGTCGCGAGCGACAAGATCACCCGCGTGAAGACACTCCCGAAGAACCCGGCGACGAGCGAGGACCGCACGACCTGGGTCAACGACTCGCGCCACCACGGCATGTCGATGAGCCCCGCCGGCGACAAGCTGTGCATCGCCGGGACGATGGACGACTACGCGACCGTCGTCGATCGCTCCTCCCTCCAGGAGGGCCCGCTCGTCACCGCCTCGAAGCCCTACTGGGCCACCGTCAGCGGTGACGGCAAGTCCTGTGTCATCTCCGAGAGCGGCTCCGACCGGGTCACGGCCATCGACTTCGCCACCGGGCGGAAGACGGCGTCCGTGGCGGTCGGCGACCACCCTCAGCGCGTACGCCTGGCCCAGGTCCGCGCGGACTGGACCGGCCCGTCCGCTAACTGACCTTCGTAGCGGCCCAGTTCGCCAGCTCCGTCCGCGCGGCACTCAGCAGCTCCGCGGACGGAGCCGTCGCACCGTTGGTGACGAGCGCGTAGTGCGTGCCCGAGTCGGCGGCGGTCAGGAGCAGCCGACGACTGCCCGTGCCGCCCGGCTCGTTCGCGACCGCGACCGGGGTGGTCCTCGTGTACGAGGGCGGGGCCGCCGTCGTACCGAGATCGGAGACCACGGTGGTGGACGAGTTCGGGAAGGACGCGGGCAGGTGCAGTTCGGTGGGTGCCGAGCCGCCGTCGGAGCGCCACACGAGCAGGGCGTACTGGCCCGAGCCCACCAGCTGCTTCACGCGCGGGAGCGAGTCGGGCACCGGGTTCCACGTCAGGGTCGTGGAGCCGTCACGGGAGCGGTCCTCGTAGGTGAACGCGACGGTGCTGCCCGCCGTGGCGCTCGGGTAGACGCGGTCGAGGAGCCGGGCGTCCTGGCGCAGTACGGCCTTGCCGGAGTCGTCGAGGCGTACGGCGGAGAGGTCCTCGTCGTTCCAGGCGTCGCCGTGGGTGAGCACCTTGTCGGGGTTGCCGTTCATCAGCTCGCGGTGGCGGCCGTTGTAGATGTCCCACTGCCACTGCGAACCGGAGAGGACCGGACCGGACTGCGCGGGCCGGGACCACCAACGGGCGCCCGGCACACGGGAGTCGAGGGCCTGATACATCGCCTTGAGGACGGTCGGGGCCTTGTCGGAGACGGTCCCCGCCAGCGGGTGGCCGAACTCGCTGACGATCCCCGCCGTGCCGCCCGCCGCGGCACGGTCGCGCACCGTTGCGAAGTCGGTGGCGTACTGGCCGTCACCCGCCTTGCCCGGCATGAAGATGCCCGAGATCGCCTTCTGGTCGTAGAAGTGGGTGTTGAAGACGTAGTCCGGCCCGAGCTTGCCCGCGTCGAGGAGGCCGCCCTCCTGTTTCTGGAAGTCGATGTTGGCGTTCCAGAAGAGATTCGGTTCGACGAAGGCGGGCTTGTCCTGCCAGCCGGCCGCGTCCATGCGGGCACGGAACTTCTCGTAGAACGGCCACAGGACGTTCTTCTCCCACGTGCGGCTGGTCTGCCCGGAGTCGTAGGTGCCGGCGTGGGGTTCGTTGTACGGGTCGAAGCCGATGACGCCCCCGAACTGGTCGTCGGTCAGGTTCTGTTCGACGTACGCCATGGTCTTCTGGGCGGTGGTGAGGAAGGCGTCCTGGAGTCCGTGCTCGTTGTGCCAGAAGTCGTAGGACGCCTGCTTCACGGCCTCGTTCTGCGTGATGTTCTGGCCCCAGAAGGGGCAGATTCCGCAGTACTCGTCCGGGTAGTCCCCGGCGTCGACGGCCCACTTGGGCGCTCCGTCGCCGGTGTACCAGCTGTCCGGGTCGAAGAGGTGGCGCGAGTAGAGGTCCTGGTGGAAGTCCGGGTACACACGGATCCCGGCGTCGAGGAACGCGCGTATCTGACCGGTGGCAGCGGCGAGATACGCGGCGTCCACCTGGCCGCGCACGGGCTCGGCATACGCCCAGGAGAGCAGGAAGCGGACCGTGTTGCCGCCGCCGAGGGCGCGCAGCGCGGTCGCGGACTTCTTGGCGTCGGCAACGGAGGCGAACGGCAGGCCCTTGTTCTCCGCCAGCTTCGTCTCGCCGGAGACGTTGTAGCCGCGGAGCACCACTTCGCGGCCGAGGCCGTCGGTGAAGCGGCCGTTCTGGACGGTGAGGGTGGCCCCGGCCGGTCTGTCGAACCAGAGGTCGTCGGGGAGAGCGGTGGCGGGCCGGGCGCCCGCCGTGGTCAGGAAGCCGGTGAGGAGTATGAGCACACCGAGCAGGCTCGTACGCGTTGGTGCCATGTCCGCGATCTTTGACATGTCCACCACATTCGCAACGGCAGCAGGGGCCCGTCAACTCCTCTGACTCCAGAGTAAGTATCTGCTACTCCAAAGTAAGTACTCGTTTTCTTGGGGTAGTTCTGTCGCACCCCTCTGACTTGGGCTTACGAATGGCGTACCTGCTCGACGGCCTCGGCATGGACAACCCCGGCGTGATCGGCCTGACCACCGCGATCTCGGCTGCCGCCACCGTGGGCGGAGCAGTCAGGGGGTGCTGGGGCCGGCCGCCGCACTCGTCGCGGCGGGACTACCTACGGCCCGTAGCCGCGCGGGCGCCGCCGATCCCCGGCCGCTGCCGGAGCAGCTGGTCTGAGGGCGAAGCCGACGAGCCGGGGAGTACCCAAGACGGCTGCCAGGCTCCCGTCACGCGTGCTCGCCAACCTGCCCGCGGCCAACCTCGACCACCTCGCCTGCGTTATCAAGCGCGGCCTCAAGAAGATCAAGTACCGCCCCCATCTGATCGACGGTTGCCCCCCTGAGGCCAAGGGCCAGGCCCGCATGGAGCTCGACCACTACCTGGAGCACCCGGGCTCTGAGGCTGCCGAGGGTTCCTGGGAGGGGGAGCTCGGAGGTGCTGTGCCTCGTGACCCACGACGAGGCGGGGGCGGAGCGGACCGCCGACACACTGAGGGAGCAGATCGCGGATGAGCCGGGCCGGTGCTGAGGCGGCAGCGAGGTCAGCCTGCTGGAGGGCGAGCAGCCCGGGGTTCGAGTGACCATTCCGCACGTTCACGAGCGTCAAGGGCCAGGCTGGTTGACGCTTGAGGGCATGAGCGGATCACGCCCGAGTTGGTGGCCAGGTGTGCCAGAGCCCCGTTCTCACCCACGAAGCCGGCCTGCCGAGTTGCAGAGTAAGGGAAGGCGCAATCCCGTCAGTTGATGCGACCGTCGCAGGCATACCCTGCGGTCGACAGTCAATTGCCTCCGTGACGTTGCTACTTGACGAACTCCGGCAGGACCCGCGGCGGCCAGTGGCCGACGGTCAGCATGCCCAGGGAGTGCGCCCGGGCAACGAGGGCCGCACGGTTGGGAGCCCTGAGTTTCCGCAACATCAGTCCGACGTGGTACTCGACACCCTGCCGACTGAGGTAGAGCCGTGTGGCAAGCTGCACGGTGGAGGCACCGCTCGCGACGCCTTCGAGTACCTGGGCATCGAGCTTGCTGAGAAGCACGTCGCGGGGACTGACCGCCTCCGCGGCGGTGTCGCCCGGAACCTCGTCCGGGTGGACGAGGACCACGATGCCGACAAGGCGGTCCGAGGTGCCGTGAACCGCTATGCCTGCCAGCTCGCAGGAGAACACGCGATGAGGGGCGCACACGCCCACTGTGCGTTCGACGAACCGGTTGCAGCGGCCCTCGGCGAGCCGCCTGAAGTGCCGGCCCATGACGCTCGGGGCGCTGGGATGCAGGAGATCGAAGAGGCTGCGCCCGCAGGTGTCGGCCGAGCTGCGTCCGAACTGCCGGCAGAAGTCGGAGTCCGCGGCCGTGACATTGAGCTCGGTGTCGATGTGCGCCGTACAGGTGCGGCGTCGCGCCCGGGCGTTGAGTCGGCTTTCCAAAGGATGAGCGGGGACGGTTGCGCGGGACGACACGGTCACGCTGTCACTGGCACGCGAGGCACCGGTCATGTTCTTGGTCATCTGAGACGTACCGTCTTTCTTCTGCTGCACATACATGGGGGGGTTGTTCAACTGTGCGGTCAGGCCATAAGAAGCCCTGGTGTCGGGGTTTGCCAGACTCCTTGAAGCCACCAAATCCTCTGGAGTCGGGAGACTTTCCTTTTCACAGGGGGATCTTTGATGGCTTCGGGCCCCAGTGGACCCGTGGGAGAATTTCTACAACGGATGTGCGGCACTGACTGTGTTTGTTGTTCATCCGATGGTGCCCGTATGTGCCCGTTTCGCCCGCCGGTACCCGTACCGGACCAGTGGTGGAGCGGAATTCGAGCGCTGCGGCAGCCCGAACACGCGGGCGAGCGGGGCCCGTTTGGCGCCTGCCCGCCCTGTGCGGTGCCCAGCAGGGGCAGGGCGGTTCGATCTACCGCCCATTACCCCTCCGCCTCGGCATCGACCTCGAAGTCGTTCGCCGCACGACCGGCACCCGCGGCTCCACCGTGCTCCCGCGCAGGTGGAGCCTGTGCTCACCTGCACAAATGCGCCCTGAAATGGATCAACTCGTGCACTCGTGGTAAATACCCGTTTTCTCGGGAGAGTTCAACGTCATCCGGCAAGTCGCCGCGTCACGTTCAGCAGGTACTCCTTCCGGTCCAGGGGGTTGTGGTCGGTCCGGGGCCGCTCCGGGAGCATGCCGCGGGCGACGGGCGCGTAGTGGTCGAAGGCGGACTCCAGCTCGCCCTCGCCCCGGGTCATCCCCGGTAGCTGCTGCTCAAGTTCGTGCACCCGGGCGGCCGGGATCCGCCCCTCCAGCACGGACGCCGTTCCCCGCGTCCGGG
This sequence comes from Streptomyces sporangiiformans, assembly GCF_005768555.2. Taxonomy (GTDB): domain Bacteria; phylum Actinomycetota; class Actinomycetes; order Streptomycetales; family Streptomycetaceae; genus Streptomyces; species Streptomyces sporangiiformans. The sequence continues at coordinate 8,217 of NZ_VCHX02000078.1, forward strand.
TCGTCTGCGGCGCGGCGCGCAGCTTCGCCAGAGCGGGCAGCACCGCGCCCAGCGTGTCCGTCGGGGCCTCCAGCCGGAAACGGTGCATCGGCTCGTGCACCTGCGTGCCCGCCTGCCGCAGCGCGTCCATCAGCACCAGCGGAGTCAGTCCGCGGAAGTCGGCGCCCGTGCTCGACATGCTCTTGTCGAACCGCTGATGGGCGTGGCTCTGCCGCGGCGAATAGCCGGAGTGCGTCATGGTGACCGTGCAGTCGGTGACCTGCCAGCCGTGAATGCCCTGGCCCAGCGTCTCCCTCACGGTGTCCTCGACGGCCTTGAAGAACGCGTACGGCATCGATCCGAGTTCGGCCTCCAGCCGGAACTCCACGCCGGAGCCGACCGGTGCCGGATCGACGCGCAGACCGACGGTCGCGAGGAACGGGTTCGGGCCCTTGCCGTTGAACTCGACGGCCGCACCGGTGCCGACCGGCCGCTCGACACAGATCGTCGTCGTCTCGCGGAAGGTGACGTCGATGCCGAATTCGTCGGCCAGCGTGGCCTGGATGACCTCCTTCTGCACTTCTCCGTAAAGGGACAGCGAGATTTCCTGCCGGATTTCGTCCTGCCGCAGGTTGATCAGCGGGTCCTGTTCGGCGAGTTGGGTGAGTGCGAGATGCAGCGCGCCTTTGTCGGCCACCCTGGAGGGGACGACGACCGTTTCCAGCGTCGGCGGCGAGAAGTGGTGATCGGCCCGCCCTTTGCCCGGTACGCCGATGGTGTCGCCGACGCGGATGTCGCCCAGCCCCCACAGCTTGCCGATCCGCCCCGCCGTCACGGACGTTGTCCGCACGGCCGAGCCACGGTCGAAGACGCTGATCGCGGTGACCCTGCCCTCCTCGCCATCGCGGAACGGCAGCCGGTCGCGTGTGCGCAGAGTCCCCGAGAACATCCGCGCGTACGCGACCTTCTCCCCCGCCGGCCCGCGCTCCACCTTGAAGACGGTGCCCGAGACCGGACCGTCCGTGTCGCCCTCGGCCGAGGGCAGCAACTCGCGGATTCCCGTGACCAGTTCACCGATCCCCGCACCCGTGATGGCCGAGCCCAGGAACACCGGGTGCACCAGGCCCTGCCCGGTCTGAGCGGCGAGTTCCGTGCGCAGTCGCTCACAGGAGACGGTCACCTCGTCGTCGACGTACGCGGACAGCAGTTCGTCGTCGTGCTCCGCGAGCAGTTCGAGAAGCCGCGGCGCGGGACCGGTGTACGGGGTGAAACGGGCGTCCCGCGTGCCCAGTTCGCGAACCTCGCCCATCGGGACGATCGCCGGGGCGAGCCGCGTGGAGATGCTCTCCAGCAGGTCCGCGTAACGTGCCCCGGCACGATCGATCTTGTTCACGAAGATCAGCGTCGGAATGCCCAGTCGCCGCAGCGTCCGCATCAGAACCCGTGTCTGCGCCTGTACGCCTTCCACCGCCGACAGCACGAGTACCGCGCCGTCGAGCACGCTCAGCACCCGTTCCACCTCGGCGATGAAATCCGGGTGCCCGGGTGTGTCGATCAGATTGACGGTCACGTCGTCGATCGCGAAGGAGACGACGGCGGATTTGATCGTGATCCCGCGCAGGCGCTCCAGCGCGAGGGAATCCGTCTGGGTACTGCCGTCATCGACGCTGCCGATCTCGTCGATGACCCCGACGGTATGCAGGAGCCGCTCGGTCAGGCTCGTCTTACCGGCGTCTACGTGCGCCAGGATTCCCAGGTTCAGCGTATGCGTATGCGTGTGCGTGTGCGTATGCACCGGGTGTCATGTCCTTTGAGGTGAGAGGGATTCCTTCCTGGGTGGACATGAACGGTGCTCGCATGTGCTGCTCCTCGATCTGCTTGATCAATGACGGCTCGTCTCCCGTAGTGCAACAGGCGGCGTGCGCGAGCGCAACGGATTAACGGTGACGGGGCGGCAGCCGGTGGAGGTGTACGTCCGTCAGCCGGCCGTCGCTCACGATCGCCGTCATGTACGTGCAGTGGGGCCGGCGGCGGCGGTCGGTGGGCGAGCCGGGGTTGAGCAGGCGCAGGCCGGTCGGTGCCGTGGTGTCCCAGGGGATGTGGCTGTGGCCGAAGACGAGGACGTCGAAGTCGGGGAAACGTGTGGCGCAGCGGCGTTCGCGGCCCGCCGCGGCGCCCGTCTCGTGGACGACCGCGAGGCGCAGCCCGTCCAGTTCGGCGTGGGCCACTTCGGGCAGGCGGGCCCTGAGCGCGGGGCCGTCGTTGTTGCCGTACACGCCGATCAGCCGGTTGGCCCGGCTCTCCAGGAGGTCGAGGGTGGCGACGTCCACCCAGTCGCCGGCGTGGATGACGACGTCGGCGCGCGGGAGTTCGGCGAGCAGCGGCGCGGGGAGCTCCTTGGCGCGCTGGGGGATGTGGGTGTCGGACATCAGGAGGAGGCGCACGCCACTCAGCGTAGGACGGACGGTTCAGCTCAGGGCGATCTCGCTCCACACCTGTTTGCCGCCGCTGACCGGCACGGTTCCCCAGACCGCCGACAGAGCCTCGACCAGCAGGATGCCACGGCCGCCGGTGGCCTCCCAGCCGATGCTGGTCGGCTTGATGGGCGTACGTGGTGAGGCGTCGGCGACGGCGACGCGCAGGCGGTTGTCGATCAGCGTGAGGTCGAGCCGGACCTGGCCGTCGGTGTGCACGAGGGCGTTGGTGACCAGCTCGGAGACGACCAGCAGGATGGCGTCGGTCTCCTCGGTCACGTCCCATGCACGCAGGGTGCGCTTGGTGAAGCGGCGGGCGTGGCGGACCGCCTCGGGCAGGCGCCACACCGTCCAGCTCTCGCGCTGTGGCCGCAGCGCCATGCCGTCGTAGCGCAGGAGCAGCAGGGCCACGTCGTCGCTGCGGTTGGCGTAGGTGAGCAGGGCGTCCGCCACGAGGTCGAGGTGGGTGGGGTCGGCGGCGGCCAGCTCATCGGCCAGCCGGTCCAGCCCGTCCTCGAAGTCGAGTTCGGCGGACTCGACCAGACCGTCCGTCGTCAGCGCCACGAGCGTGCCGGGGCGCAGCGGTATCGGACTCATCGGGAAGTCGGCCTGTGTGACCACGCCGAGCGGCGGTCCGCCCTCCGTGACGACGACCTCGGTGGTGCCGTCCGGGTGCCGCAGGACCGGGGGCAGATGTCCGGCCCGTACGCACCAGGCCGTGCCCTCCTCCATGTCGACGTCCACGTAACAGCAGGTGGCGAAGAGATCGGTCTCCAGGTCCACGAGCAGCCGGTTGGCGTGGGAGACCACCACGTCCGGGGGGTGCCCCTCGATGGCGTACGCACGCAGGGCGGTGCGCATCTGGCCCATGAGCGTCGCCGCTCCGGCGTTGTGCCCCTGGACGTCGCCGATGACGAGGGCGACGTGGTTGTGGGGCAGCGGGATCACGTCGTACCAGTCGCCGCCGACCTCCAGGCCCGCCGTGGTGGGCAGATAGCGGGCGACGGCGACCGCGCCGGGCAGGGTCGGCAGGCGACGCGGGAGCAGGGTCCGCTGGAGCATGCCGACGAGTTCGTGTTCGGCGTCGAATGCGTGGGCGCGTATCAGGGCCTGGCCGGCGAGACCGGCGGACGCGGTGAGCAGTGCGCGCTCGTCGGGGCCGAAGTCGTGCGGGGTGTCCCAGCCGATCAGGCAGGCGCCGGCCATACGGCCGCCGGCCGGCAGCGGCAGGACGGCGAGACCGCCGGGTCCGACCTCGGCGAGCGCGGGTTCCAGCGGCGTCCCGGCGGGCCAGATCGCCGCGCGCCCCTCGCGCAGGGCGGCCGCCAGGGTCGGCATGGTGCGGATGGGCGCGTCGGGCCACTCCGAGCGCCACTCGCTGCGCCACACCTGGGGCCATGCCTCCGGCTCCGGCGGGTCCAGGATGGTGACGACGAGGCGGTCGCCCTCCACCACGGCCAGTGCGATGCGGTCGGCCAGCAGCGGCCGGCGCAGGGCGGTGACCACGGCCTGGCTGACGTCCCGCACGGTGCCCGCGGTGGCCAGGGCGGCGGCGAGCTGCTGGACGCGGGCCACCTCGTTGATGCCGGTGCGCAGTTTCGAGGCGTCCGCGACCGTGCCCACGAGCCGCGCCGGATGCCCGTCGCCGGCGGGCAGCAGCTGTCCGCGCAGCCTCAGCCACCGCTGCTTCCCGGAGGGCTGGAGGATGCGGAACTCCAGCTCGCGGTCCCCGATGGACATGTGGTCCGCCTCCACCACGGACATCAGCGTGGGCAGGTCCTCCGGCACCGTCATCCCCAGCAGGGTCTCGACCTTGCCGTCGAAGTCCCCCCGGCTGAGGCCGAACAGCTCCAGCATCTCGTCGTCGACCTCGACACGCCCGGTGTCCATGGCCAGGGCGAACGCACTGCTGGGCAGGACGCCGGGCGGGGCGTCGGGAGCGCCCCCGGGCGGAGCAGGGGGTCGGGGCGAGGCGGGGGGCCGGGGCGGGAAGGGGCGGACGACGACCGCCTCGGCGAGCAGTTCCAGGCACTGCCGGTCGTCGGCGTCGAAGCCGCCGGGGCTGTCGCTCACGGCGAGCAGGCNGACGACGACCGCCTCGGCGAGCAGTTCCAGGCACTGCCGGTCGTCGGCGTCGAAGCCGCCGGGGCTGTCGCTCACGGCGAGCAGGCATCCGCCACCACCCTGATCCGCGGGCAGCGCCACGGCGGCCAGCGAGAAGTCCCCCGCGGGTGTGCGCTGGACGCCGGGGGGATCAGGGATGCCGGGGGGATCGGGGACCCCGGAGTTTTCGCCGATACCTGGAGCCCCGGGATTCATGGCGAGCTCCTCGGGGCTGAGCCACAGCGGCTGTCCGCGGCGATACGCGTCCACCGCGGGCGAGCCGTCGGAGAGGGCGTAACTGTCCCGCAGCCCGTACAGGGCCCACGGCACGCCCGCGGACTCGACCAGACTCAGCTGTTCGTCCTCCCCCGGCGCATACACGGCGGCGACCGACGCGCGGCCGAAGACGAGGGCCAGCTCGATCACGCTCCGCAATCGCTCGCGGGAGCCCGGATCCGCGGAGAGTGCCTTGAGGGCAAGTTCGGCACGCAGTGTTCTCGTTCTGCGTCCCGCAACGCCCTCAGTTACCACGTCCGCAATTACAGCGCGTCGTGGACGCTCGCGCAGCCCCTGTGACGGTTCCCGCTCGCCGTGCGGGAACCGTGCGCACGAGAGAGCCTTGATTCCGGTACTCCTACGCACGTCCGTGGGAGGAGGTGGTCGGCGTGCCTGAGTGGCAGGAGCCGGACAACGTCCCGGCGACGGTCGGCCGACCACTGCTGTCCCTGACGCTTGCCGCGATCATGGACGACGTCCACGCCCACTCCGGCGCGGTCTATCTGCTGGCGCCGGGGGAACAGGTCCTGGAGATGGCGGTGATGGCGGGGCTGCCGAGGGCCTTCGCCGCGCCCTGGGAGCGAGTGGGGCTCAGCGCCCCGGTCCCGGTGGCGAAGGCGGTGCGCGAACGCCGGCTCGTCTGGGTCGCCGGCGAGGAGGACATGGCCCGCGACTATCCGCGGATCGCCGTGGTCCTGCCGTATCCCTTCGCGCTGGCCGCGCTGCCGGTGGCCACCGAGCGGGCCGCGTACGGAGCGATCTTCGTGACCTGGCCGGGCACGCGTCCGTCGGACCTGTCCGACCGCGAGCGGGACCACCTCAGCGCCGCCTGCGGCCGCCTCGCCCTGCGTCTGGAGCGGGCCGTCGAAGAGGGCTACCCGGTCCGCCCCGAGCCCGATCTGCTCGCCCCGGCGTCGGTGGCGACCGTGGCCGGGACGCTCGGCACGGTGGAGGCCGTACGCATGGTGGCCCGGCTGCCGTACGGGCTGTGCGCCCTCGATCTGCACGGCCGGATCACCTTCGCCAACGCGGCGGCGGGCAAACTGCTCGGCCTGCCGGTCAGCGGCCTGCTGGGCACCCAGCTGTGGGCGTCCGTGCCGTGGCTCAACGACCCGGTCTACGAGGACCGCTACCGCGCCGCGCTGCTCAGCCAGCAGGTGACGTCGTTCGTGGCGCTGCGCCCGCCGGCCGACTGGCTGTCCTTCCGGCTCTATCCCACGACGAACGGGTTGAGTCTGCGGATCTCCCGGGCGCGCGCGGTCACCGGGGCCGGCCGCACGGAGCTGCCGCCCGGGGAGGGCGGTTCACGTCTCGTGACCATCTCGCAGGTCCTGAACCTGGCCAGCGCGCTCACCGAGGCGGTGGGCGTCCAGGACGTGGTGGATCTGGTCGCGAGCGAGATCGCGCCCGCCGTCGGCAGCCAGGCGCTGGTCCTCCTCGGCACACAGGGCGGCCGGCTGCACGTACTCGGACATCGCGGCTACCCGGACCCACAGGCGGTGGAGCGGTTCGACGGGATGCCGCTCACCGCACAGACACCCGAGACCCATGCGCCCAACAGCGGCGTGCCCGCGTTCTTCGAATCCCGCAGACAGCTGGAGCGCGTCTATCCGGCCCGGCCGACCACCGCCGACGGCATGGCGGCCTGGGCGTACCTGCCGCTGGTCGCGTCCGGCCGGCCGGTGGGCACCTGTGTCCTCGCGTACGCCGAACCGCACGCGTTCCCGGCGGACGAACGTGCCGTACTGACCAGTCTGAGCGGACTGATCGCGCAGGCGCTGGAGCGGGCCCGCCTGTACGACACGAAGCACCAGCTCGCGCACGGCCTGCAGGCCGCCCTGCTGCCGCACTCGCTGCCGTCGCTGCCCGGTATCGAGGCCGCCGCCCGCTATCTGCCCGCCACGCGGGGCATGGAGATCGGCGGGGACTTCTACGACCTGGTGCCGACGTTCGGCCAGGCCGCGGCCGTGATCGGTGACGTGCAGGGCCACAACGTCACGGCGGCCGGGCTCATGGGACAGATCCGCACCGCCGTACGCGCGTACACGACCGTCGGCCGGCCGCCGGAGGAGGTCATGCGCAGCACCAACCGGCTGCTGATCGACCTGGGCACCGACCTCTTCGCCAGCTGTATCTATCTGCTGCTGGATCCCGCGCACGGCCGGGCCGTGATGGCCCGTGCGGGGCATCCGCCGCCTCTGCTGCGCAAGCCCGACGGGCAGGTCCGGACGCTCGACCTCGCCGGAGGTCCGCTGCTCGGGATCGACGCGGCCGCCACGTACCCGACGACCGAGGTCGCGCTCGCCCCCGGGGCCGTACTCGCTCTCTATACCGACGGGTTGATCGAGTCCCCGGGTGTCGACATCGAGGACGCGCTGGCCGGGCTCTCCCGGCGGCTCGCCGAGATCGGCGACCAGCCGTTGGACGAGCTGGCCGACAGTCTCGTACGGCACAGCGGGACGGAACGGGACCGGGTCGACGACGTGGCACTGCTGCTGCTGCGCGCGCGAACCGGCTGACCCGGGTCACACGCGCGGGGCGGCCCGGCCCTCCCGCCGGAGAGCCGGACCGCCCCACCACAGCCGTCACGCGTGTACGTCGTACGGCCGAGTCAGCCGGATCAGCTGTTCAGGCCCAGCGGCCCTAGCCGTTGTTCGCGCCGTTGGCGTTGCCGTTGGCCGCGCCGTTGCCGTTGGCGGCGCCGCCGGCCTCTTCACCGGCACCGGCGCCACCGGCGCCACCGGCACCCGCGCCCCCTTCGCCGATCGTCGCGCCGACCGCCTCCAGCGCGGTGGTGACCGGCTGGAAGAAGGTCTCGCCGCCGACGGTGCAGTCGCCACTGCCACCGGAGGTCAGGCCGATCGCGCTGTTCTCGTTGAACAGCGAGCCGCCGCTGTCGCCCGGCTCGGCGCAGACGTCGGTCTGGATCAGACCGCTGACCGAGCCTTCCGCGTAGTTCACGGTGGCGTTGAGGGCGGTGACCGTGCCGGAGTCCTGGCCGGTGGTGCTGCCCATGCGGGTGACCGGCATGCCGACCTCGGCCTCCGCGGCCTGCGCGATGTCGACCGTCTCGCCGCCGAGGTTCACGGTGCTGGGCGCCTCGGTCGCCGGGTCGTCGTACTTGACGAGCGCGAAGTCGCCCTCACCGGGGAACGTGGCCGTGTCCGCGTCGGTCGTGCCGATGGCCGCGCCACCCTCCTCCTCCGACCACTCGGCCGCCGCGACACCACAGTGACCCGCGGTCAGGAATGCGGGCTCGCCCGCGGAGTCGGTGACGTTGAAGCCGAGCGAGCAGCGTGACCCGCCGCCGAAGATGGCGTCGCCGCCCGCGGCGAACGTCTTGAACGTACCTTCGGACCTCTTGACCTCCGCCATGCCCCCGAGTGACTTGACGGTCGACTCCACCTGGTCCCAGCTCTCGCCCTTGACGGAGCTGTCGGCGGTGACCTGGATCTTGTTGGTCTTGGGGTCCATGGCCCAGGACGTGCCGGGGACGCTGGCCTTGGTCTTCAAGGTCTGCTCGGCAGCCTTGAGTTCGGACATGCTGTTGTCCACCTGGCGTACGACCGCACCGGCCTGCTCGCCCAGGATGATGTTGTTGTTGTCGCCAATGACGTTGATGACGAGGTTCTGCTCGTCGGAGTCGTACCACGACCCGGCGAACGCGTCACCCAGTTGCTCGGCCAGTTGCGCCGACAGGGCCTGCGCAGCCGCGGCCTTGACCGTCTTCGGTTCGGCGCTTTCCGATGAGGACTCGGTCTGCGACGCCATAGCGTTGGGGAGTATGAGTGCCGCCGCTCCGAGCGCCGCCACGCTGCCCGCTGCTATTACGGCCTTGCGCTTCGGTGTTCGCTTGTGACTCAACTTCTTGACCTCCTGGGGACGGGGTCCGAACTGCCGGGGCGGCAGTTGGTGGCGGCGCCTGGATGGCTGTAGGTACGGATGTTGTGCGTGTGGTGTTCAACGTGTTTTCCCAACTCTCTTTGCAAAACTGCGCATCGCCCGTTGCCGAGGCCTTGCCGTCGACGACGGTGAACAAGAGCCGGCATCGGCTGACCAGCACCGATGCACCCAAGATCCTCGCGGACGGACTCCCCCCTGGGTGGCGCCCCAACTCGGCGTAGTCCTCGTGAAGTTGAGTGACCACCAGCAGGTGATGCGACTGCTCACCAGGCCAAAGGGTCCGCTATTGGATCTCTATGCCCGATCGGCCTACCTTCGAGAGCGTCGGCGCGGCGGCGCACCGTTTGCGAACGCCGTCGCGCGAATCCCCCAACTCTCGGAGCATGTGACATGTCGAAGATCCTGTTCGTACTGACCGGCGTCGACTTCTGGACGCTGGCCGACGGCACCAAGCACCCGACCGGCTTCTGGGCCGAGGAGGCCGTCGCCCCGTACGAGGCGTTCAAGGCCGCCGGGCACGAGGTCGTCGTAGCCACCCCGGGCGGTGTGACGCCGACCGTTGACCGCGGCAGCCTGGCCGCCGAGGTCAACGGCGGCCAGGAGGGAGCCGACAAGATCGCCGACGCCCTCGCCTCGTTCGCCGAGCTGAGCAGCCCCATCCGCCTCGAAGGCGTGGACCCTGACGGCTACGCCGCCGTCTTCTACCCCGGCGGCCACGGCCCGATGGAGGACCTGGCGGTCAACGCCGACTCCGGCAGGCTGCTCACCCGGGCACTGGAGTCGGGCAAGCCGCTCGGCGTGGTCTGCCACGGCCCGGCCGCGCTGCTCGCCGCCACGAAGGAGGACGGCACCAACCCGTTCGCGGCCTATCGCCTGACCGGGTTCACGAATGCGGAGGAGACCCAGGCCGGCCTCGCCGGCAAGGCCAGGTGGCTGCTCCAGGACCGACTGGTGGAGATCGGCGCCGACTTCCAGGAGGGCGAGCCGTGGGCCCCGCACGTGGTCGTCGACCGCAATCTCGTCACCGGGCAGAACCCCGCCTCCTCCGCCCCGCTCGCCACCCAGCTCCTCAAGAAGCTGGACTGACCCTGCCTGTGGCGGAGGCCACCCCTCGCACTCCGCCACCGCCCGGTAACAGCCCGTCCGTCAAAGCGAGCTGAATCCCGACTTCAGGAAATCTGCACATCGAATACGCAGCCAAGTCACGGCACGCGACGAATCCACACAGCGGATCGTCGCGTGCCGCGCCTTTGGAAGGGGAGTGTCCGATTCGGAATCAGCAGCCCGGCCCCGAAATGTGACGACCCCCGGGACTCGTGTGAAGAACTCGCCCCCGAGCGGTGCCCACACCTGCACGGATGGGTCGCCTCGGGTCGCAAGTGCCCTGATCACGTGGGCGGTTGATTGGATGCGCGCCACGACACCGTGCTTTGATCCTTTGCACCGCGGGGGTCACGTACGGTTCCCGGTTCCGGGAAACCGGACGCCTGCGTACGCGGCCCGACCATCTGTCCCCAGAGGGGGCCGCTCCCCCCTTATGAATATCAATAGGAAGGGAAGTTCCATCATGAACTCCACCCCCCAGGTCGAGACCGTCGAGATCGCTGACGCGGACCTCGACAACGTCTCCGGTGGTCTGTCCGTCAACGCCGTGGACACCGTCACCAGCACGCTGGACGGCGTCGCCCCCGTTTCCAGCACCGTTGACACGGCCGTCGGCACCATCGAGGGTGCGACCGGCCTGAACACCGCCCCGGTCACCGGCCTGGTCGCCGGTCTCTGAGCGCATCAGCGTGCCTTGAGTCCCGGAACCGCTCCCCGGTTCCGGGACTCTCGGATGCCGTAAACCAGTCGGCCGTACGGCAGTCGTTCACCCTGGCCGTACGTCATGTCGTTCGCAGGTGAGGGAAAGTCCCGTGCAGTTCCGCCAACAGGCCCTCGCCAAACTCCAGTCGCCCGAAGAGCTCGACCTTCCGGTGCGTTTCGCCCGCCCCCAGGGCTGGCTCGTGCTGTCCGTGACGGTCGTCGTCATGGCGGCCGCGTCCGTCTGGGCCGCGACGGGTTCCGTGGCATCCACGGTGAGCGCACCCGCCATCCTCACGCACGGGCAGGGCAGTTACGTGCTGCAGAGCCCCGTCGCCGGCCAGGTCACGGCGGTCCTCGCCAAGCAGGGCCAGCGCCTCGCCGCCGACGCCCCCGTCCTCAAGGTCCGTACGGAGAAGGGCGAGACGGTCGTACGCACCGTCGCCGCCGGCCGGGTCACCGCCCTCGCCGCCACCATCGGCGCGATCATCAGCACCGGGGCGAACGTCGCCTCCGTGGAGAAGGTCGCCGACGCCGACGACCCGCTGTACGCGACGGTCTACGTGCCCGCCGAGAACGCCGCCACGATTCCCGAAGACGCGGCCGTGGACCTCACCGTGCAGTCGGCGCCCACGCAGCAGTACGGAGTGCTGCGCGGCCATGTGAAGTCGGTCGACCGGAGCGCGCAGACGCCACAGCAGATCACCGCCTACCTCGGTGACAGCCAGCTGGGCGAGCAGTTCACCAAGGACGGCAGGCCCGTGGCCGTTCTCGTCCGCCTGGACCGCTCGTCCGGCACGAAGTCGGGCTACAAGTGGTCGTCCGCCGATGGCCCGCCGTTCCGGCTCGACTCCATGACCATGGCCTCCGGATCGATCCGCCTGGCCGATCAGCGTCCGATCGATTGGCTGCTCCCGTGACCGCTCCCCAGGACACCGCGGAGTCCCGACTGCCACCGCCCGTACGGGGCAGGCGCCGTGCCGCGCCACCGAAGCGCACCGTCCCCAAAGGCCGCCGGAAGACCGTCCGCAGCCCCACCGTCCTCCAGATGGAGGCCGTGGAGTGCGGCGCCGCCTCGCTCGCCATGGTGCTCGGCCACTACGGGCGGCACATCCCCCTCGAAGAGCTGCGCATCGCCTGCGGCGTCTCGCGTGACGGTTCACGGGCCAGCAACCTGCTGAAGGCGGCCCGCAGTTACGGCCTCACGGCCAAGGGCATGCAGATGGACACGGCGGCGCTCGCCGAGGTGCGCGCCCCGGCGATCCTCTTCTGGGAGTTCAACCACTACGTCGTCTACGACGGCATGGGGCGCCGCTTCGGGCGGCGCGGGGTGCACATCAACGACCCAGGCAAGGGCCGCCGTTTCGTCCCCATGGAGGACTTCGACACCAGCTTCACCGGTGTGGTCCTGGTCCTGGAGCCAGGTCCGGACTTCGAGAAGGGCGGCCGCAAGCCGGGCGTCCTGGGCGCCATGCCGGCCCGGTTGCGCGGTACGTCGGGCACCATGCCGGCCGCGGTCCTGGCGAGTCTGCTGCTGGTGGCGGTGGGGGCCGCGGTGCCCGCGCTCAGCCGCACGTACATCGACACGTTCCTGATCGGCGGGCAGACCTCGCTGCTCGGTGTGCTGTTCGCGTCGATGGGCGCCACGGTGCTGCTCACGGTGGTGCTGACCTGGCTGCAGCAGGCGAACCTGCTGCGCGGGCGCATCATCTCGTCCACACTCAGCAGTGCGAGGTTCCTGCGGCATCTGCTGCGGCTGCCGGTCACGTTCTTCGCCCAGCGCAGCCCGGCCGACCTGGTGCAGCGGCTCCAGTCCAACGACGCGGTGGCCGAGACCCTGGCCCGGGACCTCGCGGCGGCCGGCGTGGACGCGGTCGTGGTGGTGCTGTACGCGGTCCTGCTCTACACCTACGACCCGCAGCTCACAGCCGTCGGCATCGGCGTCGCGCTGCTGAACGTGGTGGCGATGCGGGTCGTCGTGCGGCTGCGGGCGACGCGTACCGCGAAGCTCCGCGCGGACAGCGCCCGGCTGACCAACACGGCATACACCGGGCTGCAGTTGATCGAGACGATGAAGGCGACGGGCGGCGAGGACGGCTACTTCCGCAAGTGGGCCGGGCAGCACGCCACCACGCTGGAGGAACAGCAGCGGCTCGGTGTGCCGAGCGCCTGGCTGGGCGTGGTCGCGCCGACGCTGGCGACGCTCAACAGCGCGCTCATTTTGTGGATCGGCGGGATGCGAGCCGTGGAGGGCCACATATCCGTCGGGCTGCTCGTCGCGTTCCAGGCGCTGGTGACCCGCTTCACCGCGCCGATCACCCGGCTCAACGGCGTCGCGGGCCGCATCCAGGACTTCGCGGCCGACGTGGCCCGTCTCAAGGACGTCGAGAACTTCGCGGCGGACCCGCTCTACTCCCGTCCCGGTGCGGGCGACAGTACCCGCAGGCTGCACGGCCATGTGGAGCTGGAGAACATCACGTTCGGCTACAGCCCGCTCGACAAGCCGCTGCTGTCGGGTTTCTCGCTGACGGTCGGGCCGGGCCAGCAGGTCGCGCTGGTCGGCGGTTCCGGCAGCGGCAAGTCGACGGTGTCCCGGCTGATCTCGGGACTCTACGCTCCCTGGGAGGGCGTGATCCGGATCGACGGGCAACGCCTGGAGGACATCCCGCGCGGCGCGCTCGCCTCCTCGGTCTCCTTCGTCGACCAGGACGTCTTCCTCTTCGAGGGCACGGTCCGCGACAACATCGCGCTGTGGGACCCGTCGGTCCCGGACGAGGCCGTGGTCGCCGCGCTGGAGGACGCGGCACTGTATGACGTCGTCATGCGCCGCCCCGCCGGCATCCACAGCAAGGTCGAGCAGGACGGACGCAACTTCTCCGGCGGCCAACGCCAACGTCTGGAGATCGCACGGGCGTTGGTGCGCAGGCCCAGCATCCTCGTCCTCGACGAAGTCACGAGCGCCCTGGACGCGGAGACCGAGCAGCTCGTGATGGACAACCTGCGCAAGCGCGGCTGCGCCTGCGTGGTGATCGCGCACCGGCTCAGCACCGTGCGCGACAGCGACGAGATCGTGGTCCTGCAGCACGGCACGATCGTGGAACGCGGGCGTCACGACGCCCTGGTGGCCGCCGGCGGCCCGTACGCCGAGCTGGTCAGGGAGCGGTGAGATGACGTCCGTGCACCCGGAGCACCAAAACCACCAGCAGCAGCTGCACGAGCAATATCAACAGCAGCACCAACAGCCCGCCACCGAGGGCGACTACGTGCTCGCCGCGCTCGGCGGCATGGGCACGCCGGTCGACGGCTCCGGCCTCACCCGGCTGGACCTCGAAGGCCCGCACGTGCTGTGGCTCGTCGCCTCCGGCGCCATGGACCTGTTCGCGGTCGACGCGGTACAGCAGGGCCACTGGCACCACCTCGGCCGCCTCGAAGCGGGCACGCTGCTGCTCGGCCCGGTCGCCGGGCCGCAGCACACCCTGGTCGGCCGGCCGCTGCGCGAGTGCGTGCTGCGGCGTATCGAGCTGCGCGAGCTGTACCAGCCTCCGCAGACCGAGACATGGACGTACGACGAGTACGGCAACCCCCAGTACGTACCCCCGGCCACCAGCCCGCTGGAGTACGCCCTCTCCCTCGGCGTCGGCCGCGGCCTGGCCATCCTGTTCGAGGCACCGCTGGCCACCGAGCGGGGCGCGGCCCTGACCGATGACGACGTCCTGTGGATGCAGGTGCCGCCGGGCAGTGTGCAGTACGGCTCCGTGTACGGTGCCGAGGCCGCCGCCGATCTGCTGATGGACCCGGCGATGTGGCAGGCCCTGGTCGACCAGCAGTACCGGCTCCTCGCCACGCTGGACCGGTGGATCGAGCAGCTGGAGCTCACCCACGAACACCGCACGGCCGCCGGCATCAAGGCGGGTGAGGCGGTCCGTGCCGAGGCCGACCGGACGCTGCTGGCCTCCATCTCCAAACGCTCGGGGCGGAGTTCGGCCCCCGCGGACGCCGACGCCACGTATGCCGCCTGCAAGCTCGTCGCCCACGCCGCCGGGATCACGCTCGCGGACCCCGCGCAGGGCGGCACGGAGAGCGACCGTCTCGACCCCGTCGAGCGGATCGCGCTCGCCTCCCGCGTCCGCACCCGCGCCGTACGCCTTGACGGGCGCTGGTGGCGCGACAACGTCGGCCCGCTCATCGGTCACCGGGCCGCGTCGGGTGCCCCGGTCGCGCTGCTGTGGCGACGCGGCGGCTACGTGGCCGTGCACCCGTCGAGCGGTCGTGAGACACCGGTCGAGAAGGCCAACGTGGCGGATTTCGAGCCGCGCGCCGTCATGTTCTACCGGCCGCTGCCCGAGCGCCGACTGAGCCCGCTGCGGCTGCTGCGGTTCAGTCTCCAGGGCTCCACCGGCGACCTGCGCAATCTCGCGCTCAGCGGGCTGGTCACGGTGGCGCTCGGCGCGCTGGTACCGATCGCCACCGGGCAGGTGCTCGGGGTCTATGTGCCGAAGGCCCAGGAGAACCTGATCGTCCAGTTCTGCCTGGCCATCATGATCGCCAGTGTGGTGTCGGCGGCCTTCATGCTGATGCAGAACCTCACCGTCCTGCGGATGGAGGGTCGTATCGAGGCCACGCTGCAACCCGCCGTGTGGGACAGGCTGTTGCGGCTTCCGACGAAGTTCTTCACCTCGCGCTCCACCGGTGAACTGGCCAGCGCCGCCATGGGGATCAGCTCCATCCGCCGGCTGATGGCGGGCGTCGGGCCGGTGGTCGTCCAGTCGGGCACGGTCGGCGCGATGAACCTCGCCCTGCTGTTCTTGTACAGCGTCCCGATGGCCTTCGCCGCGATCGGCATGCTCGTCGTGATCGCCGCGGTGTTCCTCGGGCTCGGTCTGTGGCAGGTGCGCTGGCAGCGTCGGCTCGTCGTGCTCAGCAACAAGCTCAACAACCAGGCGTTCCAGACCCTCCGGGGTCTGCCCAAGCTGCGGGTCGCGGCGGCCGAGAACTACGCGTACGCGGCCTGGGCCGGCGAGTTCGCCCACAGTCGTGAGCTGCAGCAGAAGGTGGGGCGCATCAAGAACCTCACCACGGTGCTGGGCGCGGTGTATCTGCCCCTGTGCTCCCTGCTCATGTTCATGCTGCTCGCGGCGCCGGCGCGCGGATCGATGTCGGCCGGTGCGTTTCTGACGTTCAACACCTCGGTGACCATGCTGCTGACCTCGGTGACGCAGCTGACCGGCTCCTTCGTCTCGGCGGTCGCCGCGCTGCCGATGTTCGAGGAGATCAGGCCCGTCCTCGACGCGACGCCCGAGGTGCGCGTGGCGAGCACCCGCCCCGCCGCGCTGTCCGGCGCCATCGAGGCGAAGGACCTGTCCTTCCGGTACACCGACGACGGGCCGCTCGTCCTGGACGACGTGTCGTTCGAGATCCGGCCCGGCGAGTTCGTGGCGATCGTGGGGCCGAGCGGGTGCGGCAAGTCCACGCTGCTGCGGCTGCTCATCGGCTTCGACAAGCCGGTCTCGGGCAGTGTGCTGTACGACGGTCAGGACCTCGCGGCGCTGGACCAGTCGGCCGTACGCCGTCAGTGCGGCGTCGTGCTCCAGCACGCCCAGCCGTTCACCGGCTCGATCCTCGACTGCATCTGCGGCACCGAGCCGTACACGCCGGAGGAGGCGATGGCGGCCGCCGAGATGGCGGGGCTCGCCGAGGACATCAAGCGCATGCCCATGGGGCTGCACACGATCGTCTCGGGGAGCGGCGCGATCTCGGGCGGGCAGCGGCAGCGGCTGATGATCGCTCAGGCGCTGATCCGCCGGCCACGCATCCTCTTCTTCGACGAGGCGACCAGTGCCCTGGACAACGAGACGCAGCGCACGGTGATCGAGAGCACCCGCGCGCTCAACGCCACGCGTGTCGTGATCGCGCACCGGCTGTCCACGGTGATGGACGCGGACCGCGTCATCGTGATGGAGTCCGGGCGCGTCGCCCAGCAGGGGCCGCCCGCCACGCTGCTCGCGGACACGGGTGGGCGGTTGCACGAGCTGGTGCGGCGGCAGATGCAGTGACCTGACCTGTTGCGCGCCGATATGTTCGGTATGTTCGTGGGATGGCAGGCCTGGAGTCGGTACGTGCGGTTCTGATCGACATCGACGGTGTACTCACGGTCTCGTGGGAGCCGTTGCCCGGAGCCGTTGAGGCGTTGCAGCGGGTCCGGGAGGCGGGGCTCGGTGTCGCCCTGGTCACCAACACGACGTCCCGTACGCGCGCGTCGATCGCCGAGGTCCTGGCCGTGGCGGGCTTTCCGGTGGACGCCGAGGACATCCTCACCGCGCCTGCCGCGACGGCGACGTTCGTCTCCGACCGGTATCCCGGTGCGCGGTGCTCGCTGCTCAACAGCGGTGACATCCGCGAGGACCTCGCCGGTGTGGCGCTGCTCGACGACGCAGACGCCGACACCGAGGCCGAAGCCGTCCCGGATGTCGTCATCGTGGGTGGTGCGGGACCGGAGTTCGACTACGCCTCGCTCAACCGGGCGTTCGGGCATCTGCAGCAGGGCGCCCGACTGATCGCCATGCATCGCAACCTGTACTGGCGTACGGCGGAGGGGTTGCAGCTCGACACCGGCGCGTTTCTGATCGGGCTGGAGCAGGCCGCCCGCACGGAGGCCGAGATCACCGGCAAGCCCGCGCCGGCGTTCTTCGAGGCTGCGCTGGCGCGGGTCGGGGTCGGTCCCGGTGAGGCACTGATGGTCGGCGACGACGTCGAGTCCGACGTGCTGGCGGCGCAGCGCATCGGGATCACCGGAGTGCTCGTCAAGACCGGCAAGTACCTGCCCGAGACCCACGAGTCCGCGAGCGGCACACCCGACCACGTGCTGGAGTCCGTGGCGGACCTTCCGGCTCTGCTGGAGTCCGTCTCGTAGCGCCTCGCAGCCTGGGCGCGACAGTGGGATCCCCTGGCTGCGCCCTACGGGCGCAGCATCTGCCGCGCCTTTGCCGGCGCGCTGTCGCGGCCCTGCTCGAGTTCTTGCTCGGTGAAGACGGGTGTGCGGTGCCGCGGCGGGATTCCGGCACCGTCGAAGGTGGTGCCGTCGGCGGTACGGAACTCCTCGTTGGGCAGCGCGAAATTCCAGCCGTTGGGCAGCGAGCGGTCCAAGGTGTCGGAGACAGGTCCTGCACGGTGCCTCCTGGTGCCAGGACTGCTGCTCGGTGGCGGCGGCGTCGGTGCGCACCCGATGCCGTCGGTGCGCTCGGATCAGCCGTCACACCGGCTGTGCCGTTGGGCGCGCCACGTCTCGCAGTTGTACGTCGTCACCGTCACGTCCTTGGCGGGCAGATACAGGGGACGTTGACGCTCGTGGTCGTAGAGGACCACCGAGTCGGGCCCATGCCCGATATAAAGCAACTGGCTCGAGTTGACGGTCTCCAGGTTCAGCTGCTTGCCGCTGTCTTTCACCGCCAACCGCACATCCGCGGGGTAAGCGCGCACAGACAGGACGGTGATGGGCCCAACGTGAAGAGGCTCCACCCACCTGCCGCTTTTGGCCCTGTCCGCCATCTCGTCAGCCACATACGTAACGAGCGCCCCCACCAGCAGGACGCTCAACGTGCAGCAGACAATGAACGTCAGGCCACGGCGCTCACGCCTCCACAGGAATGACCACACTCGCTCGGCCCGATCGCGAACCCATGACGCGCCGAAGCAACGCGCTGCTTTCAAAACCCCTGCGACAAGCAGAAAGAGCGTCGCCGAAGCGACGGCGCTCATCAGTACCAGTCCCGCCGATCCACTCAGCCGGGTCGAGTACTCAAGGCCCACATCGCCCGGGGCCATGCCCAACTCCCGGTAAAATTGGTCGTACTCCATCGTCAGCAGACCGAACAGCAGCGCGCCGGCGACACCGAGGCTGGGGAACGAGTACTTCTCCATCCAGACAGTCCAAGGTGTTCCTGACGTTGCGCCCGGCGCTGCTGACGGGTCCGGCGCTGGTGCTGGATCCAAGGCTCCTGCCGGGGAAGGCACGCTCACCGGCGGCCCAGGATTGTGAGGCGTCGACGTCATGGGGGAACGCTAGAGATCCCTCAGAGGGGTGCCGACACCATACGATCTGAAACCACGCTTTCGGGTGAGCTTCCAGATCGGCCGCGACGACCCGCACCTGTGGTGCGGGTCGTTGCCACGCCAGGACCGATCGGCGGGATTCTTCGGCAAGTAAGTCGAAAGTGACGACGAAGGTCAGGACTCGTACGAGGCCGCTTTCGCCGTGCTGACCACCTTGCGGGCGTCCTCGGCCGTGAGAAGACCGGCGGACACCCACGCGGCCGTCGTGTCCTCCACCCGCTTGAGCAGCGCACGCTTGCTCTTGAAAGGCGCGGCGGACCAGATCTCATCGAGGAGTGTCGTGCCGTCGGTCCGGGCAGGGTTGGCGACCCCGGAGTCGAGACCTCCGAAGATGATCTGCGGCTCGGAGCGCTTGAAGTAGACGTGGGTCGGATCCTCGGTGCCTTCGGCGAAGGGAGCGAACTCCACGCCGTCGAGGGTGAAATGGAGAGGCTTGCCCTCCACGGGGGTCAAGCTGGGGAGCAGATCTCCGGAGAGCGCGGCTTTGCGGTAGAACCCGAGCTGGAGGTACGTCGTACGAGGGTCTCGGGCCACGAGGTTGACCGGTCCGTAGTGCAGGGACTGGACGCCGGAGTCGTCGAGGGCCTTCTCGACGTGGACACGGAACGGGACGGCCACACGGACGGTGTCTCCGTCGCGCCAGGTCCGGGACACCGTGAAGTAGCGGCCGGGCTCGGGCGTTCCGGGCGCCTTGTCGCCGTTGATCCTGACCTCGAAGCCGTCCCCCGCCCAGGACGGCACCCGCAGGTGCAGGTCGAAGCGGGCGGTCTTGCCGCGGACGGTGATCCGGGTCTGCTGCTTCTGCGGGTAGTCCGTCTGCTGGGTGACGGTGACGCCCTTCTCCTCCCAGGTCAGAGTGGAGGGGCTGTAGAGGTTGACGTAGAGGGCGCTGCTGTCGGCCTTCTGGAAGTACACGGAGTCCTGGTACTTGGTGGCGCTCTCCATGCCGGTGCCCTCGCAGCACGTCGTCCCCTGCTTGGGCGTGTAGTCGCGCACATGGCCGGGCTTCAGACCGATGAAGTACGTGACGAGCGGCTTCTCCGCGTCGGCCTTGTCCTGCTTGGAGCCGAGGACCTGGTTGTAGAGCGCGCGCTCGTAGTAGTCCATGTACTTCGGGTCCTGCTCGTGGAAGAACAGCATCCGGCTCAGCTTCAGCATGTTGTACGCGCAGCAGGTCTCGGCGTTCGTGTCGCTGAGCGTTCCGGCGATGGAGCCGGCCGCCTTCCAGAACTCCGCGGTGCTGGTGCCGCCGATGCTGTACATCCGGGTGGGCACGACCATGTCCCAGAAGTTCTTCGCGGCCTTGAAGTAACGCTCCTCCCCCGTCTCGTCGTACAGCCGGAGCAGGCCCGTGAGGATGGGGATGTGCTGGTTGGCGTGCAGCCCGTCGAGGATGTCGTCGCCGGCGACGCACGCGTCGATGAGCTTGTCGAGGTCGAAGAGGCGGGCGAGGGCGAGGTGTTCGGCCTTGCCGTTGATGGTGTGCAGGTCGCAAATCGCCTCGACGAGGCCGCCGAACTCGCCGCTGGAGAAGATTCCCCACATGCGCTGCAGGGTGCTCTCCGGCAGTTTGGACAGCCGGGAGTACATCCAGTCGCACATACCGGAGGCGAGGTCGAGGGCCCGCTCGTCGTCGGTGTTGAGATAGGCGTCCAGCAGCCCGCGCAGGATCTTGTGGGCGGTGTAGTACGGCGCCCACACCTTGGTGTAGTCGGGGCTGGTCCTCGACTCAAGGTCGATGAACTGCGTCTCCGGGTACGCCGCGAGGAAGCCGGGGTGGCTGGGGCCGCCCCAGGTGCGGCGCAGGGTGGCGTGCCGCCCGTGCCCGGAGTGGTCGGCGAAGGTGCCGCCGCTGGTCTCCGCGAAGGTGTACGAGGCCAGGTCGCCGGCGCCGGCGGAGGATTCGGCGGCGGTCTTGTCCTGCAGTTCGGCGATCTCCGCGGCGGTCAGCGCGCGTGACCAGATGTCGAACCCGCCGAAGGCACCGGCGAAGACCGGGTCGGGGTAGTTGGAGCGGCCCAGCCAGTTGTTCTTGAGGGTGCCGAGGGTGGCCGGGTTGAGGGTCATGGCGGTGTTCTTCGCGACGGCGCTGCCGTTGACGTAGAGCGTTCCGGTGCTCTCGGTGATTGTCACCGCCACATGGCTCCACTTGTTCAGCGGCAGCGGGCCGGTGCCGTTGATGCCCTGCTCGCGGCCGGCTCCGCCGGTGGTGATGGCGAAGCGCGGCGCTCCGCCGGCGTTGCGGGCGGCGAGGTAGAGGTAGCGGGTGTTGTTGTCGCCGAAGTCGAAGATTCGGGTCCAGTTGGCGTCATGGGTGGGCTTCACCCAGGCGGAGAGGGTGATGGAGGCGGAGCCGCCGAGGACGGTGTTCGGCAGGTCCACGTACTGGTAGGACCCCCGGACGTTCTCGGCGGCCGTGGCGAATCTGCCCGGCACGCTGAGCACGACGGGATCGCTTCGCAACGCCTCACGTGCCTCCTCGAGCGCGCCGACCATGTAGCGGATCTTGTCGGCGTAGACCTTGTCGCCGGTGCTGCCGTACGCCTGCGACAGCATGGTGAGGAAGTGTCCGGTGTAGTGCCCGCGGAGGTTGCCGTTGGCCTCGCCGTCCAGGCCCTCCCAGCCGCCGGGGGCGACCGCGCCCCGGGTGGAGAGGCCGGCGTTGGCACGGAACACCTGGAGCAGCCGGTCCACGTCGTAGCCCCGTCCGTGGTCGAGCATCAGGCTCCGCTTCTCCGCGAAGACTCCCGCACCCAGGGCCACGTCCTTCAGCGCGAACGGCCGCACCGCCCAGGCGGAGGGGGCCGCGAGTCCGGCAACGGCGGCGACCGCCGCCACCGAGCCGGAGGTGGCTGCCGTCGCGCGGGCGAAGGGAAGGGCGGATATCGCCGGGGCCGCGGCGGCGAGAGCGGCGGCACGGAGAACGGCTCGTCGTGCGGGGAACGACGCCATGGAGGCCTCTCTTCTGAACGCGATGTTCGATATTTCGACAGCAGTTCGATGAACCGACCAGAACCTAAGAGGCTGGTGGGGTCACGTCAATGGATGCGTCAAGATCGGGCGGCGGTACGACCGTTCGCCCGTTCCAGAGGTCATGGAGCCTCGCCGAGACCTGGACGCTCCAGCCCGGGCTGACTTAGGGTGCGAGACAGTAAGCGCTTTCTGTCCTGGCCATGCCAACGCATCGGAGAGGTAGTGCCTCGTGCCGCACAACGAGTCGCACAGTCAGTCGCACGGCCAATTACCTTCGTGGACCCGTAAGTCGTTCCTCCGGGGAATGGCGGCCGTCGGCGTGGTTCCGCTGCTTCCCGGCGTACTTCCCGCCTCCGCCCATGCCACCGAGTCGGACCGGCCCGACTTCCCGTTGGTACGGGACGGTGCCGCCGTCGATCTGTTCGTGGACTCGGCGGACGACCCAGCGGTGCTCCGTGCGGCAGGTGACCTGCAGGCGGATGTCGAGCGGGTCAGCGGGGTGCGGCCCCGGCTGCTGCACACCGTGCCGGAGAAGGCCGAGTGCGTGGTCCTGATGGGCACGATCGGCGCGAGCCCGGTCATCGACCGGCTCATCGGACAGAAGCGCCTGGACACCTCCCGGGTGAAAGGCCGCTGGGAGGCGTCGGTGACCCAGGTGGTGGACCGCCCGCTACCCGGCGTGAGACGCGCCCTGGTGATCGCGGGCAGCGACCGGCGTGGCACCGTCTACGGCATCTACGACACCTCGGAGCGGATCGGGGTCTCGCCCTGGCATTGGTGGGCCGATGTGCCCGTCGAGCGCCGCGAGACCGTGACGGTTCCGGCGGGTCCCCTCAAGCGGTACGAACCGTCCGTCCGTTACCGGGGCATCTTCATCAACGACGAGCAGAACCTGACCACTTGGTCCCATCGTAAGCAGGAGCCCGACAAGAACATCGGCCCCGAGACGTACAGCCGTGTCTTCGAACTGCTGCTCCGCCTGAAGGCCAACTACCTGTGGCCGGCCATGCATCCGTACTCCGACTTCTTCAACAAGCACCGGGAGAACCCCGAACTGGCCGAGCGTTACGGCATCGTGGTCGGCTCCAGTCACCCGGAGGCCCTGCTGCGCAACGGCGTCCATGAGTGGGAGCCGTGGGCCGAGGAGCACCGGGGCGCGGACGGCAGCCTGCCGGTGTACGACTACACGGTGAACCCCGGCGTCATCTCCGGCTACTGGAGAGCCCGGGCGCGGCAGAACGCCACGTACGAGAGCAGCTGGACGCTCGGTATGCGCGGTCTGCACGACAGCGCTCTGGAGACCCGGTACGCCACCACGATTCCGGAGAAGGTCGTGGTGATGAACAACATCATCGCCGACCAGCGCCGGATCCTGAGCGAAGAGGTCGGCGACGCGGCCACGCCGCAGATCTTCATCCCGTACAAGGAGGTTCTGGAGCTGTACAACGCGGGGGTCCAGGTCCCCGACGACGTCACTCTGGTCTGGCCGGACGACAACCACGGCAATATGCGCCAGCTGCCGAACGAGGCGGAGCGGCGGCGCGGCGGCGGCAACGGGATCTACTACCACCTCTCCTACTGGGGCCGCCCCAAGAGCTATCTCTGGCTCGACACCACGCAGTTGAGCAAGGTGTGGCAGGAGCTGCGCCGGGTGTACGAGCACAAGGTCGACCGGATGTGGATCTTCAACGTCGGCGACATCAAGTCGATCGAGAACGGGCTGTCGTTCTGCATGGACATGGCCTGGGACGTGGACCGGTGGGGCCCGGAGAACATCGACGCGTTCCTGGTGGAGTGGGCCGGGCGCCAGTTCGGGCGGCGCCACGGCCGGGAGATCGCCTCCATCCGCACCGAGTACTACCGGCTGGCGGCGGAACTTCGTCCGGAGTTCATCGGCCGCGGCATCCTCTCCGTGGTCCACCACGGAGACGAGGCGGGCCGCCGGATGGCCGCGTACCGCGCGTTGCTGGAGCGGACGCGCACGCTCGGCGCCAAACTGCCCGGCGCCTACCGGGACGCCTTCTACCAACTGGTCGAATACCCCGTCCACGGCGCGTACTTGATGAATCTGAAGTTCTACTGGGCGGAGCGGAACGCGCTCGCCGTCCGTCAGGGCCGGGGAGCCGGGACGAACCGCTTCGCGGACCTGGCCGAGGCGGCCCACGCCGAGGAACAGGCGATCACCAAGCGCTACAACACCGAGATCGCCGACGGCAAATGGGACGGGATCGTCAACCCGTACCCCTCGCAGATCCCGAAGGCGCCGGGCCGCCCCACCGTCTCCAGGGTCGCCCAGCAGGACACGTCGGGGCTGGGCGTCGCGTCCGAGGGCAACGACACCGGGGGCGCACGGCCCCTGTCCTTCTCCTCCTACACCCGCGACCGCCGCTTCGTCGATGTCTTCAACACCGGCTTCCGCGCGCTGGAATGGAGCGCCGAGGCCGGCCACCCCTGGGTCCGGCTGAGCACGACCGGCGGCAGCATGACCGAGCAGACACGGGTATGGGTGGAGATCGACTGGAAGCGGGCGCCGCAGGGCGCGCATGACGCGACGGTGACCTTCACCGGTGCCGGGCAGAGCACCGAGGTGTCTCTCCGGGTGCTCAACGACGGGGAACGGGCGCGCCATCGGGTACCCGGGTTCGTCGAGGCCCACGGATACGTCTCGATCGACGCCGCGCACTTCGACCGCCGGGTGGCGCGCGGCGGGGCCAACTGGCGGACGGTACGCGGTCTCGGGCGCCGCACGGCCGCCATGGAAGCGGTGCCGTCGACGGCGGTTCCTATCACTGAGGACTTCGCCGACCGGGCACCGGAGCTGCGCTATCGAGTGCGTTTCACCACCACCGGCACCTTCCCGGTGACCGTCTTCCGCCTTCCCTCCCTCGACGAGCGCGGCAAGCGCCGGCTGGCCGTCGCCCTCGACGACCAGCCGGTCACGGTCCTGTCGGGTCAGGCCGTCGCCACCGGCAACCGCGGTGATGCCTGGGCCCGCAATGTGGAGGACGGCATCGAGAAGCTGTCCGCCACCGTGACCGTCACGGAGCCCGGCGAGCACGTCCTGAGGCTGTTCATGGTCGACCCCGCGATCGCCGTGGACCAGATCGTCATCAATACCGGCGGGGTGCCCGACAGTTACCTCGCGCCACCGGAGAGTTACCACCGCTCTCACCGCCCGGATCCCGTCGCGGAGGTGGAGCCGGACGGCTCGGACCGGTAGTCCGAGGCTCTGGCGGAGGTCGCGGTCACCTGACATGCCCGGACGGGCAAAGAGGTTCTACCCTCAACTATGAAGGCGGGCGGAGGCCGGCCTCTCGACCGCTGCCCGCCTCATTGAGAGGAGGCGGACATGAGAGTGTCGAAACGCCGGTCCGCGATCTTCGTGAGCGCGGCGGCACTGCTGGTGACGGCCGTCGGGGCGACCACGGGTGCGACCGCCAGTGCCCAGGGTGGGCCACCGGCCGGCGAGGAAGACGGTGAGCTCAAGTTCGGCTATGTGCTGCCGGAGACCGGGCAGCTGGCCTACCTCGGCCCACCCCAGATCGAGTCCATGAAGTTCGCGATCCAGACGATCAACGACGCAGGCGGTGTGCTGGGTGAGCCGGTACCGGACGCGGTCGCCAGCGACGAGGCCGGTCAGGAAGCCATCGCGGCCCAGTCCGCCGAACGGGTCCTCGCCTCCGGCGTGGACGCGATCGTCGGTGCGGCGGCCTCCGCCATGTCCCTGGCGTTCATCGACCGGGTGACCGGAGCCGGCGTGGTGCAGTGCTCGGCGTCGAACACGGCACCCACCTTCACCGACTACGACGACGGCGGGTACTACTTCCGTACCGCGCCGAGTGACCTACTGCAGGGGCCGGTCCTGGCGGATGTCATCCGTGAGGACGGCCATGACCGGGTGGCGCTGGTGGGGCGTGCCGACGACTACGGGCGCGGCCTGGTGCAGTCCACCAAGGAGGCACTGGAGGACCAAGGGGTGGCCGTGACACTCGCGGACACCTACGACCCTGAGGCGACGAACTTCGACCAGGTCGTACAGCGGGTCAGGGACGCCAGTCCGGACGCGGTCGGAGTGATCGCCTTCGAGGAGGGCACGCAGATATTGCAGGGCATGATCGAGGCCGGGCTCGGCCCTGATCAGATCGGCGTGTACGGCGCCGACGGCCTGCGCAGTGAGGAGCTTGCCACGCTCGTCGCTCCCGACAATCCGGAGCGGCTCTCCGGGATGAAGGGGACAGCCCCCGCGTCGGCAGCCAACGAGCAGTACGTGAACGATCTCAAGAAATTCGCACCCGATCTGACGGAGCTGCAGTTCGCACCACAGTCGTTCGACTGTGTGACGACCATCGCGCTCGCCGCGGAACAGGCGAAGTCGGACAACCCCGAGAACCTCGTGAAGGAAATGATCGGGATCACCAAGGACGGAGAGAAGTGCAACACGTTCGCCGCCTGCAAGGAACTGATCGCGGACGGCCGTGACATTGATTATGACGGCGTGAGCGGCCCGCTCGACTTCACGGACAAGGGCGAACCGGGCCGGGCCACCATTGAGGTCTACACCTACGACAACCAGGGCCAGCTGCAGACGATCCGCACCGAGGTGAGCACTGCCGAGGAGTGAGGACAAACCGACGCACGACGAAACGAAGGGACGACAGGACGAAGAGCGACGAGTGAGGACGAGTGAAGAGGTGAGACGAAGGGACCAGGGCCTGTCCGGCGGACAGGCCCCAGGTCAGCGGACGCGGGCGAGGGTGCCGAGGTAGAGCTCGATCACCTTCTCGTCCCGCAGCAGGTGCGCGCCGGTACCGGAGTACGCGTTGCGGCCCTGGTCCAGGACGTAGCCCCGGTCGCAGATCTGCAGACATCTGCGGGCGTTCTGCTCGACCATGAGCACGGCCACGCCCGCGCCGTTGATCTCCCTCACCCGCTCGAACACCAGGTCCTGATGGACCGGAGACAGTCCCGCTGACGGCTCGTCGAGCAGCAGCAGCCGCGGTTCCATCATGAGCGCGCGGGCCATCGCCAGCATCTGCCGCTCGCCGCCCGACATCGACCCGGCCTTCTGCCTCCGGCGGGCGGCCAGCACGGGGAAGAGTTCCGCCATGGCCGCCGCGCGCCGCGCGTAGTCCTTGGGCCGCAGATAGATCCCCATCCGCAGGTTCTCCTCGACGGTCAGCGCCGGGAAGACGTTCTCCAGCTGCGGTACGTAGCCCACGCCCCGGCGGACCTGCTCATGCGCCGACCGGCCGGTGACGTCCTCGCCGAGCAGCCGTACCGTACCGCTGCGCACGCGCAACAGGCCGAAGACCGCCTTGATCAGGGTCGACTTGCCGGCTCCGTTGGGGCCGATCACACCGACCAGTTCACCGGGCTCCACTTGGACGCTGCATCCGCGCAGGACGTCGATGCCTGCCAGGTATCCGGCGACGATGTCGTCGGCCGCCAGCACCGGTGCGTGTTCGTCGGCAGACATGAGTCACTCCTTGTCCCCGGTCGGCTCGTCCCCGGTCGGCTGGTCTCCGGCCCTCTTGTCCCCGGTCAGCTGGTCTCCGGTCGACTGGTCTCCGGTCGGCTCGACCCCGGGGGCTCCGGGCTCGTCGTGGCGCCGCCCCAGATAGGCGTCCACCACGGCGGGGTTCTGGCCGATCGTGTGCGGTGGTCCCTCCGCCACCAGGCGGCCGTCGGCCATGACGGCCACCCAGTCGCTGATGCCCATCACGACGTCCATGTCGTGTTCCACGAAGCAGACGGTCAGTCCCTCGTCCCGCAGCTCGGTGATGTGTCCGAGCAGGGACTGGCTCAGCGCGGGGTTCACACCGGCCACCGGCTCGTCGAGCAGGACCATGACGGGACGGACCATCAGCACGCGGGCCAGCTCCAGCAGTTTGCGCTGGCCTCCGGACAGCGTGCCGGCGTAGTCGTCGCGGACGCCGCCCAGCCTGAACCGCTCCAGCAGCTCGTCCGCCCTGCGCCCGGCTTCCCGCTCCTGCCGGCGCCACAGCGGCCGCAGCACAGCGGACAGCAACCGCTCACCGTGCTGCCCGGCCGCCGCCAGCATCATGTTCTCCCGTACGGTCAGCCGGGAGAGCGTCCTCGGGAGCTGGAACGTACGGACCAGTCCTTGCCGTGCCACCCGGTGCGCGGGGCGGCCGGTGAGCGGATGCCCGTCGAACGACCAGCTGCCGCGGCCGGCGCGGTCGAAACCGCTGACGATGTTGAACAGCGTGGTCTTACCGGCACCGTTGGGGCCGATGAGTGCCGTGATGGCCCCTCGCTGCACCTCCAGATGGTCCACCCGCACGGCCACGAGTCCACCGAAGGTGCGGGTCACCCCGTCCAGGACGAGCAGCGGATCGGGCTTGCGCACGCCTGGTTCGGCCGCGGTCCCGGCGAGCCGGCCGGCGGCCGCGGACGCGGAGTGGGCAGAAACAGCCGAGGCGGAGGCGCGCACGGCCGGGGGCTGGTCAGCGTCCACTGAGCAGCATCTCCTTCCTACTGCCAAGGATGCCCTGCGGCCGGAACACGATCAGCAGCATCAGCGCGAGACCGACCAGCGCGAAGCGCACGGCGCCGACCTCGGACGTACTGATCAGTTCCGGCGAGATGTACCCGGCGCCGATGGCCTGGCGCAGCGCGCTGTCGAGGAAGGTGAGCACGAACCAGAACAGGATCGAACCGACGACCGGCCCCAGGATCCGCCCGGCACCCCCCAGCACGAGCAGGGTGTACAGGAAGAAGGTGACGGCGGGGTCGTAGCTGTCGGGGTTCACCGACTGCACCTGGATCGCCTGCAGCATGCCGGCGACGGCTCCGAGCACGCCCCCCAGCACCAGACTCTGCATCTTGTACGCGTAGACGTTCTTGCCCAGGCTGCGGGGGGCGGCCTCGTCCTCACGGATGGAGCGGATGACGCGGCCCCATGGGCTGTGCACCAGGAGGGCGAGCAGTGTGCCCACCACAACCACCAGCCCCCATCCGACGGTCAGCACCCACAGGTCCTGGGAGCTGAACTCCACCAGCCACACCCCGTAGGTGCCGCGCGGTATCGGGTTGAGGTCGTAGAAGTCGCCGGCGAACCTCTGCAGGCCGAAGACGCCGCCGGTGACCGGCTCGGCCCAGCTGGAGCGGTAGAACAGCCGGAGTGTCTCCCCCGCTGCGATGGTGGTGATCGC
The DNA here is from genome assembly GCF_005768555.2 of Streptomyces sporangiiformans. Classification (GTDB taxonomy): domain Bacteria; phylum Actinomycetota; class Actinomycetes; order Streptomycetales; family Streptomycetaceae; genus Streptomyces; species Streptomyces sporangiiformans. Next base: position 37,012 of record NZ_VCHX02000078.1, read on the forward strand.
GAGATAGTCGGCGCGCAGCCGCAGTGTGGGCGCACCGAGCAGGAGGGCCAGCACGATCGCACAGCCGAGTCCGCTCAGGACCCCGAGCCACATGGATCCGTCGTACGTCGCCACGGTGACCGCGAGCCCGTAGCCGCCGACGAGCATGAAGCCGACCTGGCCGAAGTTGAGCAGGCCCGTGTAGCCGAAGTGCAGGTTCAGCCCCATCGCGGCGAGCGCGTAGATGGCGGCGATGGGGCCGATGCCGGAGCGCAGCGCGTCGGAGACGATGACCGAGAAGTCCATGGACCCGCCTCCTCACCCCACGCGTTCCCGGCGGCCGAGGATGCCCTGCGGCCGCACGAGCAGGACGACGATGAGGACCAGCAGCGCCCAGGCGTACTGCAGGTCGACCGGGAACCAGAGCGTGGATACCTGGGCGACGATCCCGATGACGAGGCTGCCCACCATCGCTCCGTAAGCGGAGCCGAGTCCGCCCAGAATGATCCCGGCGAACATGAGCAGCAGCAGCTTGAACCCCATGTCCCAGGTGATGATCTCCACCAGGCCGAAGAAGACTCCGCCGAGGGCGGCCAGGGCGCCGCCGAACATCCACACGACGAGCACCACCCGTTGGACATCGATGCCGGAGGCCTCCGCGAGGTCGCGGTTGACGGAGACGGCCCGGACGGCCGTACCGATCCGTGTCCTCTGCAGGAGCGCGGCGACACCGAGCAGGACGAGGATCGAGAGCAGGGTGACCGTGAGGTCCCGCGGTGTGATGCCGACCGGCCCGAGATCGATCGCCTCCTGGATGTCGTACTGGGCGAAGGAGGCCGGCCGTGTCCCGTACAGCACGAGAACGATGTGCCGCAGCAGCAGGGACAGCCCGATGGTGACGATGAACAGATTGATCAGCCCGGTGCCCCGCGCCCGCAGCGGGCGCCACAAGCCTCGATCCACCGCCGCGCCCATCAGCGCCCCGAACAGGACGGCGGCGGCCGCGGCCGGGATCAGATGCCAGCCCGGACCCGCCGGGGAGGCATTGAGGAAGAAGGCGAAGGTGGCGCCGATGGTGACGAACTCACCGTGGGCGAAGTTGATCAGGTGGATGGTGCCGAAGACGAGCGACAGCCCGACCGCGGTGATGGCGATGATCACACCGAACTGGACGCCGTCGATCAGCGCCTGCAGAAACCGTGCACCGAACCCCCGGCCAGCCGGAACCTCCTCGCCCTGCCCCGCCGCGGGTGCTGCGGACAGCACCACCAGTGCCAGAGCGAGTGCCGGAAGCAAGATCCGCGGACAGCGCATGATGTACCCGGTATGTCCCGAACATCCGTGTTACTCAGTGTAAGCGCGGCCCATCAGGCACTCGGCAGGGCAATTCCGCGAACTCGGCGCAGAGGCCGGCCGCGCCTCAGCGGAGCAACTGGACGATGGCGACGACGCCGATCGTCACGATGAGGGCCCTGAGGACCGCGGGGCTGAAGCGGCGGCCCACCGTGGCTCCGATCTGGCCGCCGAGCGCGGACCCGGCGGCGATCAGTACGACGGCCGTCCAGTCGAAGTCCGCCACGAAGAGGAAGAAGAGCGCGGCGACGGCGTTGACGACGGCGACGAAGACGTTCTTGACGGCGACGAGGCGCTGCAGCGGCTCATCGAGGAGCATGCCCATCAGCGACATGTAGATGATCCCCTGGGCGGCGGAGAAGTAGCCGCCGTAGACGCTGGCCAGTGTCAGACCGGTGAACAGCAGCGGGCCACCGTCGCGTCGGGCGGTGTCGTCCGGTGCGCGTCGGCGCACCCTTTTGCTGATCAGTGGCTGCACCAGGATCAGGACGAGGGCGAAGCCCACCAGGACGGGCACGATCTTCTCGAACGCGGTGGCGGGCAGGGCCAGCAGGAGCGTGGCGCCGGTGACACCGCCCAGCAGGGCGCCGACGCCGAGTTTCAGGATGCGTCGGCGCTGTCCGCTCAGTTCCTTGCGGTAGCCGATGGCGCCGCTGATGGAGCCGGGGACCAGCCCGAGCGCGTTGGAGACCGTTGCGGTGACAGGCGTGAGGCCAGTGGCGAGCAGCACGGGAAAGGTGATCAGTGTTCCCGAGCCGACGACGGTGTTGATGGCACCGGCACTCACGCCGGCCGCGAACACGGCGAACATCTCCCCCGGTGTCACGCTGCGGCTCCCCTGACGGCGGTGCCGCCAGCTGCCGCCGGCATCTGTCCTGGTTGCCGGCGTCCCGTGCCGGAGAAGATGTTCATGAAGCTGACGCTAGGCGGGCGACGCTTCGGTGTCCGCCGAATCGCCCCGGTCAGGTCACGACTTCAGGTCGGGGTCAAGATCGGCCTGGGCGTCGTTCAACGTAGTGCTCGGCTCAGGTCGCGTCGAGTTCACCGAGCAGGGCGAAGGTCAGCGCGTCGACCGGGCGGGCGTCGGTCGACGTCTCCTCGCTGAAGGTGTTCACCATCATCACGGCCGCCGTCCCGCTCTTCCTGCTGAAGGCCGCGCAGGTGCTGAATCCGCCGGTGCCACCGTTGTGCCAGGTCATGGTCCGGCCGCTGGGCAGTGGACTGAGGTGCCAGCCGAGACCGATACGCAGGTTCTCGTCGACGGTGAAGTGGGGCCGCTGCGTCAGTTCGATCGCGTCCCGCAACGGCGAACGCTCCGGGCGCAGTTGGGCGCCCAGAAAGCGCAGCATGTCGTCCGCGGTGCTGTAGATCGACGTCCCCGCGGCGCTGAGGACGGGGTCGTGCCAGTCGGGAACGGGCCGGTTCTCGAGATGGCCGACGGCCTTGCGGGACGCCATGTCCGGCCTCAGCGTCGTCGTCGTGTCGTGCAGGCCGAGTGGCGAGGTCACACGGCGGCGCAGCATCGCGTCCACGTCGTCGAAGGCCAGCGCCTGGCCGAGCAGTCCGAACCCGAGGTTCGAGTACGCGTGGACGCTGCCCGGCTCGCTGCCCAAGGTCGTCTCGGCCAGGCCGGCCGCCAGGTCGTCCAGCGTGTAGTGCGCGTACGGGTCATAGGGGTCCGCTCCCGCCATGAGGTTCGGAGGCAGCGAGGGCAGACCGGCGGTGTGGGTCGCCAGGTCGGCCAGGGTGATCCTGCGAGGACCCTTGCGCGGGATGCGGAACCGGGCAGGTAAGACCAGGGGCGCGTCGAGGCGGGTCGCGCCGGCCCGCACGGCGCGGGCGAGAGCGGTGGCGGTGAGGGTCTTGCCGATCGATCCGAGCTGGAACACCGTTGTGCCGTTCGGCGTCGGCGCGCCCTGGGACGCGCCCGCGACGTAGGTGCGTGCGCCGTGGATGACCCCGCAGACCGCGCTCGGGCTGCCCGCGGCCAGGGCCCGGTCCAGGTAACGCCGCACCCGCGCGGGCAGTTCGTCTTCGGCTGCCGCGGCGTTCTGCGGCAGCAGCGACGCACCGGCCGCCGCTGTCGTCGCCACGGTGAGAAATCTACGTCGGTCCATGGGTTACTCCCCTGTCGTCGGTTTACCTGGCGGCACCACCGCGGACAGCAGCACGAGCAGCGGCACGACCCTGCCTGCCGGCACGTGGTAATGGCCGCGCCCTTCGGCATTCAGCCAGCCGGTGGCTGTCAGCTGCTTGAGGTGGTGGTAGAGCTGACCGGTGGTGTTCAGTCCGGCCGTCTCCTGCAACTCGGCCGCGGACCGGGTTCCTTGGAGCACGGCGCGCAGCAGGGTGAGCCGTACCGGGTGACCCAGCGCGGAGTACGCCGCGGCGTACTCCGCCCAGTCGGCTTCGAGCAGCCCGTCCGTCGCGGCACCCTGCTGCCATTCGTAGTGTTCGCCCGTGGGCAGGTCCAGCGCGCCGGTGAACAGCACTTGTCCCTGTCCCGTGAGCCGCTCACGCAGCCCTTCGAGAGCCCAGAACGTTTCGTTCCGGGGGGTCTGCGGCCCGGCCTCCAGCCGCGCCACCCGTTCTTCGAGCGCGGCGAGCCGCTCCGGGAGGGACTCAGCAGTCATGACGCGAACGCTACGTTATTCCGGAATAACAGAGCAAGTTCTTTTGGGTCGTAGAGACGACCTCACCCTGTCTGATCGATTGATCGCTACCATGGGCGCATCGCGCGAATTCGATCGCGCAAGCCGCCGCGCGGTCGCGCCCCGGCGGTGCGGCCGGCGGGAACGAAAGCGGTGGGGCCATGCGGGAGTCGGCGCAGAAGCGGCAGACCCGGATCGCGGAGGTGGTGCGGGACCGGGGCGTCGCGCGCATCACCGATCTCGCCGACGAGCTCGGCGTCTCCGTCGTCACCGTGCGCCGGGACGTCGAGGAGATGGCCCGGCGCGGAGAGGTGCGCCGCGGCCATGGGGTGGCGCGTTCGCTGCGGCCGGTGCCCGAGGAGAGTGCCGCCGGGGGCGACGCCATCGCCATGATCGTTCCCGAGCGCAACACCTATCTCACCGAAGCCGTGCAGGGCGCGCGGGAGGCCGCGGAGAAGGCCGGCCTGCGGCTCGCACTGCACATCGCCGCCGACGAGGGCGGGGCGGAGCGAGAGGCGGTGCGCCAGGCGCTGGACGCCGGGGCGCGAGGGGTGCTGTTGTCGCCGCACTGGCGCACGCGGGCCGAGGCAGATGCGGATCACTCGTGGCTGTCCGCCCTGGACGTGCCCACGGTGCTGGTGGAGCGGCGCCCCGCACGGACCAGCGCGATCTACACACTGGACTGTGTGCGCTCCGACCACGCGTACGGCGTTCATCTGGCGCTCGGCCACCTGGTCGGTCTCGGGCACCGGCGGATCGTGCTGGCGTCGCGCGACGACAGTCCCACCGCGCGGGTCATCCGCGCCGAGTTCGCCGCGCAGACCGCCGCCCGGGGGCTCGCCGAGGAGTGCCGCTCGATCCTCAGCTCGCGCACCGCGGGCCCCGATCCGCGTGTGCCCGACGCTCGGGCGGAGGATCTGGCCGAGGTGGTGGGGCACAGCGGTGCGACGGCGGTGCTGATCCACAGCGACATGGACGCGCTGGTGCTGGTGCAGCGGCTGCAGGCGGCGGGGATCGATGTGCCCGGGAGGTGTTCGGTGGTCGCGTACAACGACGTGGTCGCCGACATGGGGCCGGTCGCCCTGACGGCCGTCGCCCCGCCGAAGGCGGAGCTCGGGCGGGTCGGAGTCGATCTGCTGCTGCGCCGGCTCGACATGGCGCGCGAGGGGCTGCGCCCGGGGGCCACCCGTCATCTGGAGCTGCTGCCTGGTCTGGTGATCAGGGAGTCCACGGCTCCGCCGCCGGCCTGATCCCGCTCACCGGTCGACTGACACTTGTTCGTTTGACCGTTTCAGTTTCTTCTGTTCGATCTATTGACGCCTTTTTCATCTGCCGCTCAAGATGCCCGTAATCCATGCAAGGACGCGGGAGGGCTCATGCGATGGACCCGCAAGGTCACGGCGGCGCTGCTCACGATCTTCGCCATGCTGCTGGCGGGCTGTTCCGCCGGAGACAGCAGCGACACCGCCGGCAGCGGGCCGGTGCACATCACCTTCTGGTCGGCCCTCCGCGGCAGCCAAGAAGTCGTGGACGAGTTCAACCGCACCCACACCAAGATCAAGGTCGACTTCGAGCAGGTCCCCTCGGGCGATCAAGGAGGCTGGGCCAAGCTCAGCAACGCCGCACGGGCGGGCAACGCCCCCGATGTCGCCACCATCGAGTATCCCCAGCTGCCCGGCTACGCCATCGACGGTGTGCCCCGCGACATCACCAAGCTGCTGCCCGACTCGGTGCGCCGCAAGATCCTGCCGCAGGCGATGGACCTGACCACATTCGACGGGCGCACCTACGCCGTGCCGGTCGACATCGAACCGATGGTCTTCCTGTACCGCAAGGACCTGTTCACGAAGAACGACATCCCGGTCCCCAAGACCTGGGCGGAGTTCGAGAGTTCGGCCCGCAAGCTCAAGGAGGCCGATCCCCGTTCCCGTATCGCCAGCCTCTTCACCACTGGCGGCACTCTCCACATGGCCGGGTACAGCTGGCAGGCCGGCGCGCGGTGGTACGACACCTCCGGCGAGACCTGGCACGTATCCATGGACGACGCCCCCACCCGCAAGGTCACCGCGTACTGGCAGCGCCTGCTCGACGACGACCTGGTGCGTGTCGAGCCCTCGTCCAGCCAGCAGTGGCGGGCGCATCTGCGCAGCGGTGAGACGGCCGGCTGGCTGGCGGGCGCCTGGGCCGCGGGCTCGATGATGTCCTCCACACCGAGCGGCAAGGGCAAATGGGCCATCGCGCCCTTCCCGCAGTGGGACCTGAAGAAGCCGACCCTCGGCACACAGGGCGGCTCGACCTTCATGGTCACCAAGGACAGCAACCGCCCCAAGGAGGCCATGGAGTTCATCTCCTGGATGGTGACCAGCCCGGCCGCGCTGCGCGCCAAGCTCTCCAGCGGCGTCAGCAGCGCGTATCCGTCCGTGCCCGAGCTGGTTTCGGTCGCCCGCAAGGAAATGGACACCAGCTACTACTCGGGCCAGGACATCTTCGGTCTCTTCCACAGGGAGGCCAAGCTGATCGACCCCCGATGGAAGTGGGGGCCGCGCATGGTGTCGACGACCAGCTCCGGCGACGACGGGCTCGCGCGAGCAGGGGCCGGCAGCGGCACCATCCTGGACGCCCTCCGCGAAGCCCAGCGCAGAACCCTGCCCGACCTGAAGAGCCTCGGCCTGTCGGTCACTACCCACTGAGGTGCAGCCGTGAGCACAGTGATCTCCCCAGGGAAACCGGGAAAGCGGACGGGCACCACACCGCCGGCCGCGAGTCCCGCCCGCCCCCGCAGAGCCGGACGCCGACAGCAGATGCTCGCCTGCGTCACGCTCCTGGCCCCGTTCACGGCACTGCTCGTCGCCGTGTTCCTCGTACCCGTCGGCTACGCCATCGGCCTGAGCCTCTTCTCCGAGGACCACAAGGGCCTCGGTTTCGGCGGCGGCATCACCGTCTTCACCGGGCTGCGTAGTTACCTCGCGGTGCTCGACGACCCGAGCTTCATGTCCGGGTTCGGCGCCATCGCCCTGTACTGCGTGATCTTCGTACCCGTCGTCGTGGTCAGCGCGCTCGCGCTCGCCCTGCTCCTCGACTCGGGGCTGGTCCGGCTGCGGCGCACGGCGCAGATGCTGCTGTATCTGCCGCACGCCGTGCCCGGCATCATCGCCGCCCTCATCTGGCTGTACCTCTACACCCCCGGCCTCAGCCCGGTCATCAAGCTCTTCGCGCAGGCCGACATCACCATCGATTTCCTCGGTCTGCACACCGTGCTGCCGTCGATCGTCAACATCGCGCTGTGGAGCGGCCTCGGCTACAACATGGTGATCTTCTACGCCGCGCTGCAGGCGCTGCCGCGCGAAGTGCTGGAGGCCGCCCGGATCGACGGCGCGGGAGATGTGCGCACCGCGCTGCAGGTCAAGGTCCCCATCATCAGGGCCTCCGTCGTCATGGTGTGCATGTTCTCCCTGATCGGCGCACTCCAGCTGTTCACCGAGCCCATGCTGATGAACCAGGCCACACCGATGGTCAACTCCCGCTTCACCCCGAACATGTACATCTACGACGCGGCCTTCCGCCGCAACAACTACGGAATGGCCGCCGCGGCCTCCGTCATCCTCCTCGTCGTCACCTGCGCCCTGTCGTACGCGGTAACGCGGTGGGCCGGCCGCCGGGATCGGAGCGCGCGATGACCACGACGACCCCCACCAATCCCGGCACCAGCCCCGGCGTAGCCGGCCGGCCCCTGAGCAAGCCGCTCGGCCGCCCCTTCGGCACAGGCAAGCTGACCAGCCGCGGCGTCGCCAACGCCGTCGTCCTGATCGCGGCCCTCTACACCCTGCTGCCCGGACTGTGGCTGCTCTTCGCCTCCACCAAGAACGCCGACGCCCTCTTCGGCAGCGACATCTTCTCCCTCAGCGACTTCTCCTTCGCCCAGAACCTCTCCGACCTGTTCGCCATGGACGGCGGCCTCTACGGCGAGTGGTACCTCAACAGCCTGCTGTACGCGGTCGGTGGCGCTCTCGTCGGCTCGCTGATCAGCGTCGCCGCGGGGTACGCCTTCGACAAGTACGAGTTCCGGCACAAGGAGAAGCTGTTCGGACTCGTCCTCGCCGGCGTCATGGTCCCGCCGACCGTACTGGCCCTCCCGCTCTACCTGGTGGCCTCCGGCATCGGCCTGGTCAACACCTTCTGGGCCGTCTTCATCCCCGTCCTGTTCAACCCCTTCGGCGTCTACCTCGCCCGTCTCCTCAGCAGCGGCTACGTACCCAACGAGGTCCTGGAGGCGTCCCGGGTCGACGGCGCGGGCGAACTGCAGACCTACGTACGCGTCAGCCTGCGCATGCTCGGTCCCGGATTCGTCACCGTCTTCCTCTTCCAGCTCACCGCCATCTGGAACAACTTCTTCCTGCCCATGGTGATGCTCTCCGACCAGCACCTGTATCCGCTCAGCCTCGGGCTCTACACCTGGAACAGCTCCGCCACCGTCTCCCCCGAGTACTACCCCGTCGTCGTCATCGGCTCGCTGCTCGCCGTCGTCCCGCTGATCGTCACGTTCATCGCCCTGCAGCGCTACTGGAAGTCCGGCCTAACGGCGGGAAGCGTCAAGTGACCAACAGGGAGCGCCAGTTGCCCCGTACGGAGCCCGAAGTTTCCGACCTCGACCACCGGCCCCGCCCGCGTGCCGTGCTGGCCATGGCGAAGAAGACCGCGGAGCAGGTCCTCGACGCCGGCATACGGGCCCGGCTGGCCGCCCTCACCGACATCGACCCGCATCTCGTCCTGGACGATCTCACGACCCCCACCGCACACCGCGCGCTCGCCGACGCCGAACTGCTCATCACCGGCTGGGGCTGCCCGCCCATCGACGCCGCGGCCCTGGACGCCGCGCCCAAACTGCGCGCGGTCGTGCACACCGCCGGCACCGTGCGCCACCACATCACCGCCGCGTGCTGGCAGCGCGGCCTCGCGGTCTCCTCGGCCGCCGCGGCCAACGCCGTACCGGTCGCCGAGTACACCCTCGCCATGATCCTGCTCGCCAACAAGCGGGTCCTGGAGACCGCCCGCGCCTACCGCACCGAGCGCCGCCGTATCGACTGGAACGAACGCCACCCCGACGCGGGCAACTACCGCAAGACCGTGGGCATTTTGAGTGCCTCGATCATCGGACGCCGCGTCATCGACCTGCTGCGCCCGCACGATCTGACGGTGCTGCTCCACGACCCCTACGTCTCGGACGTCGAGGCCCGCGAACTCGGGGCGCAACTGGTCCCGCTTCCACGGCTGTTCGAGGACAGCCACGTCATCAGCGTGCACACACCCTTGCTGCCCGAGACACGTGGCCTGGTCAGCCGGGAGCTGCTGGCGCGGCTGCGTACGGGCGGCACACTGATCAACACCGCGCGCGGCGCCGTCGTCGACCAGAGGGCCCTCACCGACGAGGTGGTGTCCGGGCGGCTCCACGCGATCCTGGACGTCACCGAGCCGGAGGTGCTGCCCGCCGACTCACCGCTGTTCGACTGCCCCAACGTCGTCGTCACCCCGCACATCGCCGGCTCCAAGGGCGGCGAACTCCGCCGCCTCGCCGACCTGGCGCTGGCCGAGGTCGAAACGTACGCCCTCGGCCGCCCCTTCGCCCACCCCGTCCGGCCCGAACACCTGGCCCGCCTCGCCTGAGCCCATCCGCCGGAACGAACAGGAGACGTGGCCCCTCCCATGCCCGAACACCCCCGCCCCACAGCCCCCGAGGAAGATCGCACCCTCAGCCCGCACACCGGCTGCACCCGCGCCCACTGGGAGGCCACCGCCGACCGGATGCTGGCCGCCGCCCTCCGCTACGCCACCCCCGGCCAGGCCCTGATCGACCTGCCCGGCCCGCCCTCCAAGTCCGGGGTGCGCTCCGACGGGCTCGAAGGATTCGCCCGTACGTTCCTGCTGGCGGCGCTGCGTACCGCCGGGGCGTCCGGCAAGGACCCGCACGGGTTCCTGGAGCGCTACAACTCCGGCATCGCACGCGGCACCCGCACCCCCGGGCGCGACGACGCCGAGTCCTGGCCGGTGATCGGCCACCACGGCATCCACGGCCAGCCCATGGTGGAGTCCGCCTCGGTGGCACTGGCCCTGCGGCTGACCACGCCGTGGACCTGGGACACCATGCCCGCCGCCGACCAGGACCGCCTCGAACAGTGGCTGCGCGGCGCGCTGCGGCACACACCCGCCCCGAACAACTGGTACCTCTTCCCGCTGACCGTCGCGGGGTTCCTCGAATCCGTCGGACGGGGCGACGCCGAGACGCGCCGCGGGATCGAGCGCGGGCTCGACCTGCTGGACGGCTGGTACCAGGGGCAGGGCTGGTACTCCGACGGCGACGGCCGGTCCTTCGACCACTACAACGGCTGGGCCCTGCACCTGTACCCGATGCTCCATGCCCACCTGGCCGGTGACCGGGCGCTGCTCGACCATCTCGGCCCGCGGCTGCGGGAGTTCCTCGACGGCTTCACGCTGCTCTTCGACGCGAACGGCGCGCCGATCCACCACGGGCGCTCCCTGGCCTACCGCTTCGCCGCGGGCGCCTCCGTGGCCCTCGGCGCCCTCACCGGCATGACACCGCTCGCGCCCGGCGTCACCCGCCGCGTCCTCAGCGGGGCACTGCGCCACTTCCTCGACCGCGGCGCCCTGACCGCGGACGGCGTCCTCAGCCTCGGCTGGTACGGGCCGCACGAGGCGACGCTCCAGCGCTACTCGGGGCCGGGCTCCCCGTACTGGGCGTCCAAGGGCTTCCTGGCTCTGCTCCTGCCGCCCGGGGACCCGGTGTGGACGGCCACCGAGGAGAAAGCGCCCGCCGAGGGGCCCGACCGCGCCCTCGCCCTGCGCGCCCCAGGGCTCCTCATCCAGACCACCGGCCGGGACGGCCTCGCGCGACTGCACAACCACGGCAGCTACAAGCTCGACTCCCGGGAGCCGGAGCGGGCCCCCGGAAACCCGCTGTACGCCCGCCTCGCGTACTCCACCCGTACCGGCCCGACCAGCGCCGCCAACACCCCCGACAACCACATCGCGCTCCAGGCACGTGGCACCCGCAGCGCCCGGGTACGCATCAACCCTCTCGCCGCCGGCCCCGACTGGCTCGCCTCATCGCACCGGCCGGTCTTCCCCGAGGGTGGTCCGGTCCTGCCCTCGGCCCGGATCGAGAGTCTGACGCTGGCGCGCGGCAGGTTCGAACTGCGCGTGCACCGGACGGTCGGGGTCCCGGCCGGGACCCCGATCCACCACAGCGGCTGGGCCGTCGCCGCGTCGCCGGAGGCCGCGCCCGCCGAGGCAGAACAGCGCGCGGAAATACGTCTCGACGGTCCTGAGGTGACCAGCCAGTTGCTCGGCCTGTACGGCTGGCAGACGCAGCGCACCGTCCGCGCACCACAGGGCACGGCGTACGGCCCCTGGGCCCTGGTCCCCGAACTCACCGGAACCGTCGAAGAGAACCCGGCGGGCACGGTGTTCGCCGCGCTGGCCTCCCTCACCGGCGAACCCGGTGCGTCCCGACTCGCCGGGCAGGCCACCGCCGAGGTGAGCGGCCTGACGGTCACCGTCCGCTGGGCCGACGGGGCCCGTACGGTCGTGGACTTCGGCGACGGCGGCCCCACGGTCACGACGGACCGCACCGCCGCCGGGGATCCGGCGTGACCGCTCAGCTCCCGTCGTCCAGGCCCGGTACCGGCGCACCGGAAGGGACTCCGGCCGCGACGTAACCGCGGTAGATCTCCTGCCAGGGTGCGGAGGCACCGGCGTGCGGGCCCTCGAACCGCTCGCCGCGGGACCAGGCGTCGAGGGCCGTGAGGCACACCTCCCAGCCCGCGCCGTTACGGGCGGCGGTGTTCTCCTCCACCAGCACGTTGGTGAGCGTGAAGCGGGTCCGCTTCTCGTCCAACTCCTCCAGGTCGAAGTGCAGTTCGTCGCCGCTCCACTCGAAGGACAGGTGCCGGGGCGCCTCGACGGCGATCACCCGGCCCGTCGTGTCCTCCAGGTTCGGGTCGCCGCTGAACGTGATCGTGCCGCCGACACGCAGCTCGATCTCGGCGCGGGAGGGGAACCAGTGGGCCAGTTCGTCCGCATCGGTCACGAACTGCCAGACACGGTCGATGGGGTGGTCGTAGGTGCGGCTGAAGCGGACGGCCGGGCGGCCGTCGTCCAGGGTCAGGTAGGTTCCGGTGAGTTCGGCGGACATGGTGGCTCAGTCCTTCGAGGTGGGGGCTTGGGTGTGGTCCGGCGGCTCCCCGGGCGCCGTCTCGTCCAGCCGGTGCCCGAGTGCGTCGAGGCTGCTGTTCCACAGCTTCCGGTACGGGGCCAGCCAGGCGTCCAGCTCCGCGATCGGCGCAGGATCGAGGGCGTAGACGCGGCGCTGCGCGTCCTGCCGTACGCGCACCAGCCCCGCGTCTCGCAGCACCCGCAGATGCTTCGAGGTGCTCGGCTGGCTCAGGCCGCATGCGTCGACGATCTCACCGACAGGTCGGGGCCGCTCCAGGAGCAGGCCGACGATGACCCGCCGGTGCGGATCGGCGAGCGCGGTCCACAGGGAGGCGTCGGACATGGTTCAAATATGCCTCGGCGGTTATATGCCAGTCAAGGAATATATCGCCTTGCGCGATCCGGACCTTGTACCGGGCGAGGGAGGGCCACCGGGCGAAGGCGGCTATGTGGCCCGGTCCTCGACGGCGTCCGCGGCCGCTTTGGCCGGTGGCCCGGCGGCTCCGGCCGCTCCGGCCGCTCCAGTCGGGACGGGGCGGCGGGGCAGCAACGCGACCGCCGCGGCGGGAAGTGCGGCGAGGACGAGCCACGGGACGGCCGGTGGCAGCCCGGAGTCGAGGAGGGAGCCCGTGGCCGCGCTCCCGGCGAGAACGATCAGGCCGGACACGGAGGACATCGCGCCGGTGTAGAGGCCCAGCCGGTCGGGATCGGCGAGGTCCGGCACCCAGGCACGGGCGGCGGGGGCGACGAGCATCTGGCCGAGGGTGAGCAGGACGACGTAGCCGGCCGCGGGCAGCAGCCCCGCGGTGCCGGTCCACCCGGCGGGCCGGGCCACGGCCACGACCGCGAACCCGGCCGCGATGAGCAGCAACCCCGCGGCCATGCACCGGCGCAGGTCGAGCCGGTCCGCCGCCCAGCGCGTGACCGGCAGCTGGGCGGTCACGACCAGAAGCGAGGACAGCGCGAACAGCCACGCCAGCGGCGCCTGCGAGCCCGCCGCACGCTCCACCTCGGCGGGGAGGATGAGATAGAGCTGGTTGTACGCCAGCAGGTAGGCGCCGTACGCGCCGCACAGGGCGAGGAAGCGGCCGTTGCGGACCAGCGAGCGGAGGCCTCCACGGCCCTTGGCGCGAACCCGGCCGGGTATGTGCTGCGGCAGCAGCCACGCGTGCCCGGCCAGGACGAGTACGAAGACTCCGGCACCGGCGAGACAGACGGCGCGGAAGTCCACGGCCAGCAGGAGGGCGCCGATCAGCGGGCCGACGAACGCGCCGGCCTGGCCCGCCACCGTGAACAGGGCCAGTACGTGCGTACGCGGGCCGTCGCCCGCCTCCTCCCGGCAGACCGCCTGCCGGGCCACCTCCGACTCGACGGCGGGCGAGAACAGCGCGGCGGCGAAGCCGATCAGGAGGACCGCGCCGATGACCGCCCAGCTCGCGTCCGCGTATCCGAGCCAGCCGAAGCTCGCGATCCGCAGGACGCAGCCGACCAGCACCACCGGGCGTACTCCGTACCGGTCGGCCAGCGCACCCCCCACCACGAACAGTCCCTGCTGGCTGAAGGTGCGCAGGCCGAGGACCAGTCCGACCAGCCATCCCGCCAGGCCGATCGCCGTGCCGAGGTGTTCGGCGAGGAACGGCAGCACGGCGTAGAAGCCGATGTTGAAGGCGAGTTGGGTGAGGATGAGGAGGCGGAGCAGCGGGGAGAGGGAAGTGAAGGTCCGCAGGGACCGCAGCAGGCGCCTGCTGCGGCGGGGGGTGCCCGTCCGGGTCTCAGCCTGGCGTGGTTGCTTCTGCTCGGTCATGACCTCTCCCCCATGGAACTCGCGGCCAGCGGCTCGCGTTCTTCGGACCGCTGCTCGTGCTCCGCTCGCATCTCGCCCTCGAACACCGCCCCACCCGACCGTCGCGGTCGCGGCAGCCTTGGCAGCCGCACCCCTCCCCCGGCCGTCACCGCCACCGCCCCCAGCAGGGCGAGCGCGGCGGCCGGGGCCAGGACGGCCCACGGGGCGCGTTCGGCGTACGGCTGGTTCTCGGACAGGAGCAACCCCCACTCGGGCGACGGCGGTTGGGCGCCCAGGCCGAGGAAGCCGAGGGCCGCCAGAGCGAGGGCCACGCCCGGCAGGCGCAGGAGGGCGTGGCGGACGACCGGGGGCAGGACGGCGGGGAGGAGTTCGCGCCTCAGGAGGTACAGCGGGCCTGCTCCCAGAGCGCGGGTCGCCGCCAAGTGCGTGGTGGCGCGCTCCTGTTGGAGCAGCGCCGAGGTGTGGGCGGCCAGCGGCGCCCAGGCGACGGCGGTCACGGCGAGGGCCGGGGTCGAGGCGCCGCTCCCCGCGACACCGGTGACGAGGAGGGCGGCGAGGACCGGCGGCACGGCGTTGACCGTGTCGGCGGGCGGGCCGGAGAACCTCGGCAGCAGACCCAGTACGACCCCTACCGCCAAGGCGGCCGCGCTCACCGCGACGGCGAGGGCCAGCGTGTCCCACGCGCCGTGCCCGACCCGCGCCAGTACATCGCGGCCCAGGGCATCCGTGCCGAACGGGTGGTCCCAGGAAGGGGATTGGAGCCGTGCCATGGTGTCCAGCGCCACCGGGTCCCGGTCCAGTCCGAGCGCGACGGCGCCGAGCAGCAGCCCGCCGTACAGAAGAGGCAGGGTCGAGGGCCGCGTCGGCGTCGGGCGGTGCAGCGAGGACAGCGCGCCGTCGCGCAGGGCCGGTCCGACGAGAAGCCGTGCCGCGAGCCGGGCGAGGCCTGAGGCGACCGCCGCCAGCAGGACGAGGGCCGTCGTTCCGGCTTGGAGTACGGGCAGGTCCTGCGCCACGGCGGCCTGCAACGTCAGCCGTCCGAGTCCGGGGATGTCGAAGACCTGTTCCACGGCGACCGCGCCGCCGGTCAGGCCGACGACGAACAGACCGGTGTTCGGGAGCAGTCCGGGTACGCAGCGACGCAGCGCCTGCCGGGCAACCCCGCGGCCGGGGACTCCACGCGCCGCGGCCGCCAGCGCCCAGGGCTCCGCGAACGCGCCCGGCAGCATGTCGTCGAGCAGCCGGCCGAGCAGCGCGCCCGCGGGCAGGCCCAGCGACAGCGCGGGCAGCACCATCCACTGGGGCCCGTACCAGCCGAGCGCGGGCAGCCAGCCGAGTTGTACGCCGACCACGGCGGCGAGCACCGACGCGATCAGGAAGTCGGGCAGCGTGGACAGGAACGCCGACCCGGTGGCCCCGGACGGGCGCCCGGCGAGCCGCCACCGCGACCCGAGCCACAAGGTCCGCGCGCACACCGCGCCCGCCGTGATGACCGCGACGGCCAGCGCACCGGCCATCAGCAGCAGCGACACCCCGAGCGCCTCGAGGACCGACGGCGTGACCTCGGCACCGGAGATCCAGGACCGGCCGGCGTCACCACGCAGCAGCCCGCCGAGCCAGGCTCCGAGCAGACGCAACGGCCCGGCGTCCAGTTCGAGTTCGGAGCGGATCGCCTCCAGCGCCTCGGGGGTGGGGTCGCGTTCCGCGGACCGCGCCTTGAGCACGGTGAGCGCCGGGTCGGTGCGCGTCAGCCAGGGCAACAGCCCGACCCCGCACAGCAGGGCACCGACGAGGACGGCGCGCCAGAGCAGCACGGGCGCCCCGCCTCGTACGACCGTCTTGAGCATGGACGCCACCCGTCAGCGCCGCGTCCCGACTCCGACGAGGCTGCGCTCGTACGGGTCGAGTTGCACTCCGCTCACGTCGCCGCCGACGCCGGTGATGATCCGCTGATGGACGAGCGGCACCACCGCGTCCGTGCCGAGGACCGCCGCCTCGGCCTTCATCGCCGCGCCCTGCCGCTTCGCGGTGTCGGTGATCGACCCGGCCTGGGAGACGGCCCGGTCGACCGTCTTGTCGCACAGCAGCGCCAGGTTGTAGCTGCCGTCGCAGGTGTGGTCGCCGGCGAGGATCGAGACCGGGTCGCCGGTGTCGAGCATGGTGTTGCGTGCGGAGACGAACGCGTCGAACTTCCCTGCCAGCGCGTCACTTTCGAGCCGCGCGTACTCGCGTACCTCCAACTTGACCTCGAAGCCCGCCTTTTCGAGCTGCTGCTCGAGGACTTGGGCGACCTCGGGCAGTTCGGGCCGGTTGTCGTACGTCGCCACGGTGATCGTCGTGCCCTGGGCGCCCGCGGCCCGGGCCCGGCCGGAGGGCTTGACGCGTTTGTCGGCCGCCCAGGTCAGGGCGGGCCCGTAGATCCCGGCGCCGGGGTCGGCGTGCCCCTCGTACACCCCCTTGGCGAGGGAGGAGGTGTCGATCGCCTCGCGTGCGGCGGCCCGTACCTTGGGGTCCTCGAAGGCGCCGGACTTGGTGTTGAGCAGCAGGCTCGTGGTGCGAGTGGTGGCCGTCTCACGGCGGTCCCCCTCGTCCAGCGAGGCGGCCTGCGAGACCGGGACGGCTTCGGCGATGTCGGTCTCGCCGGTGCGCAGCGCGTTGGTACGGGCCGTGCCGTCGGCTATGAACTTCGCGTCGACGCCGGAGGCCTGCGCGCGGCCGCCCCAGTAGTCGTCGAAGCGGTCCAGGGTGGCCACGGTGGTGCCGGTGACGTCGGTGATCTCGAAGGGGCCGGTGGCGGTGCCGACCGGACGGACCGCGTCCTTCTTCGCGTAGGCCTTGGCCGACAGCACGGGAACTCCGGGGCTCGACAGGCGCAGCGGCAGTACGGGGTCGGGTGCGGAGGTGGTCACCCGTACCCGTGCGCCGCCCGCTGCCTCGGCGGTGAGCTCGACGCCGGTCAGCGCGGGGGTCGCGGGCTCGGCGCGGGCCGCGTGCGTGAGGGACGCCGCGACCGCCTTCGGTGTGACCTCGGTGCCGTCCTGGAAGGTCGCCTCGCGCAGGGTGAACAGCCAACTGCGGTCGTTCTCGCGGCTCCACGACTCGGCCAGCGCGGGGGCCGCCGCGCCGTTGGCGTCGAGGCGGGTGAGTCCCTCGGTGACGCCGAGCCTGCTGAGGAGGGTGGCGTCCGCGCCGTACGGGGAGAAGTTCTCGGCGGGCGGGAAGGCGAGTGCGACCCGCAGCCTGGAGCCGCCCGCGGCGTCGGACGAGTCCTCGCCGCCCGAGGCGAAGCAGCCGCTGAGCAGCGGGGTGAGCAGGAGGCCGGCGACGAACCGGCGGCGGCGCGGCAGAGAGGGCATGGTCTCTTTCTTCGTGAGGGGCGGGGACGGTTGGTGCGCGGGCGTGCCCATCGGGTCCGTGGGGTCCCTGAGCTCCTGAGGGGCCGTCAGGGCAAGGGAACCTCGAAATGCACGATTCCCTGCCCTCCGCCCGGCTCTTCGCGCTCGTCGTGCACCGACTTGCCCAGGGAGCGCCAGAACGCCTCGGCGCCCGGCACCGCGGGATCCGTATGCAGGTAGACGGCGCGGTAGCCGCCGTCGGCCGTCGCGAAGTCGAGCAGTTCGTCCACGAGCCGCCGGGCCAGGCCGCGCCGCCGGTGCTCGGGACGTACGTACACACGGCGCAGTTGGGCGGTACGCCCCGAGGGGTAGCGCTCGGCCAGGTGGCGCGGGTTCGGCGGATGGGCCGGTCCCCGGGAGTCGAGCGCGGCGGTCGCGGCCACCGTGCCGTCCCGCTCGTCGACCGCGACGAGCAAGGTGTGCCGTGCGGGCGCGACATAGGCCTGGTGGAGGTCGACGATGTCGCGGTGCCAGCGCGGTACGTACCCTGTGCCGAAGTCCTCGTAGACGATGTCGAGCATCACGGATCGCGCGTCGTCGAGGTCGTCGGGGGTCGCGGTTCTGATGCAGTAGCTACGCACCTGCACATCATATGCATTAAGGCCCTGCCGTCCCGTCCGGGGTGGAGCCCCTTGCCCGCCCGACCCTGGTGCGGTTTGCCTGCGCGACAGAAGTCAACACTTCTTCCCGAAATTCACCGAGTCGAGTGAACCTGATCTTGCGGGCGGCGTGTCGGGGATGGCCCCTGGGCTGCCGGGGTAACTACCGAGATCACATATGTCCTCCCCCGCACGAGGTGGAGTCGAGATGCCACCGGAAGCCGATGACCGCACCGCCGGACTGCCCGAGACCAGCGCGGACGTATCCGGTCTCCCCGCGGCGAATCCATCCGCCCACAGCCGTCTGAGCGGCGAGTTCACGGTGGTCGTGGTGCTGGGCGAGATCGACATGGCGACGGCCGGCGCCCTGGCCGAGCACCTGGACGCCGCGACCGCGCGCCCCCAGCCCCAGGTCCTGGTCGACCTGCGCTCCGCCGATTTCTTCGACTGCTCGGGGCTTCGCCTGCTGTGCCGTGCCGACAGCCGCGCGAAGGAGCGCGGCGGCGCACTCCGCCTCGTCTCCGACCAGCCCCGCATCCACCGGTTGTTGCGCGCCTCGGGACTCCTGAAACGTTTCCCGCCGCTCCCGGATCTTCCTCCTCCGTCCGGCGCTGACAGCGCATCAGAGCCCCCGCCCACAGGAGTGAGCGGCCCGAAAACGAATCAGAGCAGGCGCCGGAGGTAGGCGTACAGGGCCGCCGAGCCGCGCAGCCGGCTCAGACTGCGGTGATGCAACTCCCGCTCACGCGCGGCCAGTGCGAGGCGAACGCGCTCCGGGCTCCCTGTGGTCCGCAGCTCGGCGAGGACCGCCTCGATCGTGGCGAAGGGATGGTTGCCGCGCCGCAGAAGCGCCACGACCTGCGCCATACGTGCCTCGGCAGCGGAGTAGAGCCGGTATCCCGTGGACTTCTCACGCATGGGCCGCAGCAGTCCGCGAGCCTCCCACAGCCTCAGGACGGGGGGCTGCACGCCCACGGCGTCGGCCACCTCGCCGATGCGCAGACTCCCGCGCTCCCCGGGCGCGACCCCGACAGCGAGAAGCGTGTCCAGGGCGGCGAGCACCGCGGCGAGTTCGGTCCGCTCCCGGTGCAGTTCGGCATGGCTCTCGTCGAGGACGGCGAGCGCGGCTTCCAGGTCCTCGTCGTGCACCGCGCGCATGATCGCGCCGGTCGTCGGCCAGCCGTGGCCGGTGGCGAGCTCGCGGGCGGCGGTCAGCGCCTCGGCGTGTGCGGTCGTGAAGACGCGATAGCCGCTGTCCGTGCGCTCGACGGGAGGCAGGATCCCCGTCTCCACGTAGTTGCGGACCTGCTGCGTCGAGATGCCCGCCGCGCGCGCGAGGTCGACGGCCCGCAGCCGTTCGCTCACCCGCACCTCACCCGCACCTCACCCGCCGTACCCACCCATCGATTTGAGGGTTTCAGGATAAGTGGGGGCAGTGCTCCCGCTGCGCATCGGGCTCAAGTCTCAAGAAGCACTTCAATGAAACGATTGAAGGGCTGCAGCCGCACTAGGAGTCGCACATCGACCTGGAAAGGGAGGGCGCCGACGTGAAGTTCGTGCTCGAAGTCGACATGGGGGACACGCCCTGGGACGGGAACACCGCTCAGGAGCTCGGCCGGATCCTGCGGTACTGGGGCGGGAATCTCCACCACTACGACCTCAAGCCGGGAGACGGATCGGCCATCTACGACTCGGAGTACCGCGAGGTCGGGCGCTGGAGCATCACCACGCCCGAGTGATGCCGTGAGCAGTACCGGCACCGATGGTCACCATTGATGCCGGGAGTCGGCGGGACGGCCCCACTTCCGTCCCTGCCGACTCCCGGCGCGAGATCGCGCGGCACCCGCGGCGGGACCCGCACTCCCCAGCTACGGGCCCTCGGTCGACATCCACCTGCCGTCGGTCGACGTTCACGGGCGCCGCGCGACCCCGGCCCTTAGAACGTGAAGACGGCTGTCCCGTAGGAGTTCTTCACGCACTCGTTCGAGAAGGTGCGCTCGTAGGAGACGCGCCGGCCCTGCCAGACGCCGTCGACCGTGATGACCACGGGGTCGTACTCACGGGTGCACAGGGCGTCGCGTCTGTCGGTCAGGGCGTCGAAGTCCCCACCGGAGGCGCGCAGTTCGGCGCAGGCTCGCACGGAGGCCGGGTGGGTGCCCGAGGCGATCGGCGCACAGGACAGCGTGACCGCGCGTTCGACAGTGGCGACGGCCGCGCTGTCGCCGTGGCCCACGGTGAGCACCAGGGACGAAGGGGCGTAGAGCGCGGACGGGGCGGGCTCCGGGGCGGCGAGGGCGGCCCCGGTCAGGGGTCCGCAGAGAGTGGCGGCCGTCAGGGTCAGGGTTGCTGCCCAGCGCGCGGTGGTCGGCATTGTGTGCATCCTTCCGCTCAGATGGCGTTCCGGAACGTTTGCGTTCCGGAACGTGCGGGTGCCGAATCCTGTGTGGCGGACCGGCGACGGCGAGTCTGCCGAGTCCGCGGCAGAAACACACGTGGACCCCACGCGTTTCAGTAACCTTGCGTGTTGAATCAGTGGCGCGAAGTCACGGAATTCGAACGCGCCTCCCCCTCAACAGAGCGGGCGCCACACCCCGGATGGGGCGAGCTGGCCGGATATGCACTGCTCAGCAATAGGCCTGAAACATTCCGCTTTCAGCTGAGACCAGGCTCTTGCGCTGGGCCTGCCGACGAGTAACTGTCATTACATGATTACTGCGGAACAGCACGAGAAGTTGCGCGGCTGGTTCGCCGGCCGCCTGCCCGACGATCTCTTCGACAGCCTCAGTGAAGTGACGGTCGACCGCGAGGAGATCACCGTCGTCGGCCGCATAGCCGAGCCCCGGCTCGCCGAGAGCGCCTCGGACGCCGAGAAGGACGCGGCCGTCCGGTCCAGGATCCAGGAGTTCCGGGAGCGCACCCGCGACGACCGGATCGCCGTGGCCCGCGAGGCCGAGCACCGCTTCGGCAAGAAGGTTTCGTGGGGCGTGGAGTGCGGGGGCGAGCGCGCCCTGTTCACACATGTCGCCGCACCCGTCATGACCCGCCTGAGGCAGCCCCAGCGGCAGGTGCTGGACACCCTCGTCGCCGCCGGGGTCGCCCGCAGCCGCAGCGACGCGCTCGCCTGGTGCGTGCGCCTCGTCGAGCGCCACGCGGACGACTGGCTCACGGAACTCCGCGACTCCTTGGAACACGTCCAACGGGTCCGCGCACAGGGACCCGACACCGCGGCTCATGAACCGGAGGACACGCCACCCGGCGAACCCACGGACACATCGAACGACAACTGACACCGGAGGCGGCGTCGGACGCGCGCTCGAGACCGGTCGTGCGCGTGGGGTACGCCGTGCGCAGTGCGCAGTGCGCACCACGGTGGACGGAACCTGCCGCGGTCGTCAGGATCGTTCCGGGTACGACGCGATCTCAGCGACAAGAGGCGGGGCATACGGATGCCGAAGCAGTGGGCGGACTTCCAGTACGAGATCTACCTGAACGGCATGACGGGGGCGGTGCCACGGCTGCCCACCGATCTGACACGGCTGGAGGAACTGATCGAGCGGCGCCTCGGGCCCGGCCCGGTGGGATATGTGGCGGGCAGCGCGGGCAACGGCAGTACGGCACGGGCGAACCGGGCCGCGCTCGACCGCCGTCGGATCGTGCCGCGGATGCTGCGAGATGTGCGCGAACGGGACCTGTCCGTCGAGGTGTTGGGGCGCGCGCTGCCCGCGCCGCTCGCGCTCGCGCCGGTCGGCGTCCTGTCGATCATGCACCCGGACGCCGAGTCCGCCGCGGCCCGGGCCGCGGCGGCGCAGGGCGTGCCGTACATCCTGTCCTCGGCGTCCAGCACGCCCATGGAGGAGGTGGCGGCTGCGATGGGCGACGCGGAGCGCTGGTTCCAGCTGTACTGGGCGAAGGACCGCGAGGTCACAAGGAGTTTCCTGAGCCGGGCGAAGGCCGCCGGGTACACCGCGCTGTTCGTCACGCTCGACACCCCGCTGCTCGCCTGGCGGCCGCGCGACCTGGACCAGGCGTATCTGCCGTTCCTGCACGGAGTGGGCACCGCGAACTACTTCTCCGACCCGGCGTTCCAGGCGGGCCTGGCCAAGCCGGTGCACGAGGACCCGAACGCGGCCGTGATGCACTTCGTGGGGATGTTCGCCGACCCGGGCAAGACCTGGCCGGACCTGGCGTTCCTGCGCGAGAACTGGGACGGACCGATCCTCCTCAAGGGCATCCTGCATCCGGACGACGCCCGCCGGGCCGCCAACGCCGGGATGGACGGGGTGGTCGTGTCCAACCACGGTGGCCGTCAGGTGGCCGGCTCCGTCGCCGCCGCCGACGCGCTGCCCCGCGTGGTCGAGGCGGCCGGGGACCGGCTGACCGTTCTCTTCGACAGCGGCATCCGCACGGGTGACGACATCTTCAAGGCCCTGGCGCTGGGCGCCGAGTCCGTGCTCGTCGGGCGTCCGTACGTGTACGGGCTCGGCCTCGACGGTCAGACGGGCGTCGACCACGTCATCCGCTGTCTCCTCGCCGAACTCGACCTCACCCTCGCCCTGTCCGGACACGCCTCCCCTGCCACGCTCAGCTCCGCCGACCTCGTGGAGGACACCGTGTGAGCGCCCTGATCGAGCATCGAGCATCGAGCAGGACGCTCTCCACCTGTTGTCCCCGTCCCGCGGTCGACCGTCTGCCGCCACGGCCCGGACGAGTCGCCCGGACGAGTCCTAGACGGTGGTTTCCGTGGACTCGTGGACGGACACCGATACGCCGGACTGCGGGGCGGCGCCGGAGCCGGTGGCCAAGTCGTCGCGCAGGATTCCGGCGGGTTGCCCGGCGTCCGCACCCTCGGCCGGCCGGTCATCGGCCGACTGCGTGGACGGCGCACCCGTACCGGCTATCGACAGGGATTCGGGGCTGGCCGTGGAGCCGTCGGTCAGCCAGCGCTGCTCGTCGGTCCTGTCGCGGATCTTCACGACGACGTCCGCGTTCGGATCCTTGGAGGAGGGAGCGACCGCGAGGCCCTCATGCCAGCGCGGCAGCAACTCGCCCCGCACCGTGAGGTCGTAGCGCACGTCGTCGCCCCGTTTGGCGTCGGCGGACGCGCATCCGCCCAGGACGACCACACCGGCGTCCACGTGGGAGTCCAGGCACAGCTTGGGGTTCGCGACGCTGCGCAGCAGTCCGTCCTCCTCGTAGGACCACTGCTGGGTCTCGGCGGAGGAGCACGCCACCAGCTTGGTGGCCGCACCGGACTTGGCCTTGCCACCCTTGATGTCAAGGCAGAGGTCCGCGGCGAAATTGCGCAGGCGGGTCTCCCCGGGGAGCGTGGGCAGTGCGGGCGGCGGAGACGACGACCCGGCGGGCGGGGCCTGAGGACCGGCGCCGGCACTCGGGCCCGCGCTCGGGCCGTTGGTGCCGGACGCTCCGGGGGTCGAGGGATCGGTGGCTCCGTCGTCCTGCGACCACATGGTCGTGACCAGGAGCGTCGCCAGCAAGGCCACCGAGACGAGGCCCGCTGCGGTGACCAGGCCCGCTCCGGTGAACATGGCCCTCGCGTTCCGCCCGCTCTGCGGGGCTCGTCGTCCCCCCGTCGGGAACGAGGACAGCAGGCGGTGGCGGCCGCCGCCTCGCGGCCTCCTGCCGCCGGAACGGCCCGGCCGCGCTCCCGCATGGCCTCGGCCCGGCCGTGAATCGACGTAGCGGCGGGCGCCCCAGCCGAGCACCGATTCGGCGAGCAGGACGCCCAGCTCGCCCTCGAAGTGGCTGAGTTGCTCGGCGGCGTAACGGCAGAAGCGGCACTCCAGCAGATGCTGTTGGACATCGGGCAGCAAGGCGCCGCCGCGCCGAATCGGGACATCGAGGAGACGGTTGTAGTAGCGGCAATCCTTGTTCGGCGCGAGTTCCCGGTGGGCCCGTACGCAGCCCTGGCGGAATTGCTCGCGTGCCTGGTCCAGGGCGGCCGACGCCGTGTCGGGATCCATGCCCAACAGACCAGCGGGTACGGATATGTGCTCGGCCTCGACCTCGGTGTGCCACAGCACGCACTGGGCAAGTCCCGGGAGGGCCTGAAAAGAACGCTCGGCGAGCTTGCGATTTTCCGGCGTCAACGACTTCGTGGCGCGCATACCGCGGCCTCCGGCGGGTTTCCGGAGTTCCGGCAGGACATCGGATATGCGGTCCTCGGCGGACCAGGCCCGGACCGTGTCCCGTACGGTCACAAGGAGTTGGGGACGCAGCGCGACGGCGGACTCGGATCGCTTGAGGCGGTCGAGGATCTGCTGGAAGGCGGCCGCCGTGACCATGGAGGCGACGTGTGCCTTGGAAGCGAGGCAGATGACCGAGTAGTCGTACGTCGGCTGCCAGTGTCGCGCGAACAGCAGGGGTATGGACTGGGCGAGCTCTCCCTCCGGCTGTGCCCGCAGGAGGGCTGCGAGGCTCTCGTCTGATTCCCCGGGAGCGGCACCGGGGCGAGGGGGGTATGTGGGACGAGGCGGGTGGGGGGTGTGCACTGAGCGGTTTCCTTCCAAGGCACAAGATGGCACACAGAAGTTGTGACCGCCGAAAAGGTGCTCCTGGTTGGTGCGTACCTTTTTGGCTGGGCGCACGGAAAGCGGCCGGGGGTGACCCGGTCGGGGGTCGTCGACCGACGGCCTTTTGAGCCATCGGCGGAACTAAATCCGGAGCAGCGAATCAGACCTGACCATTAACCATGCGCTAGGAAGTTCACCCTTGCACAGAACTCTCACACCCAACAAGGCACTTGGACGACTTCAGCAACATCCACGTCTGAAGGAAAGTCAGCACAAGGCCCACCCAACTCGCCCCCGCTCGCACCCGCTTTCGAAATGGGGACATTCGTCGTTCCGCGCCCCTTCAGGGGCGCGGGGAACTGTGCGACCAGCCGCGGGACCGCCCACGGCCGAGACACGACCCCCCGCGGAGCGGACCGGTCAGATTTGCCAGGAACGCAGGCGGTCCGCCGCCGCGAAGACGTCCGCCTTGCCGGACATCAGGTCGCGCGCGAGGTCGACCAGAGCCCCGTAGGGCGGATCGATTCCGACTCCGCTGACGAACATGTAAGCGACCGCCGTCGAACAGGCGAAGCGGGCGTTGGCGGAAGGCAGCGGTTTCAGCTGAGCCAGCGTGTGCAGCAGCGCGGCGGCACGCCAGGCCGGGTCCGAGTCCACGCCGAGCCGGGGCGGATCCACGCGATGCCGCGCCACGGCGGCGACCAGCGCGGAGAAATCGTTCACGGTGGGCTGGTCGGGCAGGACCTCTTCGTGCCGCTGGAGCAGCCAGGGCACGTCGATGTGAATGACGGCGGCCATGGGTCAGGCGGCCCGCCCCTCGCCCTTGTGAGGTGGCTCGTCGTCGGGGAAGGCCGCGGCGAACTCGTCCGCGTGAGCCGCGAAGAACCGGCGGAACACGTCCGCGCCTTCCTGCAGAGCGCGGTGCCGCACGATGTCGGCGGCGGCCGCCTCTCGTACCAAGGCTTTCATCGACGTACCGCGCTCCTTGGCGATCTGCCGCAGATCCTCGAGCTCGCGCTCGCTGAACTCCACGTTGAGAGCTGGCATGC
This sequence comes from Streptomyces sporangiiformans, assembly GCF_005768555.2. Taxonomy (GTDB): domain Bacteria; phylum Actinomycetota; class Actinomycetes; order Streptomycetales; family Streptomycetaceae; genus Streptomyces; species Streptomyces sporangiiformans. The sequence continues at coordinate 62,598 of NZ_VCHX02000078.1, forward strand.
CCTCACGGTACCGCGCGGGTACTTACTCGTAAATAGCAGCAGGTCAAGAGCGCTGCAGGGCGGTACCAAACGGGTCGGCGCGCGCCGCACACCGGCACAGGCACGACTGAGACGTACGTCACGTTCCTCCAGGCGGATGTCACATTCCGGGCCCCCGGAGCCCTCGCACTGGTGAGGCGCTACGGGAAGGCGACACGCATGTCCGACAGTCCGGCACCGGAGACGGAGACCGAGACGGAGACCGACGAGGCCCTGATACAGGGCCACCGGCCCGTTCATGGACCATCGCGAGCTGCTGTTCGCGATCACCTACAACCTGCCCGGCGGCATCGCCGACACCGAGGACCTGCCGCAACCGCTCGAGACGGAGGGTGAGTACGCATGACCATGACCGGGCGGCCGGCCCCACGCAGGGCCGAGCAGGCGTCCTCGGGCCGGCGCGTGGCCGACTGGTTCGACGGACGCCTGGGCACCCACACCCTCGGCAGGAAGTATCTGCGCAAGGTCTTCCCGGACCACTGGTCGTTCCTGCTCGGGGAGATCTGCCTCTACAGCTTCGTCGTCCTGATCCTCACGGGCGTCTACCTCACGCTGTTCTTCCATCCGTCGATGAACGAGGTGACGTACCACGGCAGTTACGTCCCGCTGAACGGCGTGAGGATGTCGGAGGCGTACGCGTCGACACTGGACATCAGCTTCGACGTACGGGGCGGTCTGCTGATCCGGCAGATCCATCACTGGGCCGCACTGATCTTCGTCGCCGGGATGCTCATGCACATGATGCGGCACTTCTTCACGGGCTCGTTCCGCAAACCCCGTGAGATCAACTGGCTGTTCGGCTGGACGCTGCTGCTGCTCGGCATGTTCGAGGGCTGTTCGGCTACTCGCTGCCGGACGATCTGCTGTCCGGCACCGGTGTCAGGTTCGTGGACGGCGCGATCCTTTCGGTGCCCATCGTCGGGACGTATCTGTCCTTCTTCCTGTTCGGCGGTGAGTTTCCCGGGCATGACGTCGTCGCCCGCTTCTACTCCCTGCACATCCTGGTGATCCCCGGCATCATGGCGGCCCTGGTGGTCGCCCATCTGATCCTGGTCGTGTATCACAAGCACACGCAGTTCCCGGGGCCCGGGAGGACCGAACGGAATGTCGTGGGCGCGCCGTTCATGCCGGTGTACCTGGCGAAGGCGGGCGGATTCTTCTTTCTGGTGTTCGGGGTGATCGCGGTCATCTCGGCGATCGCGACGATCAACCCGGTCTGGGCGTACGGTCCTTACCGTGCCGATCAGGTCTCCACGGGAGCCCAGCCCGACTGGTATCTGGGCTTCGCGGAGGGCCTGGTGCGCATCATGCCCGGCTGGGAGATCGACGTGGCGGGCCACACCCTGGTCCTCGGAGTGCTGATCCCGATCGTCGTCTTTCCGCTCCTCCTCGTCCTCATCGGCGTCTATCCGTTCCTGGAGTCCTGGATCACGGGCGACCGGCGCGAGCACCATCTGCTGGACCGCCCGCGCAACCGGCCGGTGCGTACCTCCATCGGCACGGCGTGGATCAGCGTCTATCTGGTGCTGCTCGCGGCGGGCGGCAACGACATCGTGGCCACCCGCTTCCATCTGTCGATCAACACGGTCACCTGGGCGGCCCGGATCGCGCTGTTCGTCGTCCCCGTCGTGGTCTTCACCGTCACCCGGCGCGTCTGCCTCGGGCTCCAGCTCCGCGACCGCGAGCTGGTGCTGCACGGTCGCGAGACCGGCGTGGTCAAGCGCCTGCCGCACGGCGAGTTCGTCGAGCTGCACCAGCCCCTCTCCCCCGCCGAACTGCACACCCTGACCCAGCACGAGCAGCCCCGGCCGCTCGCGCCGGGGCCGGCGCGGGACGCGAACGGCGTACCGAACCGCACGAGCCGCCTGCTCCGCCTGCGCATCGGCCTGTCGCGCGGTCTCTACGGCGACGGCTCGCAGGTGGCCAAGCCGACGGCCGAGGAGTACCGGGAGGCCCACGCGCCCGAGGAGTACCGGCAGGCCCACGCGCCCGAGGAGTACCGGCAGGCCCACACGGCCGAGGATCCCCGGGAGGCCCGCCCGGTCAGCGAGCCGGCACCTCCAGACGGCTGATCCGCTGGGCGCCCCGGGCCTCGCCCGGATGGCGGCTCGTCAGGGTGAGCCGCAGCCGGCTGCCCCGTACGGCGTCGAAGGTGATCACGGTCGGGGCGTCGGACGCGGTGGCCCAGTCGACGGCGGCTCCCCGCACGGGCCGGTAGCGGTGGCCGTCCCAGTACGCGACCTCGACGGTGGCGGGCAGGGTGTGCGTCGCGTCGACGGTGAAGGAGACCTCGACGCGGTCGACGGTGCGCGTCCGTCCCCACGCCACCGAGACCCAGTCCTCGGGGCGGGCGCCGTTGAAGGCGGGCAGCAGGGCGGTGGCCTCCTTGTGGAAGGCGTTGGACCAGCCGGTGGCCGGATCGCCGTCGAGCATCGCGGCGGGCAGGGTGCCCGGGCGGCCGGAGTAACTGGCGTCCGCCACGGGGTGGCCCGGGGAGCCCGGACCGGGGTCGGGCGCGAAGTCCGCCGCCGGGGTCAGGATCTTCGAGCTCGCGGCCGTCGTCCGTACGGTGACGGTGCCGGTCCGCAGTCCCGCCGAGCGTGCCCGGAGGGTGAGGCGTCCGGCCCTGGTGCCGGAGCGGACGATGGCCAGGGCCTTTCCGTGGAAGGCGGTGCGGGTGCTCGCCTGGTAGCGCTCGGCGCTCTCCTCGCGCCCGTTGTCGAGCCCGGCCAGCGAGCCGCCGTCGGCCTCGAAGGCGATGACCGGATCCGCGCCGGGCACCACCACACCTCGGGCGTCCACCACCTCCGCGGTCACGAAGCACAGGGAACGGCCGTCTGCGGGAAGGGACGTGCGGTCGGGCGTGAGGCGCACGGCGTGTGGCTTCCCCGCGGTGCGCAGGACGTCCGTGGCGACCACCTTGCCGTCGCGCCGGGCCACCGCTTTGAGCTCACCCGGCGCGAACGGCACCTTCCAGGTGAGATGGAGCTTGCCCGCGCTGCCGTTCGGGCTGGTGTAACTGCCGGGCCAGGGGCCACCGGTGACGGTCTTGTCGTCTCCGGTCGCCTCGGTGGTCTCCAGGTAGGTGCGGCCGTCGGTGGTCTTCTTCTCGTCGAACTTCCTGGTGCCCAGCGACTTCCCGTCGAGGAAGAGCTCGACCGTGTCCACGTTGGAGTACGCCCAGACCTCCACGGTGTCGCCCGGGCGGTGGTCGGTCCAGTTCATGGGGAGCAGATGGACCATGGGCTCGTCGGTCCACTGGCTCTTGAAGAGGTAGTACATGTCCTTCGGGAAGCCCGCCGTGTCCACAGCGCCGAAGAACGACGCCTTCACCGGGAACACGTCGTACGGCGTCGGCTCGCCGATGTAGTCGATCCCCGACCACAGGAACTCGCCCGTGAACCACTTCCGGTCCCGGTCCTTCTTCAGTCCGTACTCGCCGCTCATCGTCCACGAGGCGAGGTTGTTGTCGTACGAGGACGTCGCGCGCCGGCCCGGGGTGTGGTTCTCGCCCGTGTTGAGGCGCTCCGGCTCCTGGTACGTCCCACGGGTGGAGGTCTCCGACGAGGACTCCGACTCGAAGAGGAAGAGGCGGGGATAGCGGGCGTGCAGGGCATCGACCGAGGCGGCGGTGTTGTAGTTGAGGCCGAGTCCGTCGATCTTGGCGAGCAGCAGGTCCGCCGGTGATCCGGCGGGGGGCACGCTGCGGTGCCGGTGGGACCCGATCACGATCGGGCGGGTCTCGTCGAGCTTCTTGACGCCGGCGATGAGCCGGTCGGCCATGGTCAGTCCGGCCGTGGACGTGAAGTCGGGGACCTCGTTGCCGATGGACCACATGAGGACGGCGGGTGAGTTCCGGGCGGCCAGCACCATCTCGGCGATGTCCGCGTCACTGTGGGCGTCGAAGAAACGGCCGTAGTCGTACTTGTTCTTGCCGCGCTGCCAGCAGTCGAAAGCCTCCACCATCATCACGATGCCGAGCCGCTCGCAGGCCTCGATCACCTCGGGGGCGGGCGGATTGTGCGAGGTGCGCAGGGCGTTGACGCCCATGCTCTTCATGATCTTCAGCTGGCGTTCCACGGCGTCCGCGCTGACGGCCGCGCCGAGGGCGCCGAGATCGTGGTGGAGGTTGACGCCGCGCAGCTTGGCGTGGACGCCGTTCAGGGTCATTCCGTCGTCGGGGTCGAAGACGGCGTGGCGGATGCCGAAGGTGGTGCGGTACGTGTCGGTGGTCTCGCCGTCGACGCGGAGTTCGGTGAGGAGTGTGTAGCGGTCAGGGGTGTCGAAGGACCACAACCGGGGCTTCTTCACGGTCAGTCGGTGGGTCTCGGTGGCCGTGTCCCCGATGTTCAGCGTGGAGGTCCGGCGGGCCACCGTGCGGCCGTCGGGGTCGACGACGCTCGACCTGACCTCGACCGGTCTCGCCGCGCCCGACGCGTTCACGACGCTGGTCTCCACCTGTACGAGCGCGCGCCCCTCCTCGATCTCGGGCGTGGTCACACAGGTTCCCCACCGCTGGACGTGCACCGGTTCGGTGACGACGAGGCGGGCCTCTCGGTAGATCCCGCTGCCGGAGTACCAGCGGCTGCTGGGGAGTTGGTTGTGGACCTTGACGGCGATGACATTGGCCGTGGTGCCGTCGGCGTGCAGCAGATCGGTGACGTCGAGAGCGAACCCGGTGTACCCGTAGGGGTGTCGGCCGGCGAGCTCACCGTTGCAGTAGACGTACGCATCCATGTAGACGCCGTCGAACTCGACGAAGACCCGCTTGCCCGCGTACGTGCGGGGCAGGGTGAAGGCGATCCGGTACCAGCCGAGGCCGCCGGGGAGGAAGCCGGTGTCGCTGCGCGTGCCGTGCTCGGTGGTGGGGGTCTGCTCGATGCTCCAGTCGTGCGGCACGGTGACGTGCCGCCAGTCCGAGTCGTCGTAGCCGGGCTCGGCGGCGCGGGCGTACGCGCCCGTGGGATCGGTGATGCCTGCCGGGTTGACGAGCGCGAAGCGCCAGCCGTCGCGGAGCGGGACGGTCCGCCCTCCGGTGGCGGCACGGGCCTGGGGCACGGCCTGCGTGGCAGCATGCGCGGCGGCCCCTGGGGAGGAGGTACCCGCGAGGATCACCGGAGCCGTCGTACCTAAGATCAGTGCCGATCTGCGAGTCACCGTCATGACGGTTTCCCTTTCGTCAAGGGCCCCTGAGTACTCACAACTGCTCGTGATCAACCACAACCGGTCGTGAACAAACAGATTCTGACGGCATGACTCCGGAGACCGTCAAGGCCTCGGTAAGCGCTTTCCGTCCCTTGCGGCACATCGGCCTGAATCCCACCGTGGCGCGTTCCTGAATCCCACCGTGGCGCGTCGGAGCGCCAGCCGGTATGGGGGTGCGCTGCACGCTCTCTCCTGTGCCGGGCGCCGCGACACATTACGCTGGGAGCGCGAGTGACGCACCCGTTCACTGTGAGTGTGCGCAATGGAGTGGCGCGATGGGGAGCCACAACGACAGACCGGGCGATGGCCCGGACTACCCGTTCGACGAGACCGGCACGGCACGGGCTGTCATTGACGGCGACGGCATCCTCGTCGAGTGGAACGAAGGCGCCCGGCGCCTCCTCGGGCACACATCGGCCGACGTCGTCGGCCGGCCCGCGGCAGACCTGCTGGCACCGGATGCCGAAGTCGCACGCCCCCCGGCCGCCGACAACCGCTGGAACGGCACGCTCACACTGCGTCATCAGGACGGCCGTGCCCGGACCGTGTGGCTCCTCGCGCACCGGCTGCGGCCCGAGCAGGGCGACCGCAGCGGCTGGCTCGTGGTCACCCCGGTGGACAACGGCGACCCGCTCCCGACGGACGATCCCCTGTTGACCGCGTTCGTGGAACAGTCGCCCTGCTCCACGGCGATCTTCGACGAGCGGCTGCGGCTGCACCGGATCAACACGGCGATGGCCGATGCGCTCGGTCTCCCGGAAGAGCGGATCCGCGGGCTGCGCGCCCCCGAGATAGGCAGCAGCCCGGGGACCAAGGAACTCGAGGAGCACATGCTCCGGGTGCTCCGCACCGGGCAGCCGGAGGGCCTGCGGACGCCCATGGGGACCGGGAGCGGCGCCGACGGCGCGGCCTGGTTCTCGCGGATCGCACCGCTCGCCTTCGAGGGCAGGGTCCGCGGCGTATGCGTCTCCGCCCATGACTTCACCGAGCACTACCTCGCCCGGCAGCGCCTCCAGCTCGTCAACGAGGCGAGCATCCGCCTCGGCTCCACCCTCGACGTCACCCGTACGGCCCAGGAACTGGCCGACGTGTTCGTGCCCGCGCTCGCCGATTTCGTCAGCGTCGACCTCATGGACCCACTGGACCACGGCGGCGAGCCGTTCTCCGGACCGCTGTCCGCACCCGTGAGCCTGCGCCGCGCCGCCCACCGGTCGGTGCACGCCGGCAATCCGGAGGCGGTGGTCAAAGTGGGCCAGGTCGAGGCCTACCCCGCCTCTTCGCCTCAGGCAGACTCCCTGCTGGCCGGCCGTCCCATCGTCGCCGCGGACCCCGCCACCACGCTTTCGCGTTGGCTCGCCTGGGACCCGGTGCGCCGCGAGCGCGTCAGAACGTACGGAATCCACTCGACGATGTCCGTGCCCATTCAGGCCCGTGGTGCGACGCTGGGCGTCGCAGTCCTCACGCGGTTCCGGCGGACGGACCCCTTCACGGCCGACGACGTCCTGATCGCCGGGGAGATCACGGCCAGGGCCGCCGTCTGCATCGACAACGCCCGCCGTTTCTCCCGCGAGCGCGAGACCGCGCTCGCCATGCAGCGCAGCCTGCTGCCGCGGACGCTGCCGCGCACCGCCGCCGTGGAGGTGGCGTCGCGCTATCTGCCCGCGTCGCGGGCCGCGGTCGGCGGCGACTGGTTCGACGTGATCCAGCTGTCGGGGATGCGCGTCGCCATGGTCGTCGGTGACGTCGTCGGCCACGGGGTCCAGGCCTCGGCCACCATGGGGCGCATACGGACGGCCGTGCGCACCCTCGCCGACATCGACCTGGCACCGGACGAGCTGCTGACCCACCTGGACGACCTGGTCGTCCAGCTCTCCGCGGAGGCGGGCAGCGAGGGAACTACGGGCGAGGTCGGCGCCACCTGTCTGTACGCCGTGTACGACCCGGTGGCCCGCCGCTGCACCCTCGCCCGGGCCGGACATCCGCCACCGGTGATGCTCCCGCCGGACGGTCCGCCCCAGGAGATCCCCATGCCGTCCGGGCCTCCCCTCGGCCTCGGCGGACTGCCCTTCGAGTCCACGGAGGTCACGCTCCCCGAAGGCAGCGTGCTCGCTCTCTACACCGACGGCCTGATCGAGAGCCGTGACCGGGACGTCGACGTCAGCCACCGGATGCTGTGCCAGGCGCTGGCCCGCACCTCGAGCTCCCTGGACGACACCTGCCACCACATCCTCCAGGCGCTGCTCCCGCCGACCGGCATACCCGACGACGTCGCCCTGCTCCTAGCCCGTACGCGCGGACTTCCGACGTCCCAGGTGGCCACCTGGGACATCCCCGCCGACCCCGCCCTCGTCGCCCCGATCCGCAAGCAGGTCGTATCGCAGCTCGGCACCTGGCGGCTGGACGAGGCGGCGTTCACGACCGAACTCGTCGTCAGCGAACTCGTCACCAACGCCATCCGGTACGGCGACCGCCCCATCCGGCTGCGCCTCATCCACGACGCCATGACGCTCATCTGCGAGGTGTCGGACACCAGCCACACCGCCCCGCATCTGCGCCGCGCCAAGATCTTCGACGAAGGCGGCCGCGGCCTCCTCCTGGTGGCCCAGCTCACCGAACGCTGGGGCAACCGGCACACCGCCGAGGGCAAGACGATCTGGGCGGAGCTGGCACTGGGCGAGGACTGACCCGCGGGCGTCGGGAAGGTGACGAGAGGGCCTGGTGGAATGCCGTAACCGTCCGTCATACCGGAGCGTTTCAGGCCCGGTTGCCGCGGTCGACCGGGGAGCGCCCGGCGGCCTCGCCGCCGCCGGGCGCTTTGGTGATCGACCCGTCGACGGCGATCTGGTCGGGGACGAGGCCGACGATCCGGTCTTCTGTGCACCGGCCACCCCCTGGTCAGTGCGCCTTGTCGTACGCCTGCTGGTAGATCTGCAGGAAGCGCTTCAGCCCGAGCCGGTCGAGGTTCTTGAGGTACGAGTCCCAGTCGGTGTCGAGGGACTTCTTGCCGGTGATGAACTGCACCGCGCTCTGCTGTACGAAGGTGCCGATGTTCGTCTGGAGCGTGGCGAGTTCGCCTGCCCGCGCCGGGTCGATCCACGCCTCCCCGTATGGGAACACGGGCGACGACTTGGACTCGTGCCCCTCGTAGAGCTTCGTGGCTTCGAAGAGCCGGCGCTCGTATCCTTCCGGCGACTTGGTGTCCTTGGCCACCGCCTCCGTGTTGCGGAACTCCGCGGTGTTGTTGTACTGCGCCAGCGCACCCCAGTTGCCGTTGGTCGTGGGCCCGCGCTTGTACTTCGCCTTCAGGCTGTCGTCGAGTGCGACGTCCTTCGGGCCCGGCTCGACCCAGCCCTTGCCCGCCGGGCCGAACATGCCGTTGAGCTCACCCTCCTCGCTGAAGATGTAGTTCAGCATCTTGATCGCCTGGATCTGCTCGGTCTGTGAGGCCTTGGTCGTGAGGACGAAGGTCGCTCCGGGCACCGACGGCGAGGTGTACGTCGCGTAGCTCTTGCCCTCCGGGCCGGTCAGCGGAGGCAGCGCGTCGTACTGCTGGTCGCGGCCGTCCTTCTGTCCCTGAGAGACGAAGATGTTGGGGTGCATCACCGTCGCCGAGCCCAGGACCGCGCCGCCGGCCTTGTCGCCCAGCTTCAGTAGGGCGTCCGCGTTCTGGGTGAAGACGCTGCTGTCGATCACACCTTCGTCGTAGAGCGACTTGATGTACCTCAGGCCCTCGCGCCAGCCCTCCTTGTTCGCCTGGATGTCGGCCTTGCCGTTGTTCAGGACCAGGGTGGGGTTGGTGTCGGGGGTGAAGTTGCCGTTCGGGGTGTCGATGAACGCGTTCATCAGGTACGGGATGATCGTGTCCCCGGTGTCCCCGCTCAGCGGAACCTCGTCGGCCTTGCCGTTGCCGTTGGGATCCTTGGTCTTGAAGGCGCGGAGCACGCTGCGGAACTCGTCCGTGGTCGTCGGCGGCTTCAGCCCCAGCTTCTTCAGCCACGCGCTGTTGATCCACAGCTTGGACGGGTACGAACAGTGGTAGCAGTCGACCCACTGGGGCATACCGTAGATCTTGCCGTCGGGTGCGGTGGCCATCCGCTTGTATGCGGGGACATCGGCGAATGCCTTCTTGATGTTGGGGCCGTACTGGTCGATCAGCTTGTTCAGCGGCTGGATGACGCCTTGGGTGGAGAGCTTGAGGAGCTCGGTCTGGGTGAACTGGTCGACCCAGGGAATCAGCAGGTACAGGTCGGGCAGGTCACCGCTGGCCAGCGAGATCTGGCGCTTCTCCTTGGCCGGGCCGCCGTCCTGGGTGGTCGTCTGCCAGTTGATGGTGATGTTGAACTTCCGCTTGATCAGCTGGGTGAACTGGTTGGTCTTGAGGTTCTGGTCCGCAGCCTGAGGGGCGAAGACGTTGAGGGTGACCGGCGGATTCCCCGTGATCGTGGGGAGCGGCTTGGAATCGTCGGTATCGCTGGACGAACCACCGGTGCAGGCCGCCAGAGTGCCGAGCACCGTCCCGGCGACCGCCGCTCTGGTGAGTAGACGCGAACGAGGCATGGGGAAGTCCCTTCTGCTGACAGGGGGATGGCAAGCGGGGAGGTGAGGGCGAGCGTGGGTGAGGCGGGGTCTGCTCAGCCCTTGATCGCGCCGATCATGATTCCCTTGGTGAAGTAGCGCGCGACGAAGGGGTAGATGAGCAGGACGGGCACGCTCGCGATGACGATCAGGGAGTACTTGAGCAGGTCCGCGAGTTGCTGGCGTTCCAGCATCTGGGAGGCGTCCGTCATGCCGCCGGGGGTGGTGTTGAGGATGAGGATGTTCCGCAGCACCAGCTGGATCGGGTAGAGGTCGGCGTCCTTGAGGTAGAGCAGGGCGTCGAAGTAGGAGTTCCACTGGGTGATGGCGTACATCAGCGCCACCACGGCGATCATCGGTTTGGCCAGGGGCAGGGCGACCTTCCACAGGAAGCGCAGATCACCGCAGCCGTCGAGTTGCGCGGCCTCGTACAACTCGTCGGGGATCATGGTGCGGAAGTAGGTGCTGGCGATGACGACCTGCCAGACGCCGATGGCCTGCGGGATGATCAGCGCCAAGCGGGTGTTGATCATGCCGAGTTCCTGGACCACCAGGTAGGTGGGGATCAGGCCACCGGAGAACAGCATGGTGAAGATCACGACGGCCATCACCGGGCCCCGCCCGAACAGGCTCTTGCGAGACAGGGGGTAGGCAAGGGCGATGGTGAGGCTGACGCTGATGAGCGTGCCGACGAGGGTGTAGAAGAGCGAGTTGAGGAATCCAGTGACGATCTGCGGGCTGCTGAGGGCGACTTCGTAGCCGCGCAGGGAGAAGTCGAACGGCCAGAACAGCACCCGGCCGGACGAGACGGCGATCGGGTCGCTGAAGGAACTGGCGACGATGTTCAGCAGGGGAAGAAGAACGACGGCCAGGAACGTGCACAGCAGCAGGTAGGTGCAGAACAGGAACATCCGGTCGATCCGGGTCTCCTGGATCCGCCGGCTGCCCCGCCGTCGGAGCGAGAGCGGACGCGAAGAGCCCGGACCCCGGTGTGTGCCGGGCGTTGTCGGGCGGTCATGGCTCTCCGGGCCGGCAACCGCTGTGATCTGTGACCGGCTCATGACCACACCCCGCTTCCGGTGAGCCGTTTGGCGACGAAGTTCACGAAGACCAGTAGGGCCAGATTGACCACCGAGTTGAGCAGCCCGATGGCGGTCGCCTGACTGAAGTCGGCGTTGATCAGACCGGTCTTGTAGACGTAGGTGGCGATGATCTCCGAGGCGCTGAGGTTCATCGGGTTCTGCAGCAGGAAGGCCTTCTCGAAGCCGATGGCCATGATGTTGCCGACGGCGAGGACCAGGATGATCACTGCGACCGGCATGATGCTCGGCAGGTCGACGTGCCAGATCTTCTGCAGCCTTGTGGCGCCGTCGACGCGTGCCGCCTCGTACAGCGACGGATCGACAGCCGAGAGGGCGGCCAAGTAGATCACGGCTGAGTAACCCGCGGTCTGCCAGATGTCCGACCAGACGTAGATGTGCCGGAAGTAGTCCGCATCCGCCAGCAGGTCCGCCTTGTCGACGCCGAAGAAGCCCGTGACATGGCTGACGAGACCTGTTTGGGGAGACAGGATCATGATCGTCATCGAGACGACGACAACGGTGGAGATGAAGTACGGAGCGTACGTCACCATCTGCACAGTCCGCTTGAAGATCCCCTGCCGGATCTCGTTCAGCGCCAGCGCCAGGATGATCGGCACCGGGAAGCTTGCGATCACCGCGTAGAACGACAGCAGGAAGGTGTTCTTCACCAGCTGCCAGAAGACCGGGTTGCCGAATATCTGCTGGAAGTTGCGCAGGCCCACCCAGTCGCTTCCCCAGACGCCCTTGATGATGTTGTAGTCCTTGAAGGCGATGACCGCGTTGGCCATGGGGACGTACTTGAAGATCGCCACATGGACGAGCGGCACCATCAGCAGCAGGTAGAGCGTCCAATGCCGGGTGACGCTGCGCCGGGCCCTGCGCCGCATGCTCACCTTCGGCACGCGGAGCGGCGTCGCCGCGCTGTTCTGGGACATCGCTAGGCTCCAGAGGCCGCGCGGCGCACGCAGGCCGGGCGGCAAGCGCGCCGCGGCAGCCCTGCGGGCGGATGGGTCCAACTGCGCATTTGCTGTGTCTCCTTGCTGGCCGTGCGGGGAGGGGCGCTGACGACGGTCAGCCCTGCGGGCGGATTCGTAGTCCGTGCATGGCGCCGTCCACGGCGAGGTCCGTACCGGTGGTGGAGCCGGACAGTGAGCTCGCGAGGTAGGCGATGGCCGCGGCCACCTCGTCGGCGGTGACCAGGCGCCCCATGGGTTGGCGGGCGTTGAGGGCGGCGTGTTCGGCCTCGGGATCGGCGGCGCGCTCCAGCAGGCGCCCGATCCACGGAGTGTCAGCGGTGCTGGGGGTCGACTCAGTCGACGCGGGATCCGGAGCGTAAGAGGCCGGCGGTGCTCGCCCGGGTGAGGGAGAGGACGGCGCCCTTGGTCGCCGAGTACACCGTCCGGTCGGGCAGGACCGCCGTCGCCGCGATGGAGCAGGTGTTGACGATGGCCGCGCTGCGGAAGCGGCGCAGGTGGGGAAGTCCGGTCCGGGGCGCCCGGACCATGCCGAAGACGTTGGCGTCGAAGACGCGACACCATTCGTCGTCGGGGTTGTCCTCGATGGTGCCCTGGGCGCCGATCCCGGCGTTGTCGTCGCGGGTCAGCGCCTCCTCGAGGTAGCGGAAGTCGACCAGGCCGACGAGCTGTTCCGGGGCCGGCTCGGACAGCAGCCGCCCGACCGGCTTTCCCGCCCGGCGACTGGAGCTGCCGCGGTCGCCCAGGACCTCCTCCACCGGCAGTCCCACCACCAGCGGGGCCAGGGCCCGTACGGCGGCGACTTCGTCATCGTTGCCGCGTCCCACGGTGAAAGCCAGGCCGTGCCCCTTGTCGACGCCGCTCGTACGGGTCGTCACATAGGCGGCGGAGTAGTCGGGTTCGGGGTTCATGGCGCCGGAGCCGTCGAGTGCGAGCGATGTGGGGAACCGTCCGCCCACCGCTTCGACGGCGCTGATCAGTTCGGTCATCGTGCCCAGCCATCCCGGTCCGGGGCCGCGGCGTCGGTTCGGGGTCATGGCAACCACCTGCCGTCATGCGTCAATGGCATGTCCCTGCCGAACAACAGGCCTTCGGACATGGGATGAATTTAAAGGCCGACCCAACGGCCGTGTCCATACCTGCGGCAGGAATTTACGTATGTGCCCTCGACTGCCTGCCGGTTAACCGATTCACTGGCCGTGTCATCCGCAGGCGAGCCATCTCATATCTCCGAAGTCATGGGATGTATCGCTGCGGTGCCTCTGCGCCGTCCCCTCCTAGGGGCTCAGGCCCTAGGAGGGGACGGCGACGCATGTCATTGACCGACAAGGCCATCGACCACATCAGAGACTCATCCAGCCGGGCGAGTTTCCGCCCGGGGGCCGAACTGCCCCCGAGCAGCAGCTCGCCGCGGAGCTGGGCCTGTCCGGCAATCTGATGCGGGAGGCGGTGAACGCGCTGGTCGCCTCACGTGTGCTGGAGATCCGGCGTGGCGACGGCACCTATGTGACCAGCCGGGAACCCGAACTGCTGCTGAGCGGCATTGGATCCGCGGTGGAGCTGCTGCGCGACCACGCCGGTCCCCCTGTGTACTAGGGCCCTCCGCGCGCCGGCGTGGAGGACGGGGTGGGCGTGGGTGTCGGAACGGCGCTGCGCGTCGGCTCCGGGGAGTCACCGTCCGTGTACGCGGTGATCCACTCCATCTGGAGCGAGTCCTCCGACGGGTCGATCAGCCAGCGCTGGGATTTCCCGTCGTCACGTGCCTTCAGGACGAGGTCCGACTGGCTTTCCGTCGAGGCGGGGGTCAGGGCCAGCTCCTGGCGCCCCAGTGGCACCAGACTGCCTTGGAGGGTGAAGTCGTAACGCACGTTCTCGGCGTACGTCTTCTCCTCGCCCTCGCACTGACCCAGTCGCACCGAGGAGGCCAGGCGGGAGTCGAGGCACAACTCGGAGACGGCCAGGCTGCGCAGTGACCCGTCGCTCTCGTACGACCACTGCTGCCGGTCCGCCGAGGTGCAGGTGGCGAGCTCGGCCTCCGCGCCCTCGGTCACCTTGCCGTCGTCGATGCCGACGCACAGTCCGCTCTCGGCATGGCGCAGCCTGCCGCTCAGGATGCCGGGTGACGCGTCGGCCGTGCCCGCGCGGGACGGCTGCGCACCGGGCCCCTCGGACGCCGTCCCGGTGCTCGCGTCGGCGGGGGGCTCCGCGTCGTCCCCGCCGCCGGACCACAGGACCAGCGGCACCAGCACACCCGTGCTCACGGCGAGCACGGTGAGGGAGAGCACGGCCAGGGCGGGGTTCCTCCGGTCGCGATGCGGGCTGCCGCGCCGCGGGCCCTTTCTGGGCTCCCTGGGGCTGTTGGCGGGGGGCACGGGTCTGTTGTCCGGGTGCACGGGACGGTTGTCGGGGTGCACGGGAAGACGCGCCGCGGACCAGGTCCGGTTGCCCGGGGCGGTCGCATGTCCGTCGTCCGGAGCGGACCCGAGCACGTCGTCCGGGGCGGTCCCATGTCCGTCGACCGGGGCGGACCCGAGCACGTCGTCCGGAGCGGTCCCATGTCCGTCATCCGGGGCGGACCCGAGCACGTCGTCCGGAGCGGTCCCATGTCCGTCATCCGGGGCGGACCCGAGCCCGTCGTCCGGAGCGGTCCCATGTCCGTCATCCGGGGCGGCGGCCCAGGGTTCGGGGCCCGGCGACACGGCCACGACCGGGCCGGCATGCGCGTTCTCCATCGGGCCACGACGACCCGGCCGGGAGTCGAGATAGTCCTGCGCTCCCCAGACGAGTAACGCCTCGGCCAGCAGCAGGGCCAGCCGGTCTCCGGAATGGTCCACCTGGTCGGCCGTGTACCGGCAGTGCCGGCACCGGTCCAGGTGCTCCCGCAGATCGGGGCAGCTCGAGACGCCACGGCCCCGCAGCGACGCGTCCAGGAGCCGGCTGTAGCGGTGACACTCCCCTTCGGGGGCGAGTTCGCGATGGCTTTCCAGACAGTGCCGGCGCAGCAGGGCACGCGCCCGCTCCAGTCGTATGGGGACGTCCTGGGGCGTCAGGCCGAGCAGGCCGGCCGGTATCGCGAGATCCTCCGCCTCGACTTCCGCGTGCCACAGAATGCAGCGAGCGGCCTCCGGCAGTTGCTGGAACGCGCCGACCACCAAGCGCCTGTTCTCCGGCGGGAGAAGCCGTGCCGCGGCCCGGTCTCCGCCGTCCGGGCCGGGCTGCAGACCGGGGTGGAGCAGTGTCCGCCGATTGTCCATGGCCCATTCCGCCGCGATACGGCGCACGGTGACCAGTAATCGCGGCCGCCAAGCCGCTGTCGGCCCTGACTGCCGGGCGGATTGCCCGAACAGCCGGGTGAACGCCGCGGTGGTGAGCATTCCCGCGTACTGCGCTCCGTTGGTGCACAGGCGGGCGTACGAGTGAACCGCCACCCAGTGACGTGCCAGCAGCTCACCCGAGGGATAGCGGGCAAGGGCCTCGCCGGAGGAGTTCCTCCTCAGGTCGTTCGTGAGCTCCTCGTCCGTCGCATCGAACTGTCGAGCATGGGTGCGGGAATTCGACGGGGTCGCATCACTCACGTTGCACTTTCCTCCGAGGGCCGTGCGGGGTTAGTCCACACCAACGGGCATGGAATTGCCGCACGCTGACAGGCGCACCATCGCACAGCCCAGCGCCCCGATTCAAGAGAACGCTCTCAACGCCATTTTCAAGCCAACGAGTTCGCCATGACAAAGCGTCAAAAAGAGTTTGCCTGAAAGTGACTCGAATTTAATTTCCTCAACTTACTGGAAGTAAGTACCGATTTGCCGCCCAGAATGAGGAGGTCTCGAACCTTGGGCATGCCAAGGGAATATGTCTGGACATCTTGACGTACGAGCCATCTCGGCCACATCGCGACCGCACCCACCGGGGATGCGCCCCTACGGAGCTCGGAGCCCCGCCCGGTACGCGCCGGGAGGCGTGCCGTAGCGCTGCCGGAAGACGCGGTTGAAGTGGAACGGGCTGGTGAAGCCGGAGGCCGCCGCCACCCGTTCCACCGGCAGATCGGTGGCCTCCAGGAGCCGGGCGGCGTGCAGCAGCCGCGCGGCGAGCAGTGCCCGCATCGGGGACTGGCCGAGCTGCTGGCTGAAGAGGTGCGCGAACCGGGAGGGCGAGAGCGAGACGCCCGCGGCCAGGGACGCCACGGTGTGCGGGGCGCCCGGATCCGCGGCGATCAGCGCCTCGGCCTGGCGGATGCGTGCGTCGATGCCGGATCGCCGGGGCTCCGTGCGCGCGGTGGCGGCCGCGAGCAGTACGACCGATTCCAGGGAGCAGAGGGCCAGTTCGCGGGCAGCGGTTCCGTGGGCCACGGCGACCTGGCCGTCCTCGGAGGCGTGCGGCGCGGCGATGGTGCCGGGTGGGCCGCCCTCCCCGGTCCACCGGGCGTCGGCCAGCATGCGCAGGAACGCCGACGTCACGCGGCCGTGGGCGGTGTCCGGGACAGGCGTGACGGCGTACAGCCGGTCGCCGAGCGCGTACGGCCGCAGCCAGCCCGCCCAGGACGGCCTGGCCTGGCAGTGGGCCCACCAGAACGCCCAGTGCCGCGCGCCCGGCGCGACCGTGTACCGGTGGGGCACACCGGGGCCCAGGACCACCAGGTCCCCCGCGCCGGCTCGTGTCTCGGTGGTGCCCTGGCGCAGCCGTCCGTGCCCGCCGGTGGTCCAGGTGAACAGCCAACTGCCCGAGCCGCCGGGCCGGTTGACGCTGTAGCCGGGCCGCTCGTCGAAGCGCCCGACGGTCACCAGGCCGGGCGGCGGCGAGGGGACAGCAGGCTCGGGCAATTCCTCAGCGCTCACGGTCATCCCGCCGAGACGCACGGCGGCCTAGCGTGGCAGGCACGGAACATCGTCTGAAGGGTGAACGCATGACAGCCACGGACATCGGCACCTCCGGTGCCCCCATCCTGCCCGAGGCCGGTCACCGGCAGTTCGAGGAGAAGGGCTTCACCGTGCTGCGCGGTCTGTTCGGCCGGGACGAAATCGCCGGGCTGAACGCGGAGTTCACGGCTCTGCATGCCGCGGGTCCGGTACCCGGCCACTTCGAACCGCGCACCTCGGATACCGACGACCCCGCAGGTCACGCCGATCCGCTGCACCGCTACCCCCGTGTGATGCACCCGCACAAGATCAACGACCTGGCCCTGCGCTTCCTCCTCGAACCGCGTCTGCGCAGCGCCCTTGAGACGCTTCTCGGCGAGGAGGTCCTGGCGGCCCAGAGCATGTTCTACTTCAAACCGCCGGGCGCCCGGGGCCAGGCCCTGCACCAGGACAACTTCTATCTCCGTGTCGAGCCCGGCACCTGTGTGGCCGCGTGGATCGCCTGCGACGTGATCGACCGGGACAACGGCGGCCTGGAGGTGGTGCCGGGCACACACCGGATGGACCTCTTCTGCCCCGAGGAGGCGGACGCCGGACTGTCCTTCGCGCGGGAGTACGTACCGCCGCCGCCCGGCCTGGCCACCGTGCCGGTCGACATGGAGCCGGGCGACGTCCTGTTCTTCAACGGCACCCTGGTGCACGGATCGCAGCCGAACCGCAGCCCCGACCGCTTCCGCCGCTCGTACATCGGCCACTACGTGGGCCGCTCGGCCGAGCGCATCGGGAGCTTCTACCACACCCTGTCGATGAGCGGCGATCCCGTCCCGCTGCGGGAGAGCGAGGGCGCCGGCCCGTGCGGCACGGAATTCGAGCCGGTGGGTCCGCACTGAAGCACCGGGTCAGCACCGAGGCAGGGCCGGGTCAGGACCGGGTCAGGACCGCAAGAGGCGGGCAGCCGTGAGGTCGAGCGCGCCGTCGCGCCAGGTCAGCCCGCGCAGATCGGTGACGACCACCGGGGCTTCGGTATCGAGTCCGCGCGGTCCGACTCCGATGACGTACGCACCGGCCGCCGCGCCCGCCGTGGCCCCGGCGACGCTGTCCTCGAAAACGACAGCCGTCGCCGGGTCGATCCCGAGTTTCTCCGCCGCCGCGCGATACCCGTCCGGGGCCGGTTTGCCGTGGCTGACGTCGTCCGCGGCGATGAGCACGGGCGGCAGCGGCAGACCGGCGGCGGCGAGGCGGGCCCGGGCGAGCGCGGTGACGCCGGAGGTCACCACGGCCCAACTCTCCTGCGGGAGGCTCGTGAGCAGGTCGAGGGCGCCGGGCAGCGCCGTCGTGAGGGCGGCGGCCTCGATCTCCAGACGGTCGATCTCGGCGAGGGCCGCCGCCCGCTCCGGCGGGTCGGCGACGAGCAGCGCGACGGTGTCGGCGGAGCGCCGTCCGTGCACCATCGCGGTGACCTCCTCGGCCGGCAGGCCGCGGTCACGGGCCCACTGGCTCCATGCCTGTTCGACGCCCGGGTCGGAGTCGACCAGGACGCCGTCGTTGTCGAAGAGGAGGCCCCGGCAGGGGATGTTCATGCGAAGTCCTTCATCGGCGTCCTTTGTCCAGGTCTTTCATCTGGGTCGTTCATGGATTGTCGTTCATGGATCGTCGGTGATGGATTGTCGGTGATGGATTCCCTCACGTGACAGGACGGTTGCGGTAGCGGTGGACGAGTTCGCGTGCGGCGGTCTGCATGCGGACGGGCGGCAGGCCCCGGGCGATCAGTGTCAGGTCGTCGACCACCATGTCGCCGATGGCCAGAAAGGCCTCCGGGATGCCGCCCGCACGGTGGGCGGAGAGCACCAGTCCCTCCAGGTCGCGAGCGGGGTCGTCGGGGGCGACGGGCTCATCGGGCCAGACGTCGATGGCTGCCAGCAGACGGCCCTGGGCGACCCGCGCGAGCAGCGCCGGGTAGTCGACGACGGGTGCTCGGCTGACGTGCACCAGCCGGACGCCGTCGGCCAGCAGGCCGAGTTCACGCTCGCCGAGCAGATGACGGCTCTCTTCCGTGGCGGTGGCGAGTACGAAGACGAACCGGCTGCGGGCCAGGGTCTCGTCCAGCGTGGCCGGGACGAGACCCTGCTCGCGCAGTACGGTGGGCGGCAGCCAGGGGTCGTAGACGCGGACGGTGGGGCGGAAGGGCGCCAGCAGCGGGTACAGGCTGCGGCCGAGGTTTCCGAAACCGATCAGGCCGACGTCCGAGCCGCGCAGCAGTACGGCGTCGGTGTTGCCGTCGGACACGTACCGCTCGCGTCCGGCGCGGAAGGCGCGGTCCTCGCGGCTGATGCCGCGCGCCAGGTCGAGAGCCAGGCCGAGCGCGTACTCGGCGACGGCCTGGGCGTACGCGGGGCCGCAGTTCAGGACGTGGATGCCCCGCTCGAAGCAGACTTCGTAGTCGACGTACGGATAGAAGTTGCCCTCGACGTTGAGCAGGGCCCTCAACTCGCCTGCCCGCGCGAGGCGTTCGGCCGGCAGGTCGGGTTGCCCGACTACGGCGAAGGCGTCGGGCAGGGCCCGGTCGAGGGCTGCTTCGGAGTCCGGTTCCACGACGGTGAAACGCTCGTGGAGCAGGGCCAGCGCGGCCGGCGTGAAGATCCGGTCCACGGGGTGCGGGGCGGCGCGCAGGATCACGAGCGGCTTGTCCTGGGTGCTCACGGCTCTCCTTGCATCCGTACGGAACGGGGTCACGACCTCACAGAACGGTAGCCGCGCGCACCCAGGTTCCCGGAGCACCCCTCGGACTGGCCAGGCCAGGCGATCGGCCCGAACGCCCGCGACGCCGGACGGCACCGAGCCGTTGGGGTGTGGTGGCCATCAGCTGCACTGCCAGGTGAACATGGCCCGGTCGAATCGCCGCTCGGCCAGGTCCTGCGGGCGCATCAGCCAGTACAGGGCCCCGCCGTCACCCCACATCATGTCCGCGGCGTCCTCGCTGTCGAACTGCGCCAGCAGCACCCAACTGCCCGCTTCCTTCGACAGCCGGGGATCGTCCCAGGACACCTCCCCCTCCAGCGCCGCTTCCGCGATCTCTATCTCCACCGGGTTCTGAACCGCATGCGCGTGGCCACTGATCTGGTGGCCCACCGCGTCGTCGAACTCCCAGAGCGCGTCGAGGAACTCCTGAGTGCACACGGGGTGGTCGTAGCGCTGCCCCAGCGGGGCACCCGGTGCGAAGGTCTCGCGGATCTGCGGATGCCAGGGCTCGGCCGCCGTCATCTCCACCCGGCCGGCCAGCGGCACCGCGGGATACGGCTCGAGTTCCACGGGCGTCTCGTGCTCCAGCGCCTCTTCACCGGCCGGTACGTAGAGCACACGGGCTCCCGCCCGGCTCTCTCGCTCCTCGGGCAGCACGAGAGCGTCACCGTCATCCAGCTGGCCGTCGAAGTAGAAGAACAGCAGCCTCCCCGCGTCCGGCAGGTCGATATCCAAAGCATGGGCGGGCAGCGCCGCGCAGTCGATCGAAGCGATGAACGAGAGCGGCCCGTGCCCCTCCCAGACCGGCCATTCCGTATGGGCCGGCAGCTTCGGCCGACCACCGAGATGACCGGCCAGGTTGTCCGAGCCTGCGGCTGCCTCAAGTCGGAATCCGGGGCGCAACAGGCCGAGCCACTGATCGGCAACGTCAGGAGACAGGTGCCGCAGGGCGAGAGAGCGCAAGGCGTCGGAGGATCCATGAACCATGCGCCCGATCATGCACGGCACCACTGACAGGCCGCCCGGCACCCCATCCACTTGACGGGCGCGATTTCCCACGCTTTGATCCTGATCGTGCCGGGGCGTGCAGCCCGGTACGCAGAGGTGCGCCCAGCCGGTAGCGGACATGGTTCAAGTCCGGCCAAAGTCGCCAGGATCGCCAGAGGCGTCCGAGGCGGGGTCGTACTCGCGATTTGATGGAGCGGACATGCCCGTCAAGCGTGTTGCCCGCGCCGGAGGCCTCAGGGCGGCCGCTGCCCTGGTCGCCCTCGCGGCGCTGGCCGGCTGTACGTCCTGGTCCGACGACGACCCGGACGACACCGCGAAACCGAAGCCGACGCCGACGCCGACGCCGACGCCGACGCCGACGCCGACGCCGAGGAGCGTCCGACTGCCGCCACGGCACGTCGGCTTCGACTACCAGATCGGCGGCTCCTATTCTCCGCCGGCCGGAGTCCGCATCGTCAGCCGCGACCGCACGGACTCGCCCGCCCCGGGTCTCTACAACATCTGTTACGTCAACGCCTTCCAGGCCCAGCCGGACGAGCGGGACGACTGGCCCGCCGAGCTGCTGCTGCGCGAAAGGAAGGGCAAGGTCGTCGTGGACGGCGACTGGGGCGAGGCACTGCTCGACATCGGTACGCCTGCCAAACGCAAACGGATCGCGGACCGGATCAACCAGTGGATCGACGGCTGCGCGGCCAAGGGCTACGACGCCGTCGAGCCGGACAACTACGACAGTTACACCCGCTCGCGCCGCCTGCTGACCGCGAACGACGCCACGTCCTTCATCAAGCTTCTCTCCGCGCACGCGCACGCCCGGGGCCTGGCCATCGCCCAGAAGAACACCGTGGAGCTGGCCGGCTTCCGATCCCGTACGGGGCTCGATTTCGCGGTGGCGGAGGAGTGCGGCGAGTACGACGAGTGCGGCGAGTACGCCAAGGCGTTCGACGACCGGGTCGTCGTGATCGAGTACACGGACAACGGCCTGAAGAAGGCCCGTTCGGGCTTCGGTGACCGGCTGAGCATCGTGCGCCGGGATGTGCTGGTGTCGAAGCCGGGCAGCGCCGACTACGTCCGCAAAACCCGCTGACGGGAGACCCCGATGAGTCGAACTCGGGGTGTTCTGTGCCCGGTTGGCCGTCGTCGCCACGGCGGCGGCCCTGCCGGTCGAGCGCATCTGGGACCTGTGCGACGACCTCGTACGGGCTCATCGGGCGTCGCTGCAACCGGAGTTGCGAGCCGAGCTGGACCACTGAGCCGGTCCGGACGGACTGGACTGGACGGACCGGACTGGGCTGGACCGGACGGACCGGACTACCGATCCAGCAGCTCCAGGGCCTGCTCCCAGCGAAACCCGCCCTCCACCGGACTGCCGAAGGAGTGCTCACCGAACCGGACCCCCATCCCGCGCAGCCGCTTCAGGCTCTCCTGGTAGGCGGGGTGCGCGGCCAACGCCTCACTGACGCAAGGGAGTACGGCGATCGGGACGCCGAGGCCGTACGCCTCGCAGAGTGTGCCGAGGGCCAGGGTGTCGGAGATCCCGGCGGCCCATTTGTTGACGGTGTTGAACGTCGCGGGTGCCACGACGACGGCATCCGGGTCCGGGAACGGCCGTGGGTCGCCCGGCGACCGCCAGGCGGAGCGGATCACCCGTCCGGTCTGCTTCTCGACCGCGGCGGTGTCGAGGAAGCCCGTCGCGAGCGGGGTCGCGATGACGCCGACGTCCCAGTCGCGCTCCTGGGCGAGTGTGATCAACGCGCCGACGCCCTCGGCGACTCCGGCGGCGCACACGACGACGTAGAGGAAGGGTTTCCGGGCCTGTTCGGTCACCGGCCAGAGCCTACTGAAGAGGCCCTGCCGGAGGACGCTACTCCGCCACCACTGGCCGTCGGCGTCATGGGACTCGTACTGGAAGCGGACGGCGATGCCCGGGGCCGGCCATCCCCGGGCATGGTTGAGTTGTCCGGGGTACATGTGAGCCTGGAATGGTTCAGCACACACACGACGATGGGAACGAAGGCATGCCTCTGGAGGGCGAGTACGAGCCCAGCCCCACGCAGTGGGTTCGTGAGCAGGTGGAGTTGATCGAGAGTTCAGGTGGGACCAAGGGGACCACGCTGATGGACACGGGGATGCCCGTGATCCTGCTGACCACCCGGGGCGCCAAGAGCGGCAAGATACGCAAGACCCCGCTCATGCGCGTGGAGCACGAGGGCGCCTACGCCGCCGTCGCCTCCCTGGGCGGCGCGCCCAAGCATCCGGTCTGGTACCACAACGTCCTGGCCGATCCGCGGGTGGAGCTCCGGGACGGCACGGTGCGCCAGGACATGATCGCCCGTGAAGTGACGGGCGAGGAGAAGGCGTTGTGGTGGGAGCGCGCCGTCGCGGCGTATCCGCCGTACGCCGACTACCAGAAGAAGACCGACCGCGAGATCCCGGTGTTCGTCCTGGAACCGGCCGGCGGGCACTGACGGCGATCACGGTCCGGAAGGTTCTCCGGAAGATTTGGCGGGCCCGGCAGGAATGAACCGTCGTGCGCCGGGCACACGACTCTCAGGCCCCGCCGCGCTCCCCCGTCGCGGCGGGGTCCATCGCTGTCTGCCCCGGGGCGCGGTCGGCCGCCCTTCCGGGCAGGTCAGCCCCCGCGCGGCCCCCGGTGAGCGTCCCGTTTCGCGGTCGGCGCGTCCGTCACGTCGAGGAAGATCTGCTCGGCCTCAGGGACCGTATGGGACACGGACCGCTTGATCCGCTCGGCGACCAGTTCGACGTCCTCGCTGTCCAGGCCGGGCGTGAGGTCGACGCGGGCGGCCACCAGGGTCGAGTCCAGACCCAGTTGCATGGTCAGCAGGGACTCCACGGAGTCGATCTCCGGCTGCGCCGCCAGCAGGGCCCGGATACGGTGACTGAGCTCGGGATCGGCGGCACGGCCGATCAACTGGTCACGCGCCTCGCGCCCCAGCCGGTACGCCACGTACACGAGCAGGGCCCCGATGGCGAACGACGCCGCCGCCTCCCACACGACCTGGCCGGTGCTCATATGGAGCGCCATGCCCGTGATCGCGAGCGTCACGCCGAGCACGGCGGTGCCGTCCTCGGCGACCACCGTCCGCAGGGCCGGGTCGCGTGCCGTGGAGGCGCCGCCCTGTGTGCGCACCTGGTGCAGGGCCCGCAGTAAGGACGCCCCCTCGGAGACGAGGGCAACCCCGAGGACCACCAGCCCCGCCACATAGCCGTCGTAGGACTCCGCGGCGCCCCGGCTCAGGGCTTCGAAACCCTGGAAGAAGGAGAAGCAGCCGCCCATCACGAAGATGCCGACGGCTGCCAGCAGGGACCAGAAGAAGCGCTCCTTTCCGTACCCGAAGGGGTGACGGCTGTCGGCGGGCCGCCGGCTGCGGCGCAGGGCGGCGAGGAGGAACACCTCGTTCGTGCTGTCGGCCACCGAGTGCGCCGCCTCCGAGAGCAGCGCCGGCGACCCCGCGACGAAGCCGCCCACGGCCTGGCCACGGCGATCACGAGATTCGCGGCCAGCGCCACGAGCACGGTGAGGCGTGTCCTGCGGTCCGATCGGGTCAACGGCTTATGGCTCACTTCGGCCGATTGCCCCGGTCGCCCGCCCTCACACGGGGGTGACGGCCGAATCCGGGGAACTCGTCTTCCCAGGGACCCGTCAGGAAGGAGAGGCGCGATGAGCGGCACCGAGGGCAACCGGGCGTACGGGAGGAAGCCCTTCAGGCGCTCCAAGAGCCACTTCACCGACCGCATCACGGCGGACGGCCGGGACGGCTGGCCGGTCGAGCCCGGGCGCTACCGTCTGGTCGTCAGCCGCGCCTGCCCCTGGGCGAGCCGCGTGGTGATCTCGCGCCGGCTGCTGGGGCTCGAGGACGCCCTGTCGATGGCCGTCACCGACCCCGTCCAGGACGACCGGAGCTGGCGGTTCACGCTGGATCCGGGCGGCCGTGATCCCGTACTCGGCATCGGGTTCCTGAGCGAGGCGTACGACGCGCGGGAGCCGGAGTACCCGGGTGGCGTCAGCGTGCCCGCGATCGTGGACGTCCCCAGCGGCCGTCTGGTCACCAATGACTACCAGCGGATCACTCTGGATCTGGCCACCGAGTGGACGGCGCTGCACCGGGACGGGGCACCCGATCTCTACCCGGCGCGGCTGCGAGACGAGATCGACGAGGTCATGGCGGACGTCTACGAGGACGTCAACAACGGGGTGTACCGGGCCGGCTTCGCCACCGATCAGGAGGAGTACGCCGAGGCCTGTGAGCGTCTCTTCCGACGGCTGGAGCTGCTGACGGAGCGGCTCGGCAACCGGCGCTATCTGGTCGGCGACACGATCACGGAGGCGGACATCCGGCTGTTCACCACGCTGGTCCGCTTCGACGCCGTCTACCACGGCCACTTCAAGTGCAACCGCTGGAAGCTGACCGAGAACCAGGTCCTGTGGGCGTACGTCCGTGACCTCTACCAGACGCCCGGCTTCGGCGACACCGTCGACTTCGATCACATCAAGCGGCACTACTACCAGGTCCACACGGGCATCAACCCGACCGGCATCGTGCCGCTCGGGCCCGATCTGTCGGGCTGGCTGACGCCTCATCGCCGCGAGGAGCTCGGCGGCCGTCCGTTCGGCGACGGGACCCCGCCGGGGCCCATACCCGAGGGCGAGGAGGTCCCGGCGGCCGGCCGGCCGCCGGAGAAAGGCACAGGCCGAGGAACGACCTGAACCGCAGAGAAAAAGGCACAAAGATACAAAGACATAAGGAGACAGCGATGCCGAAGAAGAAAAAGATGAAGCTGCCCCTCGCCTACAAACCCCTCGGGTTCGTGCTCGGCTGGGCGGGCGGAGCCCTCGCCGGGCTGGCCTTCCAGAAGACGTGGCAGACGATCCGGCACGAGGAGGACGCGCCCGACGCACTGGACAAGGACCGGAGTTGGGGCGAGGTGCTGCTGGCCGCGGCCATCCAGGGCGCCATCTTCGCCGTCGTCCGCAGCGCCGTGGACCGTTCGGGTGCGACGGCCGTCGAACGCGCGACCGGAGTGTGGCCCGCGAGCGACAAGGGCGGCCGGGACTGACTTCTTACCGTCAAGTAGGGTTGGCGTCCACATGCGGGGCCGTGGAGGCCAGGAGCCAAGGGATCGAGCCATGAAGAACCGGACAGAGGTGGGCGACACCGTCGAGGACTTCGCTCTGCCCGACGAAACCGGAACCTCCCGGCAGCTCTCCGAGCTCCTGGCCGACGGCCCCGTCGTCCTCTTCTTCTATCCGGCCGCCCTGACTCCCGGCTGCACCGCCGAGGCGTGCCATTTCCGCGACCTGGCCGCCGAGTTCGCCGCCATCGGCGCGCGGCCTGTGGGCATCAGCGGCGATCCGGTCGACCGGCAGCAGGAGTTCGCCGGAAAGCACACCCTGGGGTTTCCGCTGCTGTCCGACCCCGAGGGGGAGATCCGCGAGCGGTTCGGCGTGAAGCGGGGCTTCACGATGGCACCCACGAAGCGGGTCACCTTCGTCATCTCCGAGGACCGGAAGATACTCGAGGTCGTGCGCAGCGAGATCAGGATGAGCGCGCACGCCGACCGCGCCCTGGCGGCACTGCGCGCCCACCGGTCCGACGGGCCGACTCGCCAGGGCTGATCGACTCCCGGGCGTTCAGCCCGACTTGGGCGCCGTGGCGCGCGTGCGGCGCAGCGTGAAGGAGTGGCCGGCCGGATCGGCGTACCCACGCTCCTCAAACGGACCGGCCGCCTCCTTGGTCTCCAGCGGCCGCCCGCCGAGTGATACGACCTTGCGCTCCGCCTCGTCGAGGTCCTCCACATGGAAGTCGAGGTGGACCTGCAGGGAGTTCTCGGGCCGCGGCCAGCTCGGCGGGGTGGCCGTCATGTCCCGGCGGAACGCCATGCGGAGCCCTTCACCGCCCTTGATCTCCACGCGGTTCGCGGTCGCGTCCGTCTGCTCGGCGTCCAGCAACTCCTCGTAGAACGCGGCGAGCTTCTCGGGCTCGGCACAGTCCAGTACCACCACGCCTGCCACTACCAGTGCCATGTCTCCTCCGTACGGGGCCGGACGCGGCGGCGTTCCCGCCCGTCGCTCCCCGCCATCGGGTACCCCGCCCCAGGGAATCAGTCGTCCACGAGCCGCTGACCTCCCGCATGAGGTCCCGGCCGGCGGACTCGATCACTCCGCCGTGCCGGACACAAGCGTATGCATTCGGCCATGAGAGCTCAAAAGAGTAACGAAGGTCACGAAGAAGTCACGGAGGTCACGGCATAGATCATTTACGATCAGGGCAGCCTCGTAGCGTAATCGAGTCAACTTTCGCCTCGGGAAGCGCAGTTCGAGTTTGGCGGGGGTCAAGTTCCGATCGCCGCCCGCAGGGTGGGGGGCTCTGTGAACCGTCTCCAGGAGAGGACGCGAATGCCGCAGGACGTCAAGTTCGACCTCCCGTTCGACACCCCCATCAGTGAGCACCTCGAGCACGCCCGGGCGCGACATCTGCGCTGGGTGTGGGACCGGCGCCTGGTGCGCAGCCAGGCCGGCTTCGAGGAGTACGTGTCCTGGGACCTGCCCCAGGCCGCCGCCCGCACTTATCCCCACGCCTCGGCCGAGGACATGGTCGTCCTCATGAACTGGTTCTCGCTGGCCTTCCTGTTCGATGACCAGTTCGATGCCAGCAGACCGGATCGCGCCGACCGGATAGCCGACGTGGCGCGTGAGCTCATCGTCACACCGCTGCGTCCCGCGGGCAGCACCCCCCGAGTGGACTGCCCGATCACCATGGCCTGGGCGGAGGTCTGGGCGCATCTTTCGGAGGGTATGTCGCTGGCGTGGCGTACGCGGTTCGCGGCCTCCTGGGGCCGCTTCCTCGTGGCGCACACCGAGGAGGTGGACCTGGCGGCCCGAGGCCTTGCGGGCACGCTCGGCCTTGAGGAATACACCGAGTTCCGCCGCCGCACGGTCGGCATCCACCACAGCATCGACGCCGGTGAACGCAGTCGTGGCTTCGAGGTCCCGGCTCAGGTGCAGGCCCATCCGCTGATGATCAGGATGCGTGATCTCGCCGCGGACACCATCGGGTTCATGAACGACATCCATTCCTTCGAGCGCGAGAAACGCCGAGGAGACGGACACAACCTGATAGCCGTCCTGCACCGGGAGAACCGGTGCACCTGGGAGGAAGCGGCCGACGAGGCGTTCCGGATGACCACGGAGTGTCTCAACCAGTATCTCGAACTGGAGGCCCAGGTACCGCAGATGTACGACGAGCTCGGCCTGGACGAGGACGAGCGGGACCGGGTACGGATGGGCATCGAGGCCATCCAGCACTGGATCAACGGCAACTACGAGTGGGCACTGACCTCGGGGCGGTACGCCGCGGACAAGCAAGGTCCTGCGTCCGCCGCCGAGTTGGCGGGCCGGGGGTCGGTGGACGACCTGCTCACGGTCTGACAGTCGGAGGGGCTCCTCGCGGTCTGTCGCGCGGAAGCCCGTTCGGCCGGCCATCCGTGAGGTGGCCGGC
>NZ_VCHX02000066.1 GCF_005768555.2 Streptomyces sporangiiformans
TCGGTCCGTACGCGGTGACCGGGCGGTCGTTCCTGGCCAGGATCCCGGAGGGATGGTCTTACGAGCAGGCCGCGTCGCTGCCGGTCGTCTTCCTCACCGCCTACTACGGCCTGAAGGACCTCGGTGGGCTGCGCGAGGGCGAGTCCGTTCTGGTGCACAGCGGTGCCGGTGGCGTCGGCATGGCGGCGATTCAGCTGGCACGGTACTTCGGGGCTGAGGTGTTCGCGACGGCGAGTCCGGGCAAGTGGGACGCTCTGCGTTCGCTGGGTCTCGATGACGGTCATATCGCGTCGTCGCGTGATCTGGAGTTCGAGCAGCGGTTCCTGGAGGCCACCGACGGCCGAGGCGTGGACGTCGTGCTGAACTCGCTGGCCCGGGAGTTCGTTGACACGTCGCTGCGGTTGCTGCCGCGCGGCGGGCGCTTCCTGGAGATGGGCAAGACCGACATCCGCAAGGCGGACGAGGTCGGCGCCGCGCACCCCGGTGTGGCGTACACGGTCTTCGACCTCGTCGAGGCCGGCCCGGAACGCACCCAGGACATGCTCGTCGAACTGCTGCGGCTCTTCGAAGAGGGCGCGCTGCGGCCACTGCCGCTGCGGACCTGGGACGTGCGGCGAGCGCGGGACGCGTTCCGCTTCATCAGCCAGGCCAAGCACGTGGGCAAGGTGGTCCTGACCGTGCCGCGTGCTCTCGATCCCGAGGGCACGGTGCTGATCACTGGTGGCACCGGGACGCTGGGCGGGGAGCTGGCCCGGCACTTGGTCGCTGAGCAGGGTGTACGGCACCTGCTGCTGACCAGCCGCAGGGGACGCGAGGCCAGCGGCGTGGTGGAGCTGGAGGCCCAACTGACCGAACTGGGTGCCGAGGTGACGGTCGCCGCCTGCGACGCCGCCGACCGCCAGGCCCTCGCCGCCACCCTCGCCGCGATCCCCGACGCTCACCCGCTCACAGGCGTCATACACGCCGCGGGCGTCCTCGACGACGCCACCGTGCGGTCCCTCACTCCCGAGCG
Organism: Streptomyces sporangiiformans; assembly: GCF_005768555.2. Taxonomy (GTDB): domain Bacteria; phylum Actinomycetota; class Actinomycetes; order Streptomycetales; family Streptomycetaceae; genus Streptomyces; species Streptomyces sporangiiformans. The sequence goes on from NZ_VCHX02000066.1 coordinate 1,013, forward strand.
GGTCGACTACGTCCTGCGTCCGAAGGTGGACGCGGCGGTGAACCTGGACGAGCTGACCCGGGACATGGATCTGGCGAT
>NZ_VCHX02000067.1 GCF_005768555.2 Streptomyces sporangiiformans
TCGGTCCGTACGCGGTGACCGGGCGGTCGTTCCTGGCCAGGATCCCGGAGGGATGGTCTTACGAGCAGGCCGCGTCGCTGCCGATCGTCTTCCTCACCGCCTACTACGGCCTGAAGGACCTCGGCGGGCTTGAGCAAGGGCAGACCGTGCTCGTGCACTCCGCCGCCGGTGGCGTCGGCATGGCTGCCATGCAGCTGGCACGGTACTTCGGGGCTGAGGTGTTCGCGACGGCGAGTCCGGGCAAGTGGGACGCTCTGCGTTCGCTGGGTCTCGATGACGGTCATATCGCGTCGTCGCGTGATCTGGAGTTCGAGCAGCGGTTCCTGGAGGCCACCGACGGCCGAGGCGTGGACGTCGTGCTGAACTCGCTGGCCCGGGAGTTCGTTGACACGTCGCTGCGGTTGCTGCCGCGCGGCGGGCGCTTCCTGGAGATGGGCAAGACCGACCAGCGCGATCCCGGGCAGGTCGCCCAGGATCACCCCGGCGTGCGCTACCAGGCGTTCGATCTGGTGGAGGCCGGTCCGGAACGTACCCAGGAGATGCTCGTCGAGGTGCTGCGCCTCTTCGAAGAGGGCGTACTCGAACCGCTGCCCATCACGACCTGGGACGTGCGCCGCGCCAAGGACGCACTGCGTCACCTGAGCCAGGCCAAGCACGTGGGCAAGGTGGTCCTGACCGTGCCGCGTGCTCTCGATCCCGAGGGCACGGTGCTGATCACGGGCGGTACCGGGACGCTGGGCGGGGAGCTGGCCCGGCACTTGGTCGCTGAGCAGGGTGTACGGCACCTGCTGCTGACCAGCCGCAGGGG
>NZ_VCHX02000068.1 GCF_005768555.2 Streptomyces sporangiiformans
GGGCGCGCACGTGGCGCGTTGGGCGGCCCGTAACGGTGCGGAGCATCTGCTGCTCGTGTCGCGGCGTGGTCAAGAGGCGCCGGGCGCAGGTGAGTTGGCGGCGGAGCTGGCGGAGCTGGGTGTCCGGGTCACGGTCGCGGCGTGTGATGTGGCGGACCGTGCCGCTGTGGAGGCGCTGCTGGCGGAGGCGTGTGCGGAGGTGCCGCTGACGGCGGTGGTGCATGCCGCGGGCGTGGTGGATGACGGTGTGGTCGAGTCGTTGACGCCGGAGCGTGTGGCCGGGGTGCTGCGGCCGAAGGCGGATGCGGCGTGGGTGCTGCACGAGGTCACCCGGGACATGGATCTGTCGGCGTTCGTGCTGTTCTCCTCCTTCGCCGGCGTCCTGGGCAATCCTGGGCAGGCGAACTACGCGGCGGCCAATGCGTACCTGGACGCGCTGGCCGGGTATCGGCGTGCCCATGGGCTTCCCGCTACCTCCGTGGCCTGGGGCCCGTGGGTTGGTGACGGCATGGCCGCGGGGGAGATCCGGGAGCGGACCCGACGGGGCGGCTTCCCGGCGTTGGGCGTCGACACGGCGCTCGGCGCACTGCGGCACGCGCTGGAGTGCGGGGACACGACGGTCGCCGTGGTGGACGCCGACTGGGAAGTGGTCGTCGCCGGTTCTCCGGCGGGACGTCCGAGCGCGCTGATCTCGGGTCTGCCGGAGGTACGGCAGATCGCTGAGTCGGCCTCTGCCGACCAGGGACGGGCGCCCCTGTCGGGATTGGGTGCGCGGTTGGTGGGGTTGTCGCGGGTTGAGCGGGTTGAGGTGTTGCTGGATGTGGTGCGGGGGCATGTGGCGGCGGT
>NZ_VCHX02000074.1 GCF_005768555.2 Streptomyces sporangiiformans
CGATGACCGCGGCGGCTTCCGTCGTGATGACAGTCGTGGTGGCGGCGAGCGTGGCGGCTTCCGCCGTGATGACAGTCGTGGTGGCGGCGAGCGTGGCGGCTTCCGCCGTGATGACAGTCGTGGTGGCGGCGAGCGTGGTGGTTTCCGTCGTGACGACAGTCGTGGTGGCGGCGACCGTCGCGATGACCATCGGCAGGGTGACCGTGCCGGCTACGCGCGCCGTGACGACCGTCGGGACGGCGACCGCGGAGACCGTGGTGGTTTCCGGCGGGACGACAGCCGTGGTGGCTTCCGGGGGCGGGACGAGCGAGGGCGGGACGAGCGGGGCGGTCGTGGGCCGCGTCGTGAGGACGGCCGTGGCCGTCCAGGCGGCTTCCGGCGTGACGACCGCCGGGGCGATGACCGCCGGGGAGGCGGGCGTTTCCGTGACGAGCGGGAGCGGGACCGCGAGCCGATCAAGCGGCTCCCCATCCCCGACGACGTCACGGGTGACGAGATCGACAAGGACGTACGCCAGGAACTGCAGAGCCTGCCGAAGGGGCTTGCCGACGATGTCGCAAGGAACCTGGTGATGGTGGCCAGGCTCATCGACGAGGATCCCGAGGGCGCGTACGGCTACTCGAGGGTCGCGCTGCGGCTGGCGTCGCGGGTCGCCGCCGTGCGCGAGGCGGCCGGTTTCGCGGCGTACGCGAACCAGAAGTACAGCGAGGCGCTCGCTGAGTTCCGGGCCGCGCGGCGGATGACCGGAAGCGTGGAGCTGTGGCCCGTCATGGCGGACTGCGAGCGGGGTCTTGGGCGGCCCGAGAAGGCCCTCGACATGGCCGGGGCCCCCGAGGTGCACAAGCTCGACAAGGCGGGCCAGGTCGAGATGCGGCTCGTGGCGGCCGGGGCCCGGCGCGACATGGACCAGATCGACGCGGCCATCGTGACGTTGCAGAGCCCCGAACTGGCCTCGAACTCCGTGCAGCCCTGGACGGCACGACTGCGCTACGCGTATGCGGACGCACTGCTTGCGGCCGGTCGCGAGGACGAGGCGCGCGAGTGGTTCGCGAAGGCGGTCGAGTCCGACAAGGACGGCAGCACGGACGCCTCGGACCGGCTCGCGGAGATGGACGGCGTCGAGTTCGTGGACGCTCTCGACGAGGATGACATGGAGACTTCCGAGGCTCCGGCACCCGAGTCGGTCGACGCCGACGCCGACGCCAACGCCCACGCCGACACCGAGGACGACAAGGGCGGTAGCAGCGACAGCGACGACAGCGACGCTGACGAGAAGGACGACCTGAACGGCTGACGTCGGCATCAGGCGGCGCACGAGTGGATGAGCGGGATACTCCGGGACACCCCCGGGGATCCCGCTCATCCGCGTCTCAGAGGTCGAGCGCGCGCAGCACCAGCCCCGTCGCCGGTTTCGGGCCGAACGACGTCGACTTACGGGGCATCGTGACCCCTTGGCCCGCCAGGTCGCGTACGACTTCTTCGTGGACCGGGTGCATCAGGACAGCCGTGCCGCCGTCGCGTTCGGCCTTGGCGACCGTGGCGGCCGTGTCGTGGATGTACGCGATGTGCTCCGGCACGTCCGGGACGCGCCAGATGTGGTCGATGAGCGTGGCGTGCAGGACCGTCGCGTCGAGGGTGCGCCAGGCTTCCGGCTGGTCGGCCGGAATCGTACGGGCGAGAAGGTCCCGGGAGGGGCGGTCGACGAGGTGGAAGGCGCCGTCGCCGGCGAGAAGGAAGGCGTTTCCCTCGGCGGCTGCCACGGAGAGGACTTCCATCGCCTCGGAGAGAGGGCCGTCGACGCGGCGTATGCGGAAGGAGTCCCCGAGGGCGCTGAGAGCGTCGGGTACGGAGATGCGGTGCAGGAGGCGGTGGATCGCTCGGACGCGGAGCGGGTAGCGCACGGTGTCGACCAGGAGCACCAGGCCGAAGTCCCAGGCGCTGGGGGAGGGGTGTTCGGTGCGCAGGCGCAGATATGTCGCCCAGCGGTGGTGGCCGTCGGCGATGAGGGCCTGGTGGCCGGCCAGGTCCGCCCGGATCGCGGCCAGGTCCGCGGGGTGGGTCACCGACCACAGACGGTGGCTGAAGCCGTCCTCCGTGGTGGTGCGCAGCAGGGGCGGATGCTGGAGGGTGCGCTCGATGACGGCGGTCGTGCCGGTGGCGGAGCCGTCGCCGCGGTAGGTCAGGAGGAGGGGCTCGAGGTTCGCGGACGTGGCGCGCATCAGGTCCGCGCGGTCCGCGACCACGTGCGGCATCACGTCCTCGTGCGGCAGGACCACGCCCTCCGCCGGCTCGGAAAGGCGCAGGGCGCCTATGACGCCGCGCTGCAGCATGCCGTCGCCGTCTCGCTGCTCGTAGACGTACAGGCCCGGTTCGGGGTCGGTGACCAGGACGCCCTCGGCCAGCCAGCGGTGCAGGGTGACCGCCGCCTGCTTGTTGCGGGCGGTGGGGGTGGCGGCCTGGGGGAGGATCAGGCGGACGATGTTGTGCGGATCAGCTGACTCGAGGTGGTGCAGTCCGTCGGGCCGCACGACCACGTCGTACGGCGGGGATGTCACGGCGGAGAGGCTGCCGACCCGGTCGGGGTCGTAGCGCAGACCCCGGAACGGGGTCAGATCAAGGCCCATGCGAGCCGGTACGTCGGCGGGACCTGCAGTGTTCATTGATGCATCGTAAGTGTGCCAGCGGCATGCGGGATGATCGGGGGAATGGGATCGAACGAGGAGCGATGCGCAATGAGCCAGACCGTGAGGACGCGGCCCGCGGGCAGTGAGCGGCCCTTGAGCGAGGCGTACGACACGGCGCTGCTCGACCTGGACGGGGTGGTGTACGCAGGGGGGAGCGCGATCGCGTACGCCGTGGAGTCGCTCGGCACGGCCCGTGCGGGCGGAATGCATCTCGCGTACGTCACGAACAACGCGCTGCGGACGCCCGACACCGTGGCCGCGCACCTCACGGAGCTGGGGGTACCGACCGAGGAGTCGGATGTCATCACCTCGGCGCAGGCCGTTGCCCGGCTGATCAGCGAGCAGGTGCCCGCAGGGGCGCGGGTGCTGGTGATCGGCGGGGACGGGCTGCGGGTGGCGCTGCGTGAGCGTGGACTCGAGCCCGTCGAGTCGGCCGAGGACGAGCCGGTGGCGGTGGTGCAGGGGTACGGAGGGCCGGAGCTGCCGTGGGGGCGCTTCGCGGAGGCCTGCTACGCCATCGCGCGCGGAGTGCCGTGGTTCGCCTCCAACACCGACCTCACGATTCCGAGCGCGCGGGGGATCGCTCCCGGCAACGGGGCGGCCGTCGAGGTCGTACGGATCGCGACGGGCGCCGAGCCGCAGGTGGCCGGCAAGCCGCTGCCGCCGATGCACCGGGAGACGATTCTGCGCACCGGGGCGGTGCGGCCGCTGGTGGTCGGGGACCGGCTCGACACGGACATCGAGGGGGCGTTCAACGGCGAGGTGGACTCGCTGCTGGTGCTGACGGGGGTGACGGACGGCGCGCAGCTGCTTGCCGCGCCGCCGGAGCACCGGCCGACGTACGTGGACGCCGATCTGCGGGGGATGTTGACCGGACAGCCCGAGGTCGTCGCGGAGGGCGACGGATTCCGCTGCGGCGGATGGACCGCCGTGGCGGGGCGCGAGCAGCTGGAGCTGGAGGGGGACGGCGGGGCGCTCGACGGGCTGCGGGCGCTGTGTGGCGCCGCCTGGACGGCGGCGGGGGACGGGACTTGCGGTCTGGACGGGGGCAAGGCGCTGGCGCGGCTGGGGCTTTGAAGGCCTGCCTCCCCTCCGGATCGAAGCCGGAGGGGAGGGTAGGCTAACCTAACTGGGTGTTGGTCGACAGTCCCCCCGATCCAAGCGCGGAGACCGCCGCCGCGCCCCCAACCCGCCGGGCCATACGGGCAGCTGGGCTCCTCGTGTCCGTGGCCGTGCTGGTGCTCGTCGCGCTGGCGAGTATTGCCATCGGCGCGAAAGAGCTGTCCCTGGGGCAGGTCTGGCACGGCCTGTTCCAGGACTCGGGCACGTACGGCGACGTCGTGGTGAGCGAGCGCCTGTCGCGTACCGTCCTCGGACTGCTCGTCGGCGCCGCCCTCGGCCTCTCCGGGGCGGTCCTCCAGGCGCTCACCCGCAATCCGCTGGCCGACCCCGGACTGCTCGGCATCAACGCGGGCGCGTCCGCGGCGGTCGTCACCGCCATCACCTACTTCGGCGTCACCTCGCTGAGCGGCTATGTGTGGTTCGCCTTCGCGGGCGCCGCCGTGGTCGGGGCGCTGGTGTACGTCCTCGGCGGCAGCCGGGGCGCGACGCCGGTGCGGCTCGCACTCGCGGGCACCGCGATCAGCGCCGCGCTCTACGGCTATCTGCAGGCCGTGATGATCATGGACGATGCGGCGCTCGGCAAGATGCGCTTCTGGACGGTCGGTTCGCTGTCCTCGGCCACCGACAAGACCATCGAGCAGGTGCTGCCCTTCCTCGTGGTCGGTACGGTCCTGGCGCTGGCCCTCGCCCGGCCGCTGAACGCCATGGCCATGGGCGACGACACCGCCCGCGCGCTGGGCGCGCATCTGGGCCGCACCCGCGCGCTGGCCATGACGGCCGCGACCCTGCTGTGCGGGGCCGCGACCGCCGCATGCGGGCCGATCGTGTTCGTCGGGCTGATGATCCCGCATCTCGTGCGCTCCTTCACCGGGCCCGATCTGCGCTGGATCCTGCCGTACGCCACCGTGCTCTCGCCGGTGCTGCTGCTCGGCGCCGACATCATCGGCCGGATGGTCGCGCGGCCCGCCGAGCTGCAGGTCGGCATCGTCACGGCGATCCTGGGCGGCCCGGTCTTCATCTTTCTCGTACGACGGCGGAGGACGGCGCAGCTGTGAAGGCCGCAGACAACAAGACCCCGCGCAAGAAGGCCGTACGCGACGAGGACGTACGCGACGAGGACGTACGCGACGAGGCTCCACGCAGCCAGGACAGTTCCGCCCGGCCGTTCCGCGCCCGGACCGTCCGTGCCCGCGGCGGGCTGTCGGTCCGTTTCGACGTGCGCTCGTTCACGGTCGTCGCCCTGCTGCTGGTGGCCGCGCTCGCCGCGAGCGTCGCACTGATCGGCACCGGCGACTTCCCGATCCCGGCCCGGGACGTCCTCAAGTCGTTGCTCGGCAACGGCGACACGGGCCAGGAGTTCATCGTCAACGAGCTACGGCTGCCACGGGTCCTGGTCGGCCTCCTGGTGGGGGCCTCGCTCGGGCTCGGTGGCGCGCTCTTCCAGGCCATCTCCCGCAATCCGCTGGGCAGTCCGGATGTGCTCGGCCTCGGGCAGGGCTCGACGGCCGGCGCTCTCACCGTGATCGTCCTGTTCTCGGGGAACGCGGCCGAGGTCACCGTCGGGGCGCTCGTCGGCGGACTGGCGACCGGGCTCGCCATCTACGTGCTCGCCTGGAAGCGGGGTGTGCACGGCTATCGGCTGGTCCTGGTCGGTATCGGTGTCTCCGCGATCGTCACGGCCGTCAACGGCTATCTGCTCACCAAGGCCGATCTCGTCGACGCGGCCCGCGCGGTCGTGTGGATGACCGGTTCGCTCAACGGCCGCGACTGGCCCCAGGTCTGGCCGCTGCTCTGGCTGTGCGCCGTCCTCCTGCCGCTCGTCCTGGGCAACGCACGCGGGCTGCGCATGCTGGAGATGGGGGACGATGTCGCGTACGCGCTCGGGGTGCGGGTCGAGCGGACGCGGATGCTGCTGATGCTGGCCGCCGTGCTGCTCACCGCCGCCGCCACGGCCGCCGCGGGACCGGTCAGCTTCGTCGCGCTCACGGCGCCGCAGCTCGCCCGGCGCCTGACCCGCTCGCCGGGACCGAACCTGATGGCCGCGATGTGCATGGGCGCCACCCTGCTGATCGTCGCGGACTGGGCCTCGCAGCGGGCATTCGGCGCCGACCAGCTGCCCGTCGGAGTGGTGACCGGAGTGCTGGGCGGCGTCTATCTGCTGTGGCTCCTGGTCACCGAGCGCAAGGCGGGCCGGATATGAACACCAAGAGGAGCACTGGCACTGTGAACCGCACGTCCGCGAACAACCCGTCCGCGAACCGTCTGTCCGCCGAGAACGTCACCCTCGCCTACGACCAGCGCGTCATCGCCGAGCATCTGTCGGTGGAGATCCCCGACAACTCCTTCACCGTGATCGTCGGCCCGAACGCCTGCGGCAAGTCCACGCTGCTGCGCGCGCTGTCCCGGATGCTGAAGCCGAACCAGGGCCGGGTGCTGCTGGACGGTCAGGTCATCCAGTCGATGCCCGCGAAGAAGGTGGCCAGGACGCTCGGGCTGCTGCCGCAGTCGTCGATCGCGCCCGACGGAATCACCGTCGGTGACCTGGTGGGCCGCGGACGCTACCCGCACCAGGGGCTGCTGCGGCAGTGGTCGTCCGAGGACGAGCGGATCGTACGGGAGTCGATGTCCTCGACCGGGGTCGCCGAACTGGCCGACCGCTACGTCGACGAACTCTCCGGCGGCCAGCGTCAGCGCGTCTGGATCGCCATGGCGCTCGCCCAGCAGACCCCGTTGCTGCTGCTCGACGAGCCGACCACGTATCTCGACATCCAGCACCAGATCGACGTACTCGACCTGTGTGCCGAACTGCACGAGCAGCAGGGCCGGACGCTGGTCGCCGTGTTGCACGACCTCAATCACGCCGCCCGGTACGCCACCCACCTCATAGCCCTGCGTGACGGTTCCGTGATCGCCGAGGGCGCGCCGTCGGACATCGTCACGGCCGAGCTCGTCGAGGAGGTCTTCGGGCTGCGCTGCCAGGTCATCGACGACCCGGAGACGGGTACGCCGCTGGTGGTGCCGGCGGCGCGGCAGACGCGGGTGGCCCCGGCGGTCGGCGTGGCGGATACGTCGAGCACGACGGAAGCGAGGGATGTGAGGGATGGGGGCGATGTGAAGGATGCGGTGAATGCGGCGAAGGGGTTCTGAGCCGGAAATGCCTGGTCAGAGCAGCTTCCTGAGTCGGATCAGGTCCCGTAGGCCCGCTTCGAGTCTGACGCGGCCCGAGCCCCACGCCTTCGCGAAATGCAGCTCGCCGTTCACCAAGGCGACCAGGTCGTCGCCGGCCATGGTGAGCCGGATCTCCGCCTTGTCCGGCGGAGGGCCCTGCACCGTGTCGAGCACCTCGATCCGGCCGTCCTGAAGACGGCCGACGAAAGTGAGGTCGAGGTCGGTGATGTGGCAGCTCAACGATCGGTCCAGGGCGGCGGCGCTGCGCACGTCGCCGTCCGCGCCGGCCATGTTCTCCGAAAGCTTGTCGAGTGCGCTGCGGCACTCCTCAATGGTCGCCATCGCGACCGACGGTACCCCAGAGCTTCGCGGTAGCGTCGGGGGCATGAGCGACTCCATGACGGGCTCGGAGGCGAACGCCTTCAGTACGGAGGCTGACGTTCCGGTCGAGTCCGTGCCCTCGCCCGCATCCGCATCCGAATCCGAGGCCGAATCCGAGACCGGAGCCGAGGCCGGACCCGAAGCCGGGCCCAGCCATGACCCCGCCGCCCCCGCCCCGCTGAACGTGCCGCGTACCCCCACCGGGAACGCCGACGTGGACGCCCAGCTCGACCGCCTGGCCGATGCCGACCACCTCGCCGCCGACGGGCACGTCGAAGTGTACGAAGATGTGCACAGGGGGCTGCGTGACGCGCTGACCGCGCTCGACGCCCGCCCGGACCGCACAGCATGAACAACAGGAGCTGAACCGAACGTGGCAGGAGTGGCACGCCGCCGCCTCGACGCGGAGCTGGTCCGCCGGAAGCTCGCCCGCTCGCGCGAGCACGCCGGCCAGCTGATCGCCGCCGGGCGGGTCACCGTCGGCAAGACTCTCGCGACCAAGTCCGCCACCCAGGTGGAGACGGCCGCGGCCATCGTGGTCACCGCGGACGACAGTGACCCCGAGTACGTCTCGCGCGGCGGCCACAAGCTCGCCGGGGCGCTGGAAGCGTTCGTTCCGCTCGGCCTCGGGATCAAGGGACGGCGGGCCCTGGACGCGGGCGCCTCGACCGGCGGTTTCACCGACGTACTGCTGCGTGCGGGAGCCGCCCATGTCGTCGCCGTCGACGTCGGCTACGGGCAGCTGGCCTGGTCTCTCCAAAGTGATGAACGGGTCACCGTCAAGGACCGTAAGAACGTACGCGAGTTGACGTTGGAGGAGATTGATGGGGAGCCGGTGGATCTCATTGTCGGAGACTTGTCCTTCATCCCGCTCGGTCTGGTGCTGCCCGCCCTCGTGCGGTGCGCGGCGCCCGATGCCGACCTGGTGATGATGGTCAAGCCGCAGTTCGAGGTGGGCAGGGAGCGGCTGGGCAGCGGCGGTGTCGTACGCAGCCCCGACCTGCGGGCCGAGGCCGTGCGCGGTGTGGCCGGGCACGCCCGGGAGCTCGGTCTCGGGGTGAAGGGCGTCACCGCCAGCCCGCTGCCCGGGCCCTCGGGGAATGTCGAGTACTTTCTGTGGCTGCGTGCCGGAGCACCCGCTCTGGACCCGGCCGATGTTGACCGCGCAGTGGCGGAGGGGCCGCGTTGACACAGACCCGAGCTCGTACTGTTTTCCTGCTCGCCCACACCGGACGGCCCGCGGCCATCCGCAGCGCCGAACTCGTCGTCCAGGGGCTGCTCCGCTCCGGGCTCGGCGTGCGGGTGCTCGAGGCCGAGGCGGCCGATCTTCCGCTGCCTGAGACGGTGGAGCTCGTCAAGGAGGCGACTCCCGAGTGCCTCGACGGGTGCGAGCTGCTGATCGTGCTGGGTGGTGACGGCACGCTGTTGCGCGGCGCGGAGTTCGCCCGCGCCTCCGGTGTCCCGATGCTCGGCGTCAACCTCGGACGCGTCGGCTTCCTCGCGGAGGCCGAGCGCGACGACCTCGACAAGGTCGTCGACCGGGTGGTCACGAGGGCCTATGAGGTCGAGGAGCGCATGACCGTCGACGTCGTCGTGCACAGCAACGGCGATGTCGTACACACCGACTGGGCGCTCAACGAGGCCGCCGTACAGAAGGTCTCCGCCGAGCGGCTCCTCGAGGTGATCCTGGAGATCGACGGACGGCCCGTGACCGGCTTCGGCTGCGACGGCATCGTCTGCGCGACTCCCACCGGATCGACGGCGTACGCCTTCTCCGCCGGCGGTCCCGTGGTGTGGCCGGAGGTCGAGGCGCTGCTCATGGTGCCCATCAGCGCGCACGCCCTGTTCGCCAAGCCGCTGGTGACCTCGCCGGACTCGGTGCTCGCCGTGGAGGTCCAGCAGCACACACCGCACGGGGTGCTGTGGTGCGACGGCCGGCGCACGCTCGAACTCCCCCCGGGGGCACGGGTGGAGGTGCGCCGTGGGGCCGTACCGGTACGGCTCGCGCGGCTGCACCACGCGTCGTTCACCGACCGGCTCGTCGCCAAGTTCGCACTGCCCGTGGCGGGTTGGCGGGGGGCGCCGCACTAGCCCGTCCTCGCCGAATCACGTACGTCATGTGGCGCCGACCACCGAGATGGCTCGGCGTCGCACGACCGATCGCACCGGGAGCCCGGTGGCGAGGAGCGTGAGGAGCAGGGTGCCCGATCCGATGCCGGCGAGCACCGTCCACGGTATGTACGGCACCGGGGAGCCGAAGGCCGCGTCGAGGATCGGTGCGAGGGTGATGAGGGCTGTCGCCCCGCCCAGCAGCAGGGCTGTGCCGGCGACCACGACCGCCTCCCAGGCCGCCATCGCACGGACCTGGCGGGCCTGGGCGCCGATGACACGCAGCAGCGCGATGTCCCGGCGGCGCTCGAATGAGATCATCGAGAGGGTGTTCGCGGCGGCGATCGCGGCGAATCCCGCGTACAGGGCGGTGCCCGCGTAGTCCAGCCAGACCTCGCCGGGGCTGCCTGCCGAGCCCTTGCGGTGCTCGGCCGTGGTGCGCGACGCGATCTTCGTCAGGCCGAAGCCCACGACGAGGACGAGGGGCACCACCGCGGCCGAGAAACGCCTCGGCTGCGAACGGACGTTGAGCATGGCCAGCCGTGCGGTGGCGCCGAAACGGCCGACGAGCGCGGAGACGAGGCGGGCCGCCGGGCCGACGATCCGGGGCCCGAGGAGACCCACCCCGACGCAGAACAGGATGAGCACCACGAACGCGCCCTGACCCGCCTCGTCCGCCGACTCGCCCTCCGCCGACGCGCGCGACAACAGCACGGACAGCACGCAGGCGCCCGTGACCGCGATCAGGCCGAGCGGGGCCCGCAGGATGCCGAGGCGGCGTCGGCCCGCCGCCGCCTCGCTCAGCGCCGCGGCGGGACGCAGCAGCGAGAACCGCAGCGCGGAGAGTGCGGCCGCGAGGGTGGAGGTCACCACGGCCACGCCCAGGCAGACCGGCAGCGCGAGCAGGCTGGGGCTGAACTCGATCTCGCGCGGCAGCAGGCCGTGTGCGGTCATGCCCGCGCACCACACGCGGGCCAGGAAGCCGCCGAGCACGCAGCCGAGCAGAGCCGCCGGGACCGAGGCCGCCAGCGCCTGGCCCGCCACAGCACGCCTCACCTGCCGGGGCTTCGCGCCGATCGAGCGGACCATCGCCAGCTCGCGGTGCTGCTGCGCCACGGCCGTGCCCATCGTCGAGACGACCACGAAAATCGACATGTAGACGGAGCCGATCAGCAGGACCGCGGCCATGTCACCGACGCCGCTGCTCCTGAGCTGTCCGCGGGCGTGCGCGGAGAGCTCATCCGTATGTGCCGCGCTCGTCGCCATGAGCACCGACGTCGCCGCGCTCACCACCGTCGCCGCGAAGAGCGCGGCGGCCGCCGTGCCCACGAACGCGGGGCGGTGCGCCCGCAGAGCCGCCTGGGCCAGTCCCGTCCTCATGTGTCCAGACTGGTGCGAGAGGCGGATCTCCCACCATGAGGGGCGCCGCAGGATCAAGCTGAGGAAAACCCCACCCCCGAGGGTGAACAGGGCCTCACACCGGACTCCCACCACCTGCGCCTTCGTGGAACGAGGGCAGGGGCCGTCGCACACCGGGCCCGTGACCTCGTAAGGTCGTGTCCGTGTTGGAGGAGATGCGGATACGGTCGCTCGGAGTCATCGACGACGCGGTCGTCGAGCTGTCGCCCGGCTTCACCGCCGTGACCGGTGAGACCGGCGCGGGCAAGACGATGGTGGTCACCAGCCTGGGGCTGTTGCTGGGCGGGCGCGCGGACGCCGCCCTCGTACGAATCGGCGCCAAGAACGCGGTCGTGGAGGGCCGGATCGCCTTGCCCGACGGCACCTCCGCCGTCCTGCGGGCCGAGGAGGCCGGAGCCGAACTCGACGACGGAGCGCTGCTGATCAGCCGTACCGTCTCCGCCGAGGGACGCTCGCGGGCACATCTGGGCGGACGTTCCGTGCCCGTCGGGATGCTCGCGGACCTCGCCGACGAACTGGTCGCCGTGCACGGCCAGACCGACCAGCAGGGTCTGCTCAAGCTGTCCCGGCAACGGCAGGCGCTCGACCGGTACGCGGGCGATGCGGTCGCGGTGCCGCTCGCCAAGTACGCGAGCGCCTACCGCCGGCTGCGCGCCATCTCGACCGAGCTGGACGAGATCACCACACGCGCGCGTGAACGCGCCCAGGAAGCCGACATGCTGCGCTTCGGGCTCGACGAGATCGCGGCGGTGGAGCCGCGCTCGGGCGAGGACGTGGAGCTAGCGGCCGAGGCCGAGCGGCTCGGGCACGCGGAGGCGCTCGCCTCCGCCGCCACGGCGGCGCACGCGGCCGTCGCCGGCAACCCCGAGGACCCCGAGGGCATCGACGCCGCGACGCTCGTCGCGGGCGCGCACCGTGCCCTGGAAGCGGTGCGCTCGCACGACTCCGCGCTCGCCGCGCTCGCCGACCGGATCGGGGAGATCGGGATTCTGCTGGGCGATGTGGCGGGGGAGCTGGCGGGGTACGCCGACGACCTCGACGCCGATCCGCTGCGGCTCGCGGCGGTCGAGGAACGGCGCGCCGCGCTCACCGCGCTGACGCGCAAGTACGGCGAGGACGTGGGCGCCGTACTGGCCTGGGCCGAGCAGAGCGCCGCGCGGCTCACGGAGCTGGACGGCGACGACGACCGGATCGGCGAACTCACCGCGGAGCGGGACGCGCTGCGGGCCGAACTGGGTGGACTGGCCCAGGCACTGACGGACGCGCGGGAGGAGGCGGCGGCGCGGTTCGCCGCGGCGGTGACCGCCGAACTCGCCTCGCTCGCCATGCCGCACGCGCGCGTGTCGTTCGAGATCCGGCAAACGGAGGACGCCGAAGGCGTCGAGGTGGGCGGCCGTGCGGTGGCGTACGGACCGGCCGGTGCCGACGAGGTCGAGCTGCTCCTCGCGCCCCACCCGGGCGCACCGCCACGGCCCATCGCCAAGGGCGCGTCCGGCGGTGAGCTGTCCCGCGTCATGCTCGCGGTCGAGGTCGTCTTCGCGGGTACGGATCCGGTGCCCACGTACCTCTTCGACGAGGTCGACGCGGGCGTCGGCGGCAAGGCCGCGGTCGAGATCGGCCGCCGGCTCGCACGCCTCGCCAAGACCGCGCAGGTCGTCGTCGTCACCCACCTGCCCCAGGTCGCCGCCTTCGCCGACCGGCAGTTGCTCGTCGAGAAGACCAACGACGGTTCGGTCACCCGGTCCGGTGTGAAGGTCCTGGAGGGCGAGGAACGCATTCGCGAACTGTCCCGCATGCTGGCGGGCCAGGAGGACTCTCAGACGGCTCGGGCCCATGCGGAGGAACTGCTGGCGACGGCTCGAGGGGACGGCTAGCTCCGCTTGGTCCTTGTGGTGGCGGCATGAGCGCCCCCCTGAGCAGGAGCATCGCGAGCAGGAGCATCGCGTTCGGCCTCGCCGCCGTGGCGACGCGCGCCGGAATCACGGCTCTGCGCGCCAGGCCCCCGCGCTGTCACGACCGTTGGACGCGCGAGAACTACGCCGGCCGGACCGTCGAGTTGTATGCCGGGCCCGCCGCCGCACTGGCGGCCGCCCTCGGGAGCGGGCGGGTCCGTCCCGCCGCAGGGTTCGCGGTGCTCGCGGCCGGGGCGTGCGGGGCGTACGACGACGTCGCGGGGGCCGATGACCCCCGACGAGGATTCCGGGCGCACCTTTCCGCCTTGCGCGACGGTGAGTTCACCAGCGGGTCGGTCAAGTTGTTCGGGATCTCGGCCGCCGGCCTCGTCGCGGGCACGCTGCTCAGGGAGCGGCCCGTGGACAGGCTGCTCGCGGGTGTCGTGATCGCGGGGAGCGCGCACTTCGTCAATCTCGTGGATGTCCGCCCGGGGAGGGCCGCCGGTGCCGTGCTCGCCCTGGCGGCGCCCGGGCTGCTGCGGGAAGGCCGGGCGGGGGAGTTGTCCGCCGTGGCCGCGGGGGCTGCGCTGGCTGTGCTCCCGGACGACCTCGGTGAGCGCGCGATGATCGGCGACACGGGAGCCCACGCCCTCGGGGCCACGCTCGGCGCCGCCATCGCCGTCGGCAACGGCCGTGCGGGTCTCCTCGCGCACGCGGCGGCCCTGGTGGCGGCGGCGGTGTACGGCGACGAGGTCAGCGACGTGGCACGTTCGTCGGGGCGCGGGAAGAGGGCGTGAACCGGAACCGGAAGATCTCCGGCCCCAGCGCTCGAACAGTTATCGAACATCTCGCCCCGAACATGCCCGTCTTTTCACCCATGTGAGTGACCGTGAGAGTGATCAACGTCACCGCACCAACCCGACCACCACCGCAGCGACCCTCCGATGGTCCCGGAACACCTGCGCGGCCTGGCATCCTTGGAAGCGGGACCACGCGCGGTACACCCCCACTGCCCGCCCCCTCTGTACTTTTCTTCGTGACCGCCCGATGCCGAACCAGGAGCCCCGGCCACGTGATGCCCGTGAGCAGCCACTCGCCGCACGGACAGCCGCCGCTGCGTACCGTGCAAGTGCTCGGCGGCGGCAGCGTGGGCAGCAGCGCGCATGTGCGCTCGCTGGCGTCGGGGCTCGTCGCCCGGGGAGTGCGCGTGACCGTGTGCGCCCCGGCCGCGGCCGACCGGACGTACGACTTCACCGGTGTGGGTGCCCAGCACGTGTCCGTGCCACGGCGCAGTGACCCGGCTTCCGTGGCCGCGCTGCGGGCGGCCTGCGTCGACGTCGACCTCGTGCACGCGCACGGCCTCCATGCCGCGCTGCGCACGGCAGTGGCGCTCGGCGGGCGGAGCCTCCCGTTCGTCGTGACCTGGCACTCCCGCTCGCGCGCCGAAGGTGCGCGGGCGCGTCTGGTGCGCCTCCTGGAGCGACGTGTCGCGAAGGCCGCGTCGGTCGTCCTCGGGTCGTCGTCCGAACTCGTGGACCTGGCCCGCCGCAGCGGTGCGCGGGACGCGCGGCTGGCCGCGGTGGCGCTCCCGGGGCATCGCCGGCCCGCCGACGGAAGCGAGGACCGCGACCGGTCGCGTGCCAAGGCCCGGGCCGAACTCGGCGCCACCGACCGGCCGTTGCTCATGGCCGTCGGCGCCCTCGACCGGTACCGGGGGTACGACACGCTGCTGGACGCCGCGCGCGCGTGGCGGCAACTGGACACTTTGCCGCTGCTGGTGATCGCCGGGGAAGGTCCGCTGCGTGGAGAACTCCAGCGGCGTATCGAGGACGAAGGGCTGCCCGTCCGCCTGATCGGCCGGCGCGACGACATCGGCGAACTGCTGGCGGCCGCCGATCTCGCGCTGCTGCCCGGCAGCCGGGAATCTCGCTCCGTGCTCGCCCAAGAAGCGCTCCACGCGCGCGTGCCGCTCGTCGCGGCCACCGTGGAGGGCATTGCGGAACTGGTCGGCGACGCGGCCGAGCTCGTTCCCCACAAAGACGCGGAAGCGCTCGCCGAAGCCGTCGTACGCCTCCTCGCGGATCCGGCACGGCGTGAGCTCCTGCGGGACAAGGGCACGCGCCAGGCCGCGACCTGGCCGACCGAGGACGAGACGGTCGCTCAAGTCCTGAGCGTGTACGACGAGCTGACGAAACCTCTGCCGCTTCAGTAGCGGATCGCACGGTCACGGTACGAACCTGCGCGCCCGGAGCGCCAGGCTCAGCGCCAGCACCGTCTGGGGGTCGTCCAGGTCCGTCCCCAGCAGCTCCCCGATCCGGGCGAGCCGGTTGTAGAGCGTCTGCCGGTTGAGGTGCAGCTCGCGCGCCGTCTCCGCCTTGCGGCCGGCATGCGCCAAGTACGTCTCCAGGGTGGGCAGGAGCGGCGGCTTGGAGCGGTTGTCGTGGTCCCGGAGAGGGCCGATCGCGCGGTCCACGAAGGCGGCGAGGTCGGGGTGGTCCCTCAGACGCCACAGCAACAGGTCCGTGTCCAGACGCCGGGCGTCGTACCAAGGGCGGTCGGACAGTCCCTGCGCCGCCGTGGCCGTCTCGGCCGCGTGCCGCAGACTCGCCGACGCCGCCGCCCAGCCGCCGGGGACGCCGACCACCACCACCGGCGGCTGCGCCCCGGGCCTCCGCATGCCCGCACGCTCCACACCGGCCCGCAGCGCCGCCGCGACCCGGTCCGCGACGGCCGGGCGTTCGGACTCCGAGCGCAGGCCCAGGAGCAGCGGTACACGGCCCTCGACGGGACGTACGCCCACCAGGACCGGCACGCCGACCGAGGCCAGCTCCTCGGCGACCGCGCGCGCCAGGACCGCCCAGCCTCCGCCACCCCCTGTGGGGGACGGCCCGTCGGCGAGCCGCATCACCACCGGCAGCAGCGGGCTGCGGCCCGGTTTGAAGCCGAGTACGCGGGCCTGCGCGGGTGCGTCCTCGGCCGTGATGCGGCCCTCGGCGAGATCGGTGAGGAAGTCGCCGCGGCCGCGCGCCGCCAGCTCCTCCTCCTGCCGCGCCTGCATCAGGACCACGGCGAGAACGCCCGCGGTCCGCTCCGCCGCGATCCGGTGCACGGGCTCGAGCGGAGCGCTGACGGGCAGCAGCACCAGCCGGGCCCGGACCGAGCCGGTGCCGGGCCCGCCGCCGGGCACGTCCACGAGGACCGATCCTGAGGGCGGCTCGTCCTTGTGCCGGCCGCGCAGGCCTTCCCACACCTGGAGCGGATCCGCCCCGGCGGGCCCGGCCCCGGCCGCGTACAGGAGCTGCTCGTCCGCCGTCTCCAGGAACACCGGGTTGCCGCTGAAGTCGGCCAGAATGCCGAGGACCTGGGGGATCCCGCCACCGCCGAGCAGTGCCTCCGTACAGCGCCGGTGCACCTCCTCGGCCTGCTGAAGCAGTGCGTAGTGGCCGTTGACGATCTCGGTGTGCACTTCCTCCGTGACCGCCACGAACGGCACCTCGCGGTGCAGTTGGACCAGCGGCAGACCGGCGGCCCGTGCCGTGTCCACGAGCGCCGCGGGCAGCCGGGTGAAGCGCGGCCCGAGCTCCACGACGAGCGCCGCGATCCCGCGCTCGGCGAGGGTGCGGACGAAGGCCCGCTGCTCGGCCGGGCGGGTGCCGAGCCCGTACCCCGTCGTCAGCAGCAGTTCACCGCCCTTGAGCAGCGAGGCGATGTGCGGCACCTCACCCGCGTGCACCCAGCGCACGCTGCGCCCCAGCCGGTCGGCGCCCGCCAGTACCTCCGGCAGACCGCCGCGCAGCCCGGGCAGCTCCAGGGCCCGCTGCACGGTGATCCCGCCACCGCGTGGGTCCGACGTGTCGATACCGCTGTTCATGAGGCGGACGCTACCGCCGCTGGGGCGACTGCGCGGCTACGCGGGAACGATGTTGTGGTTGAAGCGGAACACGTTGTCCGGGTCGTACTGGGCCTTCACCATGGCCAGACGCAGGGTGTTCTCGGGGCCGAGACCCGCCGACACCCGGTCCGTGCCCTCGTCCCCGATGAAGTTGAGGTAGACCGCGCCGGTGGTCCACGGCCGGACGTCGGCCCGTGCCTTCCGTACCCACCGCAGGCAGCGCTCGTCGTCCGCCGGGTCCTCCCAGATCCCGAAGGGATGCACGAGCCACGGCGCCTCCCGGTAGGGCACCGGGAACTCGGCGGGTCCCGAGGCGACCGCCGCGCCCAGCGGGAACAGAACGTGCCGGCACCCCGTGGGCACGGGCACGGTGGCCGCGCGGGCGCAGAAGACGTCCACGAGTTCGTCGGGCAGGCCCGTCAGAGACTCGGCCGACCAGTAGTTCCGCAGGCCCGGCGGATCGTCGATCATGCACTGGACGTCCGCGTACGGCATGGCGCCGACGATCCCGGCCTCGTGCGGCAGCGCCAGCAGCGGCTGGGCGACTTCGCGCAGACTCTCCTCACCGCCCGCGTACGTGACGACGGCCGCGCAGATGAGTGTGCCCACCAAGTGCTCGGGGACGAACTTCTCGGGCGGCCCCGACAGACAGAGCACGCCGCCGCCCACCTCCGGCGGTCCGGTCGCGATGATCTCCCGGTAGACGCGCATGACCTCCGGGCCGGACTCCGGCCGGAACAGCACGAAGGCGAGGGAGAACTCGGGCAGCTCGTGCAGCTGCAGGGTCAGCGAGGTGGCGATGCCGAAGTTTCCGCCGCCGCCGTGCAGGGCCCAGAAGAGCTCGGGGTTCTCCTCGGCGCTGGCGCGCACCGTCGTGCCGTCGGCGGTCACCAGGTCGACGCCGAGCAGGTTGTCGACGGCGAGCCCGAACTTCCGCTCCAGCCAGCCGCTTCCGCCGCCCAGTACAAAGCCGCCGACCCCGGTGGTCGAGGCCCGGCCGCCGGTCGTGGCCAGGCGGTACGGCTGGGTGGCGCGGTCCATGTGGCTCATGGTGGCGCCGCCCTCGACCCGTACCGACGAGGCGGCCCCGGGACGGACCGTCACCGCGTGCATCCGGCGCAGGTCGACGACCAGACCGCCGTCGTTGAGGGCCATACCCGCCACGCTGTGACCGCCGCCGCGGACCGCGATCTTCAGGTCCAGATCGCGGGCGAAGCGCACCGCCCTGACGACGTCGGCCTCGTGCGCGCACTGCGCGATCACGGCAGGCCGCCGGTCGATCATCGAGTTGAAGACCGTCCGGGCCTCGTCGTAACCCGGATCGTCGGGGGCGAAGACGTCTCCGGTCAGATCCTCACGCAGCGCGGCCAGAGCTGTGCCCGCCTTCGAAGGGGAAGCCATGGCAACCCCCTTCCGGGAAGGGGTGTTTGCGTACCTCCCACACTAAGTGCGGGCGGTGGATCGGGCGCGGTCAGGCGGCGCCCGCCGGCATCGCTCGCCGATGTCGCCCGCCGCGGCGTGTGGCTGACATCACAGCCACACGCCGCCACGCACCCGTTCCGCGGTCAGCCGCCGTACGCGCCCGAAGCCGTCAGCCGCAGTGCCGTGTCGATCAGCGGCACGTGGCTGAACGCCTGCGGGAAGTTCCCGACCTGCCGCTGCAGGCGCGGATCCCACTCCTCGGCCAGCAGCCCGAGGTCGTTGCGCAGGGCGAGCAGCTTCTCGAAGAGCTTGCGGGCCTCGTCCACGCGGCCGATCATCGCGAGGTCGTCGGCGAGCCAGAACGAGCAGGCCAGGAACGCCCCTTCGTCGCCCTCCAGGCCGTCCACGCCCGCGTCCTCACCGGCGGTGGGGTAGCGCATGATGAAGCCGTCCGGGGTCGACAGCTCCCGCTGAATGGCCTCGATCGTGCCGATCACGCGCTTGTCGTCGGGCGGCAGGAAGCCCATCTGCGGGATCAGCAGCAGCGAGGCGTCCAGCTCCTTGGAGCCGTAAGACTGCGTGAAGGTGTTGCGCTCCTTGTCGTAACCCTTCTCACACACGTCCCGATGGATGTCGTCGCGCAGCTCGCGCCACTTCTCCAGCGGCCCGTCCGCGTCGCCGGACTCGATGAGCTTTATGGTGCGGTCGACGGCGACCCAGGCCATCACCTTGGAGTGCACGAAGTGCCGGCGCGGCCCTCGCACCTCCCAGATGCCCTCGTCCGGAACGTCCCAGTGGTCCTCCAGGTACCGGATGAGCTTGAGCTGCAGCAGGGACGCGTAGTCGCTGCGGGCCAGACCGGTCATGTGCGCCAGGTGCAGGGCCTCGGTGACCTCGCCGTACACATCCAGCTGGAGCTGGTGCGCGGCGCCGTTGCCCACGCGCACGGGCCCCGAGTCCTCGTACCCCGGCAGCCAGTCCAGCTCCGCCTCGCCCAGCTCCCGCTCACCGGCGATGCCGTACATGATCTGCAGGTTCTCCGGGTCACCGGCGACCGCGCGCAGCAGCCACTCGCGCCAGGCGCGCGCCTCTTCGCGGTAGCCGGTGCGCAGCAGGGAGGAGAGGGTGATCGCCGCGTCACGCAGCCAGGTGTAGCGGTAGTCCCAGTTGCGGACACCGCCGATCTCCTCCGGGAGGGAGGTCGTGGGCGCGGCGACGATGCCGCCCGTCGGCGCGTACGTCAGCGCCTTCAGGGTGATCAGGGAGCGGACCACGGCCTCCCGGTAGGGCCCGTGGTACGTGCACTGCTCCACCCACTCGCGCCAGAAGTCCTCCGTGGCCTCCAGCGCCTGCTCCGGCTCCGGCAGCGCGGGGGGCGCCTTGTGCGAGGGCTGCCACGAGATGGTGAACGCGATCCGGTCACCCGGCGCCACCGTGAAGTCCGCGTAGGTGGTCAGTGCCTTGCCGTAGGTCTCGGCAGATGTGTCCAACCACACGGAGTCGGGCCCGGCGACAGCCACCGTCCGCCCGTCGACCTTGTGCACCCAAGGCACGATACGTCCGTACGAGAAACGCATCCGCAGCGCCGAGCGCATGGGAACGCGGCCCGTGACGCCCTCGACGATCCGCACCACCTGGGGGGCGCCGTCACGAGGGGGCATGAAATCCGTCACGCGGACCGTGCCGCGGGGGGTGTCCCACTCGGATTCCAGGACGAGGGAGTCGCCGCGGTAGCAGCGCCGGGACGCTCTGGGCGGCGTGGCGTCCGCACCGTGTGCTGGGCCCAGCCGCCAGAAGCCGTGTTCCTCCGTGCCGAGCAGTCCCGCGAAGATCGCGTGGGAGTCGAAGCGGGGCAGGCACAGCCAGTCCACCGTGCCGTCCCGGCAGACCAGTGCTGCGGTCTGCATGTCTCCGATGAGTGCGTAATCTTCGATGCGCCCGGCCACGTGCAACTCCAGTCGAACGGCCACGTCGCCCCCCGAGGGGCGGTCGCTCTTGCGGTCAAGGGTTCGTGTGAACAAGTGTCGTTCCGTAACGCCCATGGTTGCAGTGAATGTCGTTGCGAAACGAACTGACGAGCTCTTGTTCCGGGATTACGGGCGGGGTGGTGCCGTTTGCCGGCCGCTCGGCAGCGAGTGTCCGAGCAGGATACGACGCACGCAGATGATCCGCGCGCCCCTCCCGAGAACGCGATTGCACTGAACGAGTGAGCACGACCGTGGTCTGTGTCGGCTCGTGCGCGGAGCGTGGCCGGAAGCGGTCTCGCCCGGTCGCTGATACCCTGGTAGCCCGTGGACCGGTGGGCGCCCCCCGTTGGGAAAAACGACAGAGGGGTCCCCGGAACCGCAGCGACGGCACCTCCGGAGATCTCCGGGTCAGGCGGCCGAATCGCACTCCAGACCGCGACCACGGGAGCCCCCTCTTGGCCATGCCGCCCAAATCCCTGACGACCAAGCACATCTTCGTCACCGGGGGTGTCGCCTCCTCCCTCGGCAAGGGTCTTACCGCCTCCAGCCTGGGTGCGTTGCTCAAGTCCAGGGGCCTGCGGGTCACGATGCAGAAGCTCGACCCGTATCTGAACGTCGATCCCGGCACGATGAACCCCTTCCAGCACGGTGAGGTCTTCGTCACCAACGACGGCGCCGAGACCGACCTCGACATCGGGCACTACGAGCGCTTCCTCGACGTCGACCTGGACGGCTCCGCCAATGTCACCACCGGGCAGGTCTACTCCTCGGTGATCGCCAAGGAGCGGCGCGGCGAGTATCTGGGCGACACCGTGCAGGTCATCCCGCACATCACCAACGAGATCAAGCACCGTATCCGCCGGCTGGCCGCGGAGGACGTCGATGTCGTGATCACGGAGGTCGGCGGTACGGTCGGCGACATCGAGTCGCTGCCGTTCCTGGAGACCGTCCGCCAGGTCCGTCACGAGGTCGGCCGCGACAACGTGTTCGTCGTGCACATCTCGCTCCTTCCCTACATCGGTCCGTCGGGAGAGTTGAAGACGAAGCCGACGCAGCACTCGGTTGCGGCTCTGCGCAACATCGGTATTCAGCCGGATGCGATCGTGCTGCGCGCCGACCGTGATGTGCCGACCGCGATCAAGCGCAAGATCTCGCTGATGTGCGACGTCGACGAGGCGGCCGTGGTCGCGGCCATCGACGCCAAGTCGATCTACGACATCCCGAAGGTCCTGCACACCGAGGGTCTGGACGCGTACGTCGTCCGCAAGCTGGACCTCCCCTTCCGTGACGTGGACTGGACGATCTGGGACGACCTGCTCGACCGGGTCCACAACCCCCAGCACGAGATCAACCTCGCGCTGGTCGGCAAGTACATCGACCTGCCCGACGCCTACCTCTCCGTGACCGAGGCGCTGCGTGCGGGCGGCTTCGCCAACAAGGCCCGCGTGAAGATCAAGTGGGTCACCTCGGACGACTGCAAGACCCCCGCGGGCGCGGCCCAGCAGCTCTCCGACGTCGACGCGATCTGCATTCCCGGCGGATTCGGCGACCGCGGTGTCTCCGGCAAGGTCGGCGCGATCCAGTACGCCCGGGAGAACAAGATCCCGCTGCTCGGCCTGTGCCTGGGCCTGCAGTGCATCGTGATCGACGCCGCGCGGAACCTCGCCGACATCCCGGACGCCAACTCCACGGAGTTCGACGCCGCCACCGCCCACCCGGTCATCTCCACCATGGCCGAGCAGCTCGACATCGTCGCCGGCGAGGGCGACATGGGCGGAACGATGCGCCTGGGCATGTACCCCGCCAAGCTCGCCGAGGGCTCGATCGTGCGCGAGGTGTACGGCGGCAAGGAGTACGTCGAGGAGCGCCACCGCCACCGCTACGAGGTGAACAACGCCTACCGCGCCGAGCTGGAGAAGAAGGCCGGTCTGCTGTTCTCCGGCACGTCCCCGGACGGCAAGCTCGTGGAGTACGTGGAATACCCGCGCGAGGTCCACCCTTACCTCGTCGCGACCCAGGCCCACCCCGAACTGCGCTCGCGCCCGACCCGTCCGCACCCGCTGTTCGCCGGTCTGGTGAAGGCCGCGGTGGAGCGCAAGGCGGGTAAGTAGCCGGGCAGGTCACAGACGGTTGTACGGTGGCCGGGGCGCGCAACTCTTGTGGTGCGTGCCCCGGTTTTTCACGTGTGCGTGGGAGGACAAGTCGACATGACCATCAAGGACACCGCCGAGGAGTGGGAGGTCAGGGCGACCGAGACCCCGTTCACGGGCAACAAGACGTCCGTGCGCGCCGAGGACGTGGTGATGCCCGACGGAACGGTCGTCCGCCGCGACTACCAGGTCCACCCCGGCTCGGTGGCCGTCCTCGCCCTCGATGACCAGGACCGTGTCCTCGTCATCCGCCAGTACCGGCATCCCGTACGCCAGAAGCTCTGGGAGATCCCCGCCGGCCTGCTCGACATCCCCGGCGAGAACCCGCTGCACGCCGCCCAGCGCGAGCTGTACGAAGAGGCCCACGTCAAGGCGGAGGACTGGCGCGTACTCACCGACGTGTACACGACGCCGGGCGGCTGCGACGAGGCCGTACGCATCTTCCTCGCCCGGGATCTGTCCGAGGCCGACGGACGGCGCTTCGAGGTCGAGCACGAAGAGGCCGACATGGAGCTCGCGCGGGTCCCGGCCGAGGAGCTCGTCCGCGGAGTCCTCGCCGGTGAGCTGCACAACAACTGCCTCGTCGTGGGCGTCCTTTCACTGATCGCGGCCCGCAGCGGCGACGGCCTCGACGCGCTGCGCCCCGCCGAGGCGCCCTGGCCCGCGCGGCCCTTCGAGGCCTGACGGTGCCGGTCGCGAGGCCGGATGCACTCCTTCGCGCCATCGATGTGACGATCGCCTGATCCGATCGGGGGATGTGCCCGCCGCGCTCCACCGGGAACGTCGCAGAGCGTGAACTAGGCTCTGGAAACGCCCCGGCCGGAGTCCCGGCGGGCTTGCGCGCAGTGGGACGGGAGTGTGGCCCGTGACGGATCAGGCGGTGGGCACCGGCGGCCCGAAGGTGACGGCGAAGGGGCAGCGCCCGGCAGCCGAGTCCGCTCTCACGAAGAACCAGTTCCTCGGCCGCACAAGAGAGTTGAAGGAACTCCAGGCAGACATCGAGCGCGCCGGCCTGGACACCCTCGCGGGCCGCAAGCCGCCCCGCGCGCGCGTGCTGCTCATCGCCGGCAAACCCGGCTCGGGCCGTACCGCGCTCGCAGAAGAGCTCGTACGAGAGGTCGCCGACAGCTACCCGGACGGTGTCCTCCGGGCGCGCCTCACCGAGCCCGACGGCACGCCCGTCCCCACCGAGCGCACCGCCCGCGAACTGCTCGCCGCCCTGGAGCTGACCGCCCCGGCCGGAGCCGCCGAGGACGACCTCACCGAGGAGCTGCGCGAGGCCCTCGCCACCCGCCGGGTGCTGCTCCTGCTCGACGACGCGGCGGACGCGCAACAGGTCGACGCGCTCATCCCCGACACCCCGGGGTGCCTGGTCGTCGCCGTCGCCGGCGGGCCCCTGACCGGGATCTCCGACGTCCGGCCCTGCACCCTGGGCGGACTGGACACCAAGTCCGCCGTCGAACTCCTCGGCCGGTACACCGGCTCGGTGCGCATCACCGTCGACCCGCGTGCGGCCGAGGGACTCGTCGAGATCTGCGCGGCCCAGCCCGCCGCGCTCGAACTCGTAGGCAGCTGGCTGTCCCACCGGCCCAAGGCGGCCGTCGCCGACCTCGCCAAGAAACTGCGTACCGAGGGCGAGGAGGGCCCGGCGCTCGACCGTGCCTTCCGCGTCGCGTACGCCGAACTCCCGTCGGCGGCCGCACAGATGCTGCGCCTGCTCTCGCTCGCCCCTGCGGGCCTGGTTGACGCGCACACCGCCTCCGCGCTCGTCGGCTGCGCGGTGGAGACCGCGCACACCACGCTGGGCGACCTCGCCGGGCGCGGCTTCGTACGGCCCGTCGAGGCGCCGTTCGCGCAGTACGAGGTGCCCGGCTGTCTGCTGCCGCTCTTGCGCTCGCTCAGCGAGAGCGAGGACCGCCCGGCCGACCTGCGGCTGGCGCGCGCCCGGATGCTGGAGCGGACCGTACGGCTGCTGGCGTCCTGCCGCGCGATCACCGAGACCGACAGTTCACCCGCCCGCGAGAAGCTTGCCGGGATGCCCCGCGCCCTGCGCTTTCCGAGCCCCCGCGCGGCCGCCGACTGGCTGCGCGTCCGACAGCCCGCGCTGCTGGCCTCCGCCCGGCTCGCGGTCGCCGACGGGGAGTTGGACACCCTGGCCCGCCGCCTCATGTCCGCGCTGGTGCGGGCGATGGTCGCCCACTTCGGTACGCAGGCGGCGGCGCCAGAGCTGTACGGCATCCACCGGCTCGTCCTCGACGTCGCCGAGCGGCGGAAGCTGCCGCGTGAGAAGGCCGCCGCGCTGCTGAACCTCGCCGATCTGGACGCCCGGACCGGCCGTACGACGGTCGCGCTCGCCCGCTACCGGGCAGCGCTCGACGCCGGGCGTGAGGCACGGGATCCGTACGCGACCGGCCGAGCGATGGAATCCGTGGGCGGCGCCTATCAGGAGCTGGGGGACCACGACCGGGCCGCCGACTGGTACGGGCGGGCGCTGGCGCATCGGCTCACGCGGGACGAGCGGGTGGACGTCGCCCGGCTGTACGGCCGCATCGCCACCGCGCACACCCACGCGGGCCGCTACGACGACGCACTGCGCAACTGGCGCTCGGCGGCCATGGGCTACCGCCGGGTCGGCGATGTGGCCGCCCAGGCAAGGTCGTTGAGCGAGCTGGCCCGGGTGCAGGAGTACGCGGGGCGGCCGGAGGAGTCGCTGCGCACCTGCCAGGAGGCGGTCGAGTGGGCGCACCGCGCCGAGGACGTACGCCTGTGGGCCGCACTGCAGCTCCGGCTCGCCGACACCCTGGAACGGCTCGGCGACCCGGCGGCGGCCCGACTGCACCGTCGCGCGGCCGAGCGCATCCTGGGAGATGAGCTTCCGGAAGATGCGTCGGCCAGGGAACAAGGGGCCAGCGCCTACGAAATCCGTAGTGCATCCGTCGAAGATTGATGCATTGAAAGGCTAGACAGAGGGAATCCCTTCATTAGACTGGCTCCGCTGCGTCCTTCCCGCAGTGTCCCGGTGCGCTCCCGTGCATTCGGGTATGTCTGACATTGTCAGGACATACATGACCCCAGACTCCCTCTGAGCCAAGGACCGTGATCGACGTGAAGGTCGGTATCCCCCGCGAGGTCAAGAACAACGAGTTCCGGGTGGCCATCACCCCCGCCGGCGTGCACGAGCTGGTGCGTCACGGCCACCAGGTCGTCATCGAGCAGAACGCCGGCGTCGGTTCCTCGATCACGGACGCCGAGTTCGTCGCCGCCGGTGCGCAGATCCTGGCCACCGCCGACGAGGTGTGGGCCACCGCCGACCTGCTGCTGAAGGTCAAGGAGCCCATCGCCGAGGAGTACCACCGCCTCCGCAAGGACCAGACCCTCTTCACCTACCTGCACCTGGCCGCCTCCAAGGAGTGCACGGACGCGCTCCTGGAGTCCGGCACGACGGCGATCGCGTACGAAACGGTCGAGCTGCCCAGCCGCGCGCTGCCGCTGCTCGCCCCGATGTCCGAGGTCGCGGGCCGTCTCGCCCCGCAGGTCGGCGCCTATCACCTGATGCGCGCGAACGGTGGCCGGGGAGTACTGCCCGGCGGTGTCCCGGGCGTCGCGGCCGGCCGGGCCGTCGTCATCGGCGGCGGCGTCTCCGGCTGGAACGCGGCGCAGATCGCCATCGGTATGGGCTTCCATGTGACCCTGCTCGACCGCGACATCAACAAGCTCAAGGAGGCGGACAGGATCTTCGGTACGAAGATCCAGACCGTCGTCTCCAATGCCTTCGAGCTCGAGAAGGCCTGCCTCGACGCCGACCTCGTCGTCGGCGCCGTCCTCATCCCGGGTGCCAAGGCTCCGAAGCTGGTCACCAATGAGCTCGTCTCGCGAATGAAGCCGGGAAGTGTCCTTGTCGACATCGCGATTGATCAAGGCGGTTGCTTCGAGGACTCGCGTCCGACCACCCACGCCAAGCCGACCTTCCCGGTCCACGGCTCGGTCTTCTACTGCGTCGCCAACATGCCCGGCGCGGTGCCCAACACGTCGACGTACGCCCTGACCAATGCCACGCTCCCGTACATCGTGGAGCTCGCGAACCGCGGCTGGGTCGAGGCGCTGCGCCGGGACCCCGCGCTCGCCAAGGGCCTCAACACCCATGACGGCAAGGTGGTTTACCGCGAGGTCGCCGAGGCGCACGGCGTCGAGCACATCGAGCTGGAGACCCTGCTCGGCTGACCCGCCGGGCCCATCTTTCCCCTGGCGAAAGGCGATACGTCAACACGAGTCGTCAACGAAGCGCGCCCGGCCGGACCTTGTCGCGCAAGGTCCGGCCGGATGTGTGTCGAGTCACTTTGCGAGACTCGTTCAAGTCGCCTCGAACGTAACCCTTCGACCGTTTCGCACACCCCGCAAACCTGCCGTGCGACGCCCTTACGCCCTTGACAGGGGTGTGTTCCGTTGCCGACACATCGGGCCGGGTCCGGCGGATTGTGTTGCTGCGGACCGCCGACACGCCATAGAGTCGCCAACCGTCGGCATGGTGCCACGCTGACCTATCTAGAAGTTTCCTGGTCACCAAGGAGGTAAGACGACTTGTGAATGAGTCGACATTTACTCCCGGAGGTGGTCAACCAGGAATGCCCGCGCAGGGCCCGGGGCCCGCGGGGCCCGAGGCTGTCGGCTCCGTAGCGGTGCGCACCTTCGCAGCCCACCAGAGTCCGCAGATGACTCAGACAGCACACCAGAGCATGGATGGCCATCACGTGAACGCCATGGCCGGCAACGGAAGTGGCGAGAACCGCACCCACTTCGCCGACTACGACGACCTGCCCGAAGGGCACTTCTACGACCCCGACGCCGAGTACGAGCCCGATCCGGAGTACGCGGCCACGCTCGCGCCCGACGCGGCCCGGCAGCGCCGTGAGCGCATCGGCCCGACCGGGCGCCCGCTGCCGTACTTCCCGATCCCGGGCCCGCTGACCGATCACGGACCCGCGAAGATCATCGCGATGTGCAACCAGAAGGGCGGCGTCGGCAAGACGACGTCGACCATCAATCTGGGCGCCGCGCTCGCGGAGTACGGACGCCGGGTCCTGCTCGTCGACTTCGACCCGCAGGGCGCGCTCTCGGTCGGTCTCGGCGTCAACCCGATGGAGCTCGACCTCACCGTCTACAACCTGCTCATGGAGCGGGGCATGGCGGCCGACGAGGTGCTCCTGAAGACCGCGGTCCCGAACATGGACCTGCTGCCCAGCAACATCGACCTGTCCGCCGCCGAAGTCCAGCTGGTGAGCGAGGTCGCCCGCGAGTCCACGCTGCAGCGGGCCCTCAAGCCGCTGATGGCCGACTACGACTACATCGTGATCGACTGTCAGCCCTCGCTCGGCCTGCTCACCGTGAACGCGCTGACAGCCGCTCACAAGGTGATCGTGCCCCTCGAGTGCGAGTTCTTCGCCCTGCGCGGTGTCGCGCTGCTCACCGAGACCATCGAGAAGGTCCAGGAGCGGCTCAACCCCGAGCTGGAGCTCGACGGGATCCTCGCCACGATGTACGACTCTCGCACCGTGCACAGTCGTGAGGTGCTCGCGCGAGTCGTCGAGGCCTTCGACAATCACGTCTACCACACGGTCATCGGGCGCACGGTCCGCTTCCCGGAGACCACGGTCGCCGGTGAGCCGATCACCACGTACGCCTCCAACTCCGTCGGTGCCGCCGCCTATCGCCAGCTCGCCAGGGAGGTGCTCGCCCGGTGTCACGCCGAGTGAGTCTGCCGGGGGCCGACGAACTGTTCCGTACGACCGGGGGAATGGCGCTCCAATCGTCCACCCCCAGGCGACAGGCCAACGGCGAGGCCCGGGTGCCGGCTCCGGCGGGCGAGGGTGATGCCGCTGCTGGGTCCGGTGCCGGTGCCGGTTCGGGTTCCGGGGAGGACGCGCCGCAGTCGGTGCCCGCGCAGGGCGGTGACGGCGAGGGGGCCGAGCATGTGGCCACCGACGCCGAGTCCGCCGACGCGGGGGAGTCCCGCAGCCGGGCCGCGGCCGGAGAGCGCTCCGCGCGACGGCAGGGGGCGCAGGAGGGGTCTGCCGCCGCCCAGCCGCGCAAACGCGGGCGTGCTTCCGCGCGGCGGCCGAGCGGGCGGGAACGGCACGACGAGAAGATCACCGTGTACGTGTCCGCCGAGGAGCTCATGGATCTCGAGCATGCTCGGCTGGTGCTGCGGGGCGAGCACGGGCTGGCCGTCGACCGCGGGCGGATCGTCCGCGAGGCGGTGGCCGTGGTGCTGGCGGATCTTGAGTCCCGGGGGG
Organism: Streptomyces sporangiiformans; assembly: GCF_005768555.2. Lineage (GTDB taxonomy): Bacteria > Actinomycetota > Actinomycetes > Streptomycetales > Streptomycetaceae > Streptomyces > Streptomyces sporangiiformans. The sequence goes on from NZ_VCHX02000074.1 coordinate 28,497, forward strand.
ACGCCAGCATTCTTGTGCGTCGGCTTCGCGGGCGGTAAGAGGTAGCCTGCGACGGCTATGACCTCGTACAACGGCTCCACTCCCGCGTCCGGCTCCGCCGGTCGTCGGCGTGCCCTGGGGCGGGGGCCGGGGGCTGCGCCGCCGCCTCCGGCGCCGGTCGAGGAGGGATCTTCGGGGACGGAGGGCGGGGCGTCGTACCCACCCTCGCCTTCGCCGGAGCCCGCGGGCCCCTCATCGCCCCGCGCAACGCCTGCCCACAACGCCGACGGGGCCGACGCCGCACCGCCTGCTGCCGGACCGGAAGCAGGTGCCGACGGGGAGGGCGACCACCCCGAGGCTCCCGCCACTCCTGCTGCTCACGAGGCTTCCGCCGCCGCCGAGGTTCCCACCACGCGCGGCGAAGCCGCCGAAGCCGCCCAGCTGGCCGATGCCGATGAAGCCGGTGATGGGGCTGAGCCGGTTGAGGCCGCTGCGCCTGCCGAAGTCGCTGAGTTTGCCAGGGCCGTTGAACCCGCGGAATCCGGCGAAGCTGTCGGAGCCCGCAAGTCTGCCGCAGCCGCTGAGCCCGCCAAACCGGCCGCAGCGGCTGAGCTTGCCGAAAGTGCCGGGTCCGTCGAACCAGCCGAAGCCGCCGCGGCCGACGAGCTGGCCGGGCACACCGGAGCCGCCAAGCTCGCCGGGTCGGCCGGGTCCGTCGAAGCTGCCGAGCCCGTCGCAGCCGACGAGCTGGTCGGGCTCGCCGCAGCTGCCGAATCGTCCGGAGCCGCAGAGTCCGCCGTGCCCGCCGCAGCCGCCCAAGCCGCCGAGTCCGCCGAGCTTGCCGGGTCCGCCGAAGTGGCCGAGCCCCTCGCAGCCGACGAGCTGGCCGGGCTAGCCGCAGCCGCCCAATCCCACGAAGCCGCCGAACTCGCCGGGTCCGTCGGGGTTGTCGAAGGTGGGGAAGCCGTCGAGCCCGGTGTGGCTGATGACGGGATCTTCAAGGTGCGGCTTGCGAACTTTGAGGGGCCCTTTGATCTGCTGCTTCAGCTGATCTCCAAGCACAAGCTGGATGTGACCGAGGTCGCTCTCTCCAAGGTCACGGATGAGTTCATGGCGCACATCCGGGCCATGGGGCCGGACTGGGACCTTGATCAGACGACCGAGTTCCTCGTGGTCGCCGCGACTCTGCTCGATCTCAAGGCCGCCCGGCTGCTGCCGTCCGCCGAGGTGGAGGACGAGGGGGACCTGGCCCTGCTCGAAGCGCGGGACCTGTTGTTCGCGCGGCTGCTGCAGTACCGCGCGTACAAACAGATCGCCGAGATCTTCAACGGGCGTCTCGAAGAGGAGGCCCGCCGCTACCCGCGCACCGTGGGACTCGAGGCGCACCACGCCGAGCTGTTGCCCGAGGTCGTCATCAGGATAGGTGGGGAAGGGTTCGCGAAGCTCGCCGTGAAGGCGATGCAGCCCAAGCCCAAGCCGCAGGTGTACGTCGACCACATCCACGCCCCGCTCGTCAGCGTGCGGGAGCAGGCGGAGATCGTCGTGGCGCGGCTGCGGGAGGCCGGCGAGGCCACTTTCCGGGCGCTCGTCGAGGACACGGACGACACCTTGACCGTCGTGGCCCGGTTCCTGGCCCTCCTGGAGCTGTACCGCGAGAAGGCCGTGACGCTCGACCAGGAGGATGCCCTGGGCGAGCTGCTGGTGCGCTGGACGGGCGGGGACGGCGACGAGCAGCCGACGGTGACGGACGAGTTCGACAGGCCCCCCGAGGTGCCCAAGGAGGAGAAGGCGTGAGCGAGGACACCACGGAGGACACCACACAGGCCCCGGCAGGGCTGCCCACCGTCGCGGACCTCGACCTCAGGCCCGCCCTGGAGGCGGTCCTCATGGTCGTGGACGAGCCCGCGACCGAGGAGCACCTCGCGAAGATACTGGAGCGGCCCCGGAGGCAGATCGCGGACGCGTTGCGCGCGCTGGCCGACGAGTACACCGTCCAGGGCCGCGGCTTCGAGCTGCGGCTCATCGCGGGCGGCTGGCGGTATTACACCAGGCCCGAGTACGCGGCGGCCGTCGAGCGGTTCGTACTGGACGGGCAGCAGGCCCGGCTCACCCAGGCCGCCCTGGAGACGCTCGCGGTCGTCGCGTACCGCCAGCCGGTCAGCCGTTCCCGCGTCTCGGCCGTACGAGGCGTGAACTGCGACGGCGTGATGCGCACCCTCCTGCAGCGCGGTCTGGTCGAGGAGGCGGGCGCGGAACCCGAAACAGGTGCGATCCTGTACAGGACGACGAACTACTTCCTGGAGCGGATGGGCCTGCGCGGCCTGGACGAGCTTCCGGAACTCGCGCCCTTCCTCCCGGAGGCGGACGCGATCGAGGCCGAGACACAGGAAGGCGTACCGTCGTTCGATCCGGATGCACCGGACGCAGATGACGACACGACGACGGAACTTTGATGCCAAGCAGCGGTAACGGTAGCGGCAGGAACAGCGGACGCGGGAACCACCGGGGGGCGGGTGGGGGAAACCCCCGGCCCAAGTCCGGGGGAGGGCGCGACGACAAGCAGAAGCGCGCCGGGAAGCCCCGCCCCGAGGAGCGCCGTTACGACGTGGGTCCCGGCGCCTCGAAGGACGGCCCGAAGTCCGGGCGCGGCGCCTCCGCGCGCGGAGGCGCCAAGGGCGCGCCCAAGAAGGGCGAGCAGCGGACTGGCGGCCGCCGTACGGCCCCCTCGACCTCCCGCGAGTACGAAACGCGGGCCGAGGAGCGCAACCGCGAGCGGTACGCCGGCAAGAAGGAGGTCAAGCCTCCCAAGACCTTCCCCGGCGCCGAGCAGGAGGGCGAGCGGCTGCAGAAGGTGCTCGCGCGCGCGGGATACGGTTCGCGGCGTGCCTGCGAGGAGCTGATCGAGCAGGCCCGGGTCGAGGTCAACGGCGAGATCGTGCTCGAGCAGGGGCTGCGCGTCGACCCGGAGAAGGACGAGATCAAGGTCGACGGGCTGACGGTCGCGACGCAGGCGTACCAGTTCTTCGCGCTGAACAAGCCCGCGGGCGTCGTGTCGACCATGGAGGACCCCGAGGGCCGGCAGTGTCTGGGCGACTATGTGACGAACCGCGAGACGCGGCTCTTCCACGTCGGGCGGCTCGACACCGAGACCGAGGGCGTCATCCTGCTCACCAACCACGGCGAGCTGGCCAACCGGCTGACCCACCCCAAGTACGGCGTCAAGAAGACTTACCTGGCGCACATCGTGGGCCCGATCCCGCGCGATCTCGGCAAGCAACTCAAGGACGGTATCCAGCTGGAGGACGGGTACGCGCGCGCCGACCACTTCCGCGTCGTCCAGCAGACCGGCAAGAACTACCTCGTTGAGGTCACCCTCCACGAGGGCCGCAAGCACATCGTGCGCCGCATGCTCGCCGAGGCCGGCTTCCCGGTCGACAAGCTCGTGCGCGTCTCCTTCGGGCCGATCACGCTCGGCGACCAGAAGTCGGGCTGGCTGCGCCGCCTGTCGAACACCGAGGTCGGGATGCTCATGCGCGAGGTCGACCTCTAAGCCCTGGCACAGCACCTCTCCCCGCCTTACTCACGGCCGGTCCCGGATTCCACCGGGGCCGGCCGATGTGTTTTCGCCGCCCGGCCGGTCTGTACCGGTGAGTGAAGGCATGAGCGAAGGGAGCGGACATGGCGGAGACCGCGGATCGAGCGGAGGTCGAGTGCTTATGGGCTCATGGGGCAGCCCTGCCGGTCGCCACCCACCCGAGTCCGACGGCGCTGGAGAGTCGTGGGAGCCTTCCCCCGCCGTCCGGGCGCTCCGGGGCCGGGCTGCCCTCACGGACGCCCGAGGAGGCGCTCAGGGCGGCGCACAGGGCTGCGCGTAAGGCGCCCGCCGGGTGCGTGCCGAGCCGCCCGCCGGTGGACCCGCTTCGGGATGCTCGAGGAGCTGTCGTGAACGCCGAGGAGCCGTCATGAACTTCGGGGAATTGCTCGAGCGTTCGCTCGCGTATGCGCTGGGGAGCGTCGCCGAGACGGAGCCGGGGAGCCTGGGGCGGGCCACGCCCTGTGCCCAGTGGGACCTGAGGGAGCTGCTCGGGCATCTCGACGATGCGCTCGACGCGCTGTACGAGGGGGTCACCGGCGGGCGGATCGGTCTCTTTCCCGGGGCCGGCGGCCGCCCGGATCCCGTGTGCGACTTCCGTCGACGGGCCTGTGTGCTGCTCGGTGCCTGGGCGGCCCTGCCCGAGGACGGGCGCCGGGTGACCGTGGGGGACCGGTCGCTGGACGCCCGCGTGATGGCCGCCGCCGGTGCCGTGGAGATCACCGTGCACGGCTGGGACGTGGCGCAGGCCTGTGGACGGCCGCGACCGGTCCCGGACGCGCTCGCCTCCGAGCTGTTGCCCGTCGCGCGGTGTCTCGTCGGGGACGAGGACCGGGGCGTGCGCTTCGCCGAGCCGGTCGACGTGCGGCCCGGTGCCCTTGCCTCCGATCGGCTGGTCGCGTTCCTCGGACGTCGTCTCGACTCCTCTTCGGGCCGGGGTTGCCGGACCTCGCCGCCTTCTTTATAGTCTGAGTGACTATTAAAAGAGGTGGGGGATGAACGCACCCGAGGGCTACGACAAGCACGCCTTCGAGCCCTTCGCAGTCACCGTCGACCTGGCGGTGTTCACGGTCCGCGCGGGCGCGCTCCAGGTGCTGCTCGTCGAGCGTGGACAGGACCCGTACGCCGGTCAGTGGGCGCTCCCAGGCGGATTCGTGCTGCCGGACGAGTCCGCCGAGAGGGCCGCCCGGCGCGAACTGGCCGAGGAGACCGGCCTCGCGGACGTCTCCGGACTGCACTTGGAACAGTTGCGCACCTACAGCGAGCCGGACCGTGATCCCCGGATGCGGGTGGTCTCCGTGGCGTACACCGCGCTGCTGCCCGATCCACCGGAGCCGCGCGGCGGTGGGGACGCGGCGCGCGCCCAGTGGCTCCCGTGCGACGGGCTCGGGCCGCTCGCCTTCGACCACGACCGGATCCTCGCCGACGCCCGTGAACGCGTCGGCGCCAAGCTGGAGTACGCCTGCGTCGCCCCGGCCTTCTGCCCGCCCGAGTTCACGCTCGGCGAGCTGCAGCAGGTCTACGAGGCGGTGTGGGGGACGGCCCTGGACCGTCCCAACTTCCGGCGCAAGGTCCTCGCCACGCCCGGCTTCGTCGAACAGATCCCCGGCGCCGCGCGCCTGACCGGCGGCCGGGGCAAACCCGCGGCGCTGTACCGCGCGGGCACCGCCACCGCGCTGCACCCACCGCTGCTGCGACCGTCACCGGAAGGACGACCGTCATCATGAACAAGCGTGCCGCCACAGGGGCGTTGACCGGACTGGCGCTCGGGGACGCCCTCGGTTTCCCGACCGAGTTCAACGACGTGCCGTCGATCCTCGCCAAGTTCGGGCCCTGGCGGGAGATGGAGCTGCCGGACCCCGCGTACGTCACGGACGACACACAGATGACGCTGGCGCTCGGGCGGGGGTTGCGGACAGCCATGGAACGGGGGTTCCTCGGGCCCAGGCGGATGGAACGGCCCGTGCGCGAGGAGTTCGTGGACTGGTACCAGTCGCCGGAGAACAACCGCGCACCCGGCCACACGTGTCTGGTCGCCTGCGAGAAGCTGAAGCGTCCGGACCGGCCCTGGCAGGAGGCGAGCCAGATCGGGTCGAAGGGGTGCGGTGCCAACATGCGGGTCGCGCCGCTCGGGCTCGTGCCGCAGTTGAGCGACGAACAGCGTGCGGGAGCCGCCCAGTTGCAGGCCGCGCTCACCCACGGCCATCCCACGGCTCTCGCCGCGTCCGATCTCACCGCGCACGCGGTGCGGCTGCTCGCGCAGGGCACCGAGCCGACCGGGCTGGTCGGCCTGTTGCGCTCGTACGCGTACGAGAACCGCACCCGGTACCACGACCAGTGGCTCGGCGACCTGTGGACCCGCGGCGAGGACCCGACGCCGACCCACTTCATCTCGCGGGGCTGGGACGAATGCCTGGAGATTCTGGACCGGCTGCGGAAGGCCTTGCGCTCGCCGTCGCCCGAGACGGACCCGTGCCTGGCCACCGGCGCGGGCTGGACAGCCGAAGAGGCTCTCGCCACCGGTCTGCTGTGCTTCCTGCTCTTCCTCGACGAGCCGGTCACCACGTTGCGCAGGGCCGCCTGCACCTCGGGAGACTCGGACTCGATCGCCTGCCTGGCCGGCGCGTTCGCCGGGGCGTACCTCGGGGCCGACGCATGGCCTACGGAGTGGGCCGACAGGATCGAGTACCGAGAGGAGCTGCTGGCGCTCGGAGCACTCTGGGACGCTTGATCGATGACTCACGAATCGACGCCCCGCGCATCGATGACCAACGACCTGGACATCGACGTGGACATCGACCTCGCGCCCGTCGTGGCGGAGCAGCCCGACCCCGTGCTGTTCGCCACCGTCTCCGGTGCGCACCTGTACGGCTTCCCCTCCCGCGACTCGGACATCGACCTGCGCGGAGTCCATCTGCTGCCGACGGAAGCCCTCGTGGGGCTGCGCCAGCCCGAGGAGACCCGGTCGCGCATGTGGGAGCGGGACGGCGTCGAGATGGACCTCGTCACGCACGACCTGCGGAAGTTCGTACGGCTGATGCTGCGGCGCAACGGCTATGTGCTGGAGCAGCTGCTCTCGCCGCTCGTCGCGCACACCACGGACGCCCACGCCGAACTCGTCGCGCTCGTGCCCGGCGTGCTCACCAGCCATCACGCGCACCACTACCGGGGCTTCGCCACGACGCAGTGGCGGCTCTTCGAGAAGACCGGCGAACTGAAGCCGCTGCTCTACACGTTCCGGGTGCTGCTCACCGGCGTCCATCTGATGCGGACGGGGGAGGTGCAGGCCCATCTGCCCACGCTCGTCCGGCAGATGGACGCTCCCGCGTATCTGCCGGACCTGGTCGCCGCGAAGGCGGAGAAGGAGCACGGGGCGGCCGACGTGGCCCACGCGCGCGTGCGGGACGATGTGGAGCGGCTGCACGCCGTGCTCGACGAGGCGCAGACCGGCTCAGCGCTGCCGGATGCCCCGGCCGCCGCCGTTCATGGCGCTCTGCATGATCTGGTCGTCCGGGTCCGGCTCGAGCGCTGACGCGCGGCGTACGCGGACGAGGAAGTCCTGCACCCGGGCGCGGTCCGGGGCCGGCGGGAGAGGGCTGCGGGCGGCCGCCTCGTCCGCTTCCGTGGCGAGGCGGGCCATCCAGGACTCGACCGCCGGCCACGCCACCTCGCCGCGCCGCACCGCGAGCAGGCGTTCGCGGTGGTCGCCGACATCGAGGGTGAGCGTGCCCGTGCGGAGCAGATCGCGGCAGCTTCCCAGCAGGCGCAGCAAGTGCATCGCGTGTTTCCAGCGGGGCGCGCCGTGGTTGCGTACGTCCGCTTCCAGCTTCTTGCGCTGGCCCAGCGCGTAGCGCGCGAAGGTGTCGTGCGTCTGGCGGGACAGGAACGCGTCGCGCAGGGCGAGGAGTTCGCGGCCTGTGTCGTCGGCGTACTCGACGAGCGGGGAGTGCAGGCACTCCAGGATGTTCGGGTTGGCGCGCAGGGCCAGTTCGCAGAAGCGCTCCAGCTCCCAGCTGAACTGCTCGTCCGCGGGGCCGTCGACGTGTGTCGGCGGCTTCTCGAAGCGCCAGAAGAGCGGGGTGGGAGCCAGGAAGACGCCCCTCAGGTCCGTGTCGCTGGTGTCCGTGGCCAGCCCGAAGGCGCGGGAGCCCATGACGCAGGAGTAGATCGTGTGGTCGCGTACCAGGTCCTCGGGCCTCATGCGGACGAGGGTAGGCGCGGGTTCACGCCAGGTGGATCGAATTTCCGGTGATCGTGATCTCCTCCTTGGGGAGGGACCTCGTCGCCGGGCCGTGGACGACCGCACCGTCGGTGATACGGAACTTGCTGCCGTGACAGGCGCAGTTGATCGTGCCGTCCGAGACGTCGGCGACGATGCAGCGCTGGTGGGTGCAGATCGCCGAGAAGGCCTTGAAGTGGCCTTCGTCGGGCTGGGTGACGACGACCTCCTCGTCCTTGAAGATCTCGCCGCCGCCGACCGGGATGTCGGAGGTCCTGGCCAGTTCCTCGCCGGGCTCGCCCGGCTCCACCGAAGTCGATCCACTGTCGTTGCCCTCCCCGGAGTCGCCGCACCCCAGGAGAAGCGCTGTCGCGCCCGTCGCGAGAACCGTGCGCCGCGTCGAGCGGATCGTCATGTAGTCACTCCGAACGTGCGGAAGAACCAGAGGGCGGAGGTCAGCCAGACCACCGTGAGCGCGGCGAAGACGAGCCCGCCGACGACGGGCAGCATCCAACCGGGCAGTCGCTCCGAGCGGAGCAGCAGCATCTTGGCACTGAAAGCACCGAAGAAGAAGCAACCCAGGAGCGAGTGCCATAAAACGCGCGGTTCGTACGTCTGATAGCCCAACGCGTACAGGCAGTGCACAGCAACCGGTATCGCCACAAGGAACGCGATTCGGCCGGACCAGCGATGCAGCACCGAGGCCCAGCCCGGGCCCGGCAGCTTCCCGTACATCATCAGTGCCGAGACGAACTGCACCACGGCGAAGCCGATCGAGACCGTGGCCAGCCAGGACTTGACGGCGCCCGTGCTGCTGAAACCCACGAGGTTGAAGGTGGTGCCCTGCGGGTCGTGCACCTTCCCGTACACGCCGAGGACGACCGCCACCGCGCCTGCCACCAGGGCCGGGACGAGGTAGCGCGTGGCCCGGGGGCGACGGTGGGAGGGGTCGGGCGAGGGGAAGCCCTGGGTGGCGGCGTTCGGGTCCACGGTCATGGTCGGCTCCCTGCGGTCAGGGGGTGCGAGGGGTGCGAGTACCAGCGAGTACCAGGGGTGGGGCGGCGGAGCGGCGCCGGTCACAAGGTCACGGGGTCACGGGTCACGGGGTCACGGGACGGGCGGTGAGCTGCTGACCGTCGACCGTCACGGCCCCGGTCTCGGGGTCGATGCGGGGCGCGGCCGAGGGTGTGCCGTCGCGCTTGAGAATGCCGACCTGTCGGCCGCCCGGGAGCACGATCCAACCGCCGTCGACCGCGGCGCCGCGTACGGAGGCGGTCGCCCGGTACAGCCCGGAGGGCTTGAGCGCCTTGTCCGCGGTGAACCCGTACTCCCGCTGCCCCATGTCCACGGTGCCGCTGATCCGCTTGCCGTTCAGTTCGCCGGTCAGCACGGCGCCCTTCTGGCTCGTGAGCCGCATGCTGCCGTCGTCCTCGACGTCGCCCTTCAGCCACGACTCCTGGTCCCGGCCGTCGCAGAAGTACGCGATCGCCTTGCCGTCGCGCAGCGAGACCGCGACCGCGGAGGAATCGTCGTCCGTACGGCCCGCGTAGTCGCCGTTGGGCGGGGTGGTCCTCGACGGGCCGGGGGACGGCGACCGCGTGCCGGGCGTGGGCGAGGGGCTGGTCGGCGCGGCGCTGGGCGAGGCGACATCGGGTGACGACTCGTCTCCGGCCGCCGAACTGCGCGTCCCCGTCGTCGCGTTGAGCGACAGCATGAACAAGGCGAGCAACAGTCCCGCGAGGAGCGTGAAAAGGGGTCCGGAACGCTTCATCGTGCCTCCCCCGAGGCGTGGCGCGGACGGCCTCCTGCCATGCAAGCGGACGCGCGGGCCCGGCGTCCAGAGGCGCACAGGCGCGACTTCGCGGAAATTTCCGGATGACTTCCCCTCAAGTGGCGAGAAGGGGTGATTCAGGTGTCATTCGACGTTGCTCGAGGCCGGGGACGCAGGGGTCGATCCCGCCCGCGGACCGTCTCAGCGGGCGGGCGCCGCGTCCCGGCCCGCCGGGGGCTGACTACGCTGGATGTGCAGAGAGCCGATACGTACATCAGCAAGGAGCAACACCGTGGCGGTACGAGCGGTCCGCGGCGCCGTCCAACTGGAGCGGGACGAGGCCGGACACATGAACGAGCAGGTCAGCGAGCTGCTCACCGCCATCCTGGAGCGGAACGGCCTGACGACCGACGACCTCATCAGCATCTGGTTCACGGCGACGCCCGACCTGCACAGCGACTTCCCGGCGGCCGCCGCGCGCAAGCTGGGCATCGTCGACGTACCGCTGATCTGCGCGCAGGAACTGGACATCGAGGGCGCGATGCCGAGGGTCGTACGGGTCCTCGCGCACATCGAGTCCGACAAGCCCCGTGCCGACATCGCGCACGTCTACCTCGGCGCCGCGGCCGCACTCCGCAAGGACATCGCCCAGTGAGGACCGCACTCGTCATCGGTACCGGGCTCATCGGCACGTCGGCGGCCCTGGCCCTGGCCAAACGTGGTGTCGTCGTCCATCTCGTCGACCACGACCCCGAGCAAGCCCGCACGGCGGCCGCGCTGGGCGCCGGCACGGACGAGGAGCCCGCGGGCCCCGTCGACCTCGCGATCGTGGCGGCGCCCCCGGCGCACGTGGCCGGGGCGCTCGCGGACGCGATGCGGCGCGGCGTCGCGCGTGGCTACCTCGACGTGGCCAGCGTCAAGGGCGGGCCGCGCCGCGAACTGGAGTCGCTGGGCCTCGACCTGTCCGCGTACATCGGTACGCATCCCATGTCGGGCCGTGAGAAGTCGGGCCCCCTGGCCGCGACCGAGGACCTCTTCGAAGGCCGCCCCTGGGTGCTGACGCCGGCCCGGGGCACCGACACCGAAGTGCTCAACCTCGCCCTGGAGTTGGTGTCGCACTGCCGGGCCGTGCCCGTCGTCATGGACGCGGACGCCCACGACCGGGCCGTCGCGCTCGTCTCGCACATGCCCCACCTGGTGTCCAGCATGGTCGCCGCACGCCTGGAGCACGCCGAGGAGACGGCCGTACGCCTCTGCGGTCAGGGCATTCGTGACGTGACCCGGATCGCCGCCTCCGATCCGCGTATGTGGATCGACATCCTGTCCGCGAACCCCGGCCCGGTCGCCGACCTCCTCGCGGACGTCTCCGCCGACCTGGACGAGACCGTGCGGGCCCTGCGTGCGCTCCAGTCCTCCGACGAAGCCAAACGCCGCGAGGGAACCACGGGCATCGAGGACGTCCTGCGCCGCGGCAACGCCGGCCAGGTCCGCGTCCCCGGCAAGCACGGCGCCGCCCCCACCACGTACGAGAGCGTCGTCGTCCTCATCGACGACCAGCCGGGCCAGCTGGCCCGCATCTTCGCGGACGCGGGCCACGCGGGCGTCAACATCGAGGACGTACGCATCGAGCACGCGACCGGGCAGCAGGCCGGTCTGGTGGAGCTGATGGTGAAGCCGTCGGTGGCGCCGGTGCTGACGGCGGCGTTGCGTGAGCGGGGTTGGGCGATTCGGCAGTAGGGGTGGCGGGTCGTGTCGGCGGTCGGAGGCCGCCGCAGCCGTCCCGAAGCCTGGGAGGCGCTCTGGCGCCGAGCGGTGCGAGGGTGGCGTCGAGGATTGGTCGTACGCATCGAGCATGCGACCGGGCAGCAGGCCGGTCTGGTGGAGCTGATGGTGAAGCCGTCGGTGGCGCCGGTGCTGACGGCGGCGTTGCGTGAGCGGGGTTGGGCGATTCGGCAGTAAGGGTCCCTGGGTGGTGCCGCGGCTTCGTGTCGTCGCCGGGGTCGGGGCTCCTGGTGCTGTTGATCGTCGTGGGGCGGTGGTAGGGCCCGTAAATCGGGGTTCAGGGAGCCAGTAACCTTGTGCGGGGCGCGATCGTGCCCGTATCAGCCCACCACCCCGTACCAGGAAGGTGCCCGCACCCGTGGAAACCACCGCCGCCCGGACCGCCCAGGCAGTGATCGTCGCCATAGACGGCCCCTCCGGCACGGGCAAGTCGAGCACCTCGAAGGCCGTCGCGGCCCAGCTCGGCCTCAGCTACCTCGACACCGGCGCCCAGTACCGGGCGATCACCTGGTGGATGGTGAGCAACGGCATCGACGTCACCGACCCCTCCGAGATCGCCGCCGTGGCCGGCAAGCCCGACATCGTCTCCGGTACGAACCCGTCGGCGCCGGCCATCACGGTCGACGGCACGGACGTCTCGGGGCCGATCCGCACCCAGGAGGTCACCTCCAAGGTGAGCGCGGTCAGCGCGGTGCCCGAGGTGCGCGCGCGGATCACCGAACTGCAGCGCTCGATCGCCAAGGGCGCCGAGCGGGGCATCGTCGTCGAGGGCCGGGACATCGGCACGACCGTGCTGCCCGACGCCGACCTGAAGATCTTCCTTACCGCGTCCCCGGAGGCCCGCGCCGCCCGCCGCAGCGGTGAGCTCAAGGGCGCCGACCTCCACACCACCCGCGAGGCCCTGCTGAAGCGGGACGCGGCCGACTCCAGCCGGAAGACCTCGCCGCTCGCCAAGGCGGACGACGCGGTCGAGGTGGACACCTCCGACCTCACGCTCCAGCAGGTCATCGAGTGCGTGGTCACCCTCGTCGAGGAGAAGCGGGCGGCGAAGTGACGGACGCACCCTCCGCGCGCGGTGCCGAGGTCGGCCGGCGCATCGGCGTCGGCCTGATGTACGGGCTGTGGAAGCCGCGCGTCCTGGGCGCCTGGAGGGTTCCCGCGACCGGCCCGGTGATCCTCGCCGTCAACCACTCCCACGTCATCGACGGCCCGATGGTCATCGGCGTCGCGCCGCGGCCGTCGCACTTCCTCGTCAAGAAGGAAGCGTTCGTCGGTCCGCTCGGCTCCTTCATGCTGAGCGTGGGGCAGCTGAAGGTGGACCGCTCGACCGCCGACCGCACCGCGATCACCCAGGCCCTCGGGGTCCTGGAGAGCGGCGGCGTCCTCGGGATATTCCCCGAGGGCACTCGCGGTGAGGGCGACTTCGCCTCGCTGCGCGCCGGGCTCTCGTACTTCGCCGTACGCAGCGGAGCGCCGATCGTGCCGGTCGCCGTCCTGGGAAGCACGGAGAGGCGCGGACGGTTGGTAAAGGCGCTGCCTCCGTTGCGCAGCCGCGTCGACGTCGTCTTCGGCGACCCGTTCGAGGCGGGCGACGGCAGTGGGCGGCGTACGCGCAAGGCGCTCGACGAGGCGACCGTGCGCATACAGAAACAGCTCGCCGCGCACCTGGAAAACGCGAGGCATCTCACCGGGCGCCGAGCGACACTCGAGTAGTGGATCACCCGGTACGGGTGCTCCACCGATCACCACGATGAACTACGAGGTACGGACTTCATGAACGACCAGATCCAGCCCGACGGCTCGGAGCACGAGCCCGAGCACGGGGCGCTTGGCGATGCCGAGTACGCGGAGTTCATGGAGCTCGCCGCGGAAGAGGGCTTCGACCTCGAGGACGTCGAGGGCGCGATCGAGGCGGCCGGTCACGGCCCGCTCCCGGTCCTCGCCGTCGTCGGCCGTCCCAATGTCGGCAAATCGACCCTGGTGAACCGCGTCATCGGCCGCCGCGAGGCGGTCGTCGAGGACAAGCCGGGCGTCACCCGTGACCGCGTCACCTACGAGGCCGAGTGGTCGGGCCGTCGCTTCAAGGTCGTCGACACCGGCGGCTGGGAGCAGGACGTCCTCGGCATCCACGCGTCCGTGGCCGCGCAGGCCGAGTACGCCATCGACGCGGCCGACGCGGTCGTCTTCGTCGTCGACGCCAAGGTCGGCGCCACCGACACCGACGAGGCGGTCGTCCGGCTGCTGCGCAAGGCTGGCAAGCCCGTCGTGCTGTGCGCCAACAAGGTCGACGGCCCGAGCGGCGAGGCCGACGCGGCGATGCTGTGGTCCCTCGGCCTCGGCGAACCGCACCCCGTCTCCGCGCTGCACGGCCGCGGCACCGGCGACATGCTGGACGCCGTCCTGGAGGCACTGCCGGAGGCACCCGCGCAGACCTTCGGGACCGCGATCGGCGGCCCGCGCCGCATCGCCCTCATCGGCCGGCCGAACGTCGGCAAGTCCTCCCTGCTGAACAAGGTGGCGAACGAGGACCGCGTGGTCGTCAACGAAATCGCGGGCACCACCCGCGACCCGGTCGACGAGCTCATCGAACTCGGCGGCGTCACCTGGAAATTCGTCGACACGGCGGGCATCCGCAAGCGCGTCCACCTCCAGCAGGGCGCCGACTACTACGCCTCGCTGCGCACGGCCGCCGCCGTGGAGAAGGCGGAGCTCGCGGTCATCCTGATCGACGCGTCCGAGACCATCTCCGTCCAGGACCAGCGCATCGTGACGATGGCTGTGGACGCGGGCCGCGCGATCGTCCTGGCGTTCAACAAGTGGGACACGCTCGACGAGGAGCGCCGCTACTACCTGGAGCGGGAGATCGAGACCGAGCTCGGCCAGGTGACGTGGGCTCCGCGTGTGAACGTCTCGGCGCGCACGGGCCGCCACATGGAGAAGCTGGTCCCGGCGATCGAGACCGCGCTGGCGGGCTGGGAGACCCGCGTCCCGACGGGCCGGCTGAACGCCTTCCTCGGTGAACTGGTCGCCTCACATCCGCACCCGATCCGGGGCGGCAAGCAGCCGCGGATCCTCTTCGGTACGCAGGCGGGCACGAAGCCCCCGCGGTTCGTGCTCTTCGCGTCCGGATTCATCGAGCACGGCTACCGGCGGTTCGTGGAGCGCCGGCTGCGTGAGGAGTTCGGCTTCGAGGGGACGCCGATCCATATCTCGGTGCGTGTGCGGGAGAAGCGCGGCAAGAAGAAGTAGCGCGAAAAAGGGCCCCTCTGCCTGTGCAGGGGGCCCTTCCCGTTATGTATGAGCGCATCAGCGTTCCCTGCGTGGGCTGGGCGGCAGCGCCGGGATCAGGCCCGAGGTGTGCTGCCGTGCGACCGGCTGCCAGGTGGGGGAGGCGGTGTGGCCGTGTGCGGCCAGGTGCCCGGTCCCGTGGTGCGCGGCGCCGTACCGCGTGCCGTGCGAGGCCGGCGTGTGCGGGCCCGGGTGATACGAACCCGAGCTGTACGAGCCGCCGCTGTGCTGCCCCGCACCGGCCGAGCCCGTGACCCCCGCGGTGCCCGTGCCCATGGAACCCGCGGATCCCGTGGCCACCGCGGATCTCGTGGAGCCCGTGGGGCCGACAGAGCCGGTGGAGCCCGTACCGTGCGGCCTCGTACTGAGCGGGATGGACCCGAAGGCGGTGAAGCCCAGCTCCTCCTCGCCGCTGCGGTCGCCCGGCAGGGCCCGGAAGAGCCTGCGGAACTCCGAGTACAGCGCGTCGTAGATCGGCGTGGCCGAATGGCTGCCGGTGGTGTCCGGAGTCGGCCGCATGGCCGGGATCGGGGAGGTGTAGGTCAGCCGGCGAGGGGCGTCGTAGGTGTGCACGTACGTGCCAACGACCCCGAGGCCCAACGGATGCGGCAAGACCACCCCCGGCTTGCACGGGTCACCTGGAGCATGCCGAGCGCACACCGTGCCCCGAGGGAGCCGCAGGCCCCAAGGGGCGCGGGGCTGTGACATCTTGCGGCTCCGCCGCGTGGGCGCGCCCAGCCACAACGGACCCGCAGCTGATGACCGGCCTGACAAACCCGGCCTACAGCGGAGCGCTCACGTGCCGGCGAGCGGCATCGCCGCGGCCACCAGCTTGCCGTTGGCCGCGGCCTTGTCGAGGGCCTCGCGGAGCAGGTCCTCGCGGGGCTGATGGCCGATCGAGCCGACCGGGGCCGCGAACAGCAGCACCTGCTGGTGCTTGTTGGCGGCCGCCCGCCAGCTGTCGGTGACCTGCAGCGGCTGGTGGGCCTGCCACCACGCGACGGGCGAGCCGCCGCCGGGGCCGGGCTGCAGGACCGCGTGCAGCTGGCCCACGGCGAGCAGCACGGACCAGCCGTGCAGCACGCGCGGCGCCTCGGTCAGCTGGGTCACCGGCATGAAGCCCTGCTCGATGAGGAGCGGCAGGAAGTCGTCGCCTCGTCCACCCAGGGTGCCGGGGCGGGCGATCGGCCCGGTCGGTTCCACGACGAGCGCGGGGTGCAGCTCGCCGGCGAGCAGGACGAGTCCGCTGGTGATACCGAGGACGGCCTGCTCGGGCATGGCCTCGGTGGGCCGCTCGTCCCCGGTGATCGAACGGACGGCCCCCTGCAGCTGCTCCTCGGTGACCTGGACGACCTGCGACGGGAGGCAGGTGGCGTGGGCGAAGGCGAGGACGGCGGTCTCGTCGCCGATGAACAGGACGGTGCTGGTGCGCTCCTGTTCGGAGTCGCCCGGGGTGCGGCAGGAGGTGCAGTCGTAACTGCCCGGGGCGTTCTCTCCGGCGAGCAGCCGGTCGGCTTCTTCGTCGCCGATCTCGGCGCGTACGTCGTCGCTGACGTCGAGCATGCGCGGCACGGGTGGCTCCTCGGGATGCGGTGCGTGGCGTCGCCGGGTGGCTTCCCGGCTCATGAACCGGGTGGCTTCCCGGCTCATGAAGAAGACAACGGGCGATCTGTGGCCGGAGTCACGCCCGAGAGCGAACGGAATCGAACCGTCCTGCGCGCATGGTGAACCCGGCTGCGGAATCTGCTACTCCAAGCCAACTCCTCGGACTTCCAAGGAAGTTGATTCGGTGAGGTGGGTCACAGATCGCCAGGGTGGCGGGTCGACAAATCCGGAAATCAGCGAATGAAATGGGTGGCCGAAATTTTCTGCTACTGCCGGTAACGGTGAACTGGCCTGGAGTGACGAGGAGTTGATTGATATCGGGCCGTGCGGCTCTCTACATTCCTCCGCCGTGTGCAACGAGCACCGCTCGGGTACGTCCGCCGACCGCACCACAGCAGGCTCGCAGCACCACCGTCGGCGGACGGGGCGGAGCGGAACTCCCGCGTCGACGAGCGGGCAGGTCCGTCCCGCCTTGGGGGACCCCGGGTCCTTCGAGAGGGAAATACATGTCCGATTGTGCCGACAACACTCGCAAGGTTCGTAAGACGGCGGTCCTGGCCGGCGCGGCACTCCTCGCCCCGCTCGGACTGCTCGCCGCGAACGGCAGCGCCGCAGCGGCGGACAGCGGAGTGTGGGACCGCATCGCACAGTGCGAGAGCGGCGGCAACTGGCACATCAACACGGGTAACGGCTACTACGGAGGACTCCAGTTCTCCGCCGGCACCTGGCGCGCGTACGGCGGCACCGCCTACGCGTCGACGGCCGACCAGGCCTCCAAGGCCCAGCAGATCGCTGTGGCCACCAAGGTGCAGGGCGCGCAGGGCTGGGGCGCCTGGCCGACCTGCGCGAGCCGCGCGGGCGCGTCCGGAAGCGCGCCCGCGGCGGCCACGCCCAGCACCGAAGCAGCCCCGTCGAAGCCGTCGACGGCGCCGGCACGATCGACGGGCCACACCGGCCGCGGCTCTGCCCGCGGTGACTACACCGTCCGCGACGGCGACACGCTGAGCGGCATCGCAGCCCGGCACGGGACCACCTGGCAGCGGATCTACGCCGCCAACAAGGCCGCCATCGGACAGAACCCCGACGCGATCGTCCCCGGGCAGCGGCTCGACCTCTAGCCGGACTCACCCTCCCCGAGGCCCTGCGCCTGCGCCCTGCCCGGTCCTCCGACCGGGTGGGGCCCCATGCGCCGTCGGCGCGGCTCGAGGGGGTGTCGCGGCCCTCTGCTTAGCGTGGGCCGATGTTGATCAAGCATATGAGATGCGTGGCTGTCGGCGCCGTGGTTCTGGCCGTACTCGCCCCCGCGGAGGCGGCCGCGGCGCCGACGTCACGGCCTCAGGCCCCCGGACCCGGCGGCGCCCGGGCCCCGTACGACTGCACGAAGGACCAGTGGCCCTGGGGCTGCGTCGCCTTCTGCGAGAGCAGCGGCCGCTGGAACGTGAACACCGGGAACGGCTACTACGGGGGGCTGCAGTTCTGGCAGCCGACCTGGAAGGAGTTCGGCGGACTGAGGTACGCGCCACGCGCCGATCTGGCCACGCGTCAGGAGCAGATCAGGATCGCCGAGGAGGTGCTGACCGTCCAGGGGTGGGAGGCGTGGCCGGTCTGTTCCAAGCGGTACGGCCTCAAGGGCCGGGCGCATGTGGTCAGGGTCGGACACACACTCTCGTCGATCGCCCGGCGCTACAAGATCAAGGGCGGCTGGCAGGAGCTCTACCGGCTCAACAGGAAAGTGGTCGGACCGAATCCGAACCGCCTCTTTCCCGGCACGATGCTCAGCCTCCCGAAGGGGGCCGCCTCGGGCCGGGCCCCGCTCGCTTCGGGCGCCGCCCCGGCCCCGGTCCTGATGGGCCCGCCGCTGGAACCTCCGTCGCCTCGCCACTGAACACGACCTCGCCGCGCCGCAGTTCGTACACGAGTGCCGCCTTGCCGTGCAGGCCGGGCGGCATTCGCTGTTCGGCCACGATCACACAGGCGTCGAGCCCGCCGAGCAGTTCGTACGTGCGGGCCGCGACCGTCGGGGACATGCCCTGCGCGGGTTCGTCGGCGAGCACCACGCGCGCGCGTGCCAGGAGGGCACGGGAGAGGGCGAGCATGCGCTGCTCACCGCCGGAGAGGGTGCCGGCCTTCCTGCCGAGGAGCGGACGCAGTGGGGGGTAGGCGTCGAGGGCGGGCGCGAAGGACCGGCCGGTGGCCGCGAGTTCGAGGTTCTCGCGGACGGTGAGCGAGCCGAACACCGCCTGCCGCTCGGGCACCAGGCACAGTCCGCGGCGGGCCCGTTCGTACGCGGGCATCCTGGTGACGTCGATGCCGTCCCACACCACGGCACCACGGGACAGCGGGACGGTGCCGGCCAGGGCGCGCAGCGCCGTCGTACGGCCTGAGCCGTTGCGGCCGAGCAGGACGGTCAGACCGGGCGCGGGCGCGAGGAGGGTCACTCCGTCCAGGGCCTCCAGCGGGCCGTACCGCACGCGCGCGTGGCGCAGCGAAATCCCCGGTGTGCTCATCCTTGGCCTTCTGCCGTCGTGTCGAGTCCTTCGAGGCCTTCCAGTACGCGGTCGGCGGGGCCGGACGCCACGATGCGGCCCGCCGTCATGACGTGCACGGTGTCGGCCAGGCCGGCCACGAGGTCCAGGTCGTGCTCGACGACGAGGAGCGCCATGCCGTCGGCGGCGAGGGCTCGCAACACGCGGGCCAGCGTGGCTACTTCGCCCGTGTCGANGAGGGCTCGCAACACGCGGGCCAGCGTGGCTACTTCGCCCGTGTCGAGGCCCGCCGCGGGCTCGTCGAGGAGCAGGACACGCGGACTCCCGGCCAGGGCCCGGGCGAGTTCGACACGCCGCAGGGTGCCGGTCGGCAGCCCCGCCGCGGGCAACGCCCGTACGGCCCCGTCGAGTCCCAGCAGCCGCGACACGCGCTCCACGGCGCCCGGATCCACGACACGCCCCTGTTCCGCCCCGACCCGCACGTTCTCGGCCACCGTCAAGGTCGGGAAGACGGCGAGTTGCTGGAAGGTCCGTGCCACGCCGAGCCGCGTGCGCGCGTGAGCCGGGAGCCGGGTGACGTCCCATTCCCCGAACGCGATCCGTCCGGCGTCCGGGCGCACGGTCCCGGCGAGACAGTGGAACAGGGTGCTCTTGCCGGCTCCGTTGGGGCCGACGACCGCGGTGATCGTGCCGGGGGAAAGGTCGAGGTCGACGCCGTACAGGGCGGTGAAGCCGTCGTAGGTGACGCGGAGGCCGCGAGCTCGGAGGGTGTGATCGGCCGGGGACGGGTTCGTCTTCGTCCTCGGAGTCCTCGCGTCGGCGACCGGGGTGGCCCG
>NZ_VCHX02000072.1 GCF_005768555.2 Streptomyces sporangiiformans
GGCCCGGACCGCGCCTCCTCCTGGAGGAGGCGCAGCCGGGCCGCCGCATAGCCGCTGGGTCCCGAGTCTTCTGCTTCCTTGCGTACGTCCGTACTCGTCACCCAGCGACTCCTGTTCTTCTTCCCTGCCCTTAGAGCGCGTCGGGTCCGCGCTCGCCGGTCCGGACCCGGACGGCCGTCTCGACCGGGACGGACCAGACCTTGCCGTCTCCGATCTTGCCGGTACGGGCCGCCTTGACGATGACGTCGACGATCTGCTCGGCGTCGTCGTCCTCGGCCAGCACCTCGATGCGGATCTTGGGTACCAGGTCGACCGTGTACTCGGCGCCCCGGTACACCTCAGTGTGTCCCCGCTGCCGACCGTAGCCGCTGGCCTCGGTGACCGTCAGGCCGTGTACCCCGAAGGCCTGGAGAGCTTCCTTGATCTCGTCGAGCCGGTGGGGCTTCACGACGGCTGTGATGAGCTTCATGCCTCAACCTTCTTGGCAGCGTCGCTGCTCTTCGCGGGAGTGGTGGACGCGGTGGAACCGGACATGTGCGAACCCGCCGCGCCGCTGAAGTCGTATGCAGTCTCAGCGTGGAGCGCCTGGTCGATACCGCTGACCTCGTCGTCCTCGGTGGCCCGGAAGCCGATCGTCTTCTTGATGACGAGGGCGAGGATGTAGGTCACGACGAACGTGTAGCCCATGACCGAGAAGGCACCGATGGCCTGGGACAGGAACTGGCTGCCGCCGCCGACTCCGCCGATGGCCAGGAAGCCGACCATCAGGGTGCCGATGACACCGCCGACGAGGTGGACGCCCACGACGTCCAGCGAGTCGTCGTAGCCCAGCTTGTACTTGAGGCTGACGGCCCAGGAGCAGAGCGCACCGGCGACGACACCGATCAGCAGGGCGCCGAAGGCGTTGACGCTGCCGCCGGAGGGGGTGATCGCGACGAGACCGGCGACGGCACCGGAGCAGGCGCCCAGCGTGGTGAACGCACCGTGACGGATGCGCTCGTAGACCAGCCAGCCGATCATGGCGGCAGCGGTCGCGATCTGCGTGTTGAACGCCATCAGACCGGTGGTGCCGTCGACGCCGAGCTCGGAGCCGGCGTTGAATCCGAACCAGCCGAACCACAGCAGGCCGGTGCCGAGCAGGACCAGCGGAAGGTTGTGCGGCCGCATCGGGTCCTTCTTGAAGCCGACCCGCTTGCCCACGACGAGGACCGCCGCGAGAGCACCGATACCGGCGTTGATGTGCACCGCGGTACCACCGGCGAAGTCGATCACGGCCGGGTCGAGCTGGGAGAGCCAGCCACCGCCCCAGACCCAGTGGGCGACCGGGAAGTACACCACGGTGACCCAGGCGCCGATGAACACCATCCAGGAGCTGAACTTGACGCGGTCGGCGAGCGCACCGCTCATCAGCGCGGCGGTGATCACCGCGAAGAGCATCTGGAAGAGGGAGAAGGCGAAGAGTGAGATCTTCTCGCCCGCGAAGTTCTCCATCGTGCTGTCGGCGTTGACGCCCTTCAGCCCGATCATGTCCAGGTTCCCGATGAAGCCACCCGCGTCGCCGCTGAAGGCGAGGGAGTGGCCGTACAGGACCCACAGGACGCTGACGATGCCCAGCGAGATGAAGGACATCATCAGCATGTTCAGCACGCTCTTGGAGCGCACCATGCCGCCGTAAAAGAGGGCAAGGCCGGGCGTCATCAACATGACGAGCGCCGCGCTGATCAATACGAATCCGGTATCTGTGCCGTTCAAGGCCGGTATCTCCTCGTCGTCGGAACGGCCCGTGCGGATGCTCAAGCTGTGGGGAGGGCCGACTGTAGTGAGGAGACTGGCGCAAATCCGTTTCACGGGGCTCGCCGACATGTTGCACGGAGATGACGAAGACGCCAGTCGTGTTACGACTGGGTGAAGTGCCGTGTGGGGTGAGGACCGATCGTTATCCTGGCGCAACCTTCCCCCGAGGACAGCGAACCGGCCACGGCCGGCCATCCGGTGACCTGGCGTGAGGGAGCCGAGTCGGGCGGTTCGAGATGGCGGGCCGCGGCCGGAGTCCCGGGGTCAGACCGCGTCCGCGGTCTCGGGCAGATCCACGGCCAGTTGCTCGGTCAGATCCAGCACCTCGGCAGTGTCTCCGAAGTCGCGTACGGCCGTGTCGACGGTCTTTCGGATACGAGTGTTGACCCGCTCGGAGCGCACCTTCTTGGCGACCGCGAGGGCCTTTCTGGCCAGCACCGCGCTCTGCTCGGGCTCCCGCTGCAGCAGATGCACCGTGGCCATCCCGATGAGGTTGAGTGCGTACGAACGCTGATGCTCGGCGTCCTTCTCGAAGAGGTCGACGGCCTTCGCCATCGCGGGCTCGGCGAGTGAGGCGTATGTGGGGCTGCGGCCCGCCACATAGGCCAGGTCGCGGTAGGAGTGGGAGTTCTCCCCGTGCAGTTCCGCCTCGGAGAAGAAGCGGATCCAGTCGGGCTCGGGCTCGGTGGACTCCTCGGCGTCCTGGAAGCCGTCCTCGGCCATCCGGACGGCGCGCTTGCACTTGCCGGGCTGGCCCATATTGGCGTAGGCCCGGGCCTCCATCGCATACAGCATGGACTGCGTACGCGGGCTCGCGCAGTCGCGGCTCCCGTACTGCGCGAGGTGGATCAGCTCCAGGGCGTCGTCGGGCCGTCCGAGGTGGATCATCTGGCGGCTCATGCTGGAGAGAATGTACGAGCCCAGCGGCTTGTCGCCGGCTTCCTTCGCGGCGTGCAGCGCGAGGACGAAGTACTTCTGGGCGGTGGGCTGCAGCCCGACGTCGTAGCTCATCCAGCCGGCCAGCTCGGCGAGCTCGGCGGCGACCTTGAACAGGCGCTTGGAAGTGGCCCCGGGCTGCGGCTCCTGCAGGAGGTCCGTCACCTCGTGCAACTGGCCGACGACCGCCTTGCGGCGCAGGCCGCCACCGCACTGGGCGTCCCACTGCCGGAACATGGCCGTGGTGGACTCGAGGAGATCGAGCTCGGGCCTGGACAGCCGGCCGGCGCGGCGTGCGGCGGCGGGGGGCTCGGGCTCGTCGCGGTGCGCGGTGGGGCCGGGCACCAGCCAGCGCTGCATGGGCTCGATCAGCGCCGATCCGGCGGACAGCGCCAGCGACGTACCGAGGAAGCCGCGGCGGGCGAGCATCAGGTCGCTGCGCGAGAACTCGCTGATCAGCGCGACGGTCTGCGGGCCTGTCCAGGGAAGGTCGACGCCGGACACGGACGGTGACTGATGTGCGGCGTGCAGACCGAGGTCCTCGACGGCGACGACACAGCCGAAGCGCTCGGAGAACAGCTCGGACAGGATCCGCGGGATCGGCTCGCGCGGGTTCTCCCCGTCGAGCCAGCGGCGCACACGCGAGGTGTCCGTGGAGATGTGGTTGGCCCCCAGCTGGCGGGCCCGTCGGTTCACCTGGCGCGCCAGCTCGCCCTTGGACCAGCCGCTGCGCACGAACCACGAACCCAGCAGATCGTTGGGGCGCTTTTCAGCGTTGGTACCGCTTCCGCCGTTGCCGCCCACTGGAACGCCCCCATCCCTGAAACCACTTGCGCGTTGTGTGCGCCAAGCCCTACCAGATTGCCGGTAACCGCGGTCGCCCGTCCGGTGGTTCTCACCTCTCGAACGAGGAACCGACTTGCCTCCGGCATACCCACGAGTGCATGCGCCCCCAGGACCGTGCACCGACAGTAATCCTACGATCACCCGTCCAGCCACGGGGAACCCCGAAACGCCACCATTCGCCACCCCTTTGAATGAACTCCTGATCACCTCCACGCGATTCACTTGACACAAGACGGCAAGGGGTGGGCGGAGCGATGCACGATGGGGCGCGCGAAGCCGAACGCGCCACCCGGGACGCACCCGGGCGCCGCTTGGCTCCAGACACCGGTGGGAACGCAGAGTCACGTTCCGATTCCGTCGCGTAACCACCGGCGAGCTGAACCCGTTGGAGGGGGCATGGGCTTCACGATCGGCGGCAGCCGGGGGATTCGCGAAATCCGACCCGGCTCACGGCGCCGCGGCCGCTCGTCAGAGTGCACCGCCGTGGCCGAGTTCACCGGACTGTGGGGCTGGGACGTCGTGCCCGGCGCCCGAGCGGCCGCGGGGGCCTGCTCGTGCGGCAGCACCGACTGCCCGGCCCCGGGGTCCCATCCGCTGGGCTTCGCGCCGGTCATCCCGGCCGGTGCCACGCTCGACGAGGCGACCGAGGCCTGGAGCGAGTTCCCCGGCGCCGCGGTGATGCTGCCCGTGGGGCGCGCCTTCGACGTGATCGAGGTCGCCGAGGCGGCCGGGCGTCGCGCGCTGATCCGGCTCGAACGGATGGGCCTCCCACTGGGCCCCGTGACGGCGACCCCGGACGGCCGCGCTCACTTCTTCGTCGCCCCCGGCGCGGCGGCCGATCTGCCCGAGCTGCTCTACCGCATGGGCTGGGACGACGCGTCGCTCGACCTGCACGGCCTGGGCGTCGGCACGTACATCACGGCCCCTCCCTCCGACCGCGCCGGCCTCGGCCCGGTCCGCTGGCTGCGCTCCCCCGCCCTCGACACGGCGACGAAGCCGCCGGCCGCGAGGCTGTTGCTGGGAACTTTGGCCTACGTAACGCATCGCTCGCGCGTGTAGCCCGGACGGGCGGCGCTGACGACGGCGAGCGACCACATGCGCGAGAGCGGCGCCGGTTCAGGCGCAAAGAACGCAGGGCCCCACACCATCCGCACCATGGCGTGGGGCCCTGCCTCGGGTGTGTACCTGGTTCCGGGTACTCGCGTGCGCGCACTCAGTCGCCGATAAGAGCATCCACGAAGGCTTCCGGCTCGAACGGGGCCAGGTCGTCCGCGCCCTCGCCGAGACCGACGAGCTTGACGGGGACGCCCAGCTCGCGCTGGACGGCGACGACGATGCCGCCCTTGGCCGTGCCGTCGAGCTTGGTCAGGACGATGCCGGTGATGTCGACGACCTCGGCGAAGACACGGGCCTGCACCAGGCCGTTCTGACCGGTGGTGGCGTCCAGGACGAGCAGCACCTCGTCGAGCGGCGCGTGCTTCTCGACGACACGCTTGACCTTGCCGAGCTCGTCCATGAGGCCGGTCTTGGTGTGCAGCCGCCCGGCGGTGTCGATGAGGACGACGTCGGCGCCGATCTCCTTGCCTTCCTTGACCGCGTCGAAGGCTACGGAGGCGGGGTCGCCGGCCTCGGGGCCGCGCACGGTGTGTGCGCCGACCCGCTCGCCCCAGGTCTGCAGCTGATCGGCGGCTGCGGCACGGAAGGTGTCGGCGGCGCCGAGGACGACACTCCGGCCGTCGGCCACGAGGACACGGGCGAGCTTGCCGGTGGTGGTCGTCTTCCCGGTGCCGTTGACGCCGACGACCATCACGATGCCGGGCTTGCTCGCCTCCGGCTCGGTCCGGACGGTGCGGTCCAGGTCGGCGCCGACCAGCGTGAGCAGCTCCTCGCGCAGCAGGCCGCGCAGTTCGTCGGGCGTGCGGGTGCCGAGCACCTTCACACGCTCACGCAGCCGCTCGACCAGCTCCTGGGTGGGCTGCACCCCGACATCGGCGGTGAGCAGCGTGTCCTCGATCTCCTCCCAGGTGTCGTCGTCGAGGTGCTCGCGCGAGAGCAGCGTGAGCAGCCCCTTGCCGAGCGCGTTCTGTGAGCGGGAGAGCCGGGCGCGCAGACGCACCAGGCGCCCGGCGGTCGGCTCGGGGATCTCGATCTCGGGGGCGGCCGGGGGTTCCTCGACGGCAACGGCCCCCGAGGTGTCCGGAAGATCCACCTCCTCGATCGTGCGGCGCGGTTCTTCGCGCGGAGTCTCGGCCTCGTCGCCGACGTGCGGCTCGGCCGGAGGGGCGGTGATGTCGGGCGTCGTGGTGGGCGCCTGCGGGGGCAGCCGCTTCTTCTTGCGGCTGCCGACGACGAGCCCGCCGAGCGCGCCGATCACGACCACGGCGATGACTACAGCAAGGATGAGGATTTCCATAACTCCACCAGTATGGCGTGACCCCTCTGACGATCGTCCGTCCTCCTCGCGGGGACTTTCCTTCCCCGCGGGCCGGGCGGGTCCTTCGGCGCGGGCCGGACAGTCCTTCGGCGCGGGCCGGACGGGTCCGCCCCCGGGCCCACCGCGGCGTGCTGAGGTCGCCTCTCTAGCCGTCTGACGCCCCGTCAGCTACCGTCCCCCTTCTCCAGAACCCGTCGAAGGGGCCCGCCATGCCTGTCACGGTCATACGCTTCAACCTGGTCGAACCCGGCGCGACGAGCGAATCACTCAGCGCCCGCTACCAGGCCGCCCTGGAGATGGCCGCGTACGCCGACGACCGCGGGATGACCACCGTGCAGACCGAGGAGCACCACGGCGTCGCCAACAACTGGCTGCCCTCACCCTTCGCCTTCGCGGGCGCGGTCTTCGGAGCGACCCGGCGGATCGCGGTCACCATCTCGGCGATCATCGGCCCGCTGCACGATCCACTGCGGCTGGCCGAGGAGATCGCCGTACTGGACCTGCTCAGCGGCGGACGCCTGGTGACCGTAGCGGGGATCGGGTACCGGCCCGAGGAGTACGCGCTCTTCGACGTCGAGTGGAAGCGGCGTGGAAAGCTCCAGGACGAGCTGCTGGAGACGGTACTCAAGGCCTGGACCGGCGAGGAGTTCGAGTTCCGCGGCCGTACGGTCCGCATCACACCACGCCCGTTCACCCGGCCTCACCCGCTCCTGCTGGTCGGGGGCTCGTCGAAGGCCGCGGCCCGGCGTGCCGCCCGGCTCGGGCTGCCGTTCTTCCCGAGCGCGCATCTGCCGGAGCTGGAGGCGTACTACAAGGAGCGCCTGCTCGAATACGGCACGGAGGGGTGGACCATGATGCCCGCGGCCGTCACCCCGCTGCTGCACCTCGCCGAGGACCCGGACCGCGTATGGGCCAAGCACGGCGAGCACCTCCTGCACGAAGCGCGGACGTACGCCTCCTGGCAGTCCGGCGACATCCGTTCCGCGGTGAAGTCGCAGGCCACGACGGTCGACGAGCTGCGCGCCGAGGGCGTGTACCGGATCCTGACGCCGGACGAGTGCCTGGCCCAGGGCCTCGACAGCTACGTACTGCATCCGCTGTCCGGCGGGATGCCGGTCGACGAGGGCTGGCGCAGCATGCACCTGTTCTGCGAAAACGTACTGCCCCGGCTCAAGAACCTCGAGGGATGAGCCGGGGCGGTACGTCTTACGGGTACGGGGAGACGGCAGCGGGGACTGGACCCGTCTCCCCGAGCTTCGGGGAGCTGTCGCGGGCTTCCGGGAAGGTGTCGTGGGCTCTTCGGGAGCCCGCGAGGCCTGCGGGCCGGCCTAGCCCATCTCCTCCAGCGCCTTGCCCTTGGTCTCCGTCACGAACTTGAGTACGAAGGGGATGGAGAGGGCGGCGAAGACCGTGTAGATCACGTAGGTCACGGAGAGGTTCCACTCGGCCAGGGACGGGAAGCTCGCGGTGATGGCCCAGTTGGCGATCCACTGCGCGGAGGCGGCGACGCCGAGGGCGGCGGCGCGGATCTTGTTCGGGAACATCTCGCCGAGGAAGACCCAGACGACCACACCCCAGGAGAGGGCGAAGAACAGGACGAACAGGTGGGCGGCGATCAGTGCCACCCAGCCCTGGGTACTGGGCAGCTTGCCGTCGACGAGGTCGAAGGAGAAGGCCCAGGCCTCCAGCGCGAGACCGATCACCATGCCCACGGAACCGATGAGCGCGAGCGGCCTGCGGCCGATCCGGTCGACGAAGATCATGGCGATCACGGTGCCCACGATGTTGATGATCGACGTCGTGAACGAGTAGAAGAACGACTCCGTCGGGTCGACGCCGACCGACTGCCACAGCGTCGAGGAGTAGTAGAACGCGACGTTGATGCCCACGAACTGCTGGAAGACGGACAGGCCGATGCCGATCCAGACGATCGGCTTGAAGAAGAAGCTGCCACCGAGCAGGTCCTTGAAGACCGACCTGTGCTCGCTCTTCATGGCCTGCTCGATCTCCAGCACGCGGGCGTCCAGGTCGACGCCCTTGCCCTCGACCTCGGCGAGCACCTCACGGGCGCGCGCCTCCTTGCCGGCGGCGATGAGATAGCGCGGCGACTCGGGGATCGCGAAGGAGAGCAGGCCGTAGAGGACGGCCGGGACCACCATGACGCCGAGCATGACCTGCCAGGCCTCCAGGCCCATCACCTTGCCGCGCTGGTCGCCGTCCGCGATGTTCAGGATGCCCCAGTTGACCAGCTGCGAGACGGCGATGCCGATGACGATCGCGGCCTGCTGGAAGGAGGCGAGCCGTCCCCGGTAGGCGGCGGGAGCGACCTCGGCGATGTAGGCGGGGCCGATCACAGAGGCCATACCGATGGCGAAGCCGCCGACGACGCGCCAGAAGGCCAGGTCGTACAGCGCGAACGGCAGCGCGGAACCGACGGCGCTCACCGTGAACAGCACGGCCGCGATCTGCATACAACGGATGCGGCCGATGCGGTCGGCGATCCGGCCCGCCGTGGCGGCACCGATCGCACAGCCGATCAGTGCGATGGCGATGACCTGGGCCAGGGCTGCGGAGCCGATGTCGTAACGGTCCCGGATGGCTTCGACGGCGCCGTTGATCACGGCGCTGTCGTAGCCGAAGAGGAAACCGCCCATCGCGGCCGCGGCCGCGATGAAGATGACATGGGCGAGATGCTCGGGATGAGCCTCTCGGGCTCCTGACTTGAGTGCCTGCGCTGAGCTGGTCACATGTATCTCCTCGGGCCACCGGCCTCGCTGCCGGGGTGGGGGCGGACCTTGCCGGCGGCGCACAGCGTCCTGCCGCCCACCACCTGAAGGTAAATGCAATCTTTCCGAGGCTATGCCTTCAAGAATCGAAGTCAACAGGGGGGTGACGCTTGATTTACCGACACCACACCTGTGCAAGTGAAGGACTTGTGTTCAATGATTGAATGTAATGTGCCTCGCAGCACCCGCAGCCGCAGAGCTGCGGCCCGCACGGCTAACGAAGTCGCTGGCTGATGACCTTCGACACCCCGTCGCCCTGCATGGAGACGCCGTACAGCGCGTCGGCGACCTCCATCGTGCGCTTCTGGTGGGTGATCACGATCAGCTGCGAGGCCTCCTGCAGCTCCTGCATGATCCGGATGAGCCGTTGCAGGTTGGTGTCGTCGAGCGCCGCCTCGACCTCGTCCATCACATAGAACGGGCTCGGCCGCGCCTTGAAGATCGACACGAGCATCGCCACGGCGGTCAGCGAACGCTCACCACCGGACAGCAGGCTCAGGCGCTTGACCTTCTTCCCCGGAGGCCGGGCCTCCACATCCACGCCCGTGGTGAGCATGTTGTCGGGATCGGTCAGGATCAGTCGCCCATCACCGCCCGGGAACAGCCGGCTGAAGACACCTTCGAACTCCCGGGCCGTATCCCAAAAGGCCTCGGTGAAGACCTGCTCGACGCGCTCGTCGACCTCCTTCACCACCTGCAGAAGATCGGCGCGCGTCTTCTTGAGGTCTTCCAGCTGCTCACTGAGGAACTTGTGGCGTTCCTCCAGGGCCGCGAACTCCTCCAGGGCCAGCGGGTTGACCTTGCCGAGCTGCTGGTAGGCCCGCTCGGCCGACCTGAGCCGCTTCTCCTGCTCACCACGGACGAACGGCCGGGGCTGGTTGCGCGGGTGCTCGGGGTCCTCGGGCAGTTCCTCGCCCTCGGCGGGGGGCGAGGGCGGCACGAGCTGATCGGGGCCGTAGTCGGCCACGAGACCCGCCGGTTCCACACCGAGCTCCTCCAGCGCCTTCGACTCCAGCTGCTCGATCCGCAGCCGCTTCTCGGCGCCGAGTACCTCGCCGCGGTGCACTGAATCCGTGAGTTTGTCGAGCTCGGCCTTGAGGTCCCGCCCCTCGTTGCGAGCCACGACGAGATCCTGCTCCCTCAGCGCCTTGGCTCTCTCGGCGGCGGCACGCTCTTCGTCGGCCCTGCCCACCGAGACCTCGACATGCGCGAGGAGCTGCCGAGCGCCCGCGGCCACGGCCTCGGCGACGGCGGCCTCGTGCCTGAGCCGCGCCCTGCGCTGCTCGGCACGCGCGCGTGCCTCACGTTCGGCGCGGGCGGCCCGGTCCAGCGAATCGGCCCGCCCCGCAAGCCCCTTGACCCGCTCCTCGTGCGTACGCACCTGGAGCCGGGCCTCCATCTCGGTCTGCCGCGCATTGGCGCCGTCGGCGGCGAGCCGGTCCCTCACGGAGGTGTCGGGCTCCTCCTCGACCGGCATCTCCTCGGCCACGGCGAGCCGTTCGGCCAGCTCTTCCGCCTCCTGTACGGCCCTGTCGAGGGCTTCCTGCGCCCGCGTGGCCGCGGCGGTACTGCGCTCCGCCTCCCCGGCGGCCCCTCGCGCCTGCCCGGCCAGCCGTCCCAACTGCTGGGCGACGGCCGACCGCTCCCGCTCACCGGCCCGCCGTCGCTCCCCCAGCTCCTCGACCAGCGCCACACGTTCTCCGCGCTGTTCGGTGGCGAGATGCTGGGCCTCGGTCAACTCCTCGCATCGCACGGCGAGTTCTTCGAGCTCGGCAGCGGCTTCGTCGACGGATGCCTGCACTTCGAGCAGGCTCGGCGCCCCTGCCGACCCACCGTGCGCGAAGTGCGCCCCGAGCAGATCGCCTTCGGCGGTGACGGCGGTGAGATCGGGCCGCGCGTACACAAGGTCCTCGGCGTCCTCAAGGGTCCCCACCACCACGATGCCGCGCAGCAGACGGCGTACGGCGGGCATGAGCTCGGAGGGGCCCCGGACCAGATCGGCGGCGTACGGGTATCCGGGAGCGCCGCGCTCCGGCGGTACGCCGCCGGGGTCGCCGTAGGGCGGGGCGGCTGCGGGGCGAGTCCCCGCCGACTGTGCCGCGGCAAGGGCGCCCGCACTCGCCGCCGTCTCCTCGGGCGCCCCCGCCAGCAGCAGGGCCGCTCGTCCCGCGTCCCGCTTGCGGAGCAGGCGGATGGCTTCGGCGGCCGAGGACGGGGTCGTCACCGCGATGGCGTCCGCGGCTGCGCCGAAGGCGGCGGCGAGGGGGACCTCGTGGCCCGGGGTGACCGACAGCAGCTCGGCGGCGGGGCCGAGCAGTCCGGTGAGACGGTCCTGCGCCTCCAGCAGAGCGCCCGTGCCGTCCTTGCGGCGCAGGCCGAGGGCCAGCGCCTCGTGGCGGGCCTGGGTGGCCGCGCGCCTGCGCTCCGCGGACGTGGCCGCCTCGCGGGCCGTCGCGAGGGCGGTCTCGGCCTCGGCCAGCGCCGACTTGGCCGCCTCGTGCTGCTCGGCCAGATCCGCGTCGCCCGCGTCCAGACCGTCGACCTCGGCCTTGAGCGCCTCGTACTCCTCCTGCGCCGCGACAGCCCGCTCCTGGGCCTCGTCCCGCGCGGAGGCAAGGCGGTCGATCTCGGCCTGGGCGGAGGCGGCACGCGAACGGGCCGCGTTGACCTGGCCGTTCAGCCGGGCGAGCCCCTCACGGCGGTCGGCGATGGCGCGGGCCACATCCTTCAGGCGCCGCTCCTCCATCGCCAGTTCGCGCTCCAGTTCGGCGCGATGGGCGACCGTGTCCTCCAAGGCCCGCTCGGCCGCCTCCAGGGCCGCCTCCAGCTCGGCCTCCTGCTCACGGATCCGAGCGGCCTCGCGCTCCATGTCCTCGGGGTCGCGTCCGCGCCGCTCCTCGGGAGGCTGGGTGGTGGCGCTCTTGACGCGCGCGTCGGCCAGCGAGATCGTCCCGCGCACCCGCTCGGCCAGCTGCGACAGCTCGTGCCAGGTCTGCTGGGCCCGCTGGAGCCGTGGCGTGAGGCGCCGCACCTCGTCCTCGAGCTGCGCCTCCCGCTGGAGTGCCTTCTTCAACTCGGCCTCGGCGGCGTCCTTGCGTTCCTTGAGCGCCGCCTCGTCGGCGACCTCGGCCTGGAGCGCCTGGCGGAGTCGTACGAGATCGTCGGCGAGCAGACGCAGGCGGGCGTCGCGGAGGTCCGCCTGGATCACCGCTGCCCGGCGCGCGACCGCCGCCTGCCGGCCCAGTGGCTTGAGCTGACGCCTCAGCTCGTCCGTCAGGTCCTGCACGCGCGCGAGGTTCGCCTGCATCGCGTCCAGCTTCCGCAGCGCCTTCTCCTTGCGCTTGCGGTGCTTGAGG
The DNA here is from genome assembly GCF_005768555.2 of Streptomyces sporangiiformans. Classification (GTDB taxonomy): domain Bacteria; phylum Actinomycetota; class Actinomycetes; order Streptomycetales; family Streptomycetaceae; genus Streptomyces; species Streptomyces sporangiiformans. The sequence goes on from NZ_VCHX02000072.1 coordinate 12,153, forward strand.
ACGCCCGCGGCCTCCTCGATGAAGGCGCGGCGGCCCATCGGATCGGCGTGCAGGACGGAGTCGAGCTGGCCCTGACCGACGATGACGTGCATCTCCCGGCCGATGCCGGAGTCGGAGAGCAGTTCCTGGATGTCCAGGAGACGGCAGGTGTCGCCGTTGATCTGGTACTCGCTGCCGCCGTTGCGGAACATGATCCGCGTGATGGTGACCTCGGCGTACTCGATGGGCAGCGCACCGTCGGAGTTGTCGATGGTCAGGGACACCTCGGCGCGGCCGAGCGGCGGCCGCCCGGTGGTGCCGGCGAAGATGACGTCCTCCATCTTGCCGCCGCGCAGCGACTTGGCCCCCTGCTCGCCCATGACCCAGCTGAGCGCGTCCACGACATTGGACTTGCCCGAACCGTTGGGGCCCACGACACACGTGATGCCCGGCTCGAACCGCAGCGTGGTCGCCGAGGCGAACGATTTGAACCCGCGGAGGGTCAGGGCCTTGAGGTGCACGCCGCTGGACTCTACCTCGCACCTCTGTCTCACTCCATGAACCCGCGGTTTCGCCCATGAACGTGCAGGGCACACCAGACGTTAAAGAGAGTGAAAGAGTGCGCGGGACAGAGTACGCGGGGCCAAGAAAGAAGGGACGCCGAAGCGTCCCTTGCAAACACTGGTTGAGCGGCTGACACGGACAGCTGATCACTGATCGCGTCGTAGCGGTGCTTGTGATCAGGTGAGCGCAGGCTCCGCCTGGGGTACGTCGATGCTCTCCATAAGCTCGTCGTGAGAAGCGGCAGCCGAGAGCGCGTCGTTCTCCGCCTGGATCCGTACGAGCTCGGATTCCAGGTCCTGTACGCGCTGCTGGAGCCGTCGCATCTCGGCGAGGAGTCGCGGGTCGGAGCCGCCGACGTAACCGAGAAGCGCCTTTGCCATGATGGATGGTCCTCCACACTGAGTGACCGACCGGAACGGTGTGGGTCGTGAGGGAATCGCACCCTTGATGCTTGGCACTGTTGAGTTTTTGCTGCCGTTCTTACATGCCAAACAGCTAAGGTGCGCGGGGCTTTCAGCGTCTCACCAAAAAGTTTGACGGTCAACACGATCACGCCCCGTATCGGCGGGCAGCCCCGGGCGCGCGGCCTGAAAACTGGCGGCGCGGCCTCTCCTCGGGGGCCCTTAGGGCGTGGCGATCATCCTTCCTTGCGGAGCCTGCCACGGCAAGCGGTTCTTGGCAACCACCAGGCGGTTTCTGCCTGGGGCAGGTGCCTCGGGCCTGTCCGAGCGCTCGGCCTGGGGTGTTCCGACCGGTCGAACAGCGAGGGATCTCAGCGGATGGCGAAGCCGTCGTAGCCGCCCCGGGGCGTGTCCCAAATCTCAGTCACACCCTCGACGAGGCCGGGCGTGTCGTCGCCCTGGAGCCAGTCGAGCAGCCCCTGGCATCCGGACCGCGGGCCCTCCGCCACCACCTGGACCCGTCCGTCCGGCAGATTGAGAGCAAAGCCACTCAAGCCGCCGATCTCCAGCACCTTGGCACGCGTGAACCAGCGAAAACCGACACCTTGTACCCTTCCGCGCACCCAGGCCACCAGCCGCACATCTTCATTCATGGCTGCACGCTAACCAAGCAATTGCTCCGGGAGCGCTTCCTCCCCCTGCGCCATGCGGTACCGTCCCCACCCAATGAACCTCACCCGTTCGAGTGAGGAACGTTGACCGTATGGATGAGGAAGGCCAGGAGATGGGACGCCACCGACGCTCCGCCGCCGGGCGCGCCGCCACAGGCCGCGCCACGGGGGTCACGCAAACGCACGGAACCTACACGGGCGGCTACTCGACGGCCGACGCGGGTGACTACGCGACTGACCCCTTCTCCACGGTCAGCGCCGGCGGCCATGGCATGAGCGACCGTTACGCGCCGGGTGACACCTACCAGAGCAGCGACGCCTACCTCTACGCGACGGGCGACGTCGACGCGTACGCCACCACGGCGTACGCGGCCTCGCCGTACTCCCGCTCGCCGTACTCCGGCTCGCCCGGCTTCACGCCTCTCGACGGCCCTCGGCGCGGTGGCTCGCGCCGCCGCAAGAAGGCCGCGACGCCCGTACGCACAGGTCTGCTCGGCGTCTCCGCCGCCGTCGCGATGGGTGCCGTCGCGGTCGCCTCCGGGCTGCTGCCCGGCGGTGACTCGAACGGCGACAACAACGCGGGCAACGTGCAGACCGCGGACTCACCGACCGGGCTTCAGACGCAGGGCGGCACCGACGGCTCCCCGGACGACCGCGGCGACTCGGGCACGAGTCGTGACGCCGACCGCTCCCCCTCACCGTCGGCGACGCCCACGAAGGCGACGGACGAGCCCACGAAGAAGCCTTCCGCGAAGCCGACCACGAAGGCGCCGGAGAAGTCGACGAAGCCGACTCCCACGCGTACGGCCACGAAGGTGCCCAAGCCCATCCCGCCGAAGGCGGTGTCCCCGGAGACCGCGGCCGAGGCAGCGGTGCTCTCGCTGGTGAACAAGGAGCGGAAGAAGGTGGGTTGCAGCCCCGTGACGTCGTCCAGGGCACTGGCCGCGCTGGCCGAGGCCTTCAGCGAGGACATGGCGGACCGGAACTTCTTCGACCACACCGACCCGAGCGGCGCCACGCCCTGGGACCGCGCGGAGAAGGCGGGCATAACGAACCTCGGCGGCGAGAACATAGCCCGCGGGCAGGCCGACGCCGCAGCGGTGATGGCGGCCTGGATGGACAGCCCCGGCCACCGCGCGAACATACTGAACTGCGACTTCAAGACCCTGGGCGTCGGCGTGCACTTCGGCTCCGGCGGCCCTTGGTGGACGCAGAACTTCGGCTACTGAGACAACGAACAGGGCGGTAACCATTGGTTAGCGCCATCTGTGGGTTAGCGCTGCGTCGGAGTACGCTGAGGGTATGGACCTCACGGAGCGACCGGATCTGCCGTTCGACGTGTTCTCCAAGGCCTGTCCCTCCCGGGGCACCCTGGAGCACGTCACGGGGCGCTGGGGCGGGCTCACCCTCGGGGCGTTGTACGAGGGCTCGCTCCGCTTCAACGAGCTGCGTCGGCGCGTGGACGGCGTGAGCGAGAAGATGCTGTCCCAGACGCTGCACGCCCTGGAGCGTGACGGCCTCGTGCACCGCGAGGCACAGCCCACGAACCCACCGCGCGTGGACTACGAACTGACTGCGCTGGGCCGCGGCGTCGCCGAGCGACTGCTGCCCCTCGTCCACTTCGTGGAGGGGAACATGGCCGAGATCCTGGCGGCGCGGGAGCGCTACGACGCGATGCGCGCGTCAGGTGGGGCGCGCGGAGCGCTCGGCTGAGGACGGCGGTGAGAGACGGGCGGGACGCTGGCAGCGCGGGCAGAAGTAGCTGGACCGGTTCATCCAGGGCCGCCGCCGGATCAGCGTGCCGCAGCGTCGGCACGGCTCGCCCTCTCGTCCGTACGCGTCGAGGGACCGGTCGAAGTAGCCCGACTCGCCGTTCACGTTCACGTACAGGCTGTCGAAGCTGGTGCCGCCGGCGGTGAGGGCGTCGTCCATCACGTCCCGTATGTGGCCGAGGAGTTCGGCGGTGCGCGGGCGCGTGAAACCGGTGGTCGGGCGCTCGAAGTGCAGTCGCGCGCGCCACAGCGCCTCGTCCGCGTAGATGTTGCCGACGCCGCTGATCAGCGACTGGTCGAGCAGAGCGCGCTTGATGGTCGTACGCCGGCGCCGCAGCGCCTCGTGGAAGGCCGCGTCGTCGAACAGCGGGTCCAGCGGATCGCGGGCGATGTGCGCGATGACGTCGGGCAGTCCGTCGGCCGTGGTGGCGTGCAACGAGAGCCCACCGAAGGTGCGTTGGTCGACGAAGCGGAGTTCGGTGTTCAAGGCGTCGGCGAAGCGGACGCGGATGCGCAGGTGCTTCTCGTCGGGTGCGCCCTCCGGCTGGACGAGGAGCTGGCCGCTCATGCCGAGGTGCGCGAGGACGGCGCTCTCGGAGTCGGCGAGCGGCAGCCACAGGTACTTGCCGCGGCGCTGGGCGAGCCCGATCCGGTGGCCCTTGAGCCGGGCTCCGAAGTCGTCGCCGCCCGCGATGTGACGGCGTACCGCACGCGGGTGCAGCACTTCCGCGTCGGCGACGACCCGCCCGCTGACCCAGCGCTCCAGTCCACGCCGTACGACCTCGACCTCAGGAAGTTCGGGCACGGGGCTCCTCGGAGGCACGGGGGTGACGACGGATGTCGGCAGCGTATCGCGTCGGGCAGGGCACTGATCGGCCCGGTTCCCGGGAAGCGAAATCCCCCGTCGGGCCGAGGCCCGGCGGGGGTTCGAGAGGAGGGCGGTGACGTCAGGCCGGTGTGGCGTCCGATGCCGGGGCCGAAGGGCTGCCGGCGGTCCCGTGCGTCTCGGCCGCCTCCGCTTCGGCTGCCTCCGCTTCGGCCGAAGCTGCTTCAGCCGCCTTGGCCGCCTCGGCTTCCTCGGCTTCGGCCTTGGCGCGAGCCGTCGCGATCCGCTCGTCCGCGGCGGAGCGGATCTCACGCCAGGCGGACTCCGCCGCCTGCTGCTCCGCCTCCTTCTTGCTGCGGCCGGTGCCGGTGCCGTACGAGACGCCTCCGACGCGGGCGGCAGCAGTAAAGGTCTTCTCGTGATCCGGGCCGGTCTCGCTGACCAGGTACTCGGGCACACCGAGCCCCTCGGTCGCCGTGAGCTCCTGGAGACTGGTCTTCCAGTCCAGGCCCGCGCCCAGATTCGAGGACTTCTCGATCAGCGGGTCGAAGAGCCGGTGGACGAGCTCGCCCGCCGCATCGAGACCCTGGTCGAGATAGACAGCGCCGATCACCGCTTCGAGGGTGTCGGCGAGGATGGACGCCTTGTCCCTGCCGCCCGTGCCCTCTTCGCCCCGGCCCAGCCGGATGAAGGAGCCCAGGTCGAGCCCGCGGCCCACCTCCGCCAGCGCACGCGAGTTGACCACCGCGGCCCGCAACTTGGCCAGCTGGCCTTCGGGCAGGTCGGGGTGGGTGCGGTACAGCGTGTCCGTGACCACGAGACCGAGGACGGAGTCCCCGAGGAACTCCAGACGCTCGTTGGTCGGCAGACCGCCGTTCTCGTACGCGTACGAACGGTGGGTCAGCGCACGCACCAGAAGGGCGGACTCGAGCTTGTACCCGAGCCGCCCTTCCAGAAGCGTGTGGGACGAGGCTGTGTTGTCCGCCTTTTTCTTGGCGTTCGAATCCGCCTTGGCGTCAGACATGAAGCCTCTCACCAGCCGCTCAGACCTCGAGGACCTGGCGCTTGTTGTAGGTGCCGCAAGCGGGGCAGGCGATGTGCTGCTGCTTGGGCTCGTGGCAGCGCTCGCACGCAACCAGGGTGGGGACCGCAGCCTTCCACTGCGACCGGCGGTGGCGCGTGTTGCTGCGCGACATCTTCCGCTTCGGAACAGCCACGGCTACTTCTCCTGCTTCTCGTCGACGCCCGCTTCGGCGCCGCTCATCTCGTCCTTCTCGCCATCTTCGAGTGAACCGGCGAGTCCCTGCAGTGCCGCCCAACGGATGTCGACGGCGTCATGGTGGTGGTCCGGGTCGTCAGCGAGCCGCGCTCCACACTCGGAGCACAGACCCGGGCAGTCGTCCTGGCACACCGGCTGCATCGGCAGTGCGAGCACCACCGCGTCACGCAGCACGGACTCGAGGTCGAACAAACCGTCCTCGAGGAAGAGCCTGTCCTCGTCGTCCTCGGCGTCGTCGCCCGGTTCCGCGATCACGCGGCCCCGGTCGTCGGCGTCAGGGTACGAGAACATCTCCTGGAAATCCGCTTCGCTTTCCAGCGTGAGCGGCTCCAGACACCTTACGCACTCTCCCTCGGCCTGCGCACGGGCGGTGCCTGTAACGAGCACACCTTCCATGACCGACTCGAGTCGGAGTTCGAGCTCCACCGGGGCGCCTTCCGGCACTCCGATCACACCCTGGATACCGAGATCCTTGGGAGCGTCGACCGTACGGGTCAGGCGCTGCAGCGCACCAGGACGTCGCCCCAGCTCATGTGTGTCGAACACGAGAGGGTTGCGATGGTCGAGGCGGGCGTTCAGGGCCATTCCTGCTTTCGATCTTGAAGCTCAGGGGTGCCGCACCGGATGTTCCCGGGCAGCGTGGATCGCGGACGTACGCGCGACCGAAGAGCCAGGATACTGGACCTTGCGCTCTCGGCCCAATCCGGTGCGAGCCCGCAGCCCCGGGCGCCGGTGTGCGCCCTCGCCTCGGCCTCCCGCCGGACAAGGGCCTAGCTTCCGCCGCGCTCCTGCTCGTACTGGCGCAGCTGTTCGGCGCTGATCATGCCCGTGTCGAAGAGGCTGGTCTCGTCGAGGACCTGCGGCTGCTGCTGCGGCTGCTGCTGTGACTGCTGCGGCTGCTGTTGCCCGTACGCCTGTTGCTGATCCTGGCCTGGGTCGTACGCGGCCTGCTGACCGTATCCCTGCTGCTGCGGATAGGCGGCGTACGGATCGGCCTGCTGCTGGTACCCGTACGGGTCCTGCTGGGCGTACTGCTGCTGATAGCCGTACGCGTCTGTCTGCTGCTGGTAGGCGTACTGCTGCTGGTCCTGCCCGCCGTACGGCTGCTGGGCGGGCACGTCCGGGGCCTGTTCGGCGGGCCGTCCGGGAGTGGCCACGGGGGCCGCGAGGCCGTCCAGGTACTCGGCGTCAGTGGTGTGCTGCACGGGAGCCCCGTCGTCCGTGAGCGAGCCCAGGTCGTCGGTGGCGATGCGGCCGTGGAGCTTCTGGCGCCCGCGGCCGACCGCCTCCAGGGTCTTGGCCAGGACGGCCTCGAAGGCGCCGAGCTTGACGTCGACGTATTCGTCCGCGTTGCGGCGCAGGGTCTCGGGGTCGTGGCTGCGCTCGGGGGCGTCCTCGTCCTCGTATCCGCGCTCGTCGACGCCGGGTCCGGTGCCCAGGAGCTTCTCGCGTCCACGGCCGACGGAGCCGAGGGTCTTGGTGAGGACGACCTCGAAGTTGGCGAGCTTGGAGTCGACGTAGTCGTCGGCCTCCGCGCGGATCTCCTCGGCCTCCTGGCGGGCCTCGGAGAGGATGCGGTCGGCCTCGTTCTGGGAGCGGCGGGCGACCTCGGTGCCGGAGATCAGCGAGCCGCGCTCCGCGTGCGCGGACTCGATGATCCGCTCGGCCTCCTGGCGGGCCTGCTCGACCATCTGCTCGCGGCCGCCGATGAGCTCCTGGGCCTGGGCGAGGGAGCCCGGCAGGGCCTGGCGCACCTCTTCGAGCAGGGAGAGCAGCTCGGCGCGGTTGACCACGCACGAGGCCGACATGGGCATGGAACGGGCGCTGCCGACCGCCGCGACGATCTCATCGAGCTTCTTCTGCACGTCCACCGTGTGCTCGCCACTCTCTACAGCTGTGATGGAGACGGACGGATCGACTGTACGACCCCTCCCGCACCATCCGACACCGGGTGACGGGTTGTCAGGTCCGTACGGTCGGGCCGGCGAGCGTCTCAGTCTTCTCTGTGGCGCTTGTTCAGGGCTTCCAGGACCAGCGGCGGCACCAGATGCGAGACGTCGCCGCCCCAGGCCGCGACCTCCTTGACCAGCGACGAGGAGAGGAAGCTGTAGGTGGGATTGGTCGGGACGAAGAGGGTCTCGACTCCGGACAGGCCGTTGTTCATCTGGGCCATCTGCAGCTCGTAGTCGAAGTCGCTGACCGCGCGCAGACCCTTGACGATCGCGGGGATGTCGCGCTCCTTGCAGAAGTCGACGAGGAGGCCGTGGAAGGACTCCACCTCGACGTTGCCGTACTCGGCGGTGACCTGGCGGAGCAGCTCGAGGCGCTCCTCGACCGTGAAAAGGCCCTTCTTCGACTGATTGATCATCACGACGACATGCACCACGTCGTACAGCTTGGAGGCGCGGGCGATGATGTCGAGATGTCCATTGGTCACGGGGTCGTACGACCCGGGACAGACGGCGCGGCGCAACTTGGGTCCCTCGCTCTCCAGTCCGTTCATCGTGCTTCTTCGCACGCAGAGGCGGCGCGACCGTACCAAAACGTTCCCTCGCCGTAGCGACGGGAGCGCAATGCCTCGAAGCCGTCGGGCCACCGGAATTCGCCGCCTCTAGTACTGCGTTCAACGGTGACGAGCGCTTCGCCCGCGAGCCAGCCCCGGGTGCGGAGTGTGAGCAGAATCTCGCCAAGATCGTCGTCCGCGACGGCGTACGGGGGGTCGAGGAAGGCGAGATCGTACGGGGCGGTCGGGTCCCCGGTGCGAATGATCTGTTCCGCCTTGCCGGACCTGACCTCGGCGCCGGGCAGGCCGAGCGACGACACGTTCTCCCGGAGGATGCGCGCCGCGCGGGCGTCGGCCTCGACGAGCAGGGCGTGACCGGCGCCGCGCGACAGGGCTTCCAGTCCTACGGCTCCCGAGCCCGCGTACAGGTCGAGGACGCGCTCCCCTTCCAAGGGGCCACCGAGCAGGGACTGCCAGGTGGAGAAGAGGCCCTCGCGCGCTCGGTCGGAGGTGGGGCGGGTGCCGGTGCCCGGCGGGACGGCCAGGCGGCGTCCACCGGCCCGGCCGGCGATCACGCGGGTCATCTCTGTCTGTCCTTGTTGAGGTGCGGTCGGTGCGGTCGGTGTGATGGGTCCAGTGTCTCAGTCCTCGTCCCGGGACCGCGCGCCGTGTGGCCTTGTGGCCGTGTGGGCCTGTGGTCCCACGGCATGGCTCTGTGGTCAGCCCTTGTCCAGGTACTGCTCGCGCTCCTCGTCCAGCAGGGCGTCCAGGGCGGTGCGCAGGCCGGGGAGATGCTCGAGGCCGGGGTCGGCGGCGACGACCGCGGCCGCCTCCTCGCGGGCCTCGGCGATGATCTCCTCGTCGTCGATGACGGTGAGCATGCGCAGCGAGGAGCGCACGCCGGACTGGGCCTGGCCCAGAACATCGCCCTCCCGGCGCTGTTCGAGGTCGATGCGGGAGAGCTCGAAGCCGTCGAGCGTGGCCGCCACGGCGTTCAGCCGGGCGCGGGCCGCGCTGGCCTCCGGCATCTCGGTGACCAGGAGGCAGAGCCCGGCGGCGGATCCCCGGCCGACGCGGCCGCGCAGCTGGTGCAGCTGGGAGACGCCGAACCGGTCGGCATCCATGATCACCATGGCCGTGGCGTTCGGGACGTTCACCCCGACCTCGATGACCGTCGTGGCGACCAGGACGTCCGTCTCGCCCGCGGCGAAGCGGCGCATCACGGCGTCCTTGTCGTCGGGCTGCATGCGGCCGTGCAGGACCTCGACCCTGAGGCCCTGGAGCGGGCCGCCGGCGAGCTGGTCGGCGACTTCGAGGACGGCAAGGGGCGGGCGCTTCTCGGCCTCGTCCTCGGGGGACGCCTGCTTGCCCTTGCCCGGGGTGTCCTCCTCGTCGCCGATGCGCGGGCAGACCACGTACGCCTGGTGGCCGCCCTCGACCTCCTCGCGTACGCGCTGCCACGCGCGCGCGAGGAAGTGCGGCTTGTCGGCGGCCGGGACGACATGGCTGGCGATGGGCGAACGCCCGGCGGGGAGCTGGTCGAGGACGGACGTCTCCAGATCGCCGAAGACCGTCATCGCGACCGTGCGCGGAATGGGCGTGGCCGTCATGACCAGCAGATGCGGTGGCTGCTTGCCCTTGCCGCGGAGGGCGTCACGCTGCTCGACCCCGAAGCGGTGCTGCTCGTCGACCACCACCAGGCCCAGGTCGTGGAACTGCACCTTGTCCTCGATCAGCGCGTGCGTCCCGATGACGATCCCGGCCTCGCCCGTGACGAGGTCGAGCAGCGCCTGGCGGCGCGCGGCGGCGCCCATGGAGCCGGTCAGCAGCACCACCTTGGTGGCGTGCTCGGAGCCGCCGAGCATCCCTCCCTCGGCCAACTCCCCCATCATGTCCGTGATGGACCGGTGGTGCTGCTGGGCGAGTACTTCGGTGGGCGCGAGCATGGCCGCCTGCCCGCCCGCGTCGACGACGGCGAGCATGGCGCGCAGGGCGACCATGGTGTTGTGGGTGACCGTGAAATGGTCGGTGACGTAGGCGTGGCTCGGGTGGGCCACGCTGATGCACTGGACAGGCTTACGTCCCACACGCTCCACGGCGCGAATTCCGCGTCGAAATGTGTTGTATTTCGGCCGTGGGCGCATGCGTCCGGCCTTGCGAGACAGTCGGAAGGGCGCGTACTCATCGGGCAGCGCCACAGACACCTCGAATGCGGCCCTCTTCGGCAGCACCCTCGCCCGTCCGCCAAGCGAGCGCACAAGCCACGCAACGTCCCCTGCGAGCCTGAGCGAGGCCGAGCAGAAGGAAACGCTCAATCCGTTCGACTGAACCGTGCCGTCCGTGTCCATGAGCCCTTGCAGGAGAGCAAGACGATTCTTGATCGAAGTGTTCTTGAACTCGTCAGGGATGAATTTGTCGTGAGAGGTCAATCCCCACAGGTTCAGGTCGCGCAGGACTTGGATGACCGGATTCCGCACACCACCGGCGCGGTTGGTGAGCTGGATCGTGTAGTCACAACGGGAACCAGCAACGGGAACCAGCCCACAGTCCGGCGCCACGGACAGCGCCACGGCGTCAAGGATCTCGTCATCGACAGTGGACAGTCGCAGGTTGTGGCGGAACGAACCGTCGCCCAACAGCAGGCCGAACAGGTAGGGGTCGAGCGGTAGCTCGGCGTCGCTTCCCAGATCAACGGGAGTCGCCACAGGGATGTACCACTTCGACGATCCGTTCGCCTTGAACATGTCGAGGCGGATTTCGCGTGTGGTCATCAGCCTGGGTCGCTGGCCTCGGTGCCACCCGCAGCTCGTACCGACGATCCAGAGATGCTCGTCATCGCACTCCACGGAACTTCCGTCGGAGAGAACGATGCGCCACACATCGCGCTCTCCCTGCGGAAAGACCCCGTCGACCAGGGCGACCTCTCCGGCGGGCACGACCACCTCATCCCCTACCCGCAAGTCGCCCATCCGTCGGAAACCCGTCGGCGTCAGCACCAGTGAGTCCAGAGGCTGAGCCTTCCCAGAGCCCACTTCCCCTTGCAACAGCCGGTGCATCGGATGCTCGGTGGCCAGGTCGTCGAAGATCTCTTTGGAGACCTTTCGCTGGCCTTCGGTGAGGGTGAAGGGGAGCCTGGCGTCGAAGGCGGTGAGGAGGCCGTCGGGGGCCGGTCTGCGGGAGACGGCCGGGAGTTGGGCGTCCGCGTGGCGGCGGCGGGCCAGGGCCACCTGGAGGACGAAGGCCTCGTCCCACTTGAGGCGGTCGCGGGCGCTCTGGAAGTCCGCTTGGGTGCGCGGCTGGTGGATCTTCAGGAGGGCTTCGGGGAGGGGGAGGAGACCGCGGCCCTCCCTGAGCGAGTCCGGCAGCGGGTCGGCGGCCTCCTGGACGCTCGGAAGCACCGTCTGGATGGACTTGCCGATCTTCCAGGACTCCAGCTTGGCGGTGGCCGGGTAGATCGGGATGAGCGATCCGGCCCAGCTGTCGACGGCCTCGGCCGCCCGGTCGCCGTCGCCGCGCAGCAACTCGTAGGCGGGATGGGCGAGTTGGAGTCGGCGGTTGAAGACGGAGACCTTGCCGGCGAACATCGCGCGTGTGCCGGGCAGAAGCTCCTTGTGCGGTTTGTGGGCGCCCTTGCCGAAGAAGACGAGTTGGAGACGCCCGCTGCCGTCCGTGATGGTCACCTCGAGGCGCTGGCCCTTGCCGCGAGGGGCCTTGGGCGACGAGAAGGTGAGCAGACGCGCGTCGGCGACCTGGGCGACCACCGTCACATGCTCGTCCATCGGCAGGTCGGCGAGGTGGGTGAGCTGCCCCCGCTCCTCGTACCTGCGCGGATAGTGGTGCAGCAGGTCGCCGACCGTGTGCAGGCCCAGGTGCTCGGCCATCACCTTCGCGGTGGCGGGGCCGAGCACTTTCCTCAGTGGTTCATCCAACGCGTGCACGAGATCCATTGCACACCACACCACTGACAATGCCGCACAACGTCCCGGAAATCGCTGGTCAGACCGGTCGTTTCGGGCCTAGGATGGCGCGCTCCGGCCTTGTTCGCGGTCACCCACTCGTGGGACCGCCCGACCCCGCGCCGTCGCCCGTCCCCCCACCGGCGCTGCGACGATGGACTCTCAGACTTCCCAGGCACCTCAGTCACCTCATACGTTCCAGGTCGACCTGCGCGGACTCGTGGACCTGCTCTCCCATCACCTCTACTCCAGCCCCAAGGTCTATCTGCGCGAGCTGTTGCAGAACGCCGTGGACGCCATCACCGCCCGGCGCGCCGAGCAGCCCGACGCGCCCGCCCAGGTGCGGCTGTACGCGGAGGCCGGCGCCCTGCGCGTGGAGGACTCCGGGGTCGGGCTCACCGAAGCGGACGTGCACAGCCTCCTGGCGACCATCGGCCGCAGTTCCAAGCGGGCGGAGGGCCTGGAGTCGGCGCGTTCGGACTTTCTCGGGCAGTTCGGCATCGGGCTGCTGGCCTGCTTCGTGGTCGCCGAGCGCATCCGCGTCGTCAGCCGCAGCGCGCGTACGCCCGACGCTCCGCCCGTCGAGTGGACGGCGACGGACGACGGCTCGTACACGGTGCGCACGCTGCCCGACGAGGCCCGCCTCGAACCGGGCACCACCGTGCACCTGGTGGCCCGTCCGGGCGCCGCCGACTGGCTGGCCACCGAGCGCGTGCTGTCGCTGGCCCGGGACTTCGGCTCGCTGCTGCCGTACGACGTCCGCGTGGGCGACGAGGCGGTCACCGACCTCCCGGCGCCCTGGGACCGTGCGCACCCGAGCCCCGCCGCCCGAAGGGTGGCGCTGGCGCGGCACTGCCACGACCAGTTCGGCTTCACGCCGCTGGATTCGATCGAGCTGGACGTGCCGCTGGCCGGGATCCGCGGTGTGGCCTACGTGCTGCCGTCCGCGGTCAGCCCGGCCCAGCGCGCCGCCCATCGCGTGCACCTGAAGGGCATGCTGCTCACCGAGCGGGCCGAACAGCTGCTGCCCGACTGGGCGTTCTTCGTGCGCTGTGTCCTCGACACGGACAGCCTGCGGCCCACCGCGTCGCGCGAGTCGCTGTACGAGGACGAGACCCTCTCCGCCGTACGGGAGGCGCTGGGCGAGCGGATCAGGTCCTGGCTGACCGGGCTCGCCGCGGGTGATCCGGAGCGGCTGGCGGCCTTCCTGTCGGTGCACCACCTCGGTGTGAAGTCACTGGCCCGGCACGACAGCGAGATGCTGCGCACGATGCTGCCGTGGCTGCCCTTCGAGACGACGGACGGGCGGTTGTCCCTGGAGGAGTTCGCGCAGCGGCACCCGGTGGTGCACTTCACGCGGACCGTGGAGGAGTACCGGCAGGTCGCGCCGATCGCGTCCGCGCAGGGCGTCGGGGTGATCAACGGCGGCTACACGTACGACGCCGAGCTCGTGGAGGCGCTGCCCACCGTGCGTCCCGGCACCGTGGTCACGGAGCTGGACGCCGACACCGTCACCGCTCATCTGGACTCCGTCGCCCCGGCCGAGGAACTGGCGCTGTCGGCCTTCCTGGGCGCTGCCCGCGCCACACTCGACCCCCTGGGCTGCGATGTGGTCCTGCGCGCCTTCCACCCGCTGTCCGTGCCCGCGCTGCACCTGGACGACCGTGCGGCCCGCCACGAACAGGCGCGTGCTGACGCCGAGGAACAGGCCGACGACCTGTGGGCGGGCATTCTCGGCTCGCTGCGCGGCAGCGCCCCACGCGCGCGGCTGGTACTCAACCACCTCAACCCGCTGATCCGGAGGATCAGTTCACTCGACGCCCCGGAGCTGATCGGAACGGCCACGGAGTCCCTCTACGGGCAGGCGCTGCTGATGGCGCAGCGGCCGCTGCGGCCGGCGGACTCCGCGCTCCTCAACCGTGCGTTCATCGGCCTCCTGGAGTGGGCCACGCACAGCGACTCCCCCAAGGACGGGCATCGATGAGCCAGACCATGGACTTCGACGCGCTGCGCCGGGCGATGGCGGAGAACCATGAACAGCCGGAGGGGCCCGCCCGCAACGCGCGCGCGGAGCACCTGCTCTCGGAGGCCGAGAAGCTGGACATCCCGCTCGCGGTGATCGAGGCGCTCGGACACCAGCTGAAGGTCTACAACTACAGCTCCGAGAAGGACAAGATGTTCGTCCCCTTCGCGCGTCTGCTGCGCATGTGGGACGAACGCCCCGAGGACTTCGACGAGTACGAGACCCACTCGCTGCACTGGGTCTTCAAGTGGATGTCGTCCGGCATGCTGGGCCAGCCGCACATTCCACTCGCCTCCATCGAGAAGTGGCTCGGCGAGATGGAGCACCGTTACCGGCTCGCCGGTCACTCCGAACGGGCCGTGCGCAGCGCCGAGTTCAGCGTGGCCGCCCATGTCGGGGACCTGGCTCGCGCCGAGCGGGCGTATGCCGCGTGGCTGGCCGCCGACCGGGACAGCATGGCCGACTGCCACGCCTGTGAGCTGCACGGCCAGGGCTGGTGGCGGGCGCTGAGGCACGAGGACGCCCAGGCGCTGGAGCTGTGGCGGCCGGTCCTGGAGGGCGAGCACGCGTGCGCCCACGAGCCGCACACCACGCTGGCGTCCTCACTGGTCCCGCTGCTGCGGCTGGGCCGCCTCGACGAGGCGCGCGTCCACCATCTGCGGGGCTTCAGGCTGGTGCGGCACATGGAGAGCATGCGGGGCGCGTACGCCGACCATGTGGAGTTCTGCGCGCTCACCGGCAACGAGGCGCGCGCCCTGGAGCTGCTGGCGGAGCGTCCGGCGTACTTCACGGACTCCGGGGAGCCGCGCAGCCTGATGGATTTCCTGGCCGTGGTGGCCCTGCTGATGGGCCGGCTGACCTCCCTGGGGCTCGGCTCGCAGACCGTTCCCGGGCCGGTCGGCCGCACCTGGACCGCCGGCGAACTCGCCGCCCACGCGCGCGGGGAGGCCCTTTTGCTCGCCGCGCGCTTCGACGAGCGCAACGGCACGTCGTACGTGAGCGGGCAGGTCCGGGAGCGCATGGAGGGGCAGCCCTTGGCCGAGCGGCTGCCGCTGGGTGTGCGTGCGGCGCGGACCGTGGTGGCGGCGCGGCCGCCCGCTCCCGCCACGCGGGCACCCGTCGGAGAGCCGGACCTGGCCACGCTGCTCGCCGAGGCCCGCCGGCTCTCGGAAGCGCTGCATCCCGACTCGGTGGCGGCGTGGGCCGCGGTCGCGCGGGCGGCCGGGGAGGAGGAGGGGGAACTGGACGTCCGGGACCGCGCGGAGATCGCCGACCACGAGGCCATGGGCCTGGGGCCGGACGGCGTGGAGCTGTTCGAGCGGGCCGCCGAGCTGTACGCGGAGGCGGGCGACCCGGGCGAGGCACTGGCGGCACGCGCGCGTGGGGCGTATGTGCTGGGCCTGACCGGGCGCTCGGACGAGGCGCTGGCGGCGGTCGCCGAGCCGTACGAGCGCGTGGGGGCCCTCTTCTCGGAGGGCCGGACGGGGGTCTGGCAGACGGCGTCCGTGTGCGTGGGGCGCGCGCGGATCCTGTTGCAGCGGGTCCATGAGGTGGATGACGGCGAGGACGCCGAGGGCGCCGGGGTGGAGGGGGCGGCCGATGCGCTGCCGGGGGAAGGCCCCGGGACGCGGGCGCGTGAGGCCTTCGCCGCCGCCGAGGCCGCGGCACGCGAGCTGCTGGACCTCGCCGGCCCGCACACCGCGGACGTACGGCTGGCCTCGCGGGCCGCGGAGGCGCAGGCCATGCTCGGGGAGCTCGCGGCGCACGCCGGGGACGCCGAGGCGGCAGCGGAGCTCCTGACGCGGGCCACCGAGGCGTTCGTCGCGGCCGGGCTGCCGTGGTTCGCGGTGGAGTACGAGGCCCGCCTCACCGGGATCGCGCGTCACCTGGGTGATGCCGAGGGGGCCGAGCGGGCGGCCCGGGCGGCGCTGGAGCACGGAGGGCCGTACCTGGAGGCCCCGGGCCGCGCCCAGCTGCACCTCCAGCTGGCCGAAGTCCTCGGCTCCACCGGGCAGTTCGGGCCGGCGGCCGAGCAGGCTCTGGAAGCGGCGCACTGGGCCGACGAGGCCGGTGAGGGGGCCACGCTCGGCGCCTGGGCACGGCATCAGCTCGGCGGCTTCCTGGTACGCCGGGGACGGTGGGCGGAGGCGGCCGAGGTACTGGAGTCGGCGCTGCCCGAGTTGACCGTACCCATGCACGGCGACGGTGCGATCGTGCAGACCTTGTGGTGGCTCGGCGACTGTCTCGCCGAGCTCGGGGAGCACCGGGAGGCCGCCGAACGCCGGCTCCAGGCCGCCGAGATCGCCCGGCACTGGCCGGAGCAGCGCGACCACGCGATGCTCGCGCACCTCGCCGCGGAGGCCCTCGGGCACGCCGGGCTGCCCGCCGAGGCGGAGCGGGCCTACGAACGCGCGGGTGACCTCTGGCGGTCCCTCGGCAACGTCCACGGGCTGGTCCGCTCCCTGCGGGCACGCGCGTGGATCGCGGTGAGCGAGGAGGGTGCGGGGCTCGACGCCGCACGGCAGTTGATGGCGACGGCGGCCCTGGAGTGCGACACCGCCCTGCCCGAGGCCGAGGACGATGACGGGCGCCTGCAGCTTGCCGCCGAACTCGCCCATACGCACCGGCAGTTCGGCGACCTGATCGCACGGCAAACGACCGACGACACTGACGGCGACTCGATGCGCGCCGGGTACGAGGAGGCCCTCGCGCACGTCACCCGAGCCGTCACGGGTTTCGCCTCGCTCGGCGACGCCGGTCTGCACAGCCGCACCGGCGCCGAACTCGCCGCAGGCTGGCTGGAGGCCGACCTGGGGCGCACCGACGCAGCCGCGGCACGCGCGCGCGGGGTTCTCGCGGCGTACGCGGAGACCGACGACGACCCGAACGGGACGGACGGGACCGACGAGACGGACGGGACAGACGGGACAGACGGGACCGCGGTGTCCCGGCGGGCGGAGGCGCAGAGCTTGCTGCGGGTGACGGCGGCGGAGGGCTAGGTGTTGCTAGTGACGGCGGCGGAGGGCCAGGTGTGCTGTCCGGCGGGCCTGGGCGGGCCTACTCCACGCCGATCAGCAGCAGCGCGCCCTGCCGCCCGCCCCTGTACACCACGGTGTCGACCGCCAGGTAGGACTCGCGTACCCGGGTTTCGAGGTGGGCGGCGATCGTGTCGGGAGTGTCGTCGCCCAGGACCAGGGTGACCATCTCGCCGCCCGCCGAGAGCATGCGGTCGAGCACGGTTTCGGCGGTGGCCGTGATGTCGGAGCCGATCACCGCGACGTCGCCTTCGATGAGGCCGAGGATGTCGCCGGCCTGGCAGATGCCGGCCATGGTCCAGGACTCGCGTTCAGCGACGGCGACCTCTGCGTACCGGGTCGCTCCGGCCGCCGAGGTCATGGCGACGACGTCCTCGTCGAAGCGCCGCTCCGGCTCGTGCACGGCGAGCGCGGCGATCCCCTGGACCGCGGAACGCGTGGGGATCAGCGCGACCCGGACGCCGTCCGCGCGCACCTGCTCGGCCGCCGCGGCGGCGGTGTGGCGCAGCTCGGCGTCGTTGGGCAGCAGCACCACCTCGCGCGCGTGCGCCCGTCGTATCGCCTCGAGGAGCTCCCCGCTCGCGGGCGGCTCACCAGGGCGCGCGAGGACGGTGGTCGCGCCGGCCTCGGCGTACAGCCCGGCGAGGCCTTCCCCGGGTACCACGGCCACGACCGCGCGCTGCGCCTGCTCACGGACCGGCCGCCCGGCGGCGCCCGCCGTGTGCGCGTCATCGAGCCCGAAGTGCGTGATCCGGATCCGGTACGGCCGCCCTGCCTCCACGCCCGCCTCCACGGCGGCACCCGCGTCGTCGACGTGTACGTGGACGTTCCACAGCCCGTCCCCGCCGACCACGACGAGCGAGTCGCCGAGCCCGTCGAGCCGTTCCCGCAGCCGGTCCACGGCGGCGTCCTCCGCCTCCAGGAGATAGATCACCTCGAACTCGGGCCCGCCCCCCTCCACGGCGACGGCTCCGTCCGCGCAGTCCTGCGCATCCGCGAGCGACTGCCCGGCGGGAGCCTCCACGCGCGCGTGCTGCGCGAGAACCGGCACCGCCCCGGCGGCGGGCGCCTCACCCGTGAACGTCTCCACCAGCGCCGCCAGCACGGCCACGAGCCCCCGCCCGCCCGCGTCCACCACACCGGCCCGCTCCAGGGCGGCCAGCTGCCCCGGAGTGGCCGCGAGCGCCGCCCGCGCCCCCTCGTACGCCGCCCGCGCCACGGCACCGCAGTCGCCCTCGGCCCCGGAGGCCGCGTCGGCGGCGGCCGAGGCAACGGTGAGAACCGTCCCCTCGACGGGGTGCGCGACCGCCTGCCGGGCCGAGTCGGCCGCCTGCCGGAGAGCCAGCCGCAGGCCTTTCCCGTCGGTGTGGGCGGTCTCGCTGGCGGCGGCAAGCACCTGCGCCATGCCCCGCAGGAGCTGCGCGAGGATCGTCCCGGAGTTCCCCCGGGCCCCGATGAGCGCGCCGTGCGCCATCGCGTGGACCGCGTCGGCGAGCGTCGGCCGGCCGGCCGCCCCGCTTCCGGAGGCGGCGGCGTGCGCCGCGAAGACCGCCTCGACCGCACCGGCCGCCGCCTCCACGGTCAGGTAAAGATTGGTGCCGGTGTCCCCGTCCGCGACCGGATAGACATTGATCGCGTCGATCTCCTCGCGCGACCGGCCGAGGGCCTCCAGCGCGAGTCCGCACCAGGCCCTCACCGCGAGGGCATCCAGTGTGTGCGGCACCTGCGGCACCTGCGCCTCCTTGATCAGCGAATGTGGGACGCAGCGTAGACCCAGGTCAGGTTTCCGCCGGAGGAGGCCCGGAGCAGGGCCCCGGCCAGCCATGGTAGTTTCGTTGTACGGAAGCAGTCGTTGTATGCTGCTCCGGTTGCCCGATCCACATCGGGCCTTCCCCTGGCACCGCCACTCAGATCCTAGATCCTGATCCCGGCATGCCGGGATCAACCGTAAGAGCATCTGAAGTCTTTGGAGTGACCCGTGGCTGCCAACTGCGACGTCTGCGGCAAGGGGCCGGGCTTCGGCAACAACATCTCGCACTCTCACCGCCGTACGCCCCGTCGCTGGAACCCGAACATCCAGCGCGTCCGTACCGTGGTGGGCGGGACGCCGAAGCGCGTGAACGCTTGCACCTCGTGCATCAAGGCCGGCAAGGTCTCGCGCTGACGCAACGCTAGCGCGCGGCCACCGCTCGGTCCGCTGCATGGCCGACCCACCTCAGGTGGGTCGGCCTTTTGCTGTGCTCGTTCTCTGCCTCTTACTGGGTTCGTTCTCTGCCGTGCGGGCCGCTCGTTGCGCCGTGCGGGCCGCTCACGCCCTCGCCCTGAACCGCCACCCATGATCCACGGGCCCGATCCCGTCCCCCAGCGCGAACCCCTCGGCGATCGCCCCGGTCACGTACTCCTTGGCCGCCGCAACCGCCTCCGGCACCGCCTCCCCCTTCGCCAGCTGGGAGGCGATCGCGCTCCCGAGGGTGCAGCCCGTGCCGTGGGTGTGCCGGTTGTCCAGACGGACGGCGCGCAGCCAGTGTTCGTCGGAGCCGTCCGTGAGCAGGTCGACGGCTTCGCCGCTGAGGTGGCCGCCCTTGATCAGCGCCCATTTCGGGCCGTACGACAGCACCGCCGCCGCGGCCCGCCGCATGTCGTCCTCCGACTCGACGCGCACGCCTGTGAGTTGGGCGACCTCGTCGAGGTTCGGCGTGGCCACGGTGGCGACGGGCAGCAGCTTCGTCCGTACGGAATCCAGGGCGGACGCGGCCAGCAACGGGTCTCCGTGCTTGGAGACGCCGACCGGATCGACGACGGCGGGCGCGTCCGTGCCCCCGATCAACTCGGCGACGGCCTCGACGAGTTCGGCCGAGGCGAGCATGCCCGTCTTGACCGCCTGGACGCCGATGTCGTCGACGACGCTGCGGTACTGGGCTCGCACGGCCTCCACCGGTAGTTCCCAAGCGCCTTGTACGCCGAGCGAGTTCTGGGCCGTGACGGCGGTGAGCACGCTCATACCGTGCACACCGAGCGCGAGCATCGTCTTCAGGTCGGCCTGGATCCCCGCCCCGCCGCCGGAGTCGGAACCGGCGACCGTCAGCACACGTGGCGGAGCACCCGGCGTCATGACTCTATGTCCGAGAAGTGGTCCCAGCCGCCCTTACTGGTCCACGGCGCCCCGTCGACCGTCACCTGCGGCAGCGCCGACGGGTTGAGGACTTCGCCGATCACCTTCCAGCGTGCGGGCAGCTTCACGTCCGACGGGAAGGTCGCGACGATCGCGTGGTCCTCGCCGCCGGTGAGCACCCACTGGAGCGGGTCGACGCCGACCGCCTGCCCGATGTCGTTCATCTGGGAGGGGATGTCGACGGCACCGGAGCGGATGTCGATGCGCACCTTGCTGGCCTCGGCGATGTGCCCGAGGTCGGCGATCAGCCCGTCGCTGACGTCCGTCATCGAGGTCGCGCCGAGGCCGGCGGCCGCGGGACCCGCGTGGTACGGCGGTTCGGGGCGCCGGTGGGCCTCGACGAACGCGCGCGGCGAGCGGAAGCCGCGGGAGAGCACCGCGTGCCCGGCCGCGGACCAGCCCAGCCAGCCTGTCACGGCGACGACGTCGCCGGGCTGGGCCCCGGCGCGGGTGACCGGCTCGTGGTTGCGCAGATCGCCGAGCGCGGTGATCGACACGGTGATGGTGTCGCCGCGTACGACATCGCCGCCGACCACGGCCGCGCCCGCCACCTGGCACTCGTCGCGCAGGCCGTCCATCAGCTCGGAGGGCCAGGTGGCCGGGAGCTCGGCCGGGACGACCAGGCCGAGCAGCAGCGCGGTCGGTACGGCGCCCATGGCGGCGATGTCCGCGAGGTTCTGCGCGGCCGCCTTGCGTCCGACGTCGTACGCCGTCGACCAGTCGCGGCGGAAGTGCCGCCCCTCCAGGAGGATGTCGGTGCTCGCCACGACCCTGCGGTCGGGGGCGGCCACCACGGCAGCGTCGTCGCCCGGCCCGACGCGTACCGCCGGGGTGGTGGTGAGCCGTGAGGTGAGCTCCTTGATGAGCCCGAACTCCCCCAACTCGCCCACGGTGCCCTTCATCGTCGTACTTCTCCTTCTGTTACTGCCACTGCACGGTCGCGAGCCGTCACTGACCTGGATACGGTCGTGTCGACCGTCAACTTGTGTCGTACGAGCACCCCGGCGCGCAAGCCCCGGCCTCCGCGGGTCTCCCCGCAGCGAGCAACGACGCGATACCGTGGCGTTCCTTTTCCCCACATGATCCTCGTGGCCGCCCTGGAGGTTCCGTGGTACAGGCGTACATCCTGATCCAGACGGAGGTCGGCAAAGCGTCGACCGTCGCCGAGACGATCAGCAAGATTCCTGGGGTCATCCAGGCCGAGGACGTGACGGGACCGTACGACGTCATCGTGCGGGCCCAAGCCGACACTGTGGATGAGCTCGGCCGCATGGTGGTCGCGAGTGTCCAGCAAGTGGACGGCATCACGCGTACCCTGACCTGCCCGGTCGTGCACCTGTAGCCCCCGTCTACCCTTGGCCGGTGAGCTTCTTCCGTCACCGGCTTCTCGGTCTTCCCGCCCTTGCCCTGCTGATCGCCGCCATGGGCTGCTCCTCAGCAGACGACAGCGCCTCGACCGTGGTTCCCAGCCCGGACGCGAAGGTCACGAAGCTGTGCCAGAACCTGGACGAGCGGCTGCCGCAGAAGGTGGACGGCCTCGGTCGGAAGGATCCCGAGCCCCGGTCCACACTGACCGCGGGCTGGGGAAGCCCGGCGATCATACTGCGCTGCGGGGTCGAACGGCCTCCGAAGATGATCGACCCGAAGGTGGCCAAGGGCGCCGACCCGAAGGCGGTCCCCGGCTTCGTGAACGGCGTCGGCTGGCTGATGGAGAAGCAGGACGAGGGGGCGACCCGCTTCACCACCGCACAGCGCCTCGCGTACGTCGAGGTGACCGTGCCCGAGGGGCGGGACACCTCCGGCATGCTCGTCGACCTGGCCCCGGCCATCAAGAAGGCGATCCCCAAGGGGATCGCCGACTAGGGCCTGTCCAGGCCGGACAGGCCCTGGATCATCGAGGAGAACGCACTACCGCAGTCCGGTCGAGCGCCTCAGCGCCGCCTGTACCAGGCGGTCCACCAGCTCCGGGTAGGGAATGCCGCTGGCCTCCCACATCTGCGGGTACATGGAGATGGGCGTGAAGCCGGGCATCGTGTTGATCTCGTTGATCACGAAGTTCCCGTCCTCGGTCAGGAAGAAGTCCGCGCGGACCAGGCCTTCGCAGGACGCGGCCTCGAAGGCCTCGACCGCGAGCCGCCGGACCTCGTCGGTCTGCTCGGGAGTCAGCGGGGCGGGCACGATGCCGGGCGTCGAGTCGATGTACTTCGCCTCGAAATCGTAGTACGCGTGCGACTGCACCGGCGGGATCTCGGCCGGGACAGAGGCGCGCGGCCCGTCCTCGAACTCCAGGACCCCGCACTCGATCTCGCGACCGCGCAGCAGCGCCTCCACGATGATCTTCGGGTCGTGCTGCTGGGCCGCCTCGATCGCCTCGTCGAGGCCGCCCAGGTCGTCGACCTTGGTGATGCCGATCGACGAACCCGCGCGCGCGGGCTTCACGAAGAGCGGCCATCCGTGCTCGCCGGCGAAGTCGACGATCTTCTTGCGGGCCGCGGACTCGTCGAGCTGCCACTCGCGGGGGCGGATCACCATGTACGGGCCGACGGGCAGCCCGAAGGAGGTGAACACCCGCTTCATGTACTCCTTGTCCTGGCCGACGGCCGAGGCGAGCACACCCGAGCCGACGTACGGGACGCCGGACAGCTCCAGGAGGCCCTGGAGGGTGCCGTCCTCGCCGTACGGGCCGTGCAGCATGGGGAAGACGACGTCGACCTCCCCGAGCACTTTGGGGACCGAACCGGGCTCGCTGTAGACGACTTCGCGGTTGGCCGGGTCGACCGGCAGAATCACGCCGCCCTCGTCCGATTCCGCGAGCTGCTCGACGTTCGGCGGCCGCCGGTCGACGATCGCCATCCGCTCCGGCTCGTCGGCGGTGAGCGCCCAACGGCCGTCCTGGGTGATGCCGATCGGCAGCACGTCGTACTTCGTCCGGTCGATGGCACGCAGCACAGCCCCGGCGGTGACCACGGAGATCCCGTGTTCGGAGCTGCGGCCGCCGAACACGACGGCTACACGCGGCTTGCGAGGCGGCTGCTCAGGGCTCTGGGGGAGGTTCTCGGTGCTCATATCGCGTTGAGAGTACCCGTTGGTAGTGCGGTGAGTCAGCGCCCCGTGGCGGAGGTTGCTGAGTGTCGTTTCGGCCGTCGCTCAGCGTTGGTGATCATTGACGTCGTCGGCGTCAGTGGCGTTCCCGCTTGGCGCTGCGCGCCATCAGCTCCTTGAGGGCGACGACCGGCGGCTTGCCCTCATGGACGATGCCGACGACCGTCTCCGTGATCGGCATGTCGACGCCGTGGCGGCGGGCCAGATCCAGCACGGACTCACAGGACTTGACTCCCTCGGCGGTCTGTTTGGTGACCGCGATGGTCTCCTCCAGGGTCATGCCCTTGCCGAGGTTGGTGCCGAAGGTGTGGTTGCGCGAGAGCGGCGAGGAGCAGGTGGCCACGAGGTCGCCCAGGCCCGCGAGTCCGGAGAACGTCAGCGGGTCGGCGCCCATGGCGAGTCCGAGCCGGGTGGTCTCCGCCAACCCGCGCGTGATGAGCGAGCCCTTGGCGTTGTCGCCGAGTCCCATGCCGTCCGCGATGCCGACGGCGAGACCGATCACGTTCTTGACGGCACCGCCGAGTTCGCAGCCGACCACGTCGGTGTTGGTGTACGGGCGGAAGTACGGCGTGTGGCTGGCGGCCTGGAGGCGCTGGGCCACCGTCTCGTCGCTGCACGCGACCACGGCGGCGGCCGGCATGCGGGCGGCGATCTCCCGTGCGAGATTGGGTCCGGTGACCACGGCGATGCGGTCCGCGCCGACCTTGGCGACGTCCGCGATGACCTCGCTCATCCGCATGGCCGAGCCGAGTTCGACGCCCTTCATGAGGGATACGAGGACGGTGCCGGGAGCGAGCAGCGGCGCCCACTCGGCGAGGTTCCCGCGCAGCGTCTGCGAGGGGACCGCGAGCACCGTGAAGTCGGCGTCACGCGCCGCCTCGGCCGCGTCCGTGGTGGCCCGCAGGTTCTCGGGAAGTTCGATGCCCGGCAGGTAGTCGGGGTTCGTATGCGTGGAGTTGACCGCTTCGGCGAGTTCGGCCCGCCGCCCCCACAGGGTCACGTCGCACCCGGCGTCAGCGAGCACCATGCCGAAGGCCGTGCCCCATGATCCGGTCCCGAAGACGGCCGCCTTGACGGGCGCACCGGATGTCGTCACTTGCCGTGCCCCTCTTCCTGTTCTGCCTTCTGTTCCACGCGCTGTTCCGCGTGCCGTTCCACGTACTGTTCCGCGTGCTGTTCCGCGTGCTGTTCCGCGTGCTGTTCCGCCTTGCCCTGCACGCGCGTCCTGCGCCGCTGCTCGATGCGCACCTGACGCGGGTCGAACGGCGTCGTCGGCGCCTTCTCGCCGCGGATCACCTCCAGCTGCGCGGTGATCGCGGCCATGATGACCTCGGTCGCCTCCTTCAGGAGCTCCGGGGTCATCTCCTTGTCGTAGAAGCGCGACAGGTCGACCGGCGGGCCCGCCAGCACGTGGTGCGTCTTTCGCGGAAGAAGGTCGGGCTTCTTGGCGTACGGCGGCAGCAACAGGTTGGCGCCCCACTGAGCGACCGGAATCACCGGGCACTTGGTCTGCAGCGCCACGCGCGCGGCACCCGTCTTGCCCGTCATCGGCCACAGGCCGGGGTCACGGGTGAGGGTGGCCTCGGGATAGAACGCGACGCACTCCCCGCGCTCCACGGCGTCGATCGCGGCCCGGTAGGCGCTCAGCGCGTCCGTGCTCTCGCGATAGACGGGGATCTGCCCGGTGCCGCGCATGGCGGCGCCCACGAAGCCCTTCTTGAAAAGCCCGCTCTTGGCCAGGAATCGCGGAACGCGGCCTGTGTTGTACTGAAAGTGCGCGTACGCGAACGGATCCACATGGGAATTGTGGTTCACCGCGGTGATAAATCCACCCTCAGCAGGAATGTTCTCCATTCCGCGCCAGTCCCGCTTGATCAGAACCACCAGCGGCGGTTTGCAGAGGACCGCTGCGAAGCGGTACCAGAAGCCGATTCTGCGGCGGGGCACGCCGACACCTTCCTTCCAGGGCCTGGGGGGCCGCACAAGTGTCGCGCCAGGCCGCCTGTCTGTCGAGGACACCGTACGCCCGCCCCTCTCGCACGGTCGTGTTCGCCGGGAGCCGGCCCCTCCCCCGGCGAAGTCACCGTCACCGTCCCCAGGTGACAATGGGCGCGACAAGGGAGGGACGGAGCGCTCGTGCAGTGGACCTTGGTCATACCCCTGAAAGCCCTGGCGCGGGCGAAGAGCAGGCTCTCGGACACCGCCGACGACGGTCTGCGCCCCGGGCTCGCCCTCGCCTTCGCCCAGGACACCGTGGCCGCCGCGCTCACCTGCGCCGCGGTCCGCGATGTGGCAGTCGTCACGGACGACGGGCTGGCCGGGCGCGAGCTGGCCGCGCTGGGCGCCCGGATCGTGCCGGACGAACCGGCAGGCGGCCTGAACGCCGCTCTGGCGCACGCGGCGTCGGTCGTACGCACCAAAAGCCCCGAAAGCCCCCTGGCGGCCCTGAACGCCGATCTGCCCGCGCTGCGCCCCCTGGAATTGACCCGCGTCCTCGATGCGGCCGCCGCATTCCCCCGGGCTTTTCTCCCGGACGCCGCCGGAACCGGCACGACTCTGCTGGCCGCGGCCGCGGGCCGGGAATTGCTCCCCGCATTCGGCACCGATTCCCGCATCCGGCACCGCGCCTCGGGGGCCGTGGAGATCGCCCTCGACGGGGTGGATTCCGTACGCCAGGACGTGGACACCGGCGATGATCTGCGGGCGGCGCTCACCCTCGGTGTGGGCCCGCGCACCGCAGCGGCGGTCGCGGCCCTGAAGGCCGCTTGAGCACGTCGTACCGAACGCGGGAAACGCCTTCGGGCACCTTGTGCAGCGGGCTTCGACCGCAGGATCTACGCTTCCCCCATGCAGGCGACCGCGTACACATACGACTCCGACACCCGTAGCGGGCAGGTGCTGCTCGACGACGGCACTCCGGTGCCCTTCGACGCCCCGGCGTTCGACGCGGGCGGGCTCAGGCTGCTGCGCCCGGGGCAGCGGGTGCGGATCGAGACGGAGGGCGAGGGCGACGCGCGCCGCATCACCCTGGTGACGCTGCATACCCTCTGATACACGGGCGGAAAACACCGCTGAGCACACCGCGGGCCGGGCTCCCAGGAAGGAGCCCGGCCCGGCGCGTGAATTCCCTTGCCCAGCGACCCTGCTCAGCCGCGGGCGGTGGTCTTCTTGGCGGTGGTCTTGCGCCCCGTCGACTTCTTGGCCGGGGCCTTCTTCGCGGGGGCCTTCTTGGCCGCCGCCTTCTTGGTGGTGGTCTTCTTGGCCGCGGCCTTCTTCGCGGCCGCCGTCGTCTTCTTGGCGGGCGCCTTCTTCGCCGTGGTCTTCTTGGCGGTGACCTTCTTCGCGGTGACCTTCTTGGCGGGCGCCTTCTTCGCCGCCGCCTTCTTCGCCGTCGTCTTCTTGGCCGCGGCCTTCCTGACCGTGGCGGCAGCACCGCCGGTCAGGCTGCCCTTGGGCGCCTTCTTGACGGCCACCTCGCCACCGCGGGGGAGCCTCTTCGAGCCGCTCACCAGGTCCTTGAAGCCCTGACCGGCACGGAACCGCGGCACGGAGGTCTTCTTTACCCGAACACGTTCGCCGGTCTGCGGGTTGCGGGCGTAACGGGCCGGACGGTCCACCTTCTCGAAGGAACCGAAGCCGGTGACCGAGACCCTCTCCCCGCCGACAACTGCACGGACGATCGCGTCCAGTACGGCGTCAACCGCGTCCGCGGCCTGCTGACGCCCGCCGACCTTGTCGGCAATCGTTTCTACGAGCTGCGCCTTGTTCACGTCTTCCCCTTCGGAGACATTGCCCGAACGAATGCGTTCAAGCTTTTTCGCACGTTAGGCAGATATATACCGCAAATCAAACACGAAACGGGCTAATCACCCTTGTGCCGCAACGAACTCGGACTGTCGCGGAGTTCTCAGAGGTCCTCTTCAGGGAATCGCCCCTCGTCGAGGTCCGCGGTGAACCGCTCCAGACGCCTTGTCGCATCGGCGAGATCGTGCTTGGCCACGGCCGTAATGACCAGCAGCTTCCGGGTCAGCGCCATCCGTACGCCCTCCGGGACTTGCAGTGCGCGCACCCTTGCGTGCGCTTCCTTGAGTTGGGACGCGACTGCCGTATAGAGCGCGAGTTGGCCGTCGTGTTCCATGCACAGATTGTGCCATCTGGGGCGAGTTGTCGCCTGCGCAGGGGGTAACTACCACCTCCCAGGCGCCTCTCGCCCACCTCCGCACCGGACTGTGCCAAGGCTCGACTACCCCAACAAGCACCCTTGAAACAAGGGTAGTTGAAGCCAATTATGGGGACCCGCCCAGAGCGTCCGGAGGCGCACACAGAAGTACCCCCAACCGTCCACGATTGGGGGTACTGAGGCCTGTTGCGATGGCTGGAATCAGCCTTGCGTGGCTCGCGCCGTTCAGGTCTGAAGCGTCCGCGGCTTGAAGACGGGCCGCGTGGACTCGTACGCGGCGATGTCCGGCTCGTTCTGCAGCGTGATGCTGATGTCGTCGAGGCCGTTCAGCAGCCGCCAGCGGGAGTTCTCGTCGAGCTCGAAGGAGGCCGTGATGCCCTCGGCGCGCACCTCACGGGCCTCAAGGTCAACAGTGACCTCAGCCTGCGCGTCCTTCTCCGTGAGCTCCCACAGCGCGTCCACGATCTTCTGCTCCAGAACCACCGTGAGCAGGCCGTTCTTGAGCGAGTTGCCGCGGAAGATATCCGCGAAACGGGACGAGATGACGGCCTTGAAGCCGAAGTTCTGCAGCGCCCACACGGCGTGCTCGCGCGAGGAGCCCGTACCGAAGTCGGGACCCGCGACGAGGACCGTGGCCCCCTGCCGCTCGGGCTGGTTGAGGATGAAGGACGAGTCCTTGCGCCAGGCCTCGAACAGCCCGTCCTCGAAACCGTCCCGGGTGACCTTCTTGAGCCAGTGGGCGGGGATGATCTGGTCGGTGTCGACGTTGCTGCGGCGCAGCGGGACGGCCCGTCCGGTGTGCGTGGTGAATGCTTCCATGGCCATGGTTCTCAGACTCCAGCGGGCGTACGGGCGGCAGGCGCGTCGGACAGATCGGCCGGCGAAGCCAGGTGGCCGAGCACGGCGGTGGCGGCGGCGACCTGCGGCGAGACCAGGTGCGTACGCCCGCCCTTGCCCTGCCTGCCTTCGAAGTTGCGGTTGGAGGTGGACGCGGAGCGCTCACCGGGGGCCAGCTGGTCGGGGTTCATGCCCAGACACATCGAGCAGCCCGCGTGCCGCCATTCGGCGCCGGCCTGCTTGAAGACGACGTCCAGGCCCTCCTCCACGGCCTGCAGCCCCACACGCGCGGAGCCGGGAACGACCAGCATCCGTACGCCGTCGGCGACTTTGCGGCCCTCGACGATCGCGGCGGCGGCCCGCAGGTCCTCGATACGGCCGTTGGTGCAGGAACCTACGAAGACGGTGTCCACCTTGATGTCGCGCAGCGGCTGTCCGGCGGTCAACCCCATGTATTCCAGGGCCTTTTCGGCGGCGAAGCGCTCCGAAGCGTCCTCGTACGAAGCCGGATCGGGGACGGACGCCGAAAGCGGCGCGCCCTGGCCGGGGTTGGTGCCCCAGGTGACGAACGGCGCGAGGGTGGCGCCGTCGATGACGACCTCGGCGTCGAAGGCCGCGTCCTCATCCGTCCTCAGCGTCTTCCAGTACGCGACGGCGGCGTCCCAGTCCTCGCCCTGCGGGGCGTGGGCACGGCCCTTGATGTACTCGAAGGTGGTCTCATCGGGGGCGATCATGCCCGCGCGGGCACCGGCCTCGATGGACATGTTGCAGATGGTCATCCGGGCCTCCATCGAGAGCTTCTCGATGGCCGGGCCACGGTATTCCAGGATGTAGCCCTGGCCGCCGCCGGTGCCGATCTTGGCGATGATCGCGAGGATCAGGTCCTTCGCCGTGACGCCTTCCGCCAGTTCGCCCTCGACCGTGATCGCCATGGTCTTCGGGCGGGCCAGCGGCAGCGTCTGGGTGGCCAGCACGTGCTCGACCTGCGAGGTGCCGATACCGAACGCCAGCGCGCCGAAGGCGCCGTGCGTGGAGGTGTGCGAGTCGCCGCAGACCACGGTCATACCGGGCTGCGTCAGGCCCAGCTGCGGCCCCACGACGTGGACGACGCCCTGCTCGACGTCGCCGAGCGGGTGCAGACGTACGCCGAAGTCGGCGCAGTTCTTGCGCAGCGTCTCCAGCTGGGCGCGCGAGACCGGGTCGGCGATGGGCTTGTCGATGTCGAGGGTCGGGGTGTTGTGGTCCTCGGTCGCGATGGTGAGGTCGAGGCGGCGCACGGGGCGCCCCGCCTGGCGAAGGCCGTCGAAGGCCTGCGGGCTGGTCACCTCGTGCAGCAGGTGCAGATCGATGAAGAGAAGGTCGGGCTCGCCCTCCGCGCGCCGGACGACATGGTCGTCCCAGACCTTCTCCGCGAGTGTCCTACCCATCGCTTTCCCTCCGGCCGGCCTGTCCGGCGCCGGCCCAACTAGAGATTTCGGGATGGCCACGTCCGTTCCCCCTCGTACCGGACGTCTGCCGCCGGGCCCGATGGTCTGCGGGCCGTTGTACGTACAGGGTGGCGCGTTCCACGGAAAATTGAACTTGCGTTTCACAGAGTGAGACGCGAGTATCGTTGCATGGACAACAGTAGTGGCGTCGGCGTTCTGGACAAGGCAGCCCTTGTCCTGAGCGCTCTGGAGTCCGGTCCGGCCACCCTCGCGGGCCTGGTCGCGGCGACCGGACTGGCACGGCCCACGGCGCACCGTCTCGCCGTGGCACTCGAGCACCACCGCATGGTGGCGCGGGACATGCAGGGCCGCTTCATCCTGGGCCCGCGCCTGGCAGAGCTGGCCGCGGCGGCGGGTGAGGACCGGCTGCTCGCCACGGCGGGTCCGGTGCTCACGCATCTGCGGGACGTCACGGGCGAGAGCGCGCAGCTCTACCGCCGCCAGGGAGACATGCGCATCTGTGTCGCCGCGGCCGAGCGGCTGTCCGGTCTGCGTGACACGGTGCCGGTGGGCTCGACGCTCACGATGAAGGCGGGCTCCTCGGCCCAGATCCTGATGGCCTGGGAGGAGCCCGAGCGGCTGCACCGCGGCCTCCAGGGCGCCCGCTTCACGGCGACGGCACTTTCGGGTGTACGCCGCCGGGGCTGGGCCCAGTCGATCGGCGAGCGCGAGCCGGGCGTCGCGTCGGTCTCCGCGCCCGTACGCGGCCCGTCGAACCGCGTGGTGGCCGCCGTCTCGGTCTCCGGACCGATCGAGCGCCTCACGCGGCACCCGGGCCGGATGCACGCACAGGCCGTGATCGACGCCGCCACGCGGCTGTCCGAAGCCCTGCGCCGCACCAGCTGACCGCTCGGCCCGTCCCCGCCCGGCCTTACCGCCATCCAGCCGACCGCTCAGAGCGACGGACCAATGACGCCACGTCGCTCATGAGGTGGGCCTCCGCCGCAGGGTGCAGCATGGAAGTACCGGCGATCAGGAGGTGCGTGATCATGGCTGAGTTCATGGACGTCCACCATGGGATGAAGGGGATCACCAACGAGCAGCTGCGGGAATCGCACCGCGCGGACCTGGCCATCGAGGCCGAGGAGCAGGTGCACTTCAAGCAGGCTTGGGCAGATCCGGAGTCCGGCGAGGTCTACTGCCTGTCGGAGGCGCCTTCGGCCGAGGCGGTGCGACGCATTCACGAGCGCGCCGGCCATCCGGCGGACGAGATCCACCCGGTGCCGCTCACGGCCTGACGCCGCTCCGGCGCACAGATGCGCTGCGCGGTTCCCCATACGCCGAAGGGGCCCTCCTTGTACGGAGGGCCCCTTCGCATCGCGTACCCCCGACCGGATTCGAACCGGCGCTACCGCCTTGAGAGGGCGGCGTGCTAGGCCGCTACACAACGGGGGCGAGGATCTTGCGTTTCCGCAGATCCAAGCTGGTCTACCAGGACTCGAACCTAGACTAACTGAACCAGAATCAGTCGTGCTGCCAATTACACCATAGACCAATGTGGTTGAGACCAGCTCGTACCCCCGACCGGATTCGAACCGGCGCTACCGCCTTGAGAGGGCGGCGTGCTAGGCCGCTACACAACGGGGGCCCTAGCGATCCTGCATGAGAGTCAGTGGGTGCGACCCGGACTGTCCCCCTGGGAAGGATCTGNTCCTGCATGAGAGTCAGTGGGTGCGACCCGGACTGTCCCCCTGGGAAGGATCTGTACCCCCGACCGGATTCGAACCGGCGCTACTGCCTTGAGAGGGCAGCGTGCTAGGCCGCTACACAACGGGGGCTTTGCAGATGAGCTCTGCGAGCTGGCCTACCAGGACTCGAACCTAGACTAACTGAACCAGAATCAGTCGTGCTGCCAATTACACCATAGGCCACTGGAACGCAAGCCCCCTGAGGGGTTTTGTTCTAGCTTGCGCCTCCGGCTCCGGCCTTTCGGCCCGCTTCCGGCGGCGCAGGAAGAACATTACCCGAAGGTGGACGGCGCTCCAAAACGGGTATCGGCCCGGAGGATCGCGGGGAGTTCGGCCAGCGAGGCGATACGGCGCAGGCCGGCGGGCGGATCGGGGACGGCCTCCACGTCCGCGTCTGTGCCCGCGTCCGCGTCCGTGTCTGCGCCCGCGCGGTCGATCCAGACCGACAGGAGCCCGGCGTCGGCCGCGCCCTGTCCGTCGATCTCCGGGTGATCACCGACGTACGCGACCTGGTGCGGGGACAGCTCCAGGGCGTCGCAGGCCGCGTGGAAGGCCTGGGCGTCCGGCTTCGAGACGCCGAGCTCGACGGCGCACAGGACCGCCTCGAAGCGGTCGCGTACACCGAGGACGCGGAGTTTGCGGTCCTGGACGTGGAGGCTGGAGTTGGACAGCACGGCGTGGCGGTGGCTGGCGGCGAGGGTGTCGAGCGCGGGCAGCACGTCCGGGAAGAGCCCCCAAGCGCCCTCGTAGTGGTCCAGGTACCGCCTGAACCACGTGTCGGCCTCCACGTCGGTCAGCGCCTCCCCCAGGAAGACCCGTACCCGGTCCCGTCGCTGCCCCTCGAAGTCGGTCTCTCCCTGCGCGAACCTGGCCCATTGCAGTTCGGTGACCTCCCGCCACCGCACGAGGGCCCGCTCCACGGTCCCGTACCGGTCGAGCAACCCCTCGGCCACGAGATGCTCCCGCATTCCGGCCCGGTCCGCCGCCGTGTAATCGAAGATCGTGTCGTCCACGTCCCAGACCACGGCTCGGATGCTCATGATCCGAAGGTAACGCCCGTCCGGCGACCGCGTCTGCCGTATCGCGACACGTCGACGCGACGTCCACCGCCCTGGTCGACGAGGACGACACCTGATGGCCGGCGCGCGGCGCGTACGAAAGGGGCGGCACCCGCAATCGGGTG
>NZ_VCHX02000011.1 GCF_005768555.2 Streptomyces sporangiiformans
GCCGTATCCACCGTCACCGCAGGACCCTCAAGCCCCAACACATACGACACCCGGCCCGACGCCACACTCGCCGCATTACCCGTGCCGACATAACCGTCAGCGTTCTGGCCGGAGGCATTGAGCAGATGCACGTAGTCCTGACCGTTCGTCCCCGCGAACACCCCTGTCCGGCTGCCCCGCAACGACCGCGGATCGATCCCCGCCCGCTCCACCGCCTCCCACGACGTCTCCAACAACAACCGCTGCTGCGGATCCATCGCCAACGCCTCACGCGGCGACACCCCGAAGAACCCCGCGTCAAACCCACCTACACCAGCGAGGAACCCGCCCACACGCGCGTACGACCCGACACCGCCCCGAGCATCCGGATCCGGGTCATACAACCCACCGGCCTCCCATCCCCGGTCGTCGGGGAAGTCCACGATGCCGTCCCCACCTTCCGACAGCAGCCGCCACAACCCCTCCGGAGAATCCACCCCACCCGGAAAACGACACCCCATCCCCACGATGGCGATCGGATCCTCGGAGACCGCCACCGCAGCCACCGACTGGGCCGAGGCCTCCTCCCCCACCACGCCGAACATCTCCCCGTACAGGAAGTCAGCCAGCGCCACCGGAGTCGGACAGTCGAACACCACCGCCGCCGGCAACGACACCCCGCACTCCGCGCCGAGCACGTTGCGCAACTCCACCGCGATCAGAGAATCGACACCCAACTCACGAAACGCCACATCAACGGCCACCGCCCCCACATCCCGGTGACCGAGTGCGGCAGCGGTGCGGGCACGCACCACATCCAGGAGCGCCTTTGTCCCCGAGTCGCGGGGCAGGGTGGCGATGCGGGAGCGGATGCTGTCGTGCTGGGAGTCCGTGTTCTGGTCGCCGGACGGCACCTCCGGGAGGTCGCTCACCAGGGCGCTGGGCCGAACGGCCGTGAAGGCCGATGCGAAGCGGGCCCAGTCGATGTCGGCCACCAGCACGGTCACGTCGTCGGATGCGATGGATACGGCGAGGGCATCGAGGGCCAGTTCCGGGTCCAGGGCCGCGACGGTGTCTTGCCGGCGGCGGCGTCGACCGGTGGTGGTCGAGGCGACCATGCCGCCGCCCGCCCAGGGGCCCCAGGCGATCGAGGTCCCGGGCAGACCAAGGGCACGGCGCCGCTCGGCCACGGCGTCGAGTACGGCATTCGCTGCGGCATATGCGCCCTGCCCGGCGCTCCCGAGGGAACCAGCCAGCGAGGAGAACATCACGAAGGCCGACAGGTCCTTTCGACGGGTCAGCTCGTCCAGATGGTGCGCGGCCTCGGCCTTGGCCCTCATGGTGACACCGATGCTTTCGGGGCCGACGGCGTCCAGGACGCCGTCGGCCAGCACGCCGGCCGTGTGGAAGACCGAGTCGACCGGGTATGCGTCCAGCAGCCCGGCGAGCGCCTCGCGATCCGAGACGTCGCAGGCGGCGATCGTCACCCGCGCACCCGACTCCTCTAGTGCGGACCTCAGTTCCTGGGCGCCCGGCGCCTGCGGACCGCGTCGGCTGACGAGGAGGAGTTCCTCGGCGCCCCGCTCAACCGCCCACCGCGCCACCCGCGCTCCGAGCGCGCCGGTACCGCCGGTGATCAGCACCGTTCCCCGCGGACGCCACTCTTCCTTCGGCTGCTCCGCACGGGCGTGCACCAGCCGCCGGCCGAACACTCCCGTGGCCCGGATCGCTACCTGGTCCTCACCTCGGGGCAGTTCGGTGAGGGCGCCGGCGAGCCGGTCGATCGCCCTGCCGTCCGGCCCGTCAGGCAGGTCGATCAGACCGCCCCACCGCTCTGGCTGCTCCAGGGCGGCCACCCGGCCGAGTCCCCACACGGCTGCCTGTCCAGGCGATGTGGTGGCGTCGGCGCGGCCGCCCGACACGGCCCCACACGTGACGGACCACACTCGGCCGTCCACCTCGGCAGCCGCGAGGGCCTGGAGCAGGACGGCGGTCCCTGCGGCCGCCATGCCGGTCCGTTCCTCTCCCAGGGGGAGCAGCGAAAGGACTCCGGCCACGGGTCCGCCCTCCTCGGCGGCGTCACGTAGCTGGACCGTCAGACGCTCGCGGTCATGACCGGGGGCGACTACGAGGCGCAGATCGAATCCACGGTCCTCAAGGCCGCTGAGGATGGGCCGGATCGTCGCGTCGGCTTCTTCCGCATCCGTACTGGCTTCGGGCGTGATCACGAGCCAACGCCCGGACGCGCACGGGGCATTGGGCGTTGCAGTCAGCCGCTTCCACCCGACGTGATAGCGGCAGGAGTCGACAACCCAGCGGTCGCTCCGCTTCTTTCGCCAGTGGGAGAGTGCGGGAATCACCGTGTCCAGAGCACTGCGGTCGACGTCCAGCTCGTCGGCCAGTCCGTCCAAGTCCCCCTGCTCCACCGCCTCCCAGAAATCCCGGTCCACGAGGGCGGAGGGGAACTGCGGACCGGCGATGGCCGACGGAGCCGGTTCGGCGGGGCCGAGCCAGTAGCGGCTTCGCTGGAACGCGTACGTCGGCAGGGCCACCCGACCGGCCCCGGTACCCGCGAACAGCGCCGACCAGCCAACGCCGAGGCCACGCACGAAGGCCCGCGCCATCGCCGACAGGAGCGCGTCGGTCTCCTCCCGCTCCTTGCGCAGGGCGGAGACGAAGACGCGGTCGTCGCTGTTCGGCACGCAGGTCTGGGCCATGGCGGTCAACGTGCCGTCCGGTCCCAGCTCAACGAACCGGGTCACCCCATGCTCGGCAAGCCAGCTCACCCCATCCGCGAAACGCACTGTCTGGCGCACATGCCGCACCCAGTACTCCGCCGACTCCAACTCCCCCACGCCGACGGCCTGACCGGTCACATTCGACACCACCGCCAACTGCGGCGGGCCGTACGTGACGCTCTCGGCGACCGTACGGAACTCCTCCAGCATCGGCTCCATCAACGGCGAATGAAACGCATGACTCACCCGCAGCCGGGACGTGCGACGTCCCCGCGCTACGCACTCCTCGGCGACTGCGGCTACGACCTCCTCGCTCCCGGCGATCACCACCGACCGCGGCCCGTTGACCGCCGCGACCGACGCTTCGGCCTCCCGCCCCTCCAACAGCGCCGCGACCTCGTCCTCGGACGCCTCCACCGCGAACATGGAACCGCCACCAGGCAGTTGCTGCATCAACCGACCACGCGCCACAACAAGAGCGCAGGCATCCTCCAGCGAGAACACACCCGCCACATGCGCCGCAGCCAGTTCGCCAATGGAATGCCCGACCACGAAGTCCGGCCGCACACCCCACGACTCCACCAGCCGGAACAGCGCCACCTCCACCGCGAACAACGCAGGCTGCGCCCACTCCGTACGATCCAACACCTCCGCATCCGCACCGAAGACCACATCCCGCAGCCCGCCCACATGCGCACACACCGCGTCGAACGCCTCCGCGAAGACCGGGAACGCGTCGCACAGCTCACGCCCCATACCGAGGCGTTGGGAGCCTTGCCCCGAGAACAAGAAGGCCGTCTTGCCCTCGCCCCGGGCGGTGCCGGTGACCAGATCGGCCGTCGGCTCCCCGGTTGCCAGCGCCTCCAGGCCGACGATCAGCGCCTGCCGGTCGTCTCCCAGTACCACCGCACGGTGCTCGAACACCGCCCGCGTCGACGCCAACGACCAACCCACATCGTGGAGATCAAGCTCGGGCTGTGACCGCACATGAGCCAGCAACCGACCCGCCTGTGCCTCCAGTGCCTCCCGACTGCGCGCACTGACCACCCATGGCACCACACCGTCCACGGGAGCACCGCTCCCAACAGACTCAGAAGCGGCCTCCTCCTCGGGCACGGCCTCCAAGACCACATGCGCGTTCGTCCCGGACAGGCCGAACGACGACACACCCGCCCGACGCGGGCGATCCACCGCCGGCCACACAACCGGCTCGTTCAACAACCGGACCGCCCCCGCCGACCAGTCGACATGCGAAGACGGCTCATCCACATGCAGGGTGGCGGGCAGCATCCCGTGCCGCATCGCCAGCACCATCTTGATCACACCCGCCACACCAGCGGCGGCCTGGGTGTGACCGAGGTTCGACTTCACCGAGCCGAGCCACAACGGCCGCTCCTCCGGCCGGCCCTGCCCATAGGTGGCGATCAGCGCCTGCGCCTCGATCGGATCCCCCAGCGTCGTGCCCGTCCCATGCGCCTCCACGGCGTCCACATCCTGCGGACTCAGACCGGCACTGGCCAACGCCGCCCGGATCACCCGCTGCTGCGAGGGACCATTCGGCGCGGTCAACCCGTTCGACGCGCCATCCTGATTCACCGCGGAGCCACGTACGACGGCCAGCACCGGGTGGCCATGACGGCGCGCGTCAGACAGTCGCTCCACCAGCAGCACACCCACACCCTCAGACCAGCCGGTCCCGTCGGCGTCGTCACCGAACGCCTTGCACCGCCCGTCAGGCGCCAGCCCGCCCTGCCGACTGAACTCCACGAAGGCGCCAGGCGTGGACATCACCGTCACACCACCCGCCAGCGCCAGATCACACTCCCCCGCACGCAACGCCTGAACCGCAAGGTGAAGTGCGACCAACGACGACGAACACGCCGTATCCACCGTCACCGCAGGCCCCTCAAGCCCCAACACATACGACACCCGCCCGGAAACGACACTCGCCGCATTGCCGGTGAGGAGATGGCTCTCGGTGCCCGTGGGCAGATCGTGCCCGGTTCCTGATCCGTAGTTCTGGTTGCTGCAGCCGATGAATACGCCGCTGCGACTGCCACGTACCCTGGCCGCATCGATCCCGGCCTGCTCGAACACCTCCCACGACGCCTCCAGCATGAGGCGCTGCTGCGGGTCCATGGCCAGTGCCTCGCGGGGCGAAATGTCGAAGAACGCCGCATCGAACTCATCGGCGGAGTCGACGAATCCGCCTCGCACGGCGGATTCGTCGACGGCCTGGTCGGTGAGGTCCCAACCACGGTCGGTCGGGCAGGCGCTGATGGCGTCCTCGCCGCGGGCCAGCAGATCCCACAAGCCGTCGGGCGAGTGGACGCCACCGGGGTAGCGGCAGGCCATGGCCACGATGGCGACGGGTTCGGCAGCCGCGTTCACCAGCTCGTCGTACTCCCTGCGCAGCCGCTCGTTCTCGAGCATCGTTGCGCGAAGGGCTTTGACGACTCGTTCCTCGGACGTGGCCATGCTCAGCTCCACAAATTGTTGCTTCGGCTTCGGCGGACGATGTGTGCGGGTGGACGTGCTCAGCCGTCGAGATCGCCCAAGGCCAGCTCCACGAGTGCGTCGACGTCCATCGTGCGGATGGAATCGCCGTCTTCAGGGAGGGACTGTGACTCCGGGACGGCATCCGTGCCCTCCTGCTCGGTAAGGGCCAGGATCGCCTCCAGCAGGCCGCTCTCCTTGAGCTTGGAGACAGGGACGGCGGCGAGCTTCCTTCGCACGGCGGCCTCGTCCGCACCGGTCGAGGACAGCCCGTCCTGTGGTGCCGCCGGAGCCGCGTCCGGGAAGAGTTCGGCATAGAGCTGGTCGGTGAGGGCTGCGGGGGTGGGGTGGTCGAAGACGAGGGTGCTCGGTAGCCGCAACCCGGTCTCCGCACTCAACTGGTTCCGCAACTCCACCGCGGTCAACGAGTCGAAGCCCATGTCACGAAACGCCCTGCCCGACTCCACACTCCACCCCCTGGCATGCCCCAACACCGCAGCCACCCGCTGCCCCACCAGATCCGCCACCACACGCCGCCGCTCCACCTCCGGCAACCCCGACAACCGCACCGCCCAACCCTCACCGACAGCCGAGGCCTCTTCCGCCTCGCCCCCGCTCATTGCCCGCACCTCCGCCAGGCCTTCCAGCAAAGGGCTCCGCCGACCACTGGTGAACACCGACGCAAAACGCTCCCAGTCAACGTCGGCGATGGTGACGGTGGTGTCACCAAGCTCCAGGGCGCGGGTGAGGGCGAGCAGGGCA
Source organism: Streptomyces sporangiiformans (assembly GCF_005768555.2). GTDB lineage: Bacteria > Actinomycetota > Actinomycetes > Streptomycetales > Streptomycetaceae > Streptomyces > Streptomyces sporangiiformans. Next base: position 5,976 of record NZ_VCHX02000011.1, read on the forward strand.
CGCTCGGGGTCAAGAGGCAGCAAGCCACGGCGGCGCAACAGAGCCTGTGCCTCGGGCGCGGCCGCCATCCCCTCGCCGTCCCAGGGTCCCCAGGCGAGGGCGGTCCCGGTCAGGCCCTGCGTCCGCCGGTTGGCCACCAGCGCATCCAACTGCGCGTTCGCCGCCGCATACGCGGCCTGACCACTACTGCCCCACACTCCGGCGATCGAGGAGAACACCACGAACGCCGCCAGCTCCCGGTCACGGGTCAGCTCATCGAGATGCGCGGCACCGGCCGCCTTGCCCGCCAGCACGCGGGCCACACGGTCCGGGGGCAGGGCGCCGATCACGTCGTCGTCCACCACCCCTGCGGCGTGGAAGACCGCGTCGATGGGGTGGCGGGCCAGCAGGTCGGCTACCGCATCACGATCGGCGACATCGCAGGCCTCCACGACTGCCTGGGCGCCCAACGTGCGGAGTTCGTCGGTGAGTTCATGGGCTCCGGGGGCGTCCGGGCCGCGTCGGCTGGTCAGCACCAGCTCGGCCGCGCCCTGTTCGGCCAACCGGCGCGCCAGCCGCGCACCCAACGCCCCGGTACCACCGGTGACCAGCACCCGCAGACCGTCCGCCCGCCACGACTCAGAGCGGTGAGTGCCGTGGTCTGCGGGCGCGGCATGATGCAGACGACGGGCCAGAATGCGCGAGCCACGCAGCGCGACCTGGTCCTCCCCACCCCCGGCCAGTACCCCGGCCAGCGCCGCCAGGGTCTCTTCGTCCACCCGGGACGGCAGATCAACCAGACCACCCCAACGCTCCGGGAACTCCAAAGCCGCCACCCGGCCCAGACCCCACACCCCGGACTGACCCACTTCGACGACCCGGTCCGAGCCGGCGGCCGCGACCGCGCCCTGGGTCAGCACCCACAAACGGCCCGCTACCGCAACGTCCTCCAAGACCGCCTGCACCAGCGCCAGGGCCACCTCCGCCCCATCAGCCGGAGCCAGCACCCCCGCCACCGCGGCACCCGTCACTGCGGAGGCCAACACACGAGCAAACTCCGCGCGGTCCGCACCGAGCGGATACTCCACCCGCTCCAGACCCGGGCACCACTCCTCGAAGCCCGTCAGCACCTCCTGGGAATCGGCAGGCTGAAGCAACAGCCACCGCCCCTCCAGACGACCAGACGGCAGCTCAGCAACCCGCTCCCAGGCAACCCGGTACCGCCAGGAATCGACCGCCGAGCGTTCCGTGCGCTGCCGCCGCCAAGCCGACAACACCGGCACCACACCCGCCAGCGCCTGCTCGTCCACACCCAGCACACCCGCAACAGCATCCGCGTCCCCGCGCTCCACCGCCGCCCAGAAACCCGCCTCCACCGCATCGGCCACCACCCCCGCTCCCGCGGCCTCCGTCCCAGCAGGCTCCGGCCAGAACCACTCCCGCTGGAAGGCGTAGGTGGGCACAGCAACCCGGCCGGCCCCCGTGCCTTCGAAGACGCGGGTCCAGCCGATGCCCACCCCGTGGACGAACGCCTTCGACACGGCCGACAGCAGCGCGTCGTTTTCCCCACGGTCCTTGCGCAGGGCGGGGACGAAGACGGAGTCAACTCCGTCGTCGGCAAGGCAGGCCTGGGCCATGGCAGTCAACGTGCCATCCGGACCCAGCTCAACGAACCGGGTCACCCCATGCTCGGCAAGGCAACTCACACCATCCGCGAAACGCACTGTCTGGCGCACATGCCGCACCCAGTACTCCGCCGACTCCAACTCCCCCACAGCAGCGGCCTGACCGGTCACATTCGACACCACCGCCAACTGCGGTGAGCGGTACGTGACGCTCTCAGCGACCGCCCGAAAGCCCTCCAGCATCGGCTCCATCAACGGCGAATGAAACGCATGACTCACCCGCAGCCGCGACGTACGACGCCCCCGCTCGGCGACCTCCTTCGAAACCTGCGCCACGACCTCCTCGACCCCGGCGATCACCACCGACCGCGGACCGTTGACCGCCGCGACCGACGCCTCGGCCTCCCGCCCCTCCAACAGCGCCGCGACCTCGTCCTCGGACGCCTCGACGGCGAACATCGCCCCACCGGAAGGCAGTTGCTGCATCAGCCGACCCCGCGCCACAACAAGAGCGCAGGCATCCTCCAGCGAGAACACACCCGCCACATGCGCCGCAGCCAACTCACCGATGGAGTGCCCGACGACGAAGTCCGGCCGCACCCCCCACGACTCCAGCAGCCGGAACAGCGCCACCTCCACCGCGAACAACGCAGGCTGCGCCCACTCCGTACAATCCAACGCCTCCGCATCCGCACCGAAGACCACATCCCGCAGCCCGCCCACGTGCGCACAGACCGCGTCGAACGCCTCCGCAAAGACCGGAAACGCCTCATACAACTCACGCCCCATATGGAGGCGTTGGGAGCCCTGCCCCGAGAACAAGAACGCCACCTTGCCCTCGGACACAACGCCCTGCGTGCCCTCACCGGCGGCCAGCGCCTCCAGCTCGGCGATCAGCGCTGCGCGGTCCTTCCCCAGCACCACCGCACGGTGCTCAAAGGCGGTACGCGTGGCAACCAAGGACAGCCCCACGTCCAGCGCATCGAGCTCGGGATGCGCCTCTACATGGGCCAGCAACCGGGCCGCCTGCGCCCTCAGCGCCTCCCGGCTGTGCGCACTGACCACCCACGGCACCACGGGCAGCACACCCGGNTGCGCACTGACCACCCACGGCACCACGGGCAGCACACCCGGCGCACCGGCCGACACCACCCCACTCACCTCCTGGGGCGCGGCTTCGAGGATCACGTGCGCGTTCGTGCCGGACAGACCGAACGACGACACACCCGCCCGGCGCGCGTGCTCCGACTCAGGCCACACAATCGGCTCGTTCAACAACCGGACCGCACCCGCCGACCAGTCGACATGCGAAGACGGCTCGCCCACGTGCAACGTCCGCGGCAGCGCGCCTTCCCGCATGGCCAGCACCATCTTGATCAGGCCTGCCACACCAGCGGCGGCCTGGGTGTGACCGAGGTTCGACTTCACCGAGCCGAGCCACAACGGCCGCTCCTCGGATCGGCCCTG
>NZ_VCHX02000077.1 GCF_005768555.2 Streptomyces sporangiiformans
CCCTCCAGATACGGAGCCACCGTCACCTCATCCGCACCCACCGCCAGCATCGCACCACCAGCGGGCAGCGCCTGCATCAACCGGCCCCGTGCCGCCACCAACGTGACCGCGTCATCCAGGGAGAGCACCCCGGCCACATGCGCAGCCGCCAGCTCACCGATGGAATGCCCGGTCACATAGTCCGGGCGCACACCCCAGCTCTCCACCAACCGGTACAGCGCCACCTCAAGAGCGAACAGACCCGGCTGCGTGAACCCGGTCTGATCCAGCAACTCCCCGCCCTCGAACATCACCTCACGCAGCGGCCGCTCCAGCACCCCGTCGAACACGGCACACACCGCATCCAACGCATCGGCGAACACCGGGTACGCCTCGTACAACTCCCGGCCCATACCCGCCCGTTGAGAGCCCTGCCCCGAGAACAACACCGCCGACTGCCCCGAGTCATCCCTGGCGACGCCCCGCACTACACCCGCAGCCGGAGCACCCTCCGCCACCGCACGCAACCCATGCAGCAGGTCCTCACAGTCAGCACCCGCGACGACCGCGCGATGCTCCAAAGCCGCACGCGTCGTCGCCAGCGAGAACGCCACATCAACCGCCGAGCAGTCCTCGGCCAGCCCCGACCGCAGCCGCACCGCCTGTACCCTCAGCGCGGCCTCCGACTTCGCCGACAACACCNACCGCCTGTACCCTCAGCGCGGCCTCCGACTTCGCCGACAACACCCACGGCACCACACCACCGACCGGTGGGGCGGAGACCACCGACGACGGTGCGGGGTTGGGCTCAGGCGACTGTTCCAGGATGGTGTGGACATTCGTGCCGCTCACACCGAAGGACGAGACCGCCGCGCGGCGCGGGCGGTGCACGTCCGGCCACGGCCGGGACTCGGTCAGCAGCTCGACCGCCCCCGCCGACCAGTCGACATGCGAGGACGGCGCATCCACGTGCAGGGACTTCGGCAGCTCTCCGTGGCGCATCGCCATGACCATCTTGATGATGCCCGCGACACCTGCGGCGGCCTGCGTGTGCCCGATGTTCGACTTGATCGAACCGAGCCACAGCGGCTCGTCGGTCTCCCGCTCCAGGCCGTACGTGGCCAGCAGGGCCTGCGCCTCGATCGGGTCACCGAGCGTCGTCCCGGTGCCGTGCGCCTCCACCACATCCACCTCGGACGAGGCGAGCCGCGCATTGGCCAGCGCCTGCCGGATGACTCGCTGCTGCGAGGGGCCGTTCGGCGCCGTCAGACCATTCGACGCACCGTCCTGATTCACCGCCGAACCACGGACGACCGCGAGGACCTCGTGGCCGTTACGGAGTGCGTCCGACAGCCGCTCCACCAGCAGCAGGCCCACACCCTCACCCCAGCCGGTGCCGTCCGCAGCCTCCGCGAACGGCTTGCACCGGCCATCCCCGGCCAGCCCGCCCTGCCGGCTGAACTCCATGAACGCACCCGGCGTCGACATGATCGCCGCGCCTCCGGCGAGGGCCATCGAGCACTCGCCGTTGCGCAGCGCCTGCGTGGCGAGGTGCAGGGCGACGAGCGAGGACGAGCACGCCGTGTCCACCGTCACCGCCGGGCCTTCGAGCCCGAACACGTAGGACAGGCGCCCCGAGATGACGCTGCCCGCGTCGCCGGTCGTCAGATAGCCCTCGGCGGCGTCCTGCGATGCCTGATACAGGCCTGCCCCGTAACCCTGCGACGAGGCGCCGACGAACACGCCGGCCTGGCTGCCGCGTACCGATGTCGGGTCGATGCCCGCATGCTCGAAGACCTCCCACGACACTTCGAGCAGGAGCCGCTGCTGCGGATCCATCGCGAGCGCCTCACGCGGGCTGATCCCGAAGAACGCCGGGTCGAACTCGGCGGCCTCGTAGACGAATCCGCCGGCCGGTGAGAGGCCGGAGCCCGCGAGCGCCTCCAGGTCCCAGCCGCGGTCGGCGGGGAAGGCGGAGAGCGCGTCGGATCCTGAACTCACCAGCTGCCACAGCTGTTCCGGGGTGCGTACGTCACCGGGGTAGCGGCAGGCCATGCCGACTATCGCGATCGGCTCGTCGACAGCCGCTGTTCCTGGCGGAACGAGGCCGAAGTCGACAACAGCCGCTGCGGCCGTGCCGGCTCCCAGGACCTGCCCGCGCAGGTACTCGGCCAGGACGGCCGGGCTCGGGTAGTCGAAGACCAGGGTGGCGGGCAGGTTGAGCCCGGTGCGGGTCCTGAGCCGGTTGCGGACCTCCACGGCGGTGAGCGAGTCGAAGCCCATGTCGCGGAAGGCCCGGCCCGCCTCCACGGCGTCGGCCGACGGGTATCCCAGCACGCCCGCGGCTTCCGTTCGCACCAACTCCAGGACCGTACGCGTCTGTTCGGTCTCGGTCAGCCCTGCCAGGCGCCCCGCCAGCTCCGACCTGTCGTCCGCGGCACCGCCTGGTTCCCCCTGCTCCGCCGCCACGGCCTTCGCCGCCTCCGGGATGTCGGAGATCAGCGGGCGCGGGCGGGCAGCAACGTAGCCGGGCACGAAGCGCGCCCAGTCCACGTCGGCGACGGCCACGAAGGTCTCGTCGTGCTCCACCGCCTGTACCAACGCCGACAGCGCAAGGTCCGGCTCCATCGGCAGCACACCACGCCGCCGCAGATGACGCTCGGCTTCCTCGGACGACGCCATGCCGCCCTCGGCCCAGGCACCCCAGGCGATGGAGGTCGCGGTCAGACCACGCGCCCTGCGATCCTCCGCCAGCGCGTCCAGGTAGGCGTTCGCGGCGGCGTACGCACCCTGCCCGCTGCCGCCCCACACGCCGGCGTTCGACGAGAACAGCACGAACGCGTCCAACTCGGCCTCGCCGAGCAGCTCGTCCAGGTTGCGGGCACCCGCCACCTTGGCCTCGACAGCCGCGGCGGGCTCCTCGACACCGAGGTCGGACAGCGCGCGGGTGTGGCTGACGCCGGCGGCGTGGACGACGGCGGTCGGCGGATGCTCGGCCAGCAGGCCCGCCAGCGACTCCCGGTCCGCCACATCACAAGCCACGAC
>NZ_VCHX02000080.1 GCF_005768555.2 Streptomyces sporangiiformans
GCTAATGGTGCGGTTGTGGTGCGCGCCCCGCCCACCGGTCTAGACAACAAAGAACCCCCGGGTCCATGACCTGGGGGTTTCGCATGGAGCGGGTGACGAGAATCGAACTCGCTCTCAGCTTGGGAAGCGACGGTGCTCGCACCGGCCCTACGCTTTTGACCAGCGCAGATGCCCTCTCCTTGGACGGCCGCGAGGGCCGGGTCGCACCGCTGTTGACCGTAGTTGTCCGGTCTTACGGGCACGGGTTGGGCACGGCGTCGGCTCGCGCCGGTCGTCAGCGCCGTCTCTCCCGTGGAGAGGTGCCTCGGATACGTCTCCGTAAGACGCGCACGGGCCCCATCGCATGCGCGATCAGTTGGCGCGGTGCCGGCACAGCACTTTCGGGCGGAAGTGGTGGGAAGCGCGGGACACACGGATCGATGGCGTCCCCGGTCGTGACCCGGTCGTGGTGTAGCCGATCACGATCTGTCGCCTCCGGTCTGGACCCAGCGAGCGTGTCCCGCCTTGGGCGGCCCGGTGGTTGTCGCCGGTCCCGGCTCGATGTGCCCCAACAGGGCCACCGGCAGAGGCGACCAGGGCCGCGACCTGGCCGTTCCGCTTGCTTGATCGGCTCCACCACGTGGCGCGGCGGGATGCGACCCGGGCTCCGTGTCGGCGCCGCGAGTGCTCAGCCGCCCTCGTTGATACGGCGTAGGAAGGCGCGTGTGCGTTCGTGGGCGGGGTCGGTCATGAGCTTCTCAGGAGGGCCTTCCTCCAGGACGGCCCCCTGGTCGAGCATGACCAGCCGATCCGCGGCCGAGCGGGCGAAGCCCATCTCGTGTGTGACGACGATCATCGTCATGCCGTCGTCGACGAGCTCCTTCATCACGGCGATGACCTCGCCGACCATCTCCGGGTCGAGGGCGCTCGTCGGTTCGTCGAAGAGCATCAACGTCGGCTTCATGGCGAGGGCGCGGGCGATGGCGACGCGCTGCTGCTGGCCGCCGGACAGTGCCGACGGCCGCGACGACGCCTTGTGTCCGAGGCCTACCCTCGCCAGGAGCGCCTGCGCCAGCTCCCTGGCCTCGGCTTTCGGCACGCCGAGGACCTTCGTCGGCGCGACGGCCACGTTGTCGAGCGCGGTCAGGTGGGGAAAGAGGTTGAAGCGCTGGAAGACGAAACCAATGTTGCGGCGGCGTTCGGCCACCACTTTCGGCCGCTCCTCCACAGGCCGATCGGAGCCGGACGGCCGCGGTCGGTAGCCGACCGAGCGGCCGTGGATGAGGATCTCGCCCCCGTCGATGCGTTCCAGGTGGTTGAGACATCGGAGGAACGTGGTCTTGCCGGACCCGGACGGCCCCACCATGACCACGACCTCGCGGGCCCGGACGTCCATGGAGATGCCGTTCAGCACCCGGACGTCGCCGAAGCGCTTGACCACCCCGCGTGCCGACATCACCGCCGATGCGTCGGCCGGCCCGGCGGGTGCCCCAGCCCCGTGGCCCTCTTGTTCCCCGGCCTGCCTCGTGATCGGTTCCATGTCAGTGGGCCTCCTTGCCTACCAGCGTGGCGTCCTCGCGGCCGGTGGTGCGGCCCAGGCCGCCACCGGTGAACCGCTCCCGCAGCGAGGGTGCGGCGATCACCTGTCCGGGATCCGCGAGTTTGCGCTCGATGAACCGCTGGACGAACGACCACACCGTCGTCAACGCGAGGTAATAGCAGGCGGCGACGAGGAAGATCTCGAAGGTCTTGAAGGTCGCCGAGTTGATCGACTGCGCGGTCAGGAACATCTCCTGGAGGCCGATGACCGACAGGAGGGAGGTCGACTTCATCATCAGGTTGAACTCGTTGCCCAGCGGCGGAACGATGATCCGTATCGCCTGCGGCAGCAGCACGACCCGCATGGCCATCGCCGGGGTCATGCCCAGCGCCTGCGCCGCCTCCGCCTGCCCGGGATCGATGGCGTCGAGGGCCGCGCGGAAGATCTCGGCCATGTACGCGGCCTCGTTCACGGCGAGCGTCAGAGTGGCCGCCTGTACGACGCCGAGGAGGACGAGCCCGCCGACCTGGACGTCGCTGAAGCGGTAGATGCCCGCCGCGGCGAGGCCGTTGTAGACGAGGACGAGCTGGACGAGCAGGGGCGTACCGCGGATCAGCCAGACATAGGTCCGGCCGCCCCAGCGCAGCGGGGAGAGGCGGCTGCGCTGGGCCAGCGCGACGGCAAACCCGAGGAACACACCGAGCAGTTGGGCGACGACCGAGATGTAGACGGTGCGCCAGAGCCCGTCGAGGAACGCCCCGGAGGGCGAGAACAGGTAGTGCCAGAAGAACGGCCAGTCGAAGCCGGCCGGCTGCCCTGTGCCGGCGAGCACGGTTGCGTGGGTCACGTGGTCCTCTCTCTGCGCGCCTGCCCCGGAATCAGCCGGCGATGTCGTCGCCGGTCAGGTTCCACTTCTTGAGGATCCGGTCGTACGCGCCGCTCTCGCGTACCGCGGCCAGCGCCTGGACGAGCGCCTCGTGCAGGGACGTGGCGTCCTTGCGGGTCGCGGCTCCCACCTTGATGCGGTTGAACGGTTCGCCGGCGAGGCTGAAGGTGTCCGGCTGCTGCTTCAGCACATACGCGGCGGTCTCCAGCGTCGTGCCGTAGGCGTCCACCAGTCCGAGACGCAGTTGCTGGAGGGCGTCGCTGTCCTTGGTGAACTGCCGGATGTCGATCTTCGCCTTCCCGGCCGCCGTGCACTTCTCGGACTGGTCGGTGAGGTACTGGACGATGGTGGTGCCTGTCTGCCCGGCCGCCTTCTTGCCGCACAGGTCGCCCGCGCCCTTGATGGCCTTGGCGTTCTTCTCGGCCACGACGAAGGTATTGGAGGCGTACATGTACGGGACGAAGTCGACGACCTTCTTCCGCTCCGGCTTGATGTAGAGCTGGCTGATGATCGCGTCACACTGTTTGGCCTGCAGCGCCGGGATGATCCCGTTGAAGCTGGTGTTGGCCCAGTTCGCCCGGACCCCGAGCTCGGCGGCCAGCGCGTTCCCGAGTTCGACTTCGGCTCCCACAGGCTTCTGCGCGGCGTCGTAGAACGTCAGCGGCGGCGCGCTGATGTCCGAACAGTAGGTGATCTGACCGTCCTTCACGAGCGCGCCCGCGGGCAGCTTGACCGACGCAGCCGTGGCGGCGGCGTCGGTGCCGCCGGAGTTCCCGGCGCATCCGGTGAGGGCCATGGCAGCCGCGGCGGTGGCGCCGGTCAGTACGGACACCGATCGGCGGGAGAAGGCGAGCGATCTGGCCATATCCGAACCCCTTTGCGAGTCGCGCCGTTGCGCGACGATGTAAGTCAATGCCATAGTCGATAACGTTGACTATGGAGGGAAGCTAGGCCCGTCGCTCTCGGACTGTCAAGAAGTCCCTTGTAACGCGGCGGTTAAAGAGGCCGCACCGCAGGCGGCCGCCGGCGCACTCCGGAAAGGGAACGATGTCCGCATTCACCGAACGTCCGCTCGCCGCAAGGGGCAGGGAATGGGCCGTCGCGACGCCCCACGCCGCGGCCAGCGACGTGGCGGCCGAGGTGCTGCGCGGGGGCGGCAACGCGGTCGACGCGGCGCTCGCCGCCGCTGCCATGCTGACGGTCGTGTACCCCAACCAGTGTTCTGTCGGCGGCGACCTGCTGGCACTGGTGGGCACCCGGGATGGCGACATCCGCTTCGTCAACGCCAGCGGCCGGGCCCCCCGCGCGGTCGACGTACTGCCGTTGACGGCGGCGTACGACGTGATGCCGGTCTTCGGCGCCCTGCCGGTAACGGTTCCCGGCGCGGTCGCCGGATGGGGCACTCTCGCCGAGATCTGGGGCACCCGTCCGCTCGCCTCGGCGCTCGCGCCCGCCGAGGCCGCCGCCCGTGAGGGGGTGGCCGTGGCCTCCGGACTGGCCAACGATCTCGCACGGGAGAGCAGCCACCTGGCGCGGGATCCCGGTATGCGGGGGGTGTTCTTCGCCGACGGCGAGGTCCTCACCGCCGGACAGACGCTGCGCCAGCCCCACCTCGCCCGCTCCCTGGACCTGATCGGCTCCGAAGGCCCCGCCGCGATGTACGGCGGAGAGGTGGGCGCGAGCCTGGTGAAGCTGCTCGCCGCGGGGGGCTCCGCGATGACGGAGGAGGATTTCGCCGCACACACCGTGGAGCTCTCGCAGGCGCTCGCCGTGGAGTACGACGGTGTCGAGTACCTGTCGGCCGGTGCGAACTCGCAGGGCCTCTTCTTCCTCCAGGGTCTCAAGGCACTCGACGTGGCCCGCACCGTCCGCGGGCCGCTCGACCCGCTGGGCCGCGACGCCGGCGTGGTCGCCTCCGTACTGGCATGGACCGCCGGCGACCGCGACCGCTACTGCGCCGACCCGGACTGGAGCAGCGCCCCTGTCGACCACCTGCTGTCCGACACATACGCGCGGCGCGTCGCCGAGCACGCGATGTCGGGCACGGCGGTCGACCTGCTCGCACAGCGCAAGGCGTCCGGTGACACCGTCGCGGTGGTGGTGGCCGACGCGGACGGCACCTGGGTCTCCCTGATCCAGAGCGTCTTCCACAGCTTCGGCGCCGCCGTGCTCGACCCCGGCACCGGGATCGTCCTGCACAACCGGGGTGCCTCGTTCTCCCTCGACCTCGCCTCGCCCAACGGGCTGGCCGGAGGGAAGCGGCCGATGCACACGCTCATGCCGGTTCTGGTCCGCGAAGGGGGTGAACTCGTGGGCGCGCACGGCGCCATGGGGGGACGTGCGCAACCCCAGGTGCACACCCACCTGGCCCTGCACCTCGCCGCCGGTTCCTCTCCCGAACACGCCGTGTCGGTGCCACGCTGGGTCCTCGGAGCCATGGAGGCAGGGGTGACGACCGGCGCGGGCGTCGTCAGCGCCGAGCGGGACGTTCCTCCCGCCGGCGTCCACGCGATCGAGGAGGCGGGCTTCACCGTCCGGTCGCTCGGCGCGAACGACGACGGGGTGGGCCACGGGCAAATCATCCGGCGGGCCCCCGGGGACGGCCGACCGCACCTGGCGGCGGCCACCGATCCGCGCGCGGACGGTTCGGCGGTCGCCGGCTGACGCCGTGGCCGGGTGCGCGACCATGGGAGGGATCGACGTGGGGAAGGAAGCATGACCAAGAGCGGTACCAGGACGACCAAGAGGGGGGACCGGAGCCGGCTGCCGCGAGGCACCCTGAGCCAGGAGCTGATCGTCCAGGCGGCGTTCCGGGTCGCGGACTCCTCCGGTATGGAGAAGCTGACGTTCCAGGCCCTCGGCCGTGAGCTGTCAGCCCATCCGACGGCGATCTACCGGCACTTCCGCAACAAGGACGAACTGCTGCTGGCACTCATCGACGCCCTGCATGAGGAGGCACTGGCCAGCACCCCGCCGCCCACGGACGACTGGGCCCACGACCTCATGGAGATCGCGATCCACACCCATGAGGCGTTTCTCCGCCATCCCCGGGTGGGGGCCCTGGCAGCCGCGCGCACCGCCCGGCGGGAGAACGAATTCCGGTCCGTGGAGCGCAAACTGGACTGCATGCGCCGGGCCGGCCTCGACGACGCCGAAGCCGCCCGCTACTACCGGGTCTTCGCCGACCTGGTGCTGGCCTACAGCGCCATGGACGCGAGTCTGGCCGCGCTGTCCCCGGAGCTCCGGGACGCCGACCTGCGCGCCTGGAAGACGGACTACCTCACGCTGCCGCCCGACAAATACCCCAACATCGCGCGGGTCGCACCACGGTTCGTGGGTCTGGACGACCCCCAGAACTTCGTGACGGCCGTCCAGGCGGTAATCGACACGGTCCGGGCGAAGACGGAGCGCGAGGCCCGCCATACCTGAGCCGCGGTGCGCCGGTCCTTAAGACGCGGACACGACGCTCACGGTCGCCCACCGATCCGCACTACCGACAACTCCCGGGTATTCGACCTGGGAGTCCCGACCCGAGGAACTCGCCGCTGCAGTGGGTGATCTCCCATTGCCACTGGGTCCTTTACGCCGCTGATCCGGGGTCTCTCTCTGGCCGGTCAGCATGACCGGGGACGAGCGACGGTACGCGAGAACTCGCGCGGGAGGCCGCCCTGAGTGCGGTCGACGACCTGCGGCGCTGGATGAGCCTGGGCCGGGTCGTCATGCCGGAGATCACGGAGGACCACCTGGGCGCCGCCCAGTCGGTCCGTGTCCGTTACGGCGCGTTGGACCTCGCTCTCGCCGACGCGGTGAATGTGGCGCTCGCCGCCGACTACGACACGGACGCGATCCTCACCCCCGACCGACGGGACTTCCGGGCCGTACGACCGTTGGGTCGCCACAAGGCTCCCCGACGACCTCACGCACTGACAAGAGATCCTCCGCAGCCAAGCGCCCGCTCCAGCAAGGGACTTGGCCCCGTGCTGTCGAGATGCACGAGGCGCGGTAGGCGTCCGGCACTGTTCGGGACGGGCGGGCTGAGTGCTCTCCCCGCGCGAACCTGCCGACGGTCGACGTCAAGCCGCAGGTCAGCGCCGTGCTGCAGCAAGAGCGGGCCGCACCCACAAGGCGCACGTGCCCTCCGCGTGCCCCATCTTCGAGTGCAGAGCCGTCGACAAAACGCCGAAACGGCTCACCAAGACACAAGCCCCAGGCCGCTGACCTGGGGCTTTAAAAAGAGCGGGTGACGAGAATCGAACTCGCGCTCTCAGCTTGGGAAGCTGAGATCATTCGTCGCTGGTTCAGGGGATGACCTTGGCAAACGGTAGAGCTCGGGCCTTCTCGGTGACTGCAGTGTTCACCGTGATTCCCCGCTGTTCCCCGCTCGATCTGGTGCGCTTGTGGTGCGCGGCGGCTGCACAGCTTGATCAGATTGCGTCATCAGGCCAGTCATCTCGGCATCGGTGGCCTTAGGCCAGAGACGAACAACGTGCGGAGCTGGCGAAGGGCCAATCAGTGGGTACGGTCGCCCAGATTCACCCGGGCTTCACTGACGCGTTCGGTTCGTAGAGTGGCGCGTTGCACGTGGACGCCAGGAACCACGCCCGCTCCACGGTGGTGAGCCGGGAGCGGGGCCCCGAGGACCAGCCTCGGAGCCCTGGGCTCTGTTATTGGTGCTGGGTCCACCAGATCACCGCACCCACGAGGGCGGTACCGCAGGCCGTGGCGATGCCCCGGACCAGTCCGAAGCCCGCGGTGCGGGCAAGGGCCCGCAGAGTGCGGCGATACCTGCGGGGGTGAGCCTTCGCGCTGGTGGCATGGATGTGGGTCGACCAGGTGGAGTAAGAGCCCGTAGGCTCGGGGAGATGCATGCTGATGGTTTCCTCCTTGGGAGTGGGCCGTCGGTTCTTCATATGGGCGGCTCCCTGCGGGAACAGGGGGCCGTCGCCTTCTGCGGCGGCGGCCTGTGCCGCATCTGGCTCGGACGATGCCGGCCAGGGGCTTCGGCTCCGGTTGCGGTGTGTCGCTCCGGCGGGTTTGCGTGTCATGCTCCGGGCCTCGTGAGTACGAGGCGCGGAGCGTTGAGATGCTTCGCGTGGCTGAGGGCGGTGGCGAGGATGCCCTCGGGGGTGAAGGCGCGTGCTTCTGCGTCGCGATCCTTCTTGTTGATGTTGATGTCGTATGGCGGTTTGAGGACGTAGAGCGTCCGCTCGGCGCGGCCGGTCGGGGACTCGCCGGTCAAGAAGGCCTCAGACATGTACTCGAGGAGGAGTCCCGCCTTCTTGAGATCGGCGATGCCGCGGCTGACGGTCGCGGGGGAGATCCCGTACCACTTCGCGAAGTCCTTGTTCTGGGGGAGGGCGAAGGCCCTCTTGCGCAGGCTCATCGCGATCAGCAGCATTCCCTTGGCAGGCATGCTGAGGGTGTTGTGGAGACCCTGCTCCCAGTACTCGAAGGGGAGTTTGAAGTAGATGTCCTTGCGTGAGCCGCCCGAGGGGACCGTGTACGGGTCCTCGGAGCCGTCTTCGAGCCGCTTGGTGATGCGGGTCTTCCGTCCGTCGGCGGCAGTACTGATCAGCTTGAGCTGCTTCAGCTTGGCCAGCTGTCGGGAGACGGCAGCACTTGCTGAGCCGTTGGTCGCGAAGGAGATGCCGGTGGCGCGTCCCCACGTCTCGTACCGCTGGGTCACCCCGAAGTCACCACCAGCGGTGATTGCGTGGATCAGCAGGTAGAGGTCGAACGCGGCGGGGCTTCGGAGGAGCTTAGGGAGCGGACCCGGTTTCTGTCTCAGCACCGGTCCTGGTTCGGTGTCCTGAACGAATGCGCGGCGGATGGGGACGGCGCGCCCGTGGCGCTTGGATTCCTTGAGGAGCATGCTGATGGTGTCGTCCTGCGAGACGGGTATGTTTCGGTCGATCACGCTGAGTTCGGACTTCTTGGCGAAGGTCATGCCTGAGATTGTGCGGTCTGTGGGCGGCCGTTTGCGTCCGGGTTTCCCTCCAGTTGGCGCACCCTGACGACAGGTCAGCGAACGGTCTATGAAGGAAATTAAGAAAATGACACAGATATAAGCGGTGTCTGACCTCTGAAGTGCAGGTCAAGCCCGCACAGGGCCGAGTGATCGTTAACGCCTCAGAATTTGATCTATAACGCGTTTGGATCCTGACTTCTTCTAACTGTGTCGGAGTACTCTGTGCGGTTCGCAGGGGCGGACGGGGCTCCGGCGAGGCGTCCCGGCGCCAGCTGCCCATCCTCGGCCTAGATCCTCGCGGTGCTGGCGCGGGGTGGATGGTGGGTCATCGAAGCCCTCTGGGATCAAGTCCTGTCATACGGGCTGGTCATCGACCAATCGCGCGGTACCGTGATAGGTCGGTCATCGTGCGCAAGGAGGAGGGGGACGGTGCCGCAGTCCAACAACCGCAGTAAGGCCATCCGTCCGGCCGCATACACAGCACTCGTCGAGGCGCTGACCACGATCTACTGGAACAAAGATCCTTTTGAGCTGTACGTCCGAGGGATGTTGAAGGACCACAGTGAGCTCCTGGCGCAGCTGAGCTTCCAGTCGTCCACCAAGCGGGAAGTGTCCGGCCAGTTGGTCAACCTGCTGCAAGCCAATGAAGCCCGGTACCTCGACCTTACGGTCGCACTCATGCTCGACATCGCCGATATGGAGACCTTCCCTAACCTGACCTCCCAGCAGGATGGCGAAGAGAAGGTAGCCAAAGCGACGGCGGCCGTAGCGGAGTTGAGGCGTTGGACTGCCAAGCAGCGTGAGGTCATCGCGGAGCATGAGGCACACGCGGTCGCCATCGCGGAGAGCGCCAAGCAAGCCCAGGACGGCCGAGCGCTTGCCCAGGCTCATGAGGGGCTGAAGCAACGGTTCATCGTGATGCACTCGGCTACCAACCCGCAGCAGCGGGGGCGGGACTTCGAGGGCGTCATCAACGAGCTCTTCGCCCTGTACGACCTGGAGCCGCGGGCGGCATACAGCTTGGACCATGAGCAGATCGATGGTGCGTTCTCTTTCGACACTGACCACTACGTCCTCGAAGCCAAGTGGTGGAAAGAAGCCATCGGCCGTCGGGAGCTGGACGTCTTCAAGAGCAACATCGAACGCAAGGGCAAGAACACCCTCGGCCTCTACATCAGCATGAGCAACTTCACTTCGGACGCCCTGGCGGTCTACAGCCTCAGCACGCCGTTCATCACGATGGATGGGGGCGACTTCATGGCTGTGCTCGACCAACGCATCCGCCTGGACGAACTGATGCGCCGAAAGAAGCGCCACGCGAGCGAGACAGGGCACTGCTTCCTACCCGTCTCCAAGATCTTCTCTGAGTCGGACTGAGCACTCCGCATCTTGCCGGGCCGGACGGCACCAGGAGCAGGTGGCAGCACTGCCCACCATCCGTTTGTGCTGTCCGCTCGCTGGCCTGGGACTCGCAGCCCAGCGTCGATTACCTGAGCCCCATGGACAGTTGAGTCAAAGGCGGACAGGCCTCGCTGGATCAACCACTCAGGCTTGGGGATCGCGTCTGAATCCCGCGGCCCCGGTGTACGTGCCTGCCTGCTGGGCGCCGATCAAGGAGGCCCCGCAGCGCTCAGCTTGGGAAGCTAAGGGTATCTGAGGCCTGCTCCGAGGCTGACCTGCGTCGGAGCGGATTCGACGCCTGGCGGGCAGTCGGCTGGTTCCCCGGTGTTTCCCGCACGATCTGGCACATGTCTGGCACGCCTCTAAGGTCAACTAAGCCGCAGTGGACGCACTCAGGCCGTCAACGAGAATCACGCGGTCGCGTGAGGCTCTTGCAGTTGTATCCAAGCACCGGTACCTCGGTAACGGCCAGGTCCTTGACCACTTCGCCCAGAACAGCGCACGTGAACCGTATTTGTGTAGTAGAAACACGCTATGAGTGCCGGAAACCCTATCGGTGAGCAACCTCGGCAGCTGGACAGCTGGTTCGACTCGGAGAGTCACGACGCCTTGCGTGCCGTCGTCCCCAGCGTTATGCCGGCACGGTCCCTAGCTCTCTACGCTCGGTGGTGGCAACTGGAAGCGTGGCTGCGCGAGCTGATCTACGTAGAACTGCGGTCTCTCTACGGCGCAGCGTGGCTCGACAGGCTGCGAGCTGCGTCAGGCCGACAGACGCAAGATGCGACGTACAGACACATGTCGACCGCCGATAGCGAAAACCCGCTCGCCTATTTGGACTACAGCCAGCTTTTGCCGGTTATTGAAAATCACTGGGGGCAGTTCGAGTATGCTCTGCTGGAAAGCGGCTCATGGAATGGACGCCAAGAAGAATTGAAGAGAGTGCGCCACCGGATTGGGCATATTCGCAAACCGCATAGAGATGATCTGGCGCGTATCGAGCAGACTCTGCGCGATCTAGAGCGGGGAGCTTTTATTGCTTGCGCCGCCTACAATAAGCGCATCATTCCCCGGCCGGAAAAGTTCAAGGATGCGATGACTGCTGGATGGATTTCGGCCGAGCATCCTACTGCGCGACGCCTTATTCGGCATGCGGATACCCAATACGGAGTGAGTCTCGAAGTAGGAGTTAGCCGGCGCCCCTGGGCGTCCTGGCCAGGAGATCTTGAAAACGCTCAGGGGCTACTGTGGCACGCAGACTTTTACTCACGAGACCGTGGGGTTGACGTCCGCTACCTATGGAATGAAATTCGAGGGATTCACCCTCTCATTGTTCACATGCTTGTGACAAACCCTCATCACGTTCAATTCACCTATAGTGCCGTCGATGACGCAGCCGGAACTGCCGATATCCTTGGGGCCTGCTTCGATGCTCTGCTTTACTCTCTGCGGCACGGGAGTAGGGCGCAAGGGCTTGCAGACCTAGATGACCAAGGTTTCGCAGAATGGAAAAGCCGAACTGACTCGATCGACTACCGAATTATGAGCAGCAGTGGTTGGTCAATTGTAAGTGAGGACACCCTCCCCATCAGCATGTTTGGCGCGGGCGGGAGCGTGGAGATTCATCCAACCTGGTAAGTACTGACGTTGGCCTGTCGAGCCGACACCGCAACCGTAACAATTGGGTCGCCGTAGGCGCTTCCTCTGCTTCTTCAGGAAGCGCGAACCGTGAGAGCCGGGAATTTTTCCAGCAACACTTTGTCGAAATGTAGAACGAAATCTCGCGACACAGTGGCAGATCTGACCGCCACCTCAGATGACAGAGTAACGAACCTTCCATTTACCTGCGCAGAAAGTACGCGCGTATACTGCTCTTTCAAGCGAAAGAGATCTTTAATTTTACTTAGCTGCAGATCGGTAAGCTGCCCATCTCCATGCACAATGCTGTTTCGTAGATCGACAACCGCATCAAAGTCCTGAGAAGCCTTGTCGCCAGATACGTTGATACCGAAAGCCGTGGCTAGCCATTTGCGTCTAGATTCCCACGTCCTGAAGATTGAGTCCTCTACCTCCGCATGCAGTACGCGTGTCAGCGAGAGAGACATAGCAGCGTCAGCCGAAAACAGGCTCTTGATCACTTTATCGACGTGAGCTTCGACCAGTGTTGCGCAGGAAACAACTGCTGCTCGAATGCCGTCTTGATCAGTTTCAGCGTACGGCGTAGTACCTAGGACGCTCACCCGTCGAAGCACGCCTTCGCCGCTTTCTGTGAGCTGCCATGTGGTCAATTCTGTTCTCCCCAAGAGAATGCTTCTCGATTCAAGGTGCCTGCATTTACAACCGATTTCTTAAGGGAGGCGTTAAGATCTCCTTGGCGACCCATAGCCGCCGCGATCGCGTGTTCTGAGATTCTCGTGGATGTCTTAAGCAGTTCTACGGTCATGTCATCAGTCAGCGCGCCGAACTTGGCTGAAACCCACGCGGCTTCCGCTCTCACCATCTCATGGCGGTCGTTACACTGTTCCCCAGCCCAGCGCAGCACCCAATTGCAGTCTGTAGAGCTTCCTTTCGGAAGCCTCCCTGCAACATGGAGCAGCCAAATCCTCCCTGATGGCCCGATTCTCCCAGCTTCGATTATCTTCCGTACAAGGGACCAGTTCTCTTCAGTCTCGGAAAACGAATCCATGCGGTTGAGGATGTACTTGCAAACTCGCTCTAGGCGTACCGGCTCTCGAAAAATGAGATTTGTGAAGATTTCGGGGTCGATTCTTCTATCGTCCTTCTGAAGAATCGTAATTGCGAGAGGGAGCATACGCCGGAGTTCTGTTGTCTTGGAGGTCTCCATGTCAGGCTGACGTCCTGCGACGGACGCCTTCCAATCGGCAATGATGCGCCGCATGGATTCCTTCAATGCCTTCTCGTCGTCCGGTGGGATTTCTACGACTTCTACGTCGTCATAGTCTCGTTGCACCAACTGAATTAGTGTAAGGTGAGATTTTGCGCTGTCGAAGTACTTTTTCTGTAGAATTTCTCTATTCTTGGCTCGCGCCCTGTGAGCCTCTGCTCGCATGATGACTGTCTTGTCCGAGGAAAGGATAAGCCCCAGTTCGCGTGCATATTCTGCTGCGTACTCGATTACTCCGTTAGCCATCTCCCAGCTCTCGGCTCTGATCCGAAAGTCGTCCGCATAGCGAACCACGGGAAGCTTGCGGCGCAATAGCTGACGTTCCAGGACGCTCAAGTAGAGATCGGCCAGGCGGTCGCTGGGTGTCGAGAGCTGGGGTAGGCCACGGCCATTGAACGAGCATCTTTTCAAGAAGGACCGTATGGCATCAGCCTTACCCTGATCCATAGTTCTCATTAGGAGTTCACGATGCAGTATTTCGTGGTCGATGAACTCGTAGCAAGCGGCAATGTCGATGTCGACGATGTAGTCGATTGGAGATTCTTCGGCGAATTTCTCGAAGATGTCCCAGTTTCCCTCGCTGCGACTGTCCGGCTCTAGTTGCTTATTGATGGAGTCCACCAGGGCTACATAGAGACATCTAGATGCCACGTCTGGAATCACGATCGGTCTATGGCCGAACTTTTTCTTTGGCATCGTGATGGTCTCAACAGACACGCCGGCGTTTGGCGCCAACGCAATTTCGGCAAGGCTGGCCAAAGTGCCGTGTGAATTTGCGAGTGACCGATCGGTAATCAGGGCGGGAAGTCGATCGAGTGGTTTCGCGAGCACAGTTCTGACTGCTTTAGGGATGTTCAAGTCCTGCAGGTTGTTGTCCGCCATGTTCTCCGCTGCCTGCCGTTCATACGCTGAGGTAAGCATGATGACAGTGGGGAAGGGCCTCGTCACGAGCTTTGATCGAGCAACGTGAGGTCGGCGGAGCGGGTTTGGCCGGTGGCCTGCCCGGTCTGGGGTCGAGCATGATCAGGGGGCCGTACGCTGGTTGGCAACTCGGGCAGGCTTTGGGCCTGACCGCAATGTGCACGAGTGGCCCCCTGGTCTTGCTCGACGCGGGACCCGGACCGGGGAGGTGGCTAAAGCCGCGGAGCCGACCGCCCCAGCCACGACGTACCCCTTCTCTAACGCCAGGCGGCTGCATGCTTTGAGCGCGGCACGGGTGCCGGCCGGGCTGGAGCGGGGCGGAGACAGGAGCGCAGGCCCGGCCGGGGGCCGGGCCGCGCGCGGCGAGCGGAGCGAGCCGCCTTGAACCCGTAGAGAAAGTTGTTACTCAGGCTTCGGCTGGGATCTGCCAGAGTGGGGCTTGGTACTGCTCCGGACGGCTGGTCAGCAGCAAAGCCCTGAGGTCTTGGCGCTGCTTGCCGTTGAGGCGAAGAGCCTCGGTGATGCGGCGGAACGTCGTGTGTGTGATTCCGCGGCTGCGGGCCTCGGCCTCGAACTGGTCGAGTTGGCGGAGTGTGGTCTCAGGGTCGAGCTTCTGTTCCGGCTGGGTGCCGAGCCAACTGGCTTTGTTGCGCTCGTAGTCGATCTCCGAGTAGCCGCAGATTTCGCGGCTGTGCTGCTCGGCCTCTTCGAGGGTCTCCGTTGCGAGGATGGCTCGGGCGAGCTCGTTGCGGTTGAGGGCGTCGTCCAGGTCGGCTTCGTGGACGGTGGGGCCTTCGTCGGTGAGCGGCACTGGCAGGCCGGCGTCCCGCACTTCGCACAGACCTCGGACTCCACGGGCGGCAGCCGCGAGCATGGCTGTCGCTTCAGAGGGGTGCCATTCCAGAACAGAGCTGACCGGCTCGACGTGCTCGGCTGTGAGCGTCAGGACGGTTGGGCCCATGCGGTCGCGCAGGTCTTCTGCCGGTACTTCGCCGTCCAGGCCGGGACCCGCGACCAGCAGCCGTACAGGGGCGTTGACTTGGCAGCACGCTGCGAGAGTGAGGGCGTCAGCCAGAGGACTGCGAAGCGTGGGCTCGTCGCCCTTGGCGAGGATGTCGCCGCCGACGTCCAAAAGGTCGATGGACTCGGGGGCCAGGTGCTCGGTGAGTTCTTCGAGCTGGCGGGTGATGCCCTCGGCGCCGTGGTGCGGATCGATCAGGGCCAAGACGTGCGGCAGTTCGGCGGCGAGGCGAGGGAGCGTCGAGCCTGCCGGTGCGATCGGCTTTGCGTCGGCAGGTACGGTCTGGACGCTTCTGGTGAAGGGGCGGAGGCCGGTGAAGTTGGCCGGCCCTCGTGGACCCGGTACGGGGTCGATCAAGAGGCGGTCCCACGCGTAAGTGAGGATCACCGCCGGACCCTCTTCGCCGTACAGAGCGGCGTCGAGCATTGCGGCGGCGACTGCGTCGCCCCCTCCTCCTGCTGCCACGATCAAGCGCGTCACCCAACCAACCGTACGGGCTGCACGATTGGCCACTCACCCTATAGTGGCCACTGGTCATAGCCACTTAGGGAAGGGGCTCGGATGCCGAAGATTGAAGAGACCCAGCCCAAGTACCTGCAGATCGCGCACCACATTCGCGATCAGATCTTGCGGGGCGACTTGCGGCCTGGCGATGAGGTGCCGTCGGAACGGCAGTTGGCGACCGATTGGAGCGTGTCGCGGCCGACGGCCGCGCGGTCGCTTGAGGCGCTGAGCCATCAGGGCTTGGTGGAGAAGCGGCAGGGTTCGGGCACGTATGTGCGTGGTCTGGCCGTGAACCGCCGTGCTCGGGAGCTCTACGGTCGCGCCAAGCAGACCGGCAAGATCTACACTCCCGGCGAGTATGCGGTGATCACTTCGGCCGGATGGCTGGAGGCGCCCGGCTACGTCGCCGAGGCGCTGAATCTGACGGCCGGTACCCGCGCGGTGCACCGCCAACGGGTGACCAAGAACGAATCCGGGCCGATCACTCTGTCCACCTCGTGGTTCGGTCCCGATGTGGGTGAGTGCGCGCCAAAGCTCCGGGATCCTGACCGGATTCGGGAGGGGACGCTGATGTACGTCGAGAACATGACGGGCCGGCAGGGCAGTTATGCCGAGGACCGGATGTGCGCTCGGCTGGCCACCGAAGACGAGGCGGCTGACCTGGAGTTGGACCCCGGTTCGGCGGTGCTGGTTGTGCATCACGTCGTCTACGACCTGCAGGATCGGCCGTTGGAGTTCGCTGAGGCGACGTACCCGCCTGGCCGTTGGGCGTTCGAGCAGGGGTACCCGATCGGCTAGAAACTCGCGCCTGTATCCGAGAACCGCTTGCGCCGAAGTGGCTAATGCCACTATCCAGTAAGTGGCTAAGGCCACTTGAAGGAGAGGGGCACTGAGCGTGAGTCAGGAGCATGCGGAGTTACGGCACCCCGCGCAAAGGTCGATGTGCCGTGGATGCCGGGGGCGGGGTTGGAAGCGTGTTGGCTCCCGCTCGTCCCTGGCGCTCTCCGCGGCCGATGCTCGCGCCCGTGCTACGTCCAAGCGGCGCTGTCTGGACTGCGACGGCACCGGTAGGGAGCAGGGATGCGAATGAGCGATACGACGGGTGGCCCTGTTGGGGAGTCGGCGGAGCCCGTACCGATCGGGTGCATGACCTTGTATCCGGTGCCCGAATCGGTGGCTCGGGCCCGGCGCTGGTTCCGGAAGTTCATTGCCCCGCACGACCTGACCTGTTCGGTGGACGACTGCGTCCTGATGATCTCCGAATTGGTGACGAACGCCATCCTCTACGGCGAGGCGGAAGAGGCGTGGCGGGTGCGGGTCGAGTGGTGGCGCGTGGGGGAGTCGCTTCGGGTGGACGTGCATAATCCGGGGTTCCCGGCTCACGTCCGGATGAGGCGGCCCGACGCCAGCGACGCACATGGAAGGGGTCTCTGCCTGATCGACGCGCTGTCGGACTCATGGCACGCCGGGCCTAGTCGCTTCGGTGGCACGGTGGTCTCGTTCCTGGTCGACGGTGCTTGGAAGCCATGAAGGCCCTTGGGTCTGGTGAGCCGTATCCGTGCGCTTGGGTGTTCATAGCCTCCTCACGGTGAGTAGGCTGGTTGACAAGTTGACTTGGCGGATTCCGACTAGGCGGGGCAATGGCGTACGAAGTGGCTGCACCCAAATACGTGCGGCTGGCCCAGACGCTCCAGGGGCGTATCGAGGACGGCACGTACCCGCCTGGAACCCTCGTGCCGAGTGAAAACCAGCTGGTCCAAGCCTTCGGCATGTCTCGCCCAACTGTTGTCCGGGCCCTCGATCTGCTCAAGCGGGATGGCTGGCTGGAGTCCCGGCAGGGGTACGGCACGATCGTGCGTGGCCGTCCCGAAGTGGTTGAGCAGAAAGACCAGCGGGGCCGCGAAGCCCTGGAGAGAGACGAGTCGGCCTCGCCTGGCCGCCTCGTCCAGGTCGACCGGGTCCCCGTACCGCGGCGCGTTGCTTCGTTCCTCGGTGTACCCAAGCGGACCAAGGTGCTTGTCCGGCGGCTGCTGATCGAGGAGGACGGCGAACCCGTTGAGCTGGCCTCCTCGTACTTTCCCGTAGGCATGGCTGACGGCACGGACCTCGCCGAATCGACTCCGCTGCACGGAAGTCTGCGCGAGCATCTGGAGTCCCGTAAGAAAGTCCGCCTCGACCACGTGACCGAGCGGGTCTCGGCTCGTCTGCCGAGCAAGGAAGAGGCCGGCCTCTTGGCGTTGGGTACGGGGGAGCCGGTACTCAGCGTGCTTGTCGTGGCCTGCGACGTCTCCGGGCAGGCCTTGCAGGTCACTGACGTACTGCTGCCTGCTGATCGGCAGGAACTCGAAGACACCTATCGCCTGGGCTAGTTGGCCCCGGCCGGTCGCTCGGCCTTCCCGCTTGATGTCACTTGACAAGTCAACCTGGCATCCCTAGCTTCGAACTTGCTAAGTCAACCTGTCAGGTCATCTGGCGGGTGCCTATCGAAGGAGAAGTTCTGTGCGTGTGATCCGTGTTGAGACCTCGTCCGCGACGATCCTTCTGACCGAAGCTCCGGAGCCGAAGGTCAAGGACCGGCAGACGGGCGAGATCGCCAAGGACGCTGTCAGCGGTGAGTCGTTGATGAAGGTCGGCGTGGTCTACATCGACGAGGGGGAGTCGTCGCTGATCGCGGTGACCATTCCCGAGAGCGGGGTGACTGACGGCCTGACCGTCGGCGGTCCCGTCTCCCTTCCCGGCCTGATCGCCCGGCCGTGGGAAAGCGTCTTCAACGGCCAGGCCCGTCACGGCATCGCCTACCGGGCGGCTGCTGTGGTTCCCGGAGCCTTCCCGGCCGGGCAGGAGAGCTGATCTCCGTGTCCGAGCTGATGACGCTGGTCGAGCTGGGCGGGTCGCTCGCTGCCATAGGCGGGACGGTCTACGCCCGGAAGGCCCATCCGGCGGCCTACTGGGCCACGGTCGGACTGCCGCTGTCTGCAGCTCGGCTGATGGCCTCGTACGGCTCGACCATGGACGCCTGCGGGCTGACCGTCGAACCGTCCCGGCTGCGGGCCCTCGCCGTCCGGGCGGCCACTCGCCGGGAGGTCCGTCCCGTGGCGCCTCGCCGGGGTCTGCTCCGGCCGACGTCGACCGGGCTCCGGGTACGGCTTCGGCTGGCCCCGGGCCAGGAACCGGCGGACGTGGCGGCCTCGTCCGAGCGCCTGCGGCACGCGTGGGGAGTTCACGCCGTGCATGTCCGCAGTATCAAGCCGGGTGTGGTCGAGCTGCGGTTGGTCGGCTTCGACGTGCTGCGGAAGGTGAGGATGCCTCGCCGGGTTGAAAGTGACTTCCTGGCGGTGCCGGTGGCTCTGCGGGAGGACGCGACCGCGTTCGTCCGCGACTACCGGACGATTCCTCACCAACTGGTCCTCGGCGCAACGCTGTCGGGGAAGTCGATGTTCCTGCGCAACCTGCTGACGGGGCTTGCGGCTCAGCCGGTGGCCCTGGTCGGGATCGACTGCAAGCGCGGTGTGGAACTGGCGCCGTTCGCCCCTCGGCTGTCGGCGCTGGCCACCGAGCCGCATGAAGCCGCAGAGCTGCTGCCCGTGCTCGTCAAGGAAATGGAGGACCGCTACGACCTGATCAAGGCCCGTCAGGGCATCGCGCCCGGCACCGCGGACGAGGAGATCACTTCGGATGTGTGGGGGCTGCCGGAGGACGAACGGCCCGCGCCGATCGTGCTGTTCGTGGACGAGGTCGCCGAGTTGTTCCTTGTTGCCACGCGCAAGGACGAGGAGCGGCGCGACGAGATGGTGACCCAGCTGATCCGGCTTGCTCAGCTTGGCCGGGCGGCGGGGATCTACCTGGAGATCTGCGGGCAGCGTTTCGGCGCCGAGCTGGGCAAGGGAGCGACCATGCTCCGCGCTCAACTCACCGGCCGTGTCTGCCACCGCGTCAATGACGAGGCGTCGGCCAAGATGGCGCTCGGGGACATCGCCCCGGAAGCCGTCTACGTCGCCTCCGCCATCGCCGCCGATCTGCCGGGCCTGGCCGTGGTCGGTGACTCCTTCGGCGGCTGGTCCCGCATCCGTACGCCGTACCTCTCCCTCGCCGACGCTGCGGTGATCTGCCGTGAGACGGCCCATCTCGTGCCCGATGTTCCGGCCCTGGACCCCTTCCGGCCGCATGCTCCGGCCTCGCCAGTGAAGGCGTGGGACCCGGTGGCCAGGCCGCGTCCGGTGACGGAGTAGCCGCACCCCTCCCACGGTCGGCGCGACCGCCTCGCGCCAAGTCCCTACCCCGCCATGCCTGAAATCGGCTGAGAGGACGTGAGCGTGATGCGCATTCGGAACGTGACCGTTGACGCCGTACTGGTCCAAGCGGTCATCGCCGCCGCGCTGTCCTTCGCGCATCTGCATGACCTGGCCGTGGCCGCCGGACAGGACGGCTGGAAGGCCTGGGCCTACCCGGTGAGCGTCGACCTGCTCTTGGTGGCTGCCTGGAAGCGGCTGCGCTCCGGGGAGTCCAAGGCAGCTGGATGGTCATGGTTCCTGGTCGCGCTCGCCGCCAGCCTCGGGGCGAACGTCGCCACCGCCGGACTGCTCGACCTCCACGACGTTCCGGCCTGGCTGCGCATCCTCGTCGCCGGTTGGCCGGCGGTCGCCTTCCTCGGCGGCACCCTGCTCGCGCACGGTCCCGCCCATCGGACGGCACCGGCTGCCGAGCCTCAGGACGCACCGATCGATACGGCACCCAAGCCGGAACCAGTGCCTGAAACGGCACCCGAGCAGCCCGCCATCCCTCCGGCGCGCGAACCCGTCGCCGAGCCTGCAGCCCGTCCAGCCGACCGGCTTCCGACCGCCCTCGTCGACCACGCCCGGAAGGTCGCCGCCGAACACCACACCCGCACAGGAGCACCCATCGACACCGCCACCCTTCGCGCCCGGCTCGGCGTCCCGGCTCCACTCGCCGAAGCCATCGCCGCCCAACTCACCTGACTGACAAGGAATCCGCTCTTGCGACCGTCCACCCTCCGCACCCTCCAGCGCGCGGCCGAACTGACCCGCCAAAACCACTTCACCGAGGCCCTGCTCGTCGCCGAGCCGGTGATTCTCAACGCCGACGACCAAGAGGGCGCCGAGATCCGCCGCTGGCTGACCGAGCACGTCGCCGACTTCACCCGAGAGAAGGAGACCCGCTCATGACCGCCCACCGCCGCTTCCGCCGCGTCATCCGCATCGGCCCCGTCCAGGTCGCCACCTACTACGACGGCCGAGGCCGCGAGAAGCACGCCGCTGCCTGCACCGCTCCGCGCTGTGGCTTCTCCACTGACTACGACAGCCGGGCCGCCGCCGAGCTGGCCGCCCGTACCCACCGCTGCACCGTCCGCTGAGGAGCCCTCCCGTGACCGTCAGCCTGCCCCTCGTCTTCGTCCTCGGCGTCATCGCCTGGGCCGCGATCAAGTTCCTCGGCATCCGCCTCTGGGTCGCCGTCGTGATCGCCCTCTTCGGCTTCTGGCTCTCCCAGACCTTCCTGGCCGGGCCGATCGAGTCCGGCACACGCTCCGGCGTCGACGTCGTCAACGGCACCAACGACTGAGAGGACAACCACCATGCTGCTCCGCCCGAAACTGCCCGACGCGGCACCCGTTCCGACCACTCACCTGATCACCTCGGCCGCCCCCGCAGAACGCCATCACGCCCCGGCGGCCTGCTCGTGCCAGCACGCTCCCGCGCACTCCACCGATCGACCCGTCGCCCCGTACGTCGGCCTCGGAGCCGCGGCTGTCGCCGCCGTGCTCGTCGTCGGCGTCGTGCTGACCGCGCTCCTGGCCACGGTCGCGATAACGGCCGTCTCCGTGTCCATCGCGGCCCTGGTGCTGCGCTCCCTGCTCAACCGCGCCAACACGCGCTGACCAGCCTGCCGGGGCGGCCTCGATACCGCCAAGCATCCCGCCGCCCCGGCAGGCACGGACCCTCCCGACCACTGCCGAAAGGACAGCTCCATTACTACCGGACACACTCCGCCCCCGCTCAAGGACTTGGGCGCGCTCGCCTCGCTGGGCAACATGTCCGCCCTCGCTGGGCAGCTGCGCGGGCTGGGCGGCTGCACGCGTCCCGTACGCCTCGACGGCCACCGCATCGAACACGAACTCAACCCGCACACCGGCGAGATCGGCCGCACCCTGCACCACCTCGACTCGGCGGCCCTCCCCGCCGGTCACCTCCTGGTGCGCTGCAACAACCGCCGCGCGACCCGCTGCACGGCATGCGCCGAGGTCTACCGCCGCGACACCTATCACCTGATCACCGCCGGACTACGGGGCGGCAAGGGTAACCCCGAGACGATCGCCGAACACCCCAGGGTGTTCGCCACCTTCACCGCACCCGGCTTCGGCCCCGTCCACAACCGGCCCACCGACCGGCGCGGAACCCACCGGCCCTGCCGCTGCGGTGTGCTGCACGCCGAGGACGACGGCACTCTCGGCACGCCTCTGGACCCGGCAACGTACGACTACGAAGCCGCAGTTCTGTGGAACGCACATGCCGGGATGCTCTGGCGGCGCTTCTCCATCTACCTGCGCCGGGAGGTCGCCAAGCGGGCCGGACTCACCCAGCGGGACTTCCCGAATGTCGCTCGCGTCTCCTTCGCCAAGGTCGCCGAGTACCAGAAGCGTGGCGCGGTCCACTTCCACGCCGTGATCCGTATCGACGGGCCGGACGGCGGCCACAGCGCGCCCCCGAACTGGGCGACGGCCGAGCTGTTGACCGACGCGATTGGCGCCGCTGCCGCGAAAGCGACGGTCACCGGGCCCGTTATCGACGGCCGGGCGCATGCCTTCGCCTTCGGCCGTCAGCTCGACATACGCCCGATCCGTTCGGCCGACTTCAACGGCTCGTCGGAACTGACGGAACGCGCGGTCGCGGCCTACATCGCCAAGTACGCCACCAAGGGCGCCGAGACGGCGACCGGAACCCTGGACCGGCCGATCAAGTTCCTCGCCGAGCTGGCACACGCCCGCATCACCGACCATGCCCGGCGGATGATCCGCACCGCCTGGCAGCTCGGCGGTCGCAAGGATCTGGCAGAGCTGAGGCTGAGGGCCTGGGCGCACATGCTCGGCTTCCGCGGCCACTTCTCCACCAAGACCCGCCGCTACTCCACCACCCTCGGCGCGCTCCGGGACACCCGAGCCGAATGGCGGCGCGCGCAAGCCCTCGCCGCGCTGCCCGACGACCAGCGGCCCGCCGAGCACGAGCAGGAGGCGGATACGACGTACGTCCTCGCCCATTGGGTCTTTGCCGGGACAGGCCTGACTCGTGGCGAGGAGTGGCTATCTGCCTCACTCGCCCCTGCCCTCGGAACGGAAGGAGAGCCGACCGCATGAACGACCGCTACCTGTCCGTCGACCAGGTCGCCGAGCTGCTGGGCACGACCACCCGCTTTCCTCGGCGGCTGATCGAGGAGCGGCGCATCCGGTACGTGAAGGTCGGTCGGCACGTCCGCATCCCCGAGAGCGCCGTACGTGAGTACATCGCCTCTCGCACTGTTGAGCCGGTCGGGCTGCGCCAAACCGGACTGCGGACGGTCGCCTGATGGCCAACAAGAAGGGCAGGCGTCGGCGCTTTGGTGCGGTGCGGCAATACCGGTCCGGTCGTTGGACGGCGTCGTACCTCGCGCCCGATGGTGAGCGCGTCCGTGCCGAGGAGACCTTC
This sequence comes from Streptomyces sporangiiformans, assembly GCF_005768555.2. Taxonomy (GTDB): domain Bacteria; phylum Actinomycetota; class Actinomycetes; order Streptomycetales; family Streptomycetaceae; genus Streptomyces; species Streptomyces sporangiiformans. Next base: position 22,817 of record NZ_VCHX02000080.1, read on the forward strand.
GAGACCAAGAAGGATGCTGAGATCTGGCTCTCTCAGGTGGAGGCGGATCTTAGTCGCGGGGACTGGCGTTCTCCCGATGCCGGCGCCGTGAACTTCCGCGTCTACGCCGAGAAGTGGGTGGAAGAGCGGGAGTTGGCAGTACGCACGGTGGACCTGTACGAGCATCTTCTTCGGCTCCACCTTCTGCCGGCCTTCGGCGCGCTCGACCTGGACGAGATNTCGGCTCCACCTTCTGCCGGCCTTCGGCGCGCTCGACCTGGACGAGATCACTGCTCCTCGCGTCCGTGAATGGCGGGCCGAGCGGCTGCGGACGACCAGCGCCAAGACGACCGTTGCCAAGGCGTACCGGCTCCTCAAGGGCATCATGGAAACGGCCGTTGATGACGACCTGATCAGCCGCAATCCGTGCCGGATCAAGGGCGCGGGCAAGGAAGCTGCGGCCGAG
>NZ_VCHX02000073.1 GCF_005768555.2 Streptomyces sporangiiformans
GCCGTTGTTCGAGATCGCGGTGACCCGGGTGGACGAGGAGCGCACGCGGATCCACGTCGCCATCGACCTCCTCATCGCCGACGCCCCCGGTATTCGTCAACTCATGGGCGAGTGGCTGGCCTTGGAGGCGAGCCGCGATCCGGGCCCGCTTCCCCGGATCACTTTCCGGGATTATGTGCGGGCGTTGGAGGGTGTGGAGGAGTCGGCGGCGTTCGCGCGGGCGCGGGAGTACTGGCTGGACCGGTTGCCGGATCTGCCCGCGGCGCCGGAGCTGCCGTTGCGGGTGGCGCCGGAGGCGGTGGAGGCGGCGCGGTTCTCGTCGCGGTCCTTGGAGTTGTCGCCCGAGCGGTGGGCGCGGTTGCGGCAGCGGGCTCTGCGTGGTGGTCTGACGCCGTCCATNACACATCCCAGGTCCTGGTCGCGTTCGAAACCGACGAGCAGTCATCCGTCCGCGACCGGATCACGGCACTGCAGGACCGGTTCTGGAAGGACTTCGAGCACCGGGCGTTCAGCGGCGTGCGCGTGCTTCGAGAGCTCGCGCGAAGTGAGGACGGTACGCGCACGACCATGCCTTTCGTCTTCGATGCCGTGCTGGGCCAGGACTTCGACGAGGCGGATCTCCCCGCGTGGTTCCAGGGTCTGCCGTATGTCTCGGCGACCGCCCCCCAAGTTGCCCTTGAGTGCCAGGTGTTTGAGGTGGGTGGGGTGTTGCGGGTGAACTGGGCGGTGGTGGAGGAGTTGTTCCCGCCCGGTCTGATCGATGC
>NZ_VCHX02000081.1 GCF_005768555.2 Streptomyces sporangiiformans
CGCAGCGAACACCGGCGAGGAATCCAACAACTCCACCGCCATCCCCACCCACTGCGCCCCCTGCCCCGGAAACACAAACACCGGACGGTTCACGGAGTCCGGGGCGAAACCGGAGCAGTGCGGCGCCCGCAGCGCGGTCACCATGGCCGAGGGATCCGAGCCCACCGCCATCGCGCGATACTCGAATGCGGTACGTCCCGAGAGCAGCGACCAGCCCACCTCCACAGCGCGGGGAGCGGTGGCGGTCACGCAGGCGTCGAGTCGTTCGATCTGCGCCTCGAGTGCCTGTGGTGTACGTGCCGAGACGAGCCACGGCACCACCACACCGTCGGCCGGTTCGGCCGGTTCCGCGGATGCCGCGGCGCGCTCCTCCTCCACGGGTTCGGGCTGTTCGAGGACGACGTGCGCGTTCGTACCGCTGATACCGAAGGACGACACACCCGCCCGCCGCGGACGGTCCTCTCCGTCCCACGACCGCGCCTCCGCCAGCAACTCCACCGCGCCCGCCGACCAGTCGACATGCGGGGTCGGCTCACCGGCACACAGCGACTTCGGCAGCACACCGTGCCGCATCGCCATCACCATCTTGATGACACCGGCGACACCGGCCGCCGCCTGGGCGTGTCCGATGTTGGACTTCAGGGAGCCCAGCCACAACGGACGCTCCTCCGCCCGCTCCTGCCCGTACGTCGCGATCAACGCCTGCGCCTCGATCGGATCACCCAGCCGCGTCCCCGTACCGTGCGCCTCCACCACATCCACATCCGCCGCCGACAGACCCGCGTCCGCCAACGCCGCCCGGATCACCCGCTGCTGAGACGAGCCGTTCGGCGCCGTCAACCCATTCGACGCACCGTCCTGGTTCACCGCCGAACCCCGCACCACCGCCAACACCCGATGCCCACGACGCCGCGCATCCGACAACCGCTCCAGGACCAGGACGCCCACGCCCTCGGCCCAGCTCGTACCGTCGGCACNGACCAGGACGCCCACGCCCTCGGCCCAGCTCGTACCGTCGGCACCGGCGGCGAACGGCTTGCACCGGCCGTCCGGAGCCAGCCCGCGCTGACGACTGAACTCCGTGAACATGCCGGGGCCGGCCATGACCGTGGCTCCGCCCGCGAGGGCGAGCGAGCACTCACCGGACCGCAGCGACCGGACCGCCATGTGCAAGGCCACCAGCGACGACGAACACGCCGTGTCGACCGTCACCGCGGGACCCTCGAGCCCCAGCGTGTACGCGATGCGCCCGGACGCCACACTCGCCGTGGTGCCCGTGAGTACGTGGCCCTCGACGTCATCGTCGCCCTCGTACAGACGGGGTCCGTACTCCTGTGCGGTGGCACCGACGAAGACGCCCGTGGGGGTGGACTGGAGGGAGCGCGGATCGAGGCCGGTGCGCTCGACGGCCTCCCAGGCGGTCTCCAGGAGCAGCCGCTGCTGCGGATCCATCGCCAGCGCCTCGCGCGGTGAGATCCCGAAGAACGCGGCGTCGAACTCCGCGGCGTCGTACAGGAATCCGCCCTCACGGACATAGCTGGTGCCGGGCCGTTCGGCGTCGTCGTCGATGAGCGCGTCGAGGTCCCAGCCGCGGTCGGCCGGGAAGGAGGAGACCGCGTCGACCTCGTCGCGCACCAGTCGCCAGAGGTCCTCGGGTGACTGGACGCCTCCGGGGAGGCGGCAGGCCATGGAGACGATGGCGACGGGCTCGTCGGAGGGACGGGCGGCCGGAGCCGCGGTGGCGGGCGCGTCGGTGCCGCTCAGTTCGCGGTCCAGATGGCGCGCCAGGCGGGCGACGGAGGGGTGCTCGTAGAGCACCGTGTTGGGCAGCCTCAGCCCGGTGACCAGGTTGAGGCGGTCGCGCAGTTCGACGGCGGTAACCGAGTCGAAGCCGAGTTCCTTGAACGAACGTGTGACGTCGACGGCCTCCGCGTCGCCGTGGCCGAGGACGACGGCCGCGTTCTCCCGTACCAAGCTCAGGCTGTCACCGCGGGCGTGGGCCGCCTCGGGCCCGGCACCTGACGCCACCTCGGGCCCGGAGCCCGACACCACCGAGGGTACGGAACCGGACGCCGCCACAGGCACAGAGCCGGACGCCGCCTCGGTGGCGGCGGTAGCCGGGGGATGCACGGCCCCGCTGATCCAGTGACGCCGCCGCTGGAAGGCGTACGTGGGCAGGTCCACGGTGGCGGGTGTGCGGCCCGCGAAGGCGGGTGTCCAGTCGACGTCGGCGCCACGCGTCCACAGCTCGCCGAGGGAGGTGTAGAAGCGGGCAAGTCCTCCGTCGTCGCGCCTCAGGGTGCCGGTGACGACAGCGGGCGCGTCCGGGGTGGTGGCCTCGGCGGTCTCCTGAAGCGGGACGGTCAGCACGGGGTGTGGGCTGACCTCGACGAACGCCCCATGCCCTGCGGTGGCGAGGGCCCGTACGGCCGGTTCGAGGAGGACCGGCTGCCGCAGGTTGGCGTACCAGTAGGCGGCGTCGGTTCCGGTCTCGTCCAGCCAGTCGCCGGTGACGGTGGAGAAGAACGGCACGTGCGGCCGGCGAGGGGTGACGGGGGCGAGCACCCGCAGCAGTTCGTGGCGTACGGCTTCCACATGAGCCGAGTGGGAGGCGTAGTCGACGCCGACGCGCCGGACGCGGATGCCCTGTGGTCCGGCCGCGGTGGCCAGTTCGTCCAGTGCCCGCGCATCGCCGGAGACCACCGTCGACGAGGGGCCGTTGAGAGCGGCGACCGTGATGCGGCCGTCCCAGGGTGCGATCAACTCCTCCGCACTCTGTCTGGGCAGGGCCACGGAGGCCATCCCACCGGGCCCGGCGATGGCGGCGAGTGCCTTGCTGCGCAGGGCCACGACCAGGGCGCCGTCCTCCAGGCTCAGTGCGCCCGCGACCACGGCCGCCGCGATCTCACCTTGCGAATGCCCCGCCACCGCGGCAGGCACCACACCATGGGCGCGCCACAGCTCGGCCAGCGACACCATGACGGCCCACAGGACCGGCTGGACGACGTCGGCGCGGTCCATCGGGGGTGTGTCCGCGTCGCCGCGCAGGACGGCGGTCGGGGACCAGTCGAGGTGCGGGGCGAGGGCGGCTTCGCACTCGGCGAGCCGGGCGGCGAACTCCGGGGAGGTGCACATCAGTTCGGCGGCCATGCCGGGCCACTGGCTGCCCTGCCCGGGGAAGACGAAGACGGCGCTGTTCACGGCGTCCCCGGCAGGTCCGGGGGACATGGAGGCGGCCAGGGCGGTGAGGATGGCGTCGGAGTCGGTGCCGACGCCCACCGCGCGGTGGTCGAAGTGGGTGCGGGTGGTCAGCAGGGACCAGGCGATGTCCACGGGGTCGGCGGCGCCGGTCACCGTGGGAGTGGCGCCGCCCGTCACCGTGGGGTGGGCGGCGAGCCGGTCCGTCTGGGCGCGCAGGGCCTGCGGTGTCCGGGCCGACACCAGCCACGGCACCACCGGGCGGTCGGTGCCGGCGGTGCACGGCTCGGCGTCGGCCGAAGACGACCGTGTCGGCGCCTGCTCCAGGACCAGGTGTGCGTTGGTGCCGCCCATGCCGAAGGAGGAGACGCCCGCGACGAGGGGGCGGGCGGCGTCGGCCGGCGTCCAGTCCGCCGCCTCCTGCTGGACGCGCAGCCCGAGCGCGTCCATGTCGATGGCGGGGTTGGGGGTGGCGTAGTTGAGGCTCGGCACGAGCCGGCCGTGGGCGAGGCAGAGGACGACCTTGATCAGTCCCGCGATGCCGGCCGTCCCCTCCAGGTGGCCGATGTTGGTCTTGACCGAGCCGACGCGCAGGGCCGTGCGGCGGGTCGGCGCCGTACCGAGGACCGCGCCCAGCGCCGTCGCCTCGACGGGGTCGCCTGCCCGGGTTCCGGTGCCGTGGAGTTCGACGTAGTCGACGAGGCCGGGGTCGACCCGCGCCCGGGCGTACGCCTGCCGCAGGACGGTTGCCTGAGCATCGGCGTCGGGGGTGGTCAGACTGGTGCCGGCGCCGTCGTTGTTGACCATGCCGCCGCGGATCAAGGCGTGGATGCGGTCGCCGTCGGTGAGGGCCTTGGACAGGGTCTTCAGTACGACGAGGCCGGCGCCCTCGCCACGGACGAATCCGTTGGCGCGGGCGTCGAAGGTGTGGCACTGCCCGTCGGGGCTGAGGGCTCCCAGGTGCGCGACGGCGAGTGTGCCGCTCGCCAGGAGATTGAGGTGCACCCCTCCGGCGAGCGCGAGTTCGCAGTCGCCGTTGCGCAGGCTGTCGCAGGCGAGCTGGACGGCGACGAGCGAGGAGGACTGGGCGCTGTCGACGGACAGGCTGGGGCCGGTCACCCCCAGCGCGTAGGAGAGGCGGTTGGCGATGAGGCCGCGGTTGAGGCCGGTCATCGTGTGGTGTCCGATGCCCTCGGGGCCCTGGCGGTGGACGAGTTGGGCGTAGTCGGAGACGTCGGCGCCCACGAAGACTCCGGTGGCCTTCGGGACCCGGTCGGCGGGCGTGCGTGCGTGTTCCAGCGCCTCCTGTCCGAGTTCGAGCACGAGCCGCGCCTGGGGGTCCATCGCCTCGGCCTCGCGGGGCGAGATACCGAAGAAGTCCGCGTCGAAGTCCGCCGGGGCGTCGAGGAAGCCTCCCCTGAGGGGGATGGGGCGTCCGTCGGGCCCGGCCGGCGCCGTACCGGACAGCGCCTCGTCCCGGCGCGCCTGGGGAGTGTCGGTGATGGCGCTGCGGCCTTGTTCGAGGAGGCTCCAGTAGGCGTCCGGTCCCTCGGCGCCGGGCAGCCGGCAGGCGAGGCCGACGACGGCAACGGGCTCGTGTTCCGAAGCGGTGGTCCAGGAGGCCGCGGAGACCGGCTCGTTCATGAAAGGCACTCCAAACACCAAGAGGACAGGGTCGGGGCGCCAACACGGTTGCACGTTCCCACCCCGCCGGCCTCGCTCGCGCCAGGTGCTCTAGGGGAATCTCTAAGCGGTCTCCGTCCGCCCCCTTCGGCGGTCACCGGCAGCCTCTTATAGCGAGGAACGATGTGCGGGCAACAGCCAAAACTTTAGGAGTACGCCGGAATTCCGCAGTCCATGCTGTGACCAGGGCAGCCGGCCGTCGAAGCCGCTGACCCGTGTGGGCCCGGAAGGCGGCGCACACCGCACAACCCGGCGTCCAGGGAAGGGATGAGACAATACCGATGACCGCGACAAGCCCGGTGCTCCCGGCGCGCACCCCCGATTCCCGGGCGGCATCCCTGCTGGCGGAATCGGCGGCGGCCGTCGACGGCGGCGTGATGACCCATAGGGAATTCTTCCGCTGGCTCGACGAGCGCAGAGAAGAACAGGCCCAACGAGTAGAGCGCGTACCCTTCGAAGCACTGCGCGGCTGGGACTTCGATCCCCGCACAGGGGATCTGCGGCACGCCACCGGAGGTTTCTTCTCCATCCGCGGGCTGCGGGTGCGTTCCGGTTTCGGTCCGGTGCGGGAATGGTCGCAACCCGTCATTCTCCAGCCCGAGATCGGCATGCTGGGTATCGCGGTACGTGAATTCGGCGGCGTCCTGCACCTGTTGATGCAGGCGAAATCGGAGCCGGGCAATGTGAACGGGGTGCAGCTGTCCCCGACCGTGCAGGCCACCAAGAGCAACTACACCCGGCTGCACGGCGGGTCGGCCGTCCCGTACCTGGATTCCTTCCGCGTGCCCGATCCGCGCAAGGTGGTGGCGGACGTGCTGCAGTCGGAGCAGGGATCCTGGTTCCTGCACAAGCGCAATCGCAACATGGTCGTCGAGGTGGGGCCCGAGGTCGAGGCGGGGCGGGATTTCTGCTGGCTGACACTTGGTCAGGTCAATGCCCTTCTGCATCACGACAACCTGGTCAACATGGATGCGCGAACGGTCCTTTCCTGTCTGCCCGACTGGCGGTACGCAAGCGGCGACTCGGCGCGGGACCACACGTCGGCGCTGCACAAGGACCTGGAGATCCGCAGTTGGATCACGCGGCGCCGGGCGGAACACGATGGCGCGGTCGAGCTGATCCCCCTGAAGGACGCCGAGGGCTGGCGCCGGTCGGGCGACGCGCTGTCGCATGCGCGCGGACTGTTCTTCAGCATCGTCGGCGTCGACGTGTCCTCCGGGCGGCGTGAGGTCCCTGCCTGGACGCAGCCGCTGCTCCAGCCCCATGGGACGGGTATCGCCGCGCTGCTGGTGAGGAATATCGGAGGGGTGCGGCACGCGCTGCTGCGTGCCCGGGCCGAACCTGGTTTCCTCGACGTGGTGGAACTGGGCCCGACCGTACAGTGCGCTCCGGAGAACTACGCGCATCTGCCGCCCGCAGATCAGCCGCCCTACCTCGAAGAGGTCCTCCGCCGGCGGTCGGCCGGCGTGCTGTACGACACAGCGCTGTCGGAGGAGGGCGGACGTTTCCGGAACGCGCAGAGCCGCTACATGATCATTGAGGTGGAGGAGGACTTCCCCACCTCGGCCGCAGAGGACTTCCGTTGGGTGACACCGTGGCAACTGGACGCACTGCTGAAGTACAGCCATCATCTGAACGTCCAGGCCAGGACGTTGGTCGCGGCGCTGCGGACGCTGTGACCGGCGGGGACGCCGCGACCGGAGCGGACGCCGTGACGGGCGCGGACGCTGTGACGGACCGGGCAGGCCGTCCGCTGCGGCTGGGTGCGCTGGGTACCTCGTCCATCGCGTGGCGCCGTACGCTGCCCACCGCCGTGCGTGTGCCCGAGGTGGATCTGGTGGCCCTCGCGGGGCGGTCCGCGGACAAGGCGGAGCGTTTCGCCGCGCACTTCGGCTGCGCGGCGGAGTCCGGCTTCGACGCGCTGCTGGAGCGGCCGGACGTCGAGGCGGTGTACATCTCCCTGCCCACCGCGCTCCACCACGAGTGGGCGGCGAAGGCGATACGGGCGGGCAAGCACGTCCTGGTGGAGAAGCCGGTCGGAGTGGACGCCCGTGAGGCACGGGAGTTGTGCGCCCTCGCCGAGGAGCACGACGTGGTGCTGCGGGAGAACTTCATGTTCCTGCACCATCCTCAGCACTCTTTCGTGCGGGACTTGTTGGAGAAGGGGCGCCTGGGCACCCTCAGTTCCTTCCATGCCGCCTTCTGCATCCCGCCGCTGCCCGCCGACGACATCCGGTACGCGAGCGACATGGGCGGTGGTGCCCTGCTGGACGTGGGGGTGTACCCGCTGCGGGCGGCGGGACTGCTTCTCGGGCCGGGTGTTCGCGTGGCGGGAGCGACACTTCGGACCAGGGCTACGGACGGGCTGGACCTGTCGGGGCAGGCGCTGCTGGTGTCCCCCTCCGGGGTCCTGGCCCACATCGCCTTCGGCTTCGAACACGCCTATGCGTCCACGTACACCCTCTGGGGTGATCGTGCGCGGGTGACGGTGGACCGGGCCTTCACGCCCCCGCCGGCGTACGAACCGGTGGTGCTGCTCGAGGAGCAGGGGCACCAGGAGCGGTTCACGCTTCCGGCAGCCGATCAACTGGGCGCCTGTCTCGCCTCGTTCGCCGCGGCGGTGAGAGCGGGGGGCACCGACTCGGCGCGGGAGGGAGCCGACCTGAGACATGACACCGTGGCAGCGATGGAGCTGGTCGAGGCGGTCCGCCGGGAAGCGGTGCGGGTGACCGTCGACCAGTAGGGGAATGCATGCCACTTGTCGGACACGCGGGCAACCGACTGCATCGTCACCATCATTTGGAACCATGAATTCACGGATCAAGCACAGCAATTCTCTGACCTTCACACAGGAGGCCAGGAGGGCTCAGATAGTACAGGCCGCAATCGAGACGATCGCCGAACTCGGATGCTCGAAGGCATCATTCGACAAGATCACCAGACATGCGGGCCTGAGTAGCACCGGCATGATCTCCTATCATTTCTCCGGAAAAACAGAGCTGTTCATGGAGATCGTCAACACCATCCATGGAATCGCCGGCGAGGTTTCCCGATCCCACATCAACAACAAAGACACATACCGGGAGAAGGTTGGCGCATACATCCAGGCCAACTTCGATTTCGTCTCCAGGTACCCGGCACACGCCAAGGCTCTCGCGGAAATCGTCGCGCTCAAGCACTGCCGGGGAATAGACGGTCTTGAGAGCGTCGAGCGGCAGGTCATGTCCGTGGACCGACTGGTCGATCTCCTCGAAGAAGGCCGCAGCGCCGGGGAGTTCGGGACATTCGACTCCCACACCATGGCGATGGTGATCCGCACGGCGATCGATGCCTTCTTTCAACGTCACTTCTCCCGCTCCGAGCTCGACCTCGACCGCTGCGCGCGGCAGTTGACGGACATCTTCGACCGTTGCACACAACCGGCCGACCGCACCGGCGCCGGCTCTCCCGCCGAACAAGCCCAGAAGGTGTTCCCGTGACGCCCTCCGCCGCCTCCCGCCCCGCCGAAGAACCGCCCCGCGCCCCGTCCGGCCCCGCAGCCGGCACACCCGCCCCGGCCCATGACTCCCCCGACGGTTCTCCGGTCGACGCAGAGGCGCAGGGCGCCGTGCGCTCCTCCTCGTCGGCGGGGGCCTTCCTGCTGACCGTCGTCTTCGACATCGTCCTGCCGATCGGTCTCTACTACACCCTGCGTGGCGCGGGGTTCAGCGAGGTGTCCGCACTCCTTCTCAGCGGTTCCGCCCCCGCCGCGCACGCGCTGTACGGGGCCGTCAGGCACCGGACGATCAACGCCATCGGCGTGTTCACCCTCGCCATCCTGGCCGTGAGCGCTCTGGCCACGCTGGTGACCGCGAATCCTCGCGCCGCGCTGGCGCGCAACGGCGCCTTCACCGCCCTCGCCGCCGTCTGGCTGTTCATCACCCTGTTCACGAAGCGGCCCTTCACCTATCAGGCGGCGAAGGCGATGCTGCCGCGCCGGAGCGCGGCACTGGAACACCTGCTGGCGACGGACCCGTCCTTCGTCCGCGTGTGGCGCGGACTGACGGTGATGTGGGGGTGGGGTCTCCTCGTGGACGCGGCCCTGCGCGTGGTGATGGCCTACACGCTGCCCGTCGACACGGTTCCGGCGCTGGACGGCGCGCTGTACGCGGTGACGTGGATCGCGCTGCAGGTCGTCACCCAGATCACCCTGTACCGCACCGGAACCCTTCGCAAGATCTTCGCCGACGGCCCGCCGTCCTCCGCGCAGGCGCCACAGCAAGGCAGATGACCATGCCCGCCCGCGCCGGGAGGTGAGTGAACGGATGGGGACACGACCGAGGCTGCTGGCCATCAGCGATCTGCATGTCTCCTCCCAGGAGAACTGGCAGTTCGTGGTCCAGGCCCGCCCGACCACCGACGAGGACTGGCTGCTGCTCGCCGGAGACGTGTCCGAGAGGGCGGAGGACATCGAACTCGTCCTGCGCACCCTGTCCCAGCGGTTCGCCAAAGTGGTGTGGGTGCCGGGCCACCACGAACTGTGGACCGTGGACGACGACTCCCTCCGACTGCGCGGAGAGGCCCGCTACCGCCACCTGGTGGAGATGTGCAGGTCGGTGGGGGTCGTCACGCCGGAGGACCCCTACCCGGTGTGGCAGGGGCCGGGCGGTCCGCTGGTGGTGGTTCCGCTGTTCCTGCTCTACGACTACACCTTCCGCCCCGAAGGCACGGCCACCAAGGCGCAGGCTCTTCAGCGCGCGTACGACGCCGGTGTCGTCTGCACCGACGAATTCCGGCTCTTCCCGGACCCCTACCCCGACCGGGAATCCTGGTGCCGCGCCCGGGTGGCCGAGACCGAACGCCGCCTGACCGCGCTCGATCCCGCCCTGTCCACCGTGCTGGTCAGCCACTGGCCGCTCCTGCGAGAGCCGACCCGGGTTCTCTGGTACCGCGAGCTCGCGCTGTGGTGCGGTACCGAACTGACAGCCGACTGGCACCGCCGCTTCCGGGCGGCGGCCGTCGTCTACGGCCACCTGCACATTCCGCGGACGACCTTCCACGACGGCGTGCGCTTCGAAGAGGTGTCCGTCGGCTATCCGCGGGAGTGGCGGCGCCGCGGCCACCCGCAGGGCGCCCTGCGCGACGTCCTGCCCGCACGCACCCTGGCCCCGGGAGCGCCGCTCCTGTGATCGGCGGTCACACGCGCTCGAACACCGCCGCCAGCCCCTGCCCACCGCCGATGCACATGGTCTCCAGTGCGTAGCGGGCCTGTCTGCGGTGCGTCTCCCAGGCCAGCGTCGCGAGGATACGTGCCCCGGTGGCGCCGACCGGATGGCCGAGCGAGATGCCGGAGCCGTTGACATTGATGCGCTGCTCATGGTCGGTGCCGGTCAGGCCCAACGCGCGGGTGCAGGCCAGGACTTGGGCCGCGAAGGCCTCGTTGAGCTCGATGAGGTCGAGGTCGCCGAGGGTGAGACCGGCCTTGCCCAGCGCGGCCTCGGTCGCCGGGACGGGGCCGAGGCCCATGGTCGCGGCGGGGACGCCGGCGCGGGCGAACGAGACCAGTCTGAGCATCGGGGTCAGCCCGAGCCGGTGGGCGGTCTCGGTGGTGGTGACCAGACAGGCGGCGGCCGCGTCGTTCTGACCGCTGGCGTTCCCCGCGGTGACCGTCGCCTCCGGGTCCGTCTTGGCCATGACGGGGCGCAGCGCGGCGAGTTGCTCCGCCGTGGTGTCGGGCCGCGGATGCTCGTCGGTGTCGACGACCGACTCCCCCATGGGGGTCCCCCCTGCTCGAGCGGAGCCGAGAGCTTGGGGGAGGGTGCGGACGACGACGGGGACGATCTCGTCCTTGAACAGCCCCTCGTCGATCGCCCTCGCCACCCGCTGCTGGGAGCGCAGGGCGAGAGCGTCCTGGTCGGCCCTGCTGATGCCGAACTCGCGCCGCAGGTTCTCCGCGGTCTCGATCATGCCGCCGGGCACCGGATACCTGTCACCACCGGCCGTGACCCGCCCCCGCGCCAGCGCGTCGTGCAACTGCAGACCCGGGCCCTTGATGCCCCAGCGGCCCTCGTGCGTGTAGAACGGGGCCCCGCTCATCACCTCGACTCCGCCCGCGACGACCACCTCGCTGAATCCGCTGCGGATCTGCATCGCCGCGTCGAGTACGGCCTGCAGGCCGGAGCCGCAGCGGCGGTCGATCTGGACGCCGGTCACCGTCTGCGGCAGGCCCGCGTCGAGGGCCGCGACCCTGCCGATCGCCGGGGCGTCGGAGCTGGGGTAGCTGTGGCCGAGGATCACTTCGTCCACGTGTCGGGCGTCGATGCCACTGCGCCGTACCACCTCGGCGATGACCAGAGCGGCCAGCTGTGCGGGGCGCTGCCCCGCGAGAGCGCCACCGAACCTGCCGATCGGCGTACGCAACGGCTGACACACGACGATGTCGGGCTGGGCGGGCATGACGGGGCCTCCTGCTGCATGGACGTAATGGGACAACGGCTCTTCGTGAGCGTGACACCGGCGCATTGAGCGCGTCCAATACTCAATTCGGCCGCGTGTGATAGGTGGGAGGTCTCAATGTTGGGGGCGTCCTGTCAGCGGCTGAGGGGGGTGGGTGTTTTCGCCCCCGCCGCCCCTACCCATTCCCATCACCTGGGGCTCCGCCCCAGACCCCGCCAGGGGGCCAGCCCCTGGACC
>NZ_VCHX02000075.1 GCF_005768555.2 Streptomyces sporangiiformans
AGTCGCGGACCTGTACGAGCGGCTTGCCGCGGACGGTCTTGGCTATGGTCCGGTGTTCCGTGGGGTGCGGGCGGCGTGGCGCACCGGCGGTGACGTGTTCACCGAGGTCGAACTGCCGACGGAGGACGGCGGTTCCTTCGGTCTGCACCCGGCGCTGCTCGACGCGGCCCTGCACGGCATCGATCTGGGCGGCTTGCTGCCGGACTCCACAGACGGCACCCTGCTGCCGTTCGCCTGGCAGGGCGTGAGTCTCCATGCCGCGGGTGCCACGCGGTTGCGCGTCCAGCTGTCCGAGGGCATCGGTGGTTCGGTCGTGGTGCGGGTCGCCGATGACACGGGTGCTCCGGTGGCGTCGGTGGACGGGCTGACGCTGCGGGCGGTCTCGGCGGATCAGCTGGCGCGTGCGAGTGATCCGCACCGGGACGCGCTGTTCCGGCTCGACTGGGTCGCCGCGTCCGGGGCCGCCGCCGCGTGGGCCGGGTCCGTCGCCGTGCTCGGCACGGACGGTCCGGCGCTCGACGGAGCGGAGCGGTATGCGGATCTCGCCGCGCTCAGTGCCGCGCTGGATGAGGGGCGTCCGGTGCCCGACGCGGTGGTCACGGTGTTGCCGCGTGCGGCAGGCGGGTCTTCGGCCGGTGAGGCGGTGCGTGAGGTCACGTATCGCACGCTGGGTCTGTTGCAGGGCTGGCTGGCGGATGAGCGGGTCGAGGGGACGCGGCTGGTTCTGGTGTCCGAGGGCGCGGTGGCGGCCGCGGCCGACGAGGACGTCGTCGACATGGCGGGGGCGGCGGCGTGGGGTCTGGTGCGCTCCGCGCAGTCGGAGAACCCCGGTCGGTTCGTCCTGGTCGATCAGGACGCCGACGAGGCCGCCGTCACGGTCCTGGATGTGATGTTGGCGTCCGGCGAGCCACAAGTGGCAGTCCGGCGCGGGGAGTTGAGGGTGCCTCGACTGGCCCGTCATGGAGCGGGCGGGGCGTTGGTGCCGCCGGCCGGGACCCAGGGCTGGGCCCTGGATGTGACGGGCACCCGCAGCCTGGAGGGTCTGGCGCTGGTCGAGCACGGGCCCGCCGTCGCCCCGCTGAAGGGGGACG
>NZ_VCHX02000076.1 GCF_005768555.2 Streptomyces sporangiiformans
AGTCGCGGACCTGTACGAGCGGCTTGCCGCGGACGGTCTTGGCTATGGTCCGGTGTTCCGTGGGGTGCGGGCGGCGTGGCGCAACGGCGGTGACGTGTTCACCGAGGTCGAACTGCCCGCCGACGCGGAGAGTTCCTTCGGTCTGCACCCGGCGCTGCTCGACGCGGCCCTGCACGGCATCGACTTCAGTGGGCTGATGGCCCAGTCGGGCGGCGGAACGTTGCTGCCGTTCGCCTGGCAGGGCGTGAGTCTCCATGCCGCGGGTGCCACGCGGTTGCGCGTCCAGCTGTCCGAGGGCATCGGTGGTTCGGTCGTGGTGCGGGTCGCCGATGACACGGGTGCTCCGGTGGCGTCGGTGGACGGGCTGACGCTGCGGGCGGTCTCGGCGGATCAGCTGGCGCGTGCGAGTGATCCGCACCGGGACGCGCTGTTCCGGCTCGACTGGGTCACTCTCCCCACGCCTTCCGTCCTGTCGGAGGGCTCGTCGGCGGTGCTCGGCGCGCAGGCGCCGGAACTCGACGGAGCGGAGCGGTACGCCGACCTGGCCGCGTTCATCGCCGCCCTCGACGAGGGGCATCCGGTGCCCGACGCTGTGCTGACGGTGCTGCCGCTCGCGGCAGCGGAAACACCCTCTGTCGACGCGGTGCGTGAGGTCACGTATCGCACGCTGGGTCTGTTGCAGGGCTGGCTGGCGGATGAGCGGGTCGAGGGGACGCGGCTGGTTCTGGTGTCCGAGGGCGCGGTGGCGGCCGCGGCCGACGAGGACGTCGTCGACATGGCGGGGGCGGCGGCGTGGGGTCTGGTGCGCTCCGCGCAGTCGGAGAACCCCGGCCGGTTCGTCCTCGTCGACCTCGATGTCGACGAGCAGGACGCCGCGGATCGGCTGGGCCTCGCGCTGGCGTCCGGTGAGCCGCAAGTCGCGGTTCGTGGTGGTGAGTTGAGGGTGCCTCGACTGGCCCGTCATGGAGCGGGCGGGGCGTTGGTGCCGCCGGCCGGGACCCAGGGCTGGATCCTGGATGTGACGGGCACCCGCAGCCTGGAGGGTCTGGCGCTGGTCGAGCACGGGCCCGCCGTCGCCCCGCTGAAGGGGGACG
>NZ_VCHX02000082.1 GCF_005768555.2 Streptomyces sporangiiformans
GCTGCCCCGGGGCGGCGAGGTCCGGATACGCCAGGCGCCCCGGGCCTTGTCGGCCCGGGGCGCCTGGGAAGTCGCTTGTCAGTTGCTCAAGCAGCACGACCATGGCAGCCGGTGGGCCGGTTGCCATAGATAAAGATGAAGGTCTGGTGCTTGAGCATGCGGGCAGTATGCCCGGGCGGCGGGCCCACTCCAAGCCGGGTTCGGATCGTGAGACGGCCGTGTTGGGGGCTGCGCCCCCAGACCCCCGCTATCGGCCTGAACGGCCTCGTCCTCAAACGCCGGACGGGCTGATTGATGCCGGCCTCGGCAGAAAGGGGCAGCCCGGGCCTTCAGTGATTGGCCCGGGCCGCGGTNGGCAGAAAGGGGCAGCCCGGGCCTTCAGTGATTGGCCCGGGCCGCGGTAATTCAGCCCCTCCGGCGTTTGAGGAGCGGGGTCTGGGGCGGAGCCCCAGGGATGGGACGGGTAGGGGCGGCGGGGGCGAAAAACCTTGCCCAGGCCGCCCTCCCCACAGTCCCCGTTAGAATCGGCAGCACAGATCCCCGCTAAACCGCCGGAAGGCAACCCGTGCCATCAGCGAACCCCGCTGCCGCCACCCCCGACACCGTCCTGGTCGTCGACTTCGGTGCGCAGTACGCCCAGCTCATCGCCCGCCGAGTCCGCGAGGCCCGGGTCTACAGCGAGATCGTGCCGAGCACCATGCCGGTCGCCGAGATGCTCGCCAAGAACCCGGCGGCGATCATCCTCTCCGGCGGCCCCTCGTCGGTGTACGCGGAAAACGCCCCGAGCGTCGACCGCGCCCTGTTCGAGGCCGGTGTCCCCGTCTTCGGCATGTGCTACGGCTTCCAGCTGATGGCGACGACCCTCGGCGGCACCGTCGACAACACGGGCGCCCGCGAGTACGGCCGTACGCAGCTGCACGTCTCCAAGTCCGGCTCCACCCTCTTCGAGGGCACCCCGGACGAGCAGTCGGTGTGGATGTCCCACGGCGACGCGTGCAGCGAGGCCCCCGATGGCTTCACCGTCACGGGGTCCACGGACGTCGTTCCGGTCGCCGCCTTCGAGAACGACGAGAAGAAGCTGTACGGCGTCCAGTACCACCCGGAGGTCATGCATTCCACGCACGGCCAGCAGGTCCTGGAGCACTTCCTCTACCGGGGCGCGGGCCTGACCCCGTCCTGGACGACCGGCAGTGTGATCGAGGAGCAGGTCGCCGCGATCCGTGAGCAGGTCGGCACCAAGCGCGCCATTTGCGGGCTCTCCGGCGGTGTGGACTCCGCGGTCGCCGCGGCCCTCGTGCAGAAGGCCATCGGCTCCCAGCTGACCTGTGTGTACGTCGACCATGGTCTGATGCGCAAGGGCGAGACCGAGCAGGTCGAGAAGGACTTCGTGGCCGCGACCGGCGTACAGCTGAAGGTCGTGGACGCGGAGGAGCGGTTCCTCACCGCGCTCAAGGGTGTCTCGGACCCCGAGGAGAAGCGGAAGATCATCGGGCGCGAGTTCATCCGGGTCTTCGAGCAGGCGCAGGCGGAGATCATCGCCGAGGCGAGCGGCTCCGACGAGGCCGTCGAGTTCCTGGTCCAGGGCACCCTCTACCCGGACGTGGTCGAGTCCGGTGGTGGTACGGGCACGGCCAACATCAAGTCCCACCACAACGTGGGCGGGCTTCCCGAGGACCTCGAGTTCCAGCTGATCGAGCCGCTGCGCAAGCTCTTCAAGGACGAGGTCCGGATGGTCGGCCAGGAGCTCGGTCTGCCGGACGAGATCGTCCAGCGCCAGCCGTTCCCGGGCCCGGGCCTCGGCATCCGCATCGTCGGTGAGGTGACGAAGGAACGCCTCGACCTGCTCCGCGAGGCCGACGCCATCGCCCGCGAGGAGCTGACCGCGGCGGGCCTCGACCGCGACATCTGGCAGTGCCCGGTCGTGCTGCTCGCGGATGTGCGGTCGGTCGGCGTCCAGGGCGACGGCCGGACCTACGGTCACCCGATCGTGCTGCGGCCGGTGTCGAGCGAGGACGCCATGACCGCCGACTGGTCACGCCTCCCGTACGACGTGCTCGGCAGGATCTCGACCCGGATCACGAACGAGGTCGCGGACGTCAACCGCGTCGTGCTCGACGTGACGAGCAAGCCGCCGGGGACCATCGAGTGGGAGTGACCGCGGCCGTCACGTTCTCGGCGGCTTCCCGGATCACTTCGTAGGTCCGTACGGCCCCGTCAGCCCGGTGCGCAAGAGGTGGAACAGCTACGGCGGTTCCACCTCTTGCGCGTGACGGACCACCCTCCAAGGGGACGGCTCACCACGCACCGGGGTGCGAGGGTGTGGTGGGTGAAGGCGCTGAAGCGGGGTGTCTGGTGTGTCCTCAGAGCATCCCGGCCGCTCGCAGCCGGCGCGCGAGCCGGTCCTTGCGGACGACCTCCAGGCGCAGGAAGACCGCGAACACCGCGGCCATGGCGGCGCTCGCGCAGAGCGACGCCCTCCAGCCGGCGGGTATCAGCAGCACTGCCATCAGGACCGCGCTGGCGCTCATGAAGGCGGCCTTGCGGCGCCAGTCCAGGTCGTCGTCCAGGCAGTCGAACTCGATACGCGCCTTGAGCAGCCCGACCGCGGGGGCCGCGTCCGGCAACGGCTTGAGGGTGCCGGGGCGCATACCCGGCGTACGGCCCGCCGCCAGCCGGCTGAGCGCCGCCGTGCCCCGCTCGCGTGCCTCGGGGCGGGTGTCGCGGATCAGGTGGACCTGGAGCGTCTGGCCCTGCCTGCTCGCCACCTCGTACCGGAACCCGTACTGCACGGCGATGTAGGTGAGCGCGGCCAGCCTGTGTGCCGAACCCCCGAGGTCGTCCAGTACGACGACGTCACGGGTGGCGATCTGCCGGAGCATCTCGGCGATCCGGCGCTCGGTTCTGTTCATGACTCCTCTCATGTGTCTTCCCTTTCCTCCCGGCCCAACCGCTTTGAGTGGTTCACGTCTTGACGGCCGGCTTCTCTGTGGTCCAACCGCTTAGTCGGTCGCTTGCAGGCCAGACAAACGACCCCGCACAACGGTTGCGCACTCTCTTCACGAACTTGACTGTTCTCCTGCGCGGACCGACGGTAACTTCCCGCCCGTAAAGATGTCCGTACCTCTGGGCTGGAGGACATATGCACGGGCCCACGCCGCCCCTGCCCCTACCCACCGACCAGCTTCGATTCGCCATGCCGCCCATGCACGAGTCGCTCGAGGACGAGCGGCGGCACCGCAAGGAGCGGCTCGCGGGGGCGCTGCGGATCTTCGGGCGGTTCGGTTTCGAGGACGGGGTCTCCGGCCATATCACCGCGCGCGACCCGGAGTTCAGCGACTGCTTCTGGGTCAACCCGTTCGGAATGCCCTTCAAGCATGTCACTGTCGGCGACCTGGTGATGGCCAACGGGGAGGGGCAGGTGGTCGAGGGGCGCTATCACGTCAATCAGGCGGCGTTCACCGTGCATGCCCAGGTGCACGCCGCCCGCCCGGACGTCGTCGCGGTCGCCCACTGCCACTCGGTGCACGGACGCGCCGTGGCCGCGCTCGGCGACCTGCTGGACCCGATCACGCAGGAGAGCTGCGCGTTCTACGAGGATCACGCGCTGTACGACGCGTACACAGGTGTCGCCGTGGACGCCGAGGAAGGGCGGCGGATCGCCACCGCGCTCGGCTCCCGCAAGGCGCTCGTGCTGCGCAACCACGGCCTGCTGACCGTCGGCGACTCGGTCGACGCGGCGGCCTGGTGGTTCCTGTCCATGGAACGCTCCTGCCAAGTCCAGCTCACCGCCCGCGCGGCGGGCCGGCCGCTGCTCATCGACCACCGCCAGGCGGTGGCGACGCGCGAGCAGCTCGGCGGTGACCTGGTGGCGTGGATCAACTATCAGCCGTTGTGGCAGGACATCAGCCGGAGCGAGCCGGATCTGCTGTCCTGAGCGCGCATCACGGCCGGTCGGCCGTGGCGGCTCCCGGTTCGGGCGGACGGCGGCCCGTGGTGGATCACGTGGGGACTCACGTGGTGGATCAGAATCCGCGCAGCACGGCGGCCTTCGTCGCCGCGAACTCCTCGTCCGTCAGCACGCCGTCGCGGTGCAGCTCGCCCAACTCCCTCAGTCGGCGCAGAAGTACGTCATGGTCCTCGGGCTCGGCCCCGGACCCGGCCAGGGGCGGGCGCCGGCGCTGGGGCGGTACGGCGTCCCGGGCCGCCGCCGGGAGACGCGGCGGAGCAGCGGGGACGTACTCGCCGGTGCGGGTGGACGGATGGGGGAGGCGGGCGGTGACCGCGGTGGCGACGAGCGCCGTGAGCAGATCGCGGCGGGCGCTGCCCCACAGGTCCAGGGCGAACGGGTCCTTCTCCGGCGGGAGCTTGGAGAACACCGTCTCGCGGGTCATGAAGCGCAGAAAGCCGTCCTCGTAACCGGAGTTGGGAAGCCACTCCACCTGCACGAGATCCGGCAGGTCGATGATGCGCGGGCCCGTCGCCCGTTTCACGCGGTCCGAGGACTCGCTCCAGTCGATACGAACCTGGATGCCGTCGAACGACACCGTGCCGTCGCTGGAGCGGACGGACACCGGCACGGGAGGGCCCGGCAGCAGGTAGTCCTTCGCGGCTTCCTTGGGGATCTGCTCGAGGAGCAGGGCGCGGCGTATCTCCTCGGCGACGTACTCGGCGACGCCCGAGCGGTCGATGTCCACCGTCAGCCGGTACGGGTCGGCCGCGTCGGGAAGGCGCCCGCCGGTCGCCTGAAGCAGCGGGTCGGCGCCCTCACGGAGCCTCAGGCGCAGGCGGCCGCGTTTGCGTTCGGGCTCGTAGACGACGCTCGCGACCGCTTCGAGCGGCACGGCGACCTCTCCGTAGGTCTGCCGGAACAGCGGTACGGAGCGGTGGAGTCCCGGCGTGATCCGGACCGTGCTGCCGTCGAAGGCCCAGGTCCCGTCACGCTGGATGATCTCGGCCATACGCACATTATGGGGCGATGGGTTCGCCCATGGGGGTCTGGGAACGGAAGCTCCCGTTTCGGGAAGGGGCCGGCCGGGGGAGGGAAAAACCTGGCAGAAAAAGTTCCCCCCGGTCCTGAGCCGTCGAGCCCTGCCGCACGTATCTTCTGTTGAGGGGTGAACTGTACGGCGGGTGAGAGGCGGCGGAGGGCGATGACTCACAGCATGCGCATGGACACGCACTCCGGTTACCTGGACGACGGAGGCGGGGACTGGAGGGACACCGCCACGCGGTACGCCCTGCTTCCCCTGCGCGTCTTCCTCGGTGTCACCTTCATCTACGCCGGGCTCGACAAGATCACCGACAGCGCGTTCCTGTCCGAGGCCGGTTCCGGTTCCATCGGCGACATGATGCGCGCGGTACGCGACTCCTCGGCGATCCCGGCCCTCGTGGACCTGTCCCTCAAGAACCCCGTCGGCTTCGGCTACGCCATCGCCGCCGGTGAACTCGCCGTCGGTATCGGCACCCTGATCGGCCTCTTCGCCCGGCTCGCAGCGTTCGGCGGCGCCCTGATCTCCCTCAGCCTCTGGCTCACCGTGAGCTGGCAGTCGGATCCGTACTACTACGGCAACGACCTCGCCTACCTGATGGCCTGGCTCCCCCTCGTCCTCGCCGGAGCATCGGTGTTCTCGATCGACGCGAGGATCCGAGCACGCCGAAGGCAGCGAGCGGGAGCCTACTGAGGCGTCGGCGCCTCGGGCCGCGCACGCTCCTGGACTCCGCCTTGTCCGTTGACGCCCCGTCATAGCCGTTGTGGCGGCGGTAGGTTCGGTGTGCCGGATCATCACGGAGCGTGGAGGACACACCGACATGGCAGTGCTGGAAGGCAGGACCGCGGTCGTCACCGGGGGTTCGCGGGGCATCGGACGGGGAATCGTGGAACGCCTCGCCCGCGACGGGGCCGAGGTGGTGTTCAACTACGCCAGCAGCGTCGAGGCCGCGGAAGACGTCGTCCGCGCCGTCGAGAACGCGGGCGGCAGCGCACGGGCGGTGCGGCTGGACCTGGCGGAGGCCGGGGCGGCGGAGCAGTTGATGGAGACCGCGGCGGAGAGCCGGTCGGGCGGCGTGGAGATCCTGGTCAACAACGCGGCCCTGGACTTCACGCCGACGCCCCTGGCCGACATCGAGGAGGAGCTGTACGACCGCGCGCTGACGGTCAACCTGAAGGCCGCCTTCCTGACCGTCCGGTACGCGGCCCGGCACATGCCCGACGGCGGCCGCATCGTCAACATCTCCACGCTCAACACCCATCGGGCCGGAAGGGGCATCGCCCCGTACATGATCAGCAAGGGTGCGCTGGAGCAGTTGACCGCGGCGGCGGCGGTGGAACTCGGACCGCGCGGTATCACCGTCAACACGGTGTCTCCGGGTGCCACCGACACCGATCTGCTGCGCGGTACCAACCCGAAGGAGGCGCTGGACATGGTCGTGCAGCTGACGCCGCTCGGCCGGCTCGGGCAGCCGTCCGACATCGCCGACGTGGTGGCGTTCCTGGCCGGCCAGGACAGCCGCTGGATCACCGGCCAGAACATCCGGGCCACGGGCGGTCTCGCCTAGCCGGTCCCTGGCCGGTCCCTGGCCGGTCCCTAGCTCGTCCCTGGCCGGTCTCTAGCGGGTCCCTAGTCGGTCCGGCGTCAGGCCGGGCGGCTCGGCCGACCCGGCGTGGACGTGCCCCGGGAAACCGAACGCCTGCGCCGGAGGCGTATCGCATGGGTCAGGGTGCCCGCGACCGCCGCCAGGCACAGGCCGCCGGTGACGAGAGGGATGACCACGAACCAAGGGGTATCCCAGAGGCCGCCCGCGTCGCCGGCGTAGATGACGCCCGCGAGGGTGAGGAAGGAGCCCGCGATCAGTCGGCCGGGCTGGACGTCATGACGCAGCACGGGTCACCTCCGCTTGTCCGACGCCGACTTGGAGGGTGAGGTCGAGCGTGCCGCCGTTCTTGGCCTCGCCGGTGGGCTTGAGGGTCAGCTGCCTGTGTTTGTCGGGGGCCACGTCCACGTCCTTCTTGTCGTCGCCGGGCAGCTGGATGTCGCCGACGCCCACGTCGATGGTCAGCTTCACGGTCGCGTCGCGGGGCACGACGACCTCGAGGCGTCCCATGCCCACCTCGGCGTTCGTCGTCAGGGTCCGGCCCTTGGGGAGGTCGAGCCGGGTCAGATCCAGTGTGCCGACGCCGGTGCCGAGGTCGTACGCGCTCTGGACGTCCGCCATCGCGGTGGGCGTCCAGTCCGTGCGCACCCAGTGCGTGCTGATGTCCTTCGGCAGCGCCGCCGAGCCGGCCAGCAGTCCCGCCGTGATGACCGCGAGGAAGATCGACCCCGCTCCCGTACGCCCCAGGAACGCGCTGATCGCGATGCCCAGGCCGAGGACGATGAGCGCACCCGCGAGGCCGGCCTGGAGGCTGGTGCCCAGGGCGTGGTCCTCCCAGGTCGCGCCGGTGCCCAGGGCGCCCGCCAGCAGGGCGAGCAGGAACAGCCAGCCGCCGATCCAGCGAGGGCCGCGCGACTTCGGCTCCCGCGCGCGTATGTCCTTGCCGTGGTCGCCCTGCGCGGGGTCGAGCGCCGCCCCGATGTCCCGGTCCCGAGTGTCCCCGGGACCCCACAGGTAGCCCGTGCCGCCCACATACGTGCCGTCCTTGATGATCGGGTCGCGCCACCAGGAGGGGAAGGAGGCGGGGACGGGCGGGGCCTGTGCCTCCGGGGGCGCGTCGGCCGCCGCCTGGGCGGCGAGCGGGTCGGCGTCGGGGGCGCCGCGCTGCCGCGACCAGTACCCGGCGCCCGCGAGGAGCAGCGCGAGTATCGCGGCGAAGCTGATCACCCCGCCGTTGCTCAGCATCGACAGGAACACCCCGCAGCCGACCAGCGCGAAGAGCACGGCCGTCAGCGCCTGGCCGTCCACCCTGCCGGTGAGCAGCTTGCGCACCTCGTTCTCGTCCTCGTCGTCGTATGCGACGAACAGCCAGGCGAAGCCGTAGAAGATGAGGCCCAGGCCGCCGGTCGCCGAGAGCACCGCGAGCCCGATGCGGAAGATGACCGGGTCCATGTCGCACTGCCGCCCGAGCCCCGCGCACACACCGCCGAGCATCTTGTGCCGCCGGTCGCGCCGGAACCTGCGCGGGACCTCGGAAATCTCGGGGCCCGCAGGCCCCGCGGGCCCCAAGGGATCCTCCGCCGCGGCGGCCGGGGACTCGCCGAGGCCCGTGCCACGGCCCCGGCCGGAGCCGGGTCCCGGACCCGTCGCGGCGTCCTGCTGATCTGTCATGTGTCCATGGTGACGGCCGCGACGGCTCGGCGGCAGTCGGGACGACCCTGGCCGAACCCTGAAATCGCCCCCGACTTCGAGGAGTGTTCGGCGATCAGATCGACGTTCCATCGAAGCTTCCATCGAGCTTCCAGCGACATTCCAGCGACGTCCCAGCGACGTTGCCTTCGAAGATCAGGGGAGTCTCGGGGGTCGACCCTGATGCCCTGGGGCGCCCGGCGTGTGAACATCGATGGCATGCCGGAAGCCGCAGCCCTGCCCGTCGAGAACCCGCGGCCGCCGCGCAAGCTCTACCGCAGCAGCGACGGACGCTGGCTCGGAGGCGTCGCGCGGGGGCTCGCCGGACATCTCGGGCTGCCCGTGGCCTGGGTGCGGGTGGTCTTCGTCGGGCTGTTCCTGTCGGACGGGCTCGGGGCGTTGCTGTACGCCTCGTTCTGGTTCTTCGTGCCGCTCGGCGTCGGAGGCGTGGACGCCGGGCGCCCCCCGGCCATCGTCGCCGAGGTCTCCTCCGACGGCCGCCGCAGACTCGTCGCCCGCAAGCCCGACAAGGGCCAGATCGTCGCGCTGCTCGCGATGGTCGTGATCGCCATGGTCTTCGTCGGCAACGTGGACCTGAGCGGCGGGGCCAAGGCGTATCTCTGGCCCGCCGTTCTGGTCGGCGCGGGTGTCGCCCTGGTCTGGCGCCAGGCGGACAACGCGCGGCGTGCCCGCTGGGTGGAGGTGGGCCGCCGCCGGCGCACCCTGAACCTGGCCCGCTCGGCGGCCGGAGTCCTCCTGGTCACCGCGGGGGTCTCCGGGATATTCGTCCTGCAGGGTTCCGCCGCCCACCTCGGCTCGGTGCTGCAGGCGGCGCTCGCCGTCCTGGTGGGCATAGCGCTGCTCGCCGGCCCCTATCTCGTACGCATGACCCAGGACCTGTCCGAGGAGCGGTTGATGCGTATCCGCGCCCAGGAGCGGGCCGAGGTGGCCGCCCATGTCCACGACTCGGTCCTGCACACCCTGACGCTGATCCAGCGGAACGCGGAGAATGCCAGCGAGGTGCGCCGCCTCGCCCGCGCCCAGGAACGCGACCTGCGCTCCTGGCTCTACAAACCGGAGGGCACCGGCAAGGACGAGGCCGACGAACCGGACACCCTCGCCGAAGCGGTCCGGCGCAGCGCGGCGGAGGTGGAGGACAAGCACGGGGTGCCCATCGAGGTTGTCGTCGTCGGCGACTGCCCGCTCGACGACAGAATCGGCGCCCAGATGCAGGCCGCGAGGGAAGCGATGGTCAACGCGGCCAAGTACGGTGGCGAGGGCGGCGCGGTACAGGTCTACGCCGAAGTCGAGGGCAAGTCGGTCTTCGTGTCCGTCCGGGACCGAGGCCCCGGCTTCGATCTGGATTCCATACCCGCCGACCGCATGGGCGTCAGAGAATCGATCATCGGCCGCATGGAGCGCAACGGCGGCACGGCCCGACTGCGCGCGGTGCCGGACGGCGGCACGGAGGTCGAGCTGGAGATGGAGAGGGCGGAGACATGAGCGACGCGAACGGGGCGAGCGAGCCGGTGGAGCCGGCCGAGCCCGCGGGCGGCACGCCTGCCGGTAGCACGCCTGTCGGCGGCACGCCGGCTGGCGGAGCGGTCGAGCGCCGGGTCAGGGTGGTCCTCGTCGACGACCACCGCATGTTCCGTACGGGGGTCCAGGCCGAGATCGGGCAGACCGAGCGGACGGGTGTCGAGGTGGTCGGAGAGGCCGCCGACGTCGACCAGGCGGTCTCCGTCATCACGGCGACACGGCCCGAGGTCGTCCTCCTGGACGTGCACCTCCCGGGCGGCGGCGGTGTCGAAGTCCTGCGCCGCTGCGCCGCCTTGATGGCGGATGCCGAGCGGCCCGTACGTTTCCTCGCGCTGTCCGTCTCCGACGCCGCCGAGGATGTCATCGGCGTGATCCGGGGCGGCGCCCGTGGCTATGTCACGAAGACCATCACCGGCACGGACCTGGTCGACTCCGTCTTCCGCGTCCAGGACGGCGACGCGGTCTTCTCCCCGCGCCTGGCCGGCTTCGTCCTCGACGCCTTCGCCTCCACCGACGCCCCACCCGTGGACGAGGACCTCGACCGCCTCACCCAGCGCGAGCGTGAGGTCCTCCGCCTCATCGCCCGCGGCTATGCCTACAAGGAGATCGCCAAGCAGCTGTTCATCTCCGTCAAGACCGTGGAATCCCATGTCTCGGCGGTGCTGCGCAAGCTCCAGCTGTCGAACCGGCATGAGCTCACCCGCTGGGCCACGGCACGACGACTGGTGTGACCGTTGGTCACACCGGGTTCACCGCCACCGCCTTGAAGAACGTGTAGTGGAACGTGCCGTCCTCGGATGCCGTTCGGTGCAGGTCCGCGATGCCCCGATCCCAGTCGGTGGGGGTGATGAGGTCCGCCGCCAGGGCCTCCTCGCGTACGGACTCGATCATGGCGGTGAACGTGTTGCGGGTGAAGCCGTTGACCAGGGCGGGGCGGGAGCGGTCGGCGTAGACGGTGCGGGGGCGGACCGTCACGTCGTCGTATCCGGCGCCGGTGATGAGGGGGTGCAGCTCGCGGCCGATCAGGGCGTTTCCGCCCGATGCCGCCTGGAGTTGGACCTGGCAGTCGATGACGGCGTGGGCGTACGGGCTGTCGGGGTGGAAGAACGCCGAGCCGTGGTCGCCCTCGATGACGGTGAGGGTGCCACCGGGGCGCAGGACGCGGCGGAGGGCGGCCAGCGCCTGGCGCGGGGCGGCCAGGTGTTCCAGGACGAAGCAGACGAAGAGGTGATCGAACTCGGTGTCCGCGAAGGGGAGTTCGAAGAGGTTCGCCTGGTGCCACGTCACGCGGGCCTCGGGGACCTGGGCCGTGACGCGGGCCCGGGCCTGGGCGAGTGAGGCGGCCGAGATGTCCACCGCCGTGAAGTGCGTCTTCGGGCCGGCCTCGACCAGGTGGACCGTCTGGGCGCCCACTCCGCAGCCGACCTCCAGGACCTTGCTGCCCGCGGGGTAGGCCGTGTCGGCGTGGAGCAGTTGGGCCAGGGTGTCGGCCTGGTCGCCGAGACGGCGGGACTCGTGGGCGGAGTAGCCGTGGACGTAGTCGATGGGTGTGGTGGTGGTCATGGGGTGAGCCTTGTCCGAGAATGGTCCGATGGACAGGTCCAAAGAGGTTGTCCTCGACGGGTCCATAGCTGGGGGTCCGGTTCCGGTGGGTTCCCGTGGGTGAGGCCTCGTCCGCCGGTTCGGACTTCCTGCAGCTGGACATACGGGACGCGCCGTTCGGCGGGCGGGCCGACTGGCTCGCGGGGCAGTTGCGGCGCGCGATAGCCGACGGGCGCCTGCCGCTCGGAAGCCGGCTTCCGGCGACACGTGTGCTCGCCGCCGAGTTGCGGGTGTCGCGCGGGGTGGTGACCGAGGCGTATCAGCGGCTCTCGGAGGACGGGCATGTGGTGGGGCGGGGGCGCCAGGGGACGGTGGTGGTGGCCGGGCCTGTGGGCGCCGGGCCTGTGGGTTCCGGGCTTGCGGGAGCCGGGCCTGCGGAGGCTGGGGGCAGTCGGCGACTGGCGCCCCGACGGCCCGGCTCCACCGACCTGTTCGGCCTTCCCCCGGGTGAGGATGTCTTCGACCTGATCCGGACCGCGCCCGCGCGCATCGATCTGTCGCCCGGAGTGCCGGATCTGGCGGCGTTTCCGCGGGCGGCGTGGTTGCGGGCCGAGCGTGAGGTGTTGGGGGAGCTGACGGCCGACGGGTTCGGGTACGGGGATCCGCGGGGGACCGTGGAGTTGCGGCGGGCCGTCGCACACTGGCTGGGGCGCAATCGCGGGATCAGGGTCGATCCCGAGGAAGTGCTGATCGTCGCGGGGACCGCGCAGGCGCTCGCGCTGGTGGGCGGTGTACTGCGGGAGGAGGGGGCCGGGGAGATCGCCGTGGAGGATCCGGGGTCGCTCGGGATCCGCCAGCACTTGGGGAACCTGGGGCTTCGTACGCCGCCCGTGGCGGTCGACGGCGACGGCGTGCTCGTATCCGAACTGGCCGGTCATCGGGCGGTGTTGCTGACGCCGGCTCATCAGTTTCCGACCGGGGTCGTGCTCGGGGGCGCGCGGCGCCGGGAGTTGATGCGGTGGGCCGAGAGGGGCGGCCTTGTGGTCGAGGACGATTACGACGCCGAGCACCGTTACGACCGGTCACCCGTACCCGCGTTGCGGTCGATGGTGCCGGAACGGGTCTGCTACATGGGGAGCGTGTCGAAGCTGCTCGCGCCGGCGCTGCGTATGGGGTGGGTGGTGGCGCCGCGGCGGTACCGGGACGCGCTGGTGGCGGCGAAGCGGTTCGCGGATCTCGGCAATGCGGTGTTGCCGCAGCTCGTGCTGGCTCGGCTGATGGAGTCGGGGGAGCTGGAGCGGCATCTGCGGCTGCTGCGGCGGCGTCATCGGCGGCGTCGGGACGCCATGATCGCGGCGATACGGGCGCATCTGCCGGGGGCGGTCGTGCACGGTGCGGCGGCCGGGCTGCATCTGCTGGTCACGTTCGAGGGCGACGAGAGGGACACGGAACTCGCCGGTGCGTCGCTGGCCCGGGGCGTCAAGGTGCACCCACTCTCGTGGCACCGTCAGCGGTCGGGCGGCCCGCCGGGACTGCTCCTGGGGTACGCGGCGACCGCGGCATCGGCGATCGAGGACGGCGTGACGGTGGTGGGGGAGGCGCTGCGGGAGCTGCGCTGACTCTCCGGTGGGTGGGGTGGTGGGTGGGTCGGGGTCGTGTGCCGGTGCGTCCGCCCGTCGCCGCGGGGGCGTACGGCCGTGGGCTGGTAAGTAGGCGCGGGTCTCCTGAGACAAGCCCTACGCGACGGGCGATGACGCACCGGCACACGCCCCCTCCCGCCGGTGGCCGACTGCGGGTGCGCCCCTTTAGGGGCGCGGGGAACTGCGCGACCAGCCACGGCCGGCCCGCAGCCGAAGTGCGAGCGATGGGGGGTATGGGGGCGCAGCCCCCAGTTTCGGGAAGGGGTGGGGTTGGGGAAGGAAAAACCCACCCCACCCCCGGTGCACCCGCTCACACCACCCGGGTCGCCCCGGCGAACGGCATCTCGTCCAGCGGAGCCAACCGCACCGGCGCCGAAGGATTGGGCGCATGGATCATCTGCCCGTTGCCCACATAGAGCCCCACATGGCTGATGCCCGAGTAGAAGAACACCAGGTCCCCGGGCTGGAGCCGGGACCGGGAGACGCGTGTGCCGGAGTCGATCTGCGCGTACGTGGTCCGGGGCAGGGAGATGCCCGCGGAGCGGTACGCGGCCTGCGTCAGCCCCGAGCAGTCGAAGGCGTCCGGCCCGGTGGCACCCCACACGTACGGGCTGCCGAGCTTCTCGTACGCGTACGAGATCGCGGCGGCGGCACGGGAGTTGGGCGCAGCCGTGGTCGAGCCCAGGTCGTGCGGGGCCGACCCGGAACGCGCGGCGCGTGCCGTGGTGGGGTCGTCCGCCCCGATCCGCGTCCGTTCCTCCGCCGTCAGTCGGGAGAGCAGTTGCCGGGCCTCGCCCAGTTTCCCGGTGACCGTGGTCTTGTGCCGCCTGAGATCCGCTTGCTGGGACTTGAGCGAGGTGAGTTCGACATGCGCGGCCCCGCGCAACTGCTCGATCTCGCGCAGCTCCTTGCGTACGCGCGAGACGGTCGTCGCCTGCCGGCTCCCGGCGCGCTCGGCGAACGCGGCCCCGTCCAGGTACTGGTCGGGATCCGATGAGAGCATGAGCCGCAGCGCGGGGTCGAGGCCTCCGTCCCGGTACTGCGCCGCGGCGACGGAACCCAGGGCGTCCCGCTCGGAGTTGAGCCGTTCCGTCCTGCGCGCCGCCTCGTCCTGAAGGGAGCCCAGCCGCCGCTCCGTTTTGGCGGTCTTCTCCTTGGCGCCGTTGTACTTCTCGGTGGCGACCTCCGCCTCCTGGTACAACTTGTCGACCTTCGCCTTCACCTGATCCGGCGTCAGCTGCGGCTCCGCGTGCCCCGCCCCGTCGAAGGAGGTCGCGCTCGCCGCGCCCGCGAGCGCGATCGTGAAGGCTGTGCGGGTCGTACCCCCGGCCACTGAGCGCTGTCTCGGCTTGCGGTGCGCTGCCACCTGGACTCCACGTCCTTCCGTACGACCGCCGAGGCGTGGATACGCCCGGCGGCGGCCCGAGGGCCGGTCACACGTCCGGCGGCGGCCCGCACAGGGGGAGCGGGC